>JBDKVA010000102.1:0-78639 GCA_039679375.1 Clostridiaceae bacterium
ATCAAGCACCTTCCTGCCGTCCTTTTCAATGCAGAGGGCAAAAGGAGCCTTCCCATACCACATCATAGTCTTAAAGTACCTCTCAAAAGCTTCGCTCCTAGTATAATGCCCGCGTGGCTTGTATTGGCTGTAATCCAGATCGTACCCGAAGATAAATGATTTTTTAAACCCTTCTGCTGCCGTAATAAGCGCAAATTCCTGTTCCGCCAGTTGTTTCGCCTCAGCCGGGATATTTTCCGGAAGCCCTTTTCCCAATGCAAGCTGCGCCACACCAAAATAAGCGATGTTCGCGAGCGCCTCCACCTTGACTTCACTATTGTTCAAGTCATTATAGATTATAATAGACTTATTCAGCATATCATCCGTCAATTGCTCCAGCAATCCCATCAGCTTTTCCGATTCAAGCGTCCTCAATGAGTAGTCATAGAATACATGGTATACCTGAAGGACAGAGTCCGCCGTCACAAAACTGGGCAGCTTCAAGTATAGATTTCTTTCATAAATATAAAACAGCTGCTCTTCTGTTGAAGGTGTGACAACAAACCCGTTTTTCGACAGCAGTTTCTTTTGATCTGCAGAAAATTTGCCGAACTGCTCCAGATTCTCGATATTGGACAGGTCGCTTTTGACTTTGTACGGCGAAACCTCTTTTGCATACTCGCTCAGCTTAAATTCCGGCTCGGTATATTTTTCAGCTAATCTATTGGTGAATACCGGTTTGGCCGGTAATTCTCCGCCGGTGTCCGTATTCTGGCTGCCTGCGGTCTGACTATCCGTATTCCGGCCGTCTGTATTTTGACTATCTGTGTTGCCGGCTGCCGTATTTTCCTGCTTTCCCTTCGTTGATTCTGAAGAAGCGCTGTTCGTCCTCTCCAAGCTACTCCCATCGTTCCTTTTGTCTGCTCTGCAACCGGATGAAAAAACCAGGAACATCATAATGTATGCTGCGCATACAACTATTGAAATCAATCTTTTACTACTCATACCACTATCTCCTCTACTGCTCTTTTAAATTATTCCGCCGGTCTGGATTACCTATGCTGCCCATTCAATTATCATCGCGTCCAGTTAATCTCCCGTCCCGATAACAAAAAACCACATGTTTCACGTTCCCATCTTCACTGACATCCGCCGATACCATTGAAATGCCGTTTTCCTCTGACCCCTGTTTCTGCAATCCGGTGATCTCCTGAAAGTCCCGGCTCTCCGCCATACCTTCAAACCCAAAGCCTTTCCATTTATATGAATTGATAACCTTCCGGCCATCCGGCAGAAGTTCTATGGAAATCAATTCCTCCATTCCATCTTCATCGATATCGCAGAATATATAGTCGTCAAATGGCCTGGAGAGTCTGGAGCCAAGCCATTTAGGAGAGAGCACGCCTTCATTCCAGCTATAAATGAAAGGCCTTTTTGCCATGACAGGATGGAATTCAGCCGTCTTATACACTCCTACAGAAATTTCATTTCCGCCGTCCCCATCTACATCCGCAACCTGGACCTTCCATGGTTTCAAAGCCTCAAAGTCATATCTGCCGATTTCCTCATTATTTTTCGTAATGATAAGCTCCTTCCCATATAAGCTGCCTTTTTCCGCTGTGAGATAAAGCTCCTCTACGGTCCCGTCCTTATCCAGGTCGGATTTACAGCTACTCACTATATTTTTTTGAACAGCAAATAAACCGGCATTCGAAATGTAAATTAATATAACACAGATAAATACCGGTAATAAGAAAATATGAAGCTTTTTATTCTTAATAAAGGATTCGAACTTTTTTTGCGTAGTCATCCCCTCATTTTACCTTAATTAAAAATTCCTTTGACAGGCTGCACTTGCTCTCTCCGATGTTCTCCGTTAATGAAAATGCCGTAGATACCTTGACGGTATATTCACCTTCCGGCAAGTACAAATCCTTTTCCGCATAAAACTTCTTCCAGAATTCAGCTTTAGGATCTTCAGCAGTAAAGCCTCCGCTTTTTGAAAAATCAAAACGATAAAGCTGCCCTTTTTCCAGCTCTGTAGTAGCAAGAATCTCATCAAATGCACCTCCGGTATTGAAGTCCTTACCGTCGGTAATAGTAAAGCTTATATATGGGTCAGCATGCCAGATCTTTATTTTTTCATTTTCTCCGATGTATTTCAAAGTAGCCCAGATTGTAATTTTATCTGTTGTTTTATACGTTGTCTCATCCGAATATAGGTTCAGCTCGAAAAGTTTGGCGTATTGTTGATCTGCTTCAGCTGATCCAGCAGCTTCTTCAGCAGCTTCTCCATTTTTGCTGCCAGCTTTATTATTTTCATCTTCTATATCTGCCTTACTAATTGTCTTTTCAATCTCCAAACCAGTTTTCCCTTCAAAAGCAGTATTATCCGAATATCCCGCAGATATAGACATTGTTAGCACCGATATGATGAATATTGTTATTTTAGAGAATTTCAGCATAATTCCCTCAATCCTTCTGGTAATATTATTTATATCTATTAAATTGTGACTGCAATTCTTATAAATAAGTTCCAGAATACTGAGCTCAATGCTGTTTTATATACTATATTATTTGGTACCGCTTATAATAGGAAGCTCCTCCTTTATGCACATGAACCGCCGATTATTAGCCTAATATTACTACTTGAAGCTTTTCTAATAGCAATAATAAGCTTGTCAAAATTTATCTTACTCATAAATGCCTTTTGATTTAAAATCTCCTTTTCACTTTTATTAACATATTAAATATCTGGGTTTATGCTCCTCCTATCTTTCAGTTTCCATTCTTTTTAATATTCTGAAAACTAAGAAGGTTAACCATTGAGAAGGTTTTTTCTTTTGACCAAAATCCCAAGCTTTACAAGCTTTATACTCTGACTCCGGTGTTAAAAAACCATTGTCATCCGCTTTAGATTTGATAATTTCAATCATTTCTTTTAACCTATTGTCACTCCTCAGCCATTCAAACTGTGATAAGACATCAGTAACACTAACAATGTCATACCACATCGTTGGAGCTTTAAGTTTTCTAAAATCAATTCCCATATAAAACATATAGGGGTGAACTTCCCTGCTATCTTCCCATAATTTAAGCAGAATTTCGGTTCCTACCCGGCATTCGTTACAATTTTTAAATTCCTTAACTTGTGAAAGTAGTTTTAACATTAACAAGGTCGCATAAGGGCAAGGGTCGTCTTTTCTTCCAGGGCCTCGGAATTTACCCATTTCTGGAGACACAGTACATGGCCAACCATTAGCTCTGATAAAGGATATTAAATACGAAATACCACTTATTAGCGAAGAACTTGGAACACCAAATTTTATTAATGAATAAAAAATAATTGGTGCATCACATAGCATCCAGCCCCAAGTGTTTTCACCTAATCCTCCAAAATGTTTTGGAATATTCATTGTTACTTGAAATATTTTATTAGTATCCTGATGTGCCATAATTAAATTGACAATCTTACTTACCTCTGGTTCTTTTATACCTAAGCCAATGTCTGCTATAAAAGAGAGTTTGTGTAGTGGCAGTTCTGCATTTTTATGATTATTTACAATTTGTTCTTGCCATTTATATAAATCATTAAGTAATCCTTGAATTTGCGGATGTGAAATAATCCTGTTCTTTGCTTCTCTAACGCTCTGGTCTTGTTCAGATTGTCCTAACAAGTCCAATCTTGTTCTGTATTCTATCCAGGGTTCACTATTCAATAGCCAATTAATGGTATCATTCATCATAAGCACCTCATAGTAATTCTAGTATTAATGGCTTTCTTTTACCTTTAAACGTTTTCGCACAGCCTCAGACAAAATAATTTTCTTCTAGTTTTGTAGCAAAGTATAATTTCAATATAATAAGTGGTAATTCCTGCAATTAAATGAATTGTTTTTGTAAGCTCACCTACCAAGCGATTCATAAATATGCCAGAACAATCCTATTGCATAGATAATTTTAGCACATATTATGGAAACGAACAACTTTATCAGAATTCTATACTAATTTATTAGAAAAGTATAAAGCCAGTAATGTCAATATATAGCAAACTAATTATTTTGTTTTCTTTTTATAAATAGGTATGCGGTCCCGGCGACTGTTATCATAGCAGCTATAATCGTGAACATATGTAACGACGGTTGATGTGCTACATAAATAGCAGTTGGCCCATCTGCCCCTCCGATTATCCCAATTGAACCTGGTTTACCTGATGTTAGCTGAAACGAATGTGATAAAAGGATCGGTAAAATAAAGTAAAATAACTCACTGACAAGAGTTACTATTGCACTTATTATTGTAATAAATCCAACTACTTTCTCTTTATTCATTCTTATTAACCTCAATATTATTTTTCTTCATTATACCATAATTCGGCTACAGAATCAGATACTGCATACATCTTCCTATCATATGCCAGAACTCGATTCTCTGCTTTAAACATGCCGATGATGGCAATGTGCCAAAAATTACATTTTCTTAATACTTCACCCGCAATAAAATCGGCTTGCATGGGTACAATACATAAAAAGCTGAAAACAGGAGCTGTCCTTATGAATATAAAACCTCTGCGACATTATGGTGCGGAAAAAATAGGCCAATTGAAGAAAGTGATGCTGCATTGCCCGGAACAATCCATACGGCAGGTAAAGGAAACCAACCTCAGGTTCTACCTTTTTGACAAGGTGCCGGACTATGACAGGTATATTGATGAACACAAGGCTTACCGGAAGCTTTTAACTGATAATGCGGTAGATGTAATTGAATTGTCGGAGCTTATAGTCAACAACAGGGAGCTCATGTCGCGTCTTCCAAACCTGGCTTATTTGAATGACATTGCAGTCATCACAGGTAAAGGGGCGGTTTTATCAGCCATGTGCCCGGGGGGACGGCAGTATGAAGAACTTGTCGTCAGGGAAGCTCTGTTGGCTCTTGGTATTCCAATCTTGCATGAGTGTGATCCCGGAGATCAGTTTGAAGGCTTCATTGCCTTATCACCCGAAACCATCTTTGTTGCAGATACTGAACGGCATAATATGGAATCTATTGAGCGGTTTTTCTCTTTCGCGCTGAAACATTTTGAAGATATCGTTTATACTGAAATACCGCAGGCCAGGCGTTTCATGCACCCGGACATGATATTTAACAGGATGTCGGATCAATTGGGGTTGTTCTATCCTCCTGCTTTTCGTCATTGCTGGCACATCAATAAAGCCGGGAGGCAGGAAATCGATTTTGCAGAATGGATGAGTAAGAGGGATGTGGAGTTGATTCCCATCTCAGACGAGGAGCAGCAAAAATGGGGAACATCATTTATTACGCTGAAACCCAACCATATCATTAACTATGATATCTCTCTGAAACCTGCAACCCGGAAGATACTTGAATCAATGGGGGTTCGCTTTACGCAATTTCACCCCGACGCCTTGCTGGCAGGCGGCGGCAGCTTAAGGTGCCTGACGCTGAGGCTTTTGCGCGAGTGACCCGCTTCCGGTTTTCACTGAAAGAAGGTATATCTGCCATTCTGGAGAAGTTCACAATTTTAAATTGTAAATATTTTTCGCAATAAAGGGCTATCTAGTGGATAAACTAATAGAGCAAAATTTTTTACTCACTAAGCATGGAGGTAAAAACATTGAGCTTTCCTTTGAAAGAACACTCTCATTTTTCCCCGACTCATCTGTTAATAAAAATGCCGTATCAATCAAGTCTTTTCACTGCGTCCCGGCTCAATTCCCTCCGCCGGTTGCGATCTCTATCCGTTATACGGTACATTGCATCACCTATGACCTTCCATGTCAAATCAGGCTGCTGCGCCCTGTAATCATTCGATTCAGCCCCGCGGTAACCCCACACAAGAATATTTCTTGCCCCGGCATCATATGCCGCATCGGCAGCGCTTATTATCTCTTCTTCTCTTCCGGCGGGTACTGCAAATCCTTGAATCCAAATGTTATGGTCCTTATTGTACCTGTTTGATATTTCCAGATTCTTTCTTGCAGCCTTATATACGAATTCATATGGGTCGGTGCTCTCATAGCCATACCAATAGGGGTCTGAGCCTATATTCTGAAGCGTATCTATATTTGCAACCGATTCTATTGATTCAAGGTTTACACCAAATTCATCACCAAGCATAACACATACGCCATTCCCCATACCTTTTCCGGTGCTGTAGGCCGTTGCCTCCCTGAAATAATCGGCAACCGTCCATATCCTGAATTCTTCCGCCTCATGCGTCAGCCCGGATGGCATACGCTTTCCATATCTTTCTTCAAAGAGCCTCCTGCATCTCTCACAGCTGCAGGTCCACACCGCCGGCCTGCCATTGACCATTTCCTCTCCTGCAAGGTGCGGCTCATCCCAGAAAATAAACTTGCCTCCAATATCTCTGACGGCATCGACCCATTCCCGTGTAAATCTCCTGTAATCAGGACTGTTAAGGCATACTCTCACCGGATCAATTTTCCCGTTGGAATATACCTGATGGCTGTCCGGGTAGTATGAAAGAAAATGCGATTTGTCGCCGGGAGGTCCTCCAAGGCCCCAATTATCAATCCATACTTCCAGCCCCTCCTGCTCGGTCATGCATATGATTTCCTTCATTATTGACTTATGCCTGTCCCAATCATTATGAGAGAACATATGCACTACAAGGTTAAAATTATGTTCAACTATATCTCTCATATCACTTTCTATGTGCCTGAGTAATCTGTTCCCATGGTACGCAACCCCTTTTTTTAAAGGCTTTAATACAGTTGTCATAGTACTCTCCCCATTATTGATTTTACTGCAAAAAGTTGATCAGATATATACAGCAGGTTCATATATATTAATTGAATGAAATTTTCTAAACGACTGCCTTCGCAAACATCATAGAATCACTGCTGTTTGAGCAGCCATTCGTAAAGAAAATTAGTTCATTCAATATGGATATGCAGAAACCCCGCCGGTAAACAATCCAGTTTGCCGGCAAGGTCTGCTTTTTATAACTTGCTTATGAACTGTCAGCCATTCATAAACTTCTGGTATGCCTTCCCATAAATCTCCAATACTCTGTCAATATTCATCTTCCTGATTTCAGCTACATAGGAATCGAATTTCTCAATCGGCTCCTTGCCCATTATGAATTTGACAACCATTTCCTGTTTATAGGTCGTTACATCAGCCATAATCTTTGTGACTTCTTCCATTTCTTCCTTCGACAGTTCAAGAGGAGGTAAGGTTTCTCCCATTTTGGAATTGTACATTGTCCTTATTTCATTCGGATACGGGTCGTCCGACATTTGATCAAGGAACGCAGGATCATATAGATGAGGCCATGGCATATACAAGCCCTCGTTGAACATTGCATCCACTCTGTCCTTGTACTGAGGGTTGTTTAAAATGAGGTCGGTGAATACGTGCTTTCCGTCCGCCATCTTGTAATCCGTACCCTCAATTCCCCAGCTCAGGAGCTGCTTGCCCTCATCGCTGAACATATAATCGAACAGCTTGATTGTCTCTTCGGGATATTTGTTTTTTACTGTAATTGCTGCATTAAACCCGGCTTGAAGCTTATCATTGGCATTGTACATCTTGTCTCCGCCAGGGCCCTTTAACGGTGGCACCGCCGCCCATTCAAATCCAGGTATGGTTTTTGTCAAAGTATTATTTAGGTCCGCGGTATAACTGATCCAATAATTCACAGAACCTATCTGGTTGTTTGCAAGCTTGGCGTCAAACGACTTGTCATCCATTGTAACAAATTCTTTGTCAATAAGGCCTTCCGTATAAAGTTTGTTCATAAGCGTAAGGGCATCCTTGTACCTTGGGTCGATCGGCCCATATATGACCTTATTGTTTTCTACAGTGAATTTCGGAACATACCAGTCATCCGTTATGCCGAACGGATTAACAAATGTCATCATTGTATAAAGGGTGTTTTCTCCTCGTGTCGAATAAGGAATTTCATCATCTTTTTTATTGCCATTCGGGTCTTTTGTCTTGAATTCCCTAAGTACATTGATAAACTCATCAATTGTTTCAGGAACTTTTAACCCCAGTTTATCCAGCCAATCGTTGCGTACGAAATTCGCGGTAGCCGAAATATAGCAAGTCCACTTGGGAATCGTATAAATCTTTCCGTCTGATGCCTTCTGATATTTTCTAAAGGATGGGTCGCTGTCATAAAACTTCTTTATATTCGGAGCAATGGTATCAAGGTATCCGTCAAGTGCGACAAAAGAGCCGGTAGGTCCGAATTTGTTGATATCTTCCCTGTAGCCTATCATTACATCAGGCATGTCGCCGGAAGAAGCTGCCAGTGTAAATTTGTCCTTAAGGTTTGCATTTGGCACTGTCTGAAATTCGATTTTTGTGTTAGTCCTTTTCCCAAGCTCGAGCACTACGGGAAAATCATTTCTGTAAGGTACCCTGCCGGCATTTTCGACAATAAAAAATCTGAGCGATACAGGTTCCTTTTTAATTGTTCCCTGGTTTGTCTGATTTGCCTGGCTTGTTCCCGCATTATTTCCTTCATTTTTTCCGCACCCCGCAAATAAGGAGAACGTAAGAACCAGCAACAACAATGCCGCAACAATTTTCCTCATAACAATTCCTCCCTGAATTATATTTTTTTATTTTTAATATCCGCAGGATTCATAAACCTGATAAAGCGGATATAAAAATCATTGACTCACCCTTTAATAGAGCCAAGCATAACGCCTTTCACAAAATACTTCTGTATATACGGATATACAAGCAATATCGGAAGTACTGCAACCACTATGGTTGCATATCTTATTGCCACGCTGAGGCCGGGCCTTATATCTCCGGCGGACTGTGCCTGCCTCAATGTATCATTCTGCAGCACAATATGTGTCAATGTAATGGTAAGAGGATACAGTTCCTTTTTGTTGATATACATAAGCGCATTGAAGTAGTCGTTCCAATGGAACACTGCATAGTAAAGCGCTATTATGGCCAGGCCCGCTTTGGATAATGGAAGTATTATCCTGAATAGAACAGATAAATCCGATGCACCGTCAATTTTAGCCGACTCTTCCATACTGTCAGGTATTGTCATGAAAAAGCTTCTTAGTATTATCAAAAACCATGTCATTATTGCAGTAGGTATGATCAGACCCCATCTATTGTCGGTCAGACCCAGTTTGTTTACTACTAAATACGTAGGAATGATACCGCCTTGAAAAAACATTGTAATAGTGACCATTAAAAGAAAAAACTTTTTGAATACGAATTTCTTTCTTGCCAAAGGGTATGCTGCGAAAACAGTGAGCGCCATATTAACGAATGTACCGACAATAGTATAGAACAGGGTATTGGCATATGTATTCCATATGTCGGGATAATGTAAAACCTCCTTATATGAATCCAGGTTGACATCTCTCGGCAACAGCATTGTTTTTCCAGCCATAATAGCA
The DNA here is from genome assembly GCA_039679375.1 of Clostridiaceae bacterium. GTDB lineage: Bacteria > Bacillota > Clostridia > Acetivibrionales > DTU013 > JBDKVA01. Next base: position 9,405 of record JBDKVA010000102.1, read on the forward strand.
TCGGAGCCGCTTATGGATACTATGAAAACATACCAGAAAGGATACAGGGTAGCACCGGCAATCAACAATAGCAATATCACATTTAATACCTGGAATATTTTTTCACCTCTGGACTGAACCATACCCATTCAGACCACCCCCTTACCATAAACCGCTTTCGGTGTATTTATTTGATAATTTGTTTCCAATAACCAACAATACAAATCCTATTACAGACTGAAAAACATTGACGGCCGTAGCAAAACTATAATTTGCATCTACTATTCCTTTCCTGTAGACAAATGTTGATATGACATCTGCAGTGCTGTATATTGCAGGATTGTACATGAGCAGTATGCTTTCAAATTCAACATTAAGTATACTTCCCAGCTTTACAAGGAACATGATGACTATAGTATTTGTTATGCCCGGAATAGTGATGTATCTAACCTGCTGTAATTTTGTCGCTCCGTCTATTATCGTAGCCTCATACTGCTGTACATCTATAGTGGTAAGCGCGGCTAAATAAATTACAGCATCCCATCCAAGCATCTTCCAGGTGTACATTATCGTGTATATGAAAGGGAAGAATTTTGGTTCAGCCAGGAAGAATACAGGCTCGAGCCCTAGACCGGTGATTATTTGATTTACAATTCCCGTTGATGGCGAAAGAAAATTCATAAAAAGTCCTACCACAACCACCATGGATATAAAGTACGGAAGATAACTGATAGTCTGTATTGTTTTTTTTAATTTGCTGTTTCTTACTTCGTTTAAAAGCAGAGCAAATATAATTGGCATCGGAAATGCAATCATTATCTGATATAAATTCAACACAAGCGTATTTATTACTGTCCTGCTGAAATAAACCGAATTGAAGAAATCTATATAATGCTTTAAACCAACCCATTCCGATCCTTTAATCCCTTTTAAAGGATAATAGTCCATAAAGGAAATAATGATTCCATACATAGGCAGATATTTAAATATGATATAGTAGGCAAGCGGAAGAGAGAAAATCATAAGCATAAACCTGTCTCTATATAAATCCCTTTTCAACTGCCTTAATCTGCTTTGAAATTTTGTGCCCGGCTTCATGGATATAGAAGTGGCTGCCGTATTATCCATCTTTACCTCCATAACGAACGATATATAGTTTTGAGATGCATTTGGCTGAAACATATGCCCTGGTTACGAGATTATAATAGCAGGACCCGGTTTAAAATAAAATCGTATATTTTGTAAAACGTCTTATATTTTTTACAATGTTTAATATATGCGATTGCAGAAAAAAATACATATTTAACATTCAATTTTTTATGATACAATTAAAAGTGTAAAAAAGCCTATTCGAATTATAATTTTGTTGCAGCATTGCGGTTATCATGAATCCTTATATGCAGGTGATACAATTCTATGATTAAATTAAATTTTAAAGCAAGTAGGATTCCATACCTGAATATCTTTTTGCGCAGGATTTTTTTCCTAAAAATACTGTTGGCTTCACTAGTTTTGGTAATAGCGCCCATCTCAGTCATCAGCGTTATTTATATTAATACTTTTGTGAACGGTATGCAGAAGGAAATAACAAATTCAAACCGGGTGCTGTTGAACAGACTTTGTGATATTACCGAAGAGAGCCTTAATAGTGTAGAGAACGGGATATTGAATATATTGACTTCGGATGACGTATATTATGATCTGGATGGAGAGGATTATTATACAAGAGTCCTGTTCGCAAAGCTTAGCCAGCGCCTGGGTAAAGTCAAAATAAGCAACAGTATTGTAAATGATCTGTTCATTATAGATAAGAAAACAAATCTGGTGATATCTTCTAGTTCCATATATGACTTCGATTCTTTTTTTGGCGCGATCAACAGATATGAAAATCTGGATGTACAGTTCTGGAAGGATTATTTCAAAGAAAATCTTTATAAAAACAGGAATATCATACCTGCATCATCAATCTCTGCAGCTTACAAACAGAACACGGGTAATCCCAACAGGGTTATAACTTTCTTCAGAGGGCTTTACCAGGTGCAGCAGGATCCCTTAAGAGTCTATGCAATAGTAATAAGCGAATCCCGGATTACCGACCTCATAAACAAGCTGAATATTACAAAAAACGGACAGGTATATGTAGTTGACAGCTCAGGTAATATAATCACATCTACAGACAGCTCAAACAAGCTTTCTTCGCACATAAACAATGCGGTCCTCGGTGACCTGCAAAAAAACAGCAACAGCATTTCCGGGGAATTCAACAACGAAAAATACAGCATCATATCCTCGCCTTCATCCCGCTTCAACTTCACTTATATAGCAGTCATACCATACAGGGAGCTTATCGATAAAAGCAGATACATTACCGGTATCCTCGAAATACTCGGTATAATAGTCCTGTTGCTCGGATGCATTGCCGCTGTCATTATAAGCGGAAAAATGTACAAGCCTGTAAACTCGTTGGTTGAACAGATAAATAAAAACGCAAAAAATAATGTGCCGAAAAGTAAAAATGAATTTGAATATATCAGCTCAAATATAGCAAATATACTGAACGACTCAAAAAATCTGTCCAGCGTGCTGAAAACCAGTCTTTCCTTCTCAAGGGAAAGCGTGCTGTCCAATTTTATAAACGGCAAATATAATTTTTATGACGATAACCCCGAAATACTGAAAAATTTCAAATTGGATATGCCAAAACAAAATTTTGTGGTCTTTGCCATAAAAATAAATAATTTTAAGGACTTCGAGGCTCGATACAATGAATATGAAAGGGAGCTTATGAAATTTTGCATAACTAACGTTTCGGAAGAATTGGCATCTCCTTTCGGGATGTGCATTTCAGTTTCAAGCAGCCTTATGTGTCTTCTTTTAAATTTTGATACCCTTAAAGACGACAGCTGGCTGGTTAACCTGGGACATCAGATATGCCAAAGCATATCCACATATCTTGACTTTTCGGTAGCGATTGGAATAGGGAGCATAAAAAAGGATATTCACGATATAGCCAAATCGTATAAGGAAGCATGTGATTCACTTCTTCTGAGAAACGTAAATCCGGCCTCACATGTTATCGAGTACTACCAGGCGTCAACTCCAAGCGTAGACTATTATTATCCTGTAGAAATGGAAACAAGCATAATAAACTCACTTAAAGCCGGTAATTATAATAAAGCAGTAAAAACAATAGAAATGGTTCTTAATGAAAATTTCAACAGAAACATTCAATGCAGGGACATGAACTACATCCTGTCCGAGCTGCTAAGCGCAATAATAAAAACCGTGTATGAAACCGGCGGGAAGATACAGGATATTTTCAACCTGGAAATAAACCTGAATGACGGCCTGTTTGAAAATGAGACCTACGACCAGCTGGTTGAATGGTTTCAAAGTGTATGCAGCAGGCTTTGCAATTATATAATAGAACAAAGGGAGAGCAACAACAAGGATGTCCTTAATAAAATCCTGGATTATATCTGCCGGAATTATAACAGGGATATTACGCTGGAAACCGTGGCAGACCAATTCAATATGTCCTATAGTTACCTGAGCCGTTACTTCAAACAGCAAACCGGCTTCAACTTTATATATTACCTGTACAGGTTAAGGATTGACAAAGCAAAGGAGTTGTTGAAAAATTCCGGTTTTAAAATAACCCAAATAGCTGAAAATGTGGGCTTTAGTGATGTAAACAACTTTATCAGGATGTTCAAAAAGTATGAAGGAATAACTCCTGGAAAATATAGGGATATTGCAGCACATTTCGTTTGATACATTAGGACAGTGATACCTGCCATACCGCTTACTTTACCTATAGTCAGAAGCCGTCGTCTACCCTTATGATATTTGAAATCTCACAAAAAACGGCCTGTTCAAATGAACAGACCGCTAAGGTTCTACTTTTGGTCCTACTTCAATACCCGTCTGGCTGTCATATAGGATCTCGAATAAAAGCCCGACGAAAGACTTGAAATTGTAACGCCTGAATGGCTTGAAGACGAGTGGATGAATTTCCCGCTGCCAATATATATTCCAACATGGTTTATACGGTTATTCCCGCCGTTTGTGTCAAAAAATACGATGTCGCCCGTCTGCAAATTCGCTTTCTTTATGTATGTCCCATTTTTGGCCTGCATGGACGAGGTCCTGTTCAGCGTAATCCCAAAATTCTTGAAAACATATTTGACAAAACCGGAACAGTCAAATCCCTTTGTTGTGGTTCCGCCCCATCTATACCTTAAGCCCAGAAACTTTTTCGCGAAATCGATGACTTTCTGGCTTGGACGCATTGTAGCCCCTCTGTAGACTGTCGTCTTCCTGCCCATCAGCGAGTCCAATTTATCAAGTGTCTGCTTGCCTGCGATACCGTCAACCTGCAGTCCGTACTTTTTCTGAAAACTGATAACCGCATTTTCTGTGGTTTCTCCAAAGTATCCCGTTGGATTGATACTCATAAATCCCTTTGCCTTCAAATCCTTCTGAAGCTGGGATACCATATCGCCTCTCGTTTCTTTTTCCAGTATTACGCCGGAAGATGCAAACACTGTTTGAAAGGATAATAAGATTAGTAAAAGAAGTGCTGAAAATGATACTAGAAATTTACCTGCACGTGACATTACAAGGTCCTCCTCTTTTGGAACCGCTGAAATATCACATCCGATAGCCATTACCTCAACCGCACAAAAACCAATTCCCCGGAACTCCATTTATCGAAGCCACATTATACAGGCATCTCAACATAATAGCGATCCGATGCAATATTCCTGCCGTTTAATTTTAGCCTGCGAGGTTAGTTGACGGGTTAGGTAAAAGAGTACACCCTGCCATTTACACGGCCTCACCCCAAAAGCAGCTCGTCCCCCGTTCTTCATTACTGAAGATTCGGCTTTAAAATATTTTACCATAATGCTGGTAAAATGAAAACCCTTAATGATTTACATAGAAAACAATGATATGTTAACCTTCTCCAATATCGGATCCGATACAGGCAAGGTCACATACAGAAATGTGTATGTCCTATTCATTAGAGGTAACTTGCCGGCAAAATGTTCCCGTTTTATCGGAATATGCTCACAGGTAATATATGACTTTTCACTGATCGCCACTATGACATCTGTCTACTTTCCAGAGCTTAATAATTTGTCAATATCGCTCAGTATCTGATCGATTTGTTCATAGGATGCGCCTTCCTTTTTGGCTTCCTGAAGTTCATCCCTGGAGAGGGCGTATTGCTGCATATCGTAATGAAGTATCCCCATCATATAGTGGCCGTCTGCCGGATTCAGTAAAATAAGGCTCCTGCAATGCTCCACCGCTTCATCATATTTGCTGCTCAAGGCTTCCGCTTTGATGAGAGTCAATAAAACCGAACTCGTTAAATCTTTATCTTCCAATAGAGGCAGCACTTCTTCCGCCTTCGCCTCCGTATTGGCCCAATCCTGCGCTTCGTCATACTCCGCCAGTTCATTAATTTCCACCAGGACTTTGTTCCGCTTGCTGCCAAAACCATATGCAATCCCTGAAAATGCAACCGCTGCTGTCACAACAAGATACAAATACCTGTTAAAATACCATTGCCTCTTTTCTGTCTTTGAAACGATTCCGGAAGCCAAAAAGCCGCCAATGAGTCCTCCGATATGTGCAAAATTGTCGATGCCGGTTCTTGAAAATCCATATGCCAGGTTTATAAATATCGTGATGAAAATACTTCGTCCGAAATAAACCCTAAATAGCGACGGCCTCTCAAGGCCAAAATAGAGCAGTGTCCCAAGCAGTCCAAAAATCGCGCCTGACGCTCCCACACCGGGATTCGTCGAAAACATGAAGCTTAATATGTTGCCCAGAATCCCCGCAACAAAATAGACGATAAAAAACCTGAAACGGCCAAAGAGCTTTTCTGTACTCATGCCTATCACATACAGGGAGTAGCAGTTGACAAGCAAATGAATTTCATTCGCATGCAAAAAGACCGGCGTAATAAATCTCCAATATTCGCCCTTTATAATATTGTAATTAAGCTTTGCCCCAAAGGTCAGTAAAAGCTCGTCATAGCTTACTCCCGACTTCAGTGAATAGATGCGTATAAAAACAGCAACAGCAATATTGATTGCAATCAATGTATAGGTCAATACGGGCACCTTGACCTTGAACTCCATTTTATAGTCCTTTGATTTTTGCATGACCAAATCATTTATTTCATTTATTAAGGCCGGATCAGTCTCCTCAGGGAACCCGCTTTCAAAGATCCTGCCTACCTCCCTGGATATCCCGCAATCAAACACCGGCACAGTGAAATGTTTGCTGATAGACCTGTTTGATAAATCTACGCTGAAGCATTTTATATATTTTTTTGCCATTACATTTTGGAATTGGTTTGTTACGATGGCATCCTGTTTCTCTTTTCCGGGCGTTGCATCAAATATAAAAATCTCGAAAAAATAAGCAGACCCGCTTTTTAACCCGGCTAGCGTTTCACAGTTGTGCGTAAGCCTGGCGGCGATCTCTTCATCAGTAAAATGATCACCGTCAAGTAATTCAATGATGATCTCATCGCCAAAAGTTTTTTTCGTCAGAATACTAAGCGTATTACTGATGCTCATCCTGCCCTCTTCGTCGGTTAAAGGCATATAATCCTTCTTACCGATCATATTCTTCATGAATGCATGTATAAATCCTGTTTTCACGATATATCTCCTCAACCTGTGTTATTTAATCAGGTACCCACTTATTATATCATGATTTCCGCAGAAATCATGATATAATTGCCCATGCGCGTTTCGGCGCCATGGCCCTTTGGCCGAAAATTTCGCGCGGGCGGCTAATTCCCGCGGAGCGATATAATGTATCTGGATTTTAGCTTATCGGCAGATACATTATATCATTTCCGTTCTGTACATGGTATATGTCCCAATATTATGCATTTTACACAATCAGGGCAGTTTTTTGCCGTGCAGGGTTAAAAATAATAACAATATTATGCAAACTTCATAAACCTTAAGCGTATAATGTACTACGCGTTTCTTTTTGTTAAGTAAAGGAGTATAGCATGAAAAAGGGTAAATTAATAGGCCGGGGTATGACAGCCGAGGTATATGAATGGGGACCTGACAAAGTTTTGAAACTTTACTACCATCGTATCGGCGAGGAATGGATAAAGCAGGAAGCCAGAATAGGAATGGCAGTTCATGAGGCCGGGGTACCTTCACCGACAGTATTTGAAATAATTGATTTGGATGGCCGTAAAGGGGTCATTTTTCAGAAGATTTCCGGCAGTACCATGCTTATGCATTTTATTACAGAACCCTGGAATTTGAACCATTATGCAAAACAACTGGCAGACCTTCAATTTAGAATTCATCAATTTTCAGCAAACAATTTACCTTCCCAGCAAGAAAAATATGAGTTCCGGATAAAATGCTCTGCAAAGATACTGGGCGATAAGGAACAATTAATAATCGACTACCTTAAAAGCCTGCCTGACGGCAACAGTGTCTGTCATGGTGACCTTCATTTTAATAACATTATCATCTCAGGCAATAATCCGGTTCCTATTGACTGGACGAATGCATATCAGGGAAATCCCATGAGCGATTTGGCAAGGACATACCTGATGATGACTTCACCAGCAAAGCCTCCCTTGATTCCTGATGTGGTAACGATGCCGATGCAGTACGTAAAATGGTCATCATACAGAGCCTATCTAAATGAATATTTGATGCTTTCAGGGGCAAGTTCCAAAGATATCGACGCCTGGATACTTCCTACAGCTGCCGCCAAGCTTAAGGACAGGATGCCCGGAGAAGAAAAGTGGCTGATGGGCATTATCAACAGGCGTATAATGCTGCTTTAAGTTTGATTTCATCATTTTACAGTAACACTTGAATAAATACTTCCATAATATAATATAGCAATACATTATGTTAAGAAAAATCGGGGTAATCAAATATGAAGATGAAAGCGAAATTTGGAGACATAAAATATTCTTACGATGGCGAACTAAATGACTTTTTTAAAAATTTTAACAAGCTTGCAGTTATGTTTACGAAATATAACTCGGAATTTCTTGGCAAGATGTATGAGACTATTCCTCCGAATCTCTCCAGTTATTTTAAAAATGTAAATAATCTGTTTGACGAATTTTGGCACATAAAAAAACCGGATGTTGAAAATTTGCCAGATGATCCAAATATTCTACATGCCAATGGCCATGATATATATAATTATGTCGCACGGTACGGATTGACAAATCACCAGATTCAGGCAGTTATGAAACTTGACGGGCATTTGGACTTTGACAGACTGATACAGGCAGTACGTTTAACTATTGATGCTCAGCCTGTTTTCGGTTGCCGTTTTGTAGAAAATGAGCCGCCTTATTGGAAGCGTCTGGATAATATTGATCAAGTTGAGTTTTGTTCAATGGAAGAACCCGAAAATTCTGATGAAGCTATTAAAAATTTCATAGAAAGTCCTATGGATATGGATAAAGACCCGATGTTGAAGGTAAAGCTCATACGCACTTCGCAATATGATACATTATGCATAAAAAATAACCATACCTGCTGTGATGGCGCCGGTATTAAAGAGTATATCCAGCTTCTGTCGGAAATTTATAACATTATTGAACAGGATGGCGTTTTTACACCATCTCCCGTAAAGCGCAGCAGAAAGGACCAGGATATCTTATTCAATGAGCTTGGCATTTCGAATCCCGAAAAAGAGTGGAAACCCGGATCAGAAATCACAAGGGCAACATGGCCGTTCCCCTGGACAACGATGCAATCGGACAGATTCCATATTTTATTCTGCAGGCTCCCTGAAGGGCAGCTGGATGAGATAACACGCTATGCAAAAGCCAATAAGGTCACAATAAATGATTTGGTTCTTGCAGCATATTACAGGGCTATGGCACAATTAGGCCCGACCGTCTATAGTGAGCCGATGGAAATTTCTTTCACAATCGATCTGCGCCGTTATCTGCCCGGCAACAAGACGGAAGCAATCAGGAATTTTTCAGGCTCTGAAATCACTAGGCTTGCCTTAATACCTGATGAATCGTTCCGTGATACCTTATCCAGAATAATACCTGTCATGAACAAAATAAAAAACAACCGTCCAGGATTACAAAGCGCTATTGGACTGGAACGGATAGAGAAAATGGCTTTTAAAGATTCCCTTACTTACTATAAGGCTGTATCGTTATGGCACTGCAGCTGCGGTAATAAATGTGCGCCTGCCTTATCCAATGTTGGCGTTTTTTCAGATACTTTAGTAAAATTCGGAGATAAGACTGTCACGGATGCCTACATTGTTCCGCTTGTTGTCCGGGCGCCCGGATTACTTCTAATGGTCAGCACTTATAACGGTGTCATGACTTTGGCATCAGGCATCTATGAAGCTTCCGTTCCGCGCAGAAATATCAGAACACTCCTTAATAAAATTTCATCGGAACTGGTTGAAGGATGCAGGTTATAATATAAAAAGCGGGTTTGCCACATTGATATGCATCCCGCAACAAGAACATGAAGGGGGTTCTGCTGCTTTCAAAAGCAAAGCCCTCTTCATGTTCTTATATATCCGGTAAAGCCGGACAAAAAAACGAACTGAAAATCTGCCATATTACTTTTGTCCAAGGCTCCTAGTGCGCCAAATATCCGCCATCCACTATCATGGACGTCCCTGTTACAAATCCGGAGGCATCGCTTAGCAGGTACGCAGCAGCATATGCAACGTCTTCCGGTTTCCCAAGCCCCATTATCTGTCTTTTCTTTAGTTCTTCCTCAAAATCATTATTATTGACGAGTTTCCTTAACTCCTCATATATCCTTGTCTCAATCATTCCTGGTGAAACAGCGTTGATTCTTATTTTCTTCGGAGCAAGATCCAATGCCATTGACCTGACAGCACTTTCCAGAGCCCCCTTGCTTGCGCAATATGCAGTCAGTCCCCTGGCCCCGACCCTGCTTGATATGGAAGATATCGCTACGATGCTGCCGCCACTGTCGTTATACTTCCTTTTTGAAAAATGCTTTACAAGCTCTACAAATGAGAAAAAGTTAACCGACATAATATTCCTTAAATCATCTGATTTTAATAACTGTACAGGCATTGTAACAGATACCCCGGCTGAATGTACAAGACCGTTGAGCTTCAGGCCGTCGCGGCAGATATTGTCAAACATGCTTTCCGTAGTGTCAGGATTGTTCAAATCAAATACGTAATAGGAATGGTTCCCCGGTTCGAGCTCATTATATGTCTCCTTCAGACGTTCCTCGTTTCTTGCCGTCATAATAATATTGGCTCCCAATTTACTCAATAGAACGGCAATTCCTTTTCCGATTCCGGAGGAGGCGCCTGTAACCAATATATTTTTACCACTTAGATCCATCGGATTTATCATATTTCATTATCCTCCATTACGGCAGCGGTTTTTTATTCATTTTCCTTGTAATAATCATTGGTATATATCATAGGAAGGCATACCGATTTGTCCATTTCCAGGTATATGCCTCCCCATGATAAACCTACGCCGAAGCCGCATAAAAACAACTTAATTGTCCCGCCGGACTCCTCATTGCCCAATGCATCCACCATAGTCAGCGGTATGGACTCTCCGCTTGTATTACCGTATCTATCTATAGAAATAGGAACTTTCTCCATAGGTATTTTTAATTTACCGGCAAGATGCTTTAATATAAACAGGTTGGCCTGGTGGAATACGCACATGTCTATGTCGTTCATATCAATATTATATTGAGACAGAAAGCTTTTAACAGACCGCGGAACATCTGATATGGTAAAAGAAAAAACTGCCGAACCATCCATAGCCAATTCATACTCTGATGCATCCGCAGCGATTTTGCTCCGGCTTCTGGCATGACCGGATGGCACCATGATATATTTATAACCGCTTCCCTTTGTTTTCAAAAAGTACTTTATGTCTTTCCCCTCTGACTTTTCCAATGCTGTTGCAGTTCCTCCATCGCCAAATATCATGGCAGTTGCACTATCATTCTGATTTATTCCGAAATTACTGGTATCGCCAACCAGCAAAAGCACTCTGTTCAGGTTCCGGTTTGAAATCATAGTAGCCGCGAGCCATATTCCGTAAACATAAGCCGAGCATCCCAGATTGACGTCAAAAGCGATACAATCTTCGCTTAGCCCAAGCCGGTGCTGAAGGACGCAGGCAGTCGCAGGCACCGCAAAATCAGGTGTTTGAGTTATAAGTATCAAAGCGTCGATAGAAGATCTTTCCCAGTTCAGCTTTTCCATCAGCCTGGTCGCCGCAACATAGCACAAATCCGAGGTACATTGCTCATCCAGCGCAACATGTCTTGTTCTGACACCTGTCACATTTATAAATTTCTGAACGCTTTCTTCTCCAAAGACACTATTGTAGTCCTCATTTTTTACTATACGTTCCGGTACGGCACATGCTACGCCTTTAATTTCCACATTACTTAATATTCCTGTTGCCAATCAGGTTCACCTCATTCCATTTTGTCAGTAATATCTTTTATCGTTTTAAATCCTTTGACCGCTTCCGGAGAAATCTCCTTCTCAAAGAGGCTGTCAAACATAGCGATTATTGTTATGACCGCTATTGAGTCCCATTCGTTGAGCTGGGCCAGTTCGGTTTCCTCGCTCAAAGCGCCCTGTTCAATGTCCAATAAATCATTTAGAGTATTAAGTTTTTCGTCAATAGTCATGTCTAGCTCTCCTTTTTTTCATAATGAAAAGGTATGAATAATATACATAAGCAGCATACACTTTACATAATAAAATATGCCTCCTTATGTAAATGTGTGAAATGTTTGATGCCTGTATTGTCATAATCATTTAGTAACATCAGCTTCATAAGAGCCATAATATATAATTAAATTAAGGCTTTTGAGATTCTTCAATAGGAGCTGAAATATGAAAACGAAAACTCATTTTTCGGTCAGACATAGCGAAATAGATTCATTGGGAATCGTCCATCATTCAAGATACCCAATATGGTTTGAAGCAGGCAGAGCCGAATTTCTTGCAAAAGCCGGTCTTCCAACCTTTATGCTAAATGCAAAGGGTCTCTTCCTTCCACTTACAGATCTTGAGTGCAGCTTTAAAGTGCCTGCAAAATACGGCGATGAAATAACAATAACTACAAGCCTTATATATATGTCATATGTAAGGATCAAATTTCAATACAACGTCATTAACAGGTCAGCAGATAAAATCCTGGCAACCGGAGTAACCGTTCATGCGTGGACCAGCAAAAAGCTGGAACCGATTAATATTGAAAAATCAGCTCCTTCAGTATACGGCAAGCTTTTACAACTGGTAGAGCATGCATAAAGAGGTTTATCAGGCATGGAGCCTTTATTTAATAACTTAACATAATTGCTTTGTTGGCTGTAACATAAAAATATATGGCTCCATAATATAGTATTGCAGGCATAATATCGAAAACGCATGGTTTATGTAAATATTATTGCTTTTTCATCACTTTTTATGTCCAGATCAATGCGAAAGGAAAGTATGTTATTATGAAATCAATAAACAACTACTACAAGCAATTATCCAGAGAGTTTAAGAAATTCACCGGAATAGATAAACAGACTATCGAGATTTCACCTGAAAATCCCGATATTTTGCCAGCCTTCGCGCATGATACGGGAAATTACGCTGCCAGGTACGGATTGGGCAATTTCCAGATCCAGTTTGTCATGAAATTCGATGGCAGGCTGGATTACGATAAGCTATCGAGAGCTGTAAGGCTGTCTGTTGATGCGGAACCCGTTTTGGGATGCCGGTTTGTTGAGCATGACCCTCCCTATTGGAAGCGCCTGGAGGACATAGATAATGTAGAGTTTTGCTCCATAGTTGAAACTGAAAATGCTGAGGAAGCGGTAAATCAGTTTCTGGAAAGCCCTCTGGATATGGACAATGATCCCATGATTAAAGCAAGGCTCATACGATCAGGCGAATATGATACTCTGGGTATAAAAATTAACCACACATGCAGCGATGGAGTAGGTGCAAAGGAATATATCCATCTTCTGTCACATATCTACTCCTGCATTGATGCTGAAAACGGCGTTTACGAGCCAAAACCAAGCATACGCAGCAAAAAGGACCATGAAAAGGCATTCAGTACTCTTGGAATAAAGCATCCGGAATTGGATAACTCCCCTATTGAATCCCCAAGGACAGTGTGGCCTTTTCCATGGAAGCCGGGAGGACAGAAGGATATTACACCTTTTGTTGTCTGCAGGCTCCCTTATGGACAGCTGGATATGATATCGAAATACGGAAAGGAAAATGGAGCTACAATCAATGATTTGATTCTCACTGCATTTTACAGAGCAATGTTTAAAATGACCCAGCCTCCTTATGGCGTCCCTATGGATATAGGCTTGACGGTAGATTTACGCCGTTATCTTCCCGGTAACAAAGCTGAAGCGATCCGCAATTTCGCCGGAGGGATTGTTTTAAGAATACCCAGGATAATGGGCGAATCCTTTGAAGAGACTTTATCAAAGATAGTTTCCGTGATGAATCGGAAAAAGAGCAGGAATCCCGGTTATCAATGTGCTACCGGTGCAGAACGTGCAGAAATGTTTAGTTTCCATCAAGCTCTTGCTTATGCTAAGTTTATGTCGAAAATTTCGAAAATTACATCACAAAATTGTTTTTATTGTTCGCCGGGTTTATCCAACATGGGGCTGATTTCCAGGTCTTTAATAAAATTCGGCAGGAATACCGTCACCGAAGCTTACATTATTCCGCCGGTAATACGAAAGCCAGGCCTTATGCTTGTCGCCTCAAGCTACAATGGCGTATTAACTCTTGCAACAGGATATTATAAAGGCTCCGTCAGCAGGAGATATCTGGAAAAGCTTCTTAACAAAATGAAGGACGAACTGGTGGAGGGCTGTAATTTGGAGGCTGCAAGCAATTAATAAGTTACCAGTGTTCTACCGTTCAGCCTTGCCTGGTCAACATACTTCGCACTGGCCTCAGGGACGGTGACAGCAGCCGGATTGCCATCGCTGACATACTGCCTGTCTCTTTTCATATTTGCAAGCCACCAGGTGAGGTCGGAATCTACGGGTGTTATCCCGGGAGATCTTACCCTGTGGGTCGACAGAGGGTCAAATTTGATGCTGAACGGCGATGGAGCAGGATCCCAGCCAACCTCCATAAGAGCAAGGTTCTCGTACTGTACTCCTTCAAACTCGCCTTTTATCACATACTGCTTCAAATCCTTTGACGGAGCGCCGAACGGAAGCGAAAAAGTGGTAAAAGTATAGTCGGGAATCAGTTCGTACATTTTCTTCTGGTTGCCGCCTATCTCCTCCTGTATTTTTGCTGCAGTTTTGGCTTCTTTCAAATTAATGTGCAAATAGGTGTGATTTCCAAGTTCAAAGCCTTTGCTTCTTAAATATTCCAGTCTTTGTGAAACCGTTCCCACCGCACCGAAGGTCTGGCATCCAAGGTTGATATAAAAGGTGCCCTTCGTACCAAAATCAGGATGGGTCTTATTGAATTCCTCCAGTATTCCGACAGCAGACCGGGGATTTGCTTTTAGCGTTCCGCTCTCGTCGATCAGATTGAATTGTCCTGCTGTGCCGTCGTCAAAAGTAAATACCATCGGGATGCATCCTGCCGGAGTATCGATATTGCCGTTCAGGTAGTCGTTCAGGCTGATAAGCCTGTAGTCCATGGAATACAAGGTGTCAAGAAGCTTTTTAAAAGCATCAAAGGTCATAGTATATTCCTTGTTACCTTTTTTATATTCTTCAATAAAGTTGTGGAACATCACAACCATAATCCGGCCTGTTTCATCAGGCTTAACCGCATTTAGGTCAATCTCCGGAACGGCGTCCCGCTGCACAGAGCTATCCGTTGATCCGGTGCCGTTATCTGCCGGGACAGTTCCATTCTTCTCTGTACCGGTGTTGTTTTTTGCCGCGTCTGTGCCATTTCCGTCAGCAACGTCCTTCGATCCGCCATTTCTATGGTCTGCGGTACCTTGCGGCTGCGATATGGGACCGGGTAAGCTATCATCCATCTGCAGCTTTACACTTGAACAGCCCTGCAGCAACAAAGCCGGTATCATTGCGGCTATATATATAAAGATGATCATTGAGACTTTTATAAAATAATTTTTAGCGTTTTTCATCTTTTGCTCCGTTTCAATTGTAAAAGTACACATACTTAAAAACACTGCACTGGATACATCATATCTATTTTAGATTAACATAAGCGGTATAAACAAAGCAACCTGCTTATCATATTTTCATGTATTATGTCTATTACAATTATTATTTGTATAGATAGACACGATAACCATGGAATTTGTTCCATGCCTGCCGGATTTTTTGTCGAATTTGAGAAAAAAATTTAACTTAACAGACAGTCCGGCATATGATACAATAATAGAAAATTTGGGAGGGTTTCTACCATGCTTATTTATCATTTCAATCTCGATAATGATATTTAGCACTTGTCCTTGATATATGTCACAGGGCAAGTGCTTCCAGCAGTTGTACCTGTGATATGGCAAAGTATATCTCAATATCTTTTTCTGGGTATCCTGCCGTATTGGTACAATTTGTGACCGTGCGGTTTTTTATTAACAATTTTAATATACAATGAAGGGGGTGGTATTATGCGGCATACAGATTATGCCGGAGCAGATACTGTCCATAAATTGTTCCGGATAAAAAAATTTATGGAGGTAATATTATGTCAGCTATAAATAGCAGATCGAATTCTGCCCATACAGAAGCAGAAGAGCTTAAAAATAAAATTGGCCAAACCGTCCTGATACATGGGGTCATATACAAAATACGTGAAATGAGCGGATTTGCATTTGTACTTCTGCAAACAAAACGTCAGTTGGTACAATGCGTATGGTCAAGCGAATTTTCCTCTTATCCGGTATCCGGGCTTTCATGCAATATGAGCGTCGTCATTGAAGGACAGGTTGTATCGGAAGCACGGAGCAAGACCGGCTTCGAACTGCGGATCAAAGACTGCAGAGTTCTTTCCCGTCCACAAAACGAACCGCCTGTCGTTATCAACGGCAAAGAGGTCGCCGTATCGCTTGACACACTTCTGGATTACCGCCCTATAACGTTGAGGAATTGCAGAGAACGAGCAATTTTTAAAATCCAGGAGGGCATTGCTGCAGGATTCAGGAGGTTTCTAACCGGGAACTGCTTTACCGAGATCCATACGCCTAAAATCGTTTTCTCCGGTGCGGAAGGCGGAGCAAATATATTCAAGCTGGGCTATTTCGGAAAGGAGGCATATCTGGCGCAAAGTCCGCAATTCTACAAGCAGATCATGGTCGGCATTTATGAACGGGTGTTTGAAATTGCTCCGGTATTCCGTGCAGAAAAGCATCATACTTCGCGCCATATAAATGAATATACAAGCGTAGACCTTGAAATGGGATTTATAGAAAGCTTTACTGAGCTGATGACACTCGAAACCGGAATGATCATCGAAGCACTTAGCTTTTTAGAGGAGAATTACAGTGACGAGATCGCACTTTTGAAGACCAGGATTCCGTTTGTGTCTGACATTCCGGCAATCCGGTTCAACGATGCCAAGGAAATGGTAGCAAAGGCCTACAATCGTGAAATAACCGACTTTGAGGATTTTGAGCCTGAAGAGGAAAAATTGCTTTGTGAACTGATAAAAAAGCAAGCAAATAGCGATTTTGTCTTTGTTACGCATTACAGGTCGTCAAAACGGCCATTTTATGCAATGGACACGCCGGGTGAACCGCAGTTAACCGAGAGCTTCGACTTGCTGTTCCGCGGCGTTGAGGTAACAACAGGCGGACAGCGTATACACGACTATAACATGCAGGTGGAAAAAATGCTTGCGCGCGGTATGAATGTCGAGTCTTTCGGAAGTTATCTCATGGCTCACAAATATGGCCTGCCGCCGCACGGCGGGCTGGGTATCGGCCTGGAAAGGTTCACCGCGCAGCTTCTGGGGCTTCCCAACGTACGGCAGGCAACGCTGTTTCCAAGGGATACCGAAAGGCTGGAACCGTAAGGGCTTGTAAGCAAAGGCAGACCGGCAGCTTATGAGTTTGAGGCTGCGTGAACAAGCCGGATCTGGAGCCGGACCAGCTTGTTGCAGTAAAATCAATAATAGGTAGACTGCACAGTATTATTAGTATGGTCTACCTGTTATTTTTATTATATAAGGTTGTTCACTCTAGCCATTCTTCTAATGTACAGTAGTTGTCAGTAAAAGCCCGTTCAGTACATCTGCCCATTTCTTTTTATCCCCCTTCTAAATGATAGGGTAGACTGCTACACCTACCCTTGAAATTCATACATATACTTTGATCCTAATCGGGAATGTCAATATTTTTCGCCCAATCATCAAATCCAAAATGTGATAACTTAGTTTTTATTCCATCTATTTCATCCTTTGATGGTTTATCTGTTGATGCCGACCTGTAAACATCATTTAAGGCAAAAGCATAGTCCTTTTTTGTAAATTTTGCAATTACTTTTGCGAGGTTCTCATCACACATAAAATGATATAAGCATCCTAGTAATGGAAAGTATTCGTTATCTTCAATTCCATTAGGAAAAGCATCAGTAAGCATTTTATAAGTCTTTTCTAAAGGATTTGGCAAATCCATATTGTTGTCTTTCATTTTTAGTCTCTCCTTGTTTCATAAATTTATTTACCTTTTAGTTAATGGTACAGGATCATGCAAGAAAGCATCAAAATCAACGCCTTGTGCTTGTGATCCTCTTAAAAACTTAGCGTCAGAAGTCATTGTTGTAATTCCCATATTGTCAGCAGTTCCAAATATAATTTTATCATTTGCACCTACAGAACCAGTAATTTTCAAAGATGAAGCTCTTGCTGTAGGATTATCCGGAATGATCTTAACCCTATTTAAAAATCTTTGTGCTCTTGCTTGTTCAAGTGGACCCGCAATACCATTTACGATATTTTTAAACTCTCCGACCGCCGTATCAGTCATTACCATTTGCTTCCCGTTAACAAATGACTTAAGCTGACCCCTTATTGGTGAGCCATCAGAAACAAATGCATTGGCTGTTCCTGTGTCGATATTTACATATTTGGCCTCGGACGCTCCCGTACCTAGTTTGACATTCCCTTTATTGCTTTTTATTTGTGCAGATTTTGCATAGCTACGGATTACAGGCTGAGGTTCGGTTGTTCCGGCTTTTCCGAAGCCTGCCATACCGGCACTGAGTATACCATCTGCAGTTCCATTTATCGCTGCCTCAATATACGGATACTTATTAAAATACTCTCTTACTTGAGGTCTGTTGTCGGATAACGCTCCCGTAAAGCCACTTGTCAGCCAATCCTTGTTGAAATTTGTTTGATATTCCTCGGTTGGAATATTCGCAATTCCTCCAGCTATACCTTTAGCGGTACCTTCCAAGCCTTTTGTTATCCACATCAGCGGATTTTCCACGCGTCCTGCATACTTTGCGCCTGTATATGCAGCATTGAATGGAACTGCAGCAGCTTTAAGTATTGGTTTTGCTACATAATTTGCACTTCCATTTGCTAAATGGGCAATTATCTTGTCCGTTGTTGATCCGCTGATATTAATAATTTCAAATGCTTCTTCTCTGTTTTCCTTGCTGCCTAGAGCTTCGTATCCTATTTTTGTTTTTAGTACATTTTCTCCGATTACTGTCCCTACAACTCTCCCAAATGAGCCTTCCTTATTATTCTCCCTTATTGTCTGGAGATCTTCCGCAAGGTCATCACTAGTAAATGATCTCCAAGCAGCTTTTATATTGCTGGCAAAATCCCACCAATCTCCTGCTGCATGTCCTGAATAATCCCAGTATATTAATGGATTATTGCTGCAATATGTGTACAAATTCAAACTCAGCGGATCGTTTGGATTACCGGTGTAAGTGTCTTCCTGGAGGAAGCGAGCTGTTGCCGGGTCATACATTCTGGCATTGAGGTAGTACAGGCCTGTCTCACTGTCATATTGGTATCCGGCGAAGGTTATGCTGTTGCTGGCATAGCCTGTTGTATCTGTTATGCTGCCAAAGCTGTCGTAGTAGTAGGTTGCTGCTATGGTTCCGTCGGGTTTAATCAGAGCGGTGACATCGGCGTGGCCATTGTACATGTAGTAGTAGGTTGTGCCGTCTGCCGACCTCATTAGGAGGTTGGTTCCGTATACGTTCCTTGCAGACTGGTTTCCTGAGCCGTCCAGTTCCAGCACTACTTTATCATACTCATAGAGGTATCTGGTCAATACGCCATTGACCGACTTGCTGACTCTCAGGCCTTCACCGTTATAAGTATTTGAAATACTGCTGCTTTCGGGAGTTTGGGTAGATATCAGCTGGTTACGCAGGTCGTATGCATGCACGGTCACCTGCACCGGCTGCGCTACTCCGCCGATATATGGGGTCTTTGTTACAGTCAGGGTGTTGCCGTTGTTGTCGTAGCCATACGCTAATGCTTCCGTCGTAATATTATTCAGCTTGGTAGTGGTGCCGGTTAAGCAGTTTTGGTTGTTGTATGTATAGGTTGTTGCCGTTGTGTTTGCTCCCAGCACGGTTGTCTCGCTGATTCTGTTGCCTGCAGCGTCGTAGGCATATGTCGTGCACTTCCCTGCAGGCTCGGTCACGGTCAAAAGCCTGTTCAATGCATCGTAGGTATAGGTCGTAATCCCCTTGCCATCGGTCTTTTGGGTCTGGTTATGAGCAGCGTCGTATTCATAAGAGTAAGAATCCAGTACGGTGCCGTCACTATTTTTATTTGTCAATGTCCACAGCAGGCCGTCATTGTAGTAAGTGTAATCCTCTCTGGCTCCTCCTGGGTAGATAACATTCTTTCTGCTTCCGTTGGCGTAATACTCATAAGTGGTGATTTGACCGTCAGCGCTTACCTTCCATAGCCTTCCTGCCTTGTCATATACCTTTTCGGTAACATTTCCCTTGGGATCAGTGGCAGTTTCCTTTATACAGCCTGCTTCTACACCGGAAATTATATCATACCCGTATGTGCTTGTCCCTATATTTGGCACTGCCTTTGTGAGAACCCAGTTCAATGCGTCATACGTCCTGACAGTTGTGCCTGTGCTGTCTGCCATGGTGAGCTGGTTACCATTTCCGTCATAGGTGTAAGTGATGGAAACCCCGCCTGCCGTCCCAGATACCAACCTTCCATGGCAGTCATAGACATAGTTGCTGGTATTGCCGTTGCGGTCGGTTTTTGTTGCCAGGCTGCCATCGGCGTAATAAGTGTAAGCTTCTACTCTGGCATTGTCATAGGTGTAACTTCCCGTCTGGCCTGTCCTGCCGCCATTGTTGATTTTACGTATTGCTTTGTTGGCGGCGTTATATTCGTAAGTGGTTACGTTTCCCTTGCCGTCGGACTGGGTAAGCAGGTTTCCATTTGCGTCGTAAGTGTACTGTGTCGTCTCATTCTTCGCATTCTTTACGCTTATCAGCCTGTTATACTCGTCATAGGTGTAGGTAGTCGTATTGTTCCTGCCATCTTTTTTAGTGCCGATATTGCCCACATTATCATAAGTCTGGCTTGCTTCATGGCCTAACGGGTCGATGGTTTTCAGCAACCTGTTATTGCGGTCATATTCGTATTGCGTCAAATTACCCAATGCGTCAATGGATTTTATCTGTGCATTATTATGGTTGTATTCTATTTTCTCTATGCTGACTCCATAGGCGTCCTTCTTCTCCACCAGCCTGTTCAGCGGGTCATAGACAAAGACCTTCTTGTTTCCCCTCAAGTCGGTCTCTTCCAGAACGTTCCCGTTGGCATCGTATTCATACCCTGTGGTCTGCACTATGCCGGATACGGTGACAGACACGGTTTTCAGCCTGTTTAAGTCGTCATATGACTTTTGGGTGGTGTTGCCGTTCCCGTCTGTTTCAAAGCGGATGTTGCCATTTTTATCGTATGCCATGGATGTGGTGATGCTTTGTGTGCCGTCCTGCTTCTTCTGCGTATGGGACAGCACCCTGCCCTGAGCGTCATATGTATATTCATCTGCGGTTCCCAGGCTGTCCTGCTGTGTTATCAGGTTGCCCACGTTATCATATTGGAAGGTCACCGTATTGGAAGGAATGGTCGTATCCCCCGGATAAACCGTCCTTCGCACCTTTCCCAGCGCAGTATATTCGTAAACCGTGGTGTTACCGTTTCCATCCGAACCGGTTATGAGGTTCCCCGTCAGGTCATATGTGTTGGTTTCCATTAGCTTTTCCGGATCGCTTAAGGTTTTCCGGATCGTTGCCTGAAGCAGGTTTCCGGCATCGTCGTAGTAGTATGCCTTTATGGCTCCCTTTGCGTCCGTTTCGCTAATCTTCCTGCCCAGCGCGTCATAGCCGTATTTCACTGTATAGGAAAGACCTCTCTGTCCGGAGACCGGGTCTTTAACAGTGATGGGCCTGTTTGCCAGGTCATAAGTATATTCGGTTCCGTGACCCGTGTTGATTTTATCCTGCGGCGTAGCTCCGGTACCAGCTTCATAGCCTAAAGCATCCAGTTCTTTGATGACATTTCCGTTGGCGTTATACTTATATGCACCGGATATGTATGAAACCCACTGCTGGGTTGCAGTATCGCAGTATGTTTGGGTTTGGGTAATCACTCTGCCAGTCTTATCGTATGCAAACTGTGTCCGGTTCATCTGGCTTAAATCTTTTGCCGCGTCGTAATTCGCAGGTGCAACCTCCGCCAGCTTCCTTCCGGCACGGTCATACCAGTACCCGGTCGTGCCCGACTCTGCATCTGTGACGGTTTCCGGGAAGCCTCTGCTATCATATATGTAGGATGTCATGTTTCCATTTGCATCCCATTCATAGACAATATTACCCTCCCAGTTGTATTCCGTGGCAGTGGTTATGTTCACAGGGCTGCCGGATTCGTCTGTCCCGGGCACGTTGGTTCCTGTGGTACGGTTCATTTGATCATATGTGAATGTGATGGTTACATTGCCGGGGTCTGTCTGCGTTTTGAGGTTTCCGTTTTTGTCATAAGTGAAAGCAGTGACAAGTATGAGGTCCTCGTCATTATCAAAGTTATAGCCGGAAATATCTCCCTTTCGGACATGTACCTTCTTTTGAACTGGTTTTCCCAAGTGGTTGTTGATGTATTCCACGGTGTTCTTTTCTGTCGGTGTAGTGTATGTTTCTTCCGCAGATACGTATCCATCGGAATCATACCGGTATTCTTTCCTTCTTCCCTCTCCATCGGTGACAGATTTTACATTGCCGTTACGGTAATAGTCATAAGCTGTCACCGCGAAGGCCGCTGGGACGCTGTACAGCGAAACCAGCTCTTTGCCGAGCTTGACCTGCTTTTGCCTTCCGATCTTGTCATAAGTGATTTTCTTATAGGCGTATAGTGAAGCTCCCACAGGCGTCCACTGCTCATTCAGCCGGTTCTGCCCGTCGTACTTATAGTATGTGACGCTCCCGCGCGCGTCGGTGGTGGTGCTTACGGTCCCATTTGCATAATATGCGGTTGATTGGATGGCGCCATCCGGATTCTGCTTTGTGATTTCCCTCCCTGCATAATCATAGGTGCATACTGTTACAGCGGTTTCGGTATCGTTAAGGTAGAGCGTATGGGTTCGTTTCGTCTTCCCGCCTGATAATATTTCATAGCTGTATTCTTCAAGGATTATTTCATCGGATGATGCACTGCCCTTGAAAAATACCTTTTGTATACGGTTCATTACATCGTATTCATACCGGTAGACACCACCGTCAGGATTAACCTCTGTCAGCTTGTTTCCATAAATGTCGTATGTATATGTATATGTATTGTTTTCAGAATCTGTTTCGGTATTTATTTTCCCATTATCGTAATAGGTGTATCTGTAGCCATGGTTTCCGCTGTATGTATGTCCTGTAATATTATCCAATGAAGAATCATATAGGTTCGGGGATACTTCTTTTGTCTTTCTGCCGGTCATGTCATAAGTAGTCCGCGTGGTTTCCCCTCCATGGAGGATCGCCCTTTCCAGTCTACCGCACGGATCGTAGGTGTATTCGGTGCGATAGCCCATGGGGGATACTCCCGCTGTCTTCCACCCGATGCTGTTATATTCATATGTAGTAAGAAGGCCGGTTTCCGGGTCGCTTACGGTTTTTACATTTCCATCGGGATAATATGTATAGTTGGTGATGTCTTCCTCCGGGTCGGTCATGTTTTTCAATAACCCTCTTGCCTTATATCCAAGCTGCTGGCATTCCGTATCGGTGTAATAGGTATACAGAGTGATGGCGAAGAGTAATTCGTCGCAGCCTTCAGTGTATATGTCCGTACCGTTTAGCGGCTGTGCCTTTTTCAGGAGGTTTTTCATATCAACATCGTATATGTAGAAGGTGCATTTGCCCTGCTCGTCCTTTTCAGAGATCAAGTTATTCCTGCTGTCGTAGGTCATTGTTTTTGTGCTGCTGTCGGGGTTGGTGATTTGGGTTATGTTGCCGCTGGCATCTCTCTGATATTGTGTTTTATTGCCGTTCCGGTCGGTGACGCTTTTTTCCTCCCAATACTTGTTGACGCCGTTACCATCCTTGAAGTATTCGACCAGGGTAGCTTTGCCCTCCTGGTCAGTGTTGTTTGTGACCGAATAGGAACTGTCGTACCACTGGGTGGTTTGCCTACCGCTGCTGTCGGTGATGACGGTCTTACCGCTCAGGTTGTCATAGGCATATGTGTGAGCATTCCCATAGGCATCGGTAGTCTGGCTTACCTTATGCTGGTTGTCGCCGGGGGTGTGGTCGTATATTACCTGCTCTACCAGCTTTGCATAATGGTCTCTGATTTCGCAAAGATATCCCTCTGCGTCATATGAATACCGGGTAGTGCCGCCCATGGGGTCTATTGCTCTTGCGAGCCGGCCATTTTCGTATTCATACGTCACTGTTCTGCCTGCCGGGTCGGTTATGGTTTTAATATTTCCATTTTCATATATCAGGTTGTAGGTTCTTTCCGCCTGGTCGGTTATGGATAGAACTTTTCCAGATGCATCCACATGAATGGTCACAGTATTGCCATTTTTATCCTGCATTTTTGTAAGATAGCCGTCTGTATTAAAGGTATATACATACTGATCTTTCGTAGTAAGCAAATGTGTGTCGTCAGCAAGTATCTCAAGTCGGTTGCGCGAATCGTTGGCGGTGTAGGTACCATTGACATTCTTGCTGAAGGTATATATCCGTCCGTCCGGCAGCCGGACCATTTTTATGTTTTGGCAGTTTTCGTAATCCGCAACACTGCCTTCAAACCCGAATACCCAGCCTTTCCCGAGTGTAGTGCTTTTTTCATCTCTGGAATTGTATGTACGGGTAAAAGCGAGCTCAAACCCGGGAGAGGAGACTGTCATGTCGGTGTATGTCCTGCTGAAGTTTCCCGTAGGTGCATAGGTTCCGGTTTTGCTGCTGCTTTTGCCGAAATGGGACTGGTAGCGGTAGGACTCGATGAGCTTGCTCCAGACTGGGGTGGTGTTGAAGGTGTAGCCGGACTCAAAGGGCTTGGTGATGATCAGGGTGTTGAAGCGGGAGTGGTTTGGATCTTCGAAGCTTACTGTTTGCAGATTGCTGCCACTTAGGATTACTCTATGGGTGCCTGTAGCTTTGAAGTTGTATATTGATTCAGAACTAACATAATATTTCTGTGTAAAGTCACCCTTTACTTCCAGCGTCCCTGCTGTTAAATATGAAGAATGGCTTTGGTATGATTGCATAACGAAGCTTCCGCCTACAGAAATATAGTCTGCTTCATTTGTCATTTGCAGATATCCGTTGCTTCCTGAATATGTGACTGTACCTTCACCATCTATGTTCTCACTCTGTATCCGGTAGTCTCCGATTACCTCCAGCCTGCCCCCATTTATCTTCATTGTCCCGCTTGACTGCACAACTATGCTTTTGACCTCAAGTTTATACCCATTTAAATCAAGTGTGCTGCTTTTTATATATAGGTTCCCGTCTACTACTTCGTTTTCATTTAACTTCCAATTCATATTATTTAAAGTTATTGTTGGTAGCATATATCCATTAGTTATCAATGTGTTGACGGGTAAAGAACCTGGTATGCTCAGCCCAGTCCCTTGTACTTTCTGTATTTCTAATATATTAAAAAATGAGCGCCCCGGATATTCAAAATTTATCGTCTGTAGGCTACTGCCGCTAAGAATAACTCTATGGGTGCCTGTAGCTTTGAAGTTGTATATTGATTCAGAACTAACATAATATTTCTGTGTAAAGTCACCCTTTACTTCCAGCGTCCCTGTTGTTAAATATGAAGAATGGCTTTGGTATGATTGCATAACGAAGCTTCCGCCTACAGAAATATAGTCTGCTTCATTTGTCATTTGCAGATATCCGTTGCTTCCTGAATATGTAACTATACCTTGATTATCTATGTTCTCACTCTGTATCCTGTAATCTCCGCTTACCTCCAGCCTGCCTCCGTTTATCTTCATCGTCCCGCCTGACTGGATCAGCTTCCCATATATAGTCATCTTGTGTCCGGCTAAATCAAGCGTTCCTCCGGTCAAATATACATCGCCATAGGCTCTGTCTTCCGTAAGCGTCTGATTGCCGCTGATATATGCAGGATCCATAGGGGCAAGAATCGTATACACCGCCTCCGCTATATCCGAATCAGCCATGCCATCCTTTACAGCAACGGCCTTAATGGTGCAGGTGCCCGCCACCGTTATGGGCTCCGCATACTCCGCTGACAAAGCTGAAGGCGTTGTACCGTCTGTCGTATAATATATCGCCGCTCCGCTGGTGCTGCAGGATATTGTCACGAGCTGGCTTTCTATATACGTGCCTGATGCGGGGGTAAAAACAGGCGTGTCAGCCTTTTCCTCCAACACAGAAGCGGCGGTTTTCATGCCTGAGTTCCGCAAACCGTTTTCTATCGTCTCGGTGCCGCTTATTCCGGTAGTACCTGCCGCCATTGCCGCCACTGTTTGTTCTCCTGGCTCTACTGGTGTTGTCTGCATTATTCTACCTGGTGCCTCATCGCTTGCATGTTTTACAGCGACACCGTCAGACACTTCTTCGGATCCGATGCCGGTATCCTCCGCTCCGGCTAGCTCCCCAGTGTCGCCGTCATTTGCCGAATGTGAAGAAATTACGGCTTTTCTGTCCGCCATCTCCTCTATACTGGGATCCATCGTGTTTACAGCAACCGCCCCGGCATTAACAGGCTCAGGCTCGACATTAGTATTAGCTGCCGGCATACAAGCAGAAGCAATATTCGTTTCCGTCGCGGCTGCTTTTTCCTCCGCTATCCGGCCACCGGCGTCAGTTACCGGCACAGTCCCTGTTTCCGTTTGCAATCTATTACCCACGTCCGCTGTCCGGCTATATTGCGATATTTTCTCCAACGTTACTGCTTTTGCTTCGCCGCCGAATCCAGTTAGGGATATAGTCCCTGAGAAAAGAACAACACACAACAATACAGAAATGTGCTTTTTTAAGCTGTAAAACATAATACCCCTCCAATGCCCTCGCAATACCTGATGCGCAAAAACAACATACAGGTTTGCAGAGTCCGTATTTCCTGAAAGCTTTATTTTGATTTGCAATATGTTTAGAAGTCCGATTGGCAGTATATATAAGATGCGTTTATTGCCCAATATTTTACATATCAATTTTATATTACCATAAACATTATCCGGGATGAATAGTAAAACAGATGGATAATTTGTATAATCTTACAGTCCTATTGTCTGCCGGGACCGGCATGTTTATAAAGGCGTGCTGATAAATAAAAGTGAATTTAGCCGGCCCTTATATGACTCGCAGAAAATTCGACAAAATATTTCAATCCGTATTAGTATAATTTTAATGGAGTGCCGGTAAAAATCACAAGATGGGATGGATTTTCATTGAATAAGAGAAGCGCAGGCATATTTCCTCTTAGAAGAAAACTATTTTTGCTCATTGCCATTTTATGCGTAATGGCCGCAAGCGTGGCTGCATATTTGATGAGTGTTGATAATAATGCTTCTTCGGGTAGCCTCGAGCTTATTCTAAATGAAAATGAAATAGAATTTGTTGAAGAACTTCCTGACGCTGAATTTTATGCGGGAGCCAGGCAATTATTTAGTTATTCAACACAAGATATACTTGATCCATCAAGCGTAGCCTGGTCTACAAACGACAGCATGATCGCGGAGATTAAGGACAATGGCGCTATTATCCCGAAATCGGCAGGAACGGTAACAATAACGGGGGAATATAACGGTTTCAAAGCTAGTTCCACAGTTCATATCAAAAAGGGAGAAATCATTGATTTAAGTATAACAGAAAAGAATATGACCCTGGCTCATTCTTTATATGAAAAAGGCTCGCAGAATCCATATGAGCTGGTACTTTTTGCCACAACTACGGCAGGCAATCAGTATGATATAACCTATAACGGCGATGTTGTCTGGAAGTCGGATGATGCAAATATTGCAACCATTGAAAGTGGATATGTTTTTTCACTCAACCCAGGGAAAGTTAATATGACTGCATCCTTTAAAGGACTGACAACGGAAACAGAAATTAATTTTGTTGATAGCAAAATCATTAACATTAGATTCAATGAAAAGGCTATTAAGCTGGAAGATATCAATGTTTCTCAAGAGATCGAGTTACTTGCCGATTTTGACGACGGATCATCAACAGACATATCAAAATACGCAACCTGGGAATCACAAAATCCGGATGTCGCTATTGTCAACGGAGGGATGCTGATTTCAAAAGGAGAAGGAGTAGCAAAAATTACTGCTAAATATGGGGAACATAATTGTTCAATTGAAGTAACAGTTAAAAAATCACAGGAATATACTTCCGAATGAAGAATTTTCCCATGCAGCAAAATCAAATATAAATTTTGCTGGAGAAATAGGTTCAGCATTTCAACAATTCGCCGGTGTGGAACAGATACAGGTATTTTTCCGTTACCTTCCTGCCTGTTATCTTCTCAAGGGCTCTGGTATAGTAGTCCAATTGAATTCTGTAGCGCTCTCTTATCCGTTCGGCACCTCCCGCAAGGACATAATCTGTTTTGTAATCCAGCAGCACAAGGCCGTTATCCGCCTCGAACCAGCAGTCAATGACGCCTTGCAGCAGCATGGTTTCATTTCCATAAAGATCATCCGGCAATTCTTTGTATATCTCCGTGCACTTGATTTCAATGTTGAAAGCAGTTTCCCTATGTACAGAAGCTGCATTCAGCATGCGTTTTCCCAATGCGGTGCCGAAAAATACGCTTATTGCTTTTATGTCAACAGTCTCGGCCTCCTCAGCGGTCAGCTGCTCATCGGCAACCATGGAGCTCAGCTGCGATTGAAGCTCGTTATTTAATGCATTGTTTATGGATTGTCCCGGAAGCGACACGGCGGGGGCTCCGGCTGTCAGTCTTTTCAGGTCAATATGCTGCATGACGAAATGCATTACTGTTCCTTTTCTTGCCGCGCCCAAACCTTTTTTGGGCTCCATGAACAGAGGTCGTTCGACCATGGGTTGCGTAAATGGCATTGCCGCTTCTTCCGATAGCCCCTCGCCTTCAAACCGTCTTTTGAGCTCAGTGACGGACAGCTTTGCCGGCATGGTGGATAGCGTCCTGTACGGATATTGCCATTCCAGCCTCCGGATAAGCTGTTCCGAGTCATATCCGGATGAATCCGCAATAGCCGCTGTCCCGTCATGTTCTGCATCCTCCTCCAGCCATTGCCTTATGTTTTCATTTGCAGCTTCCGCTTCCCTGCCGGCTGCCGCTGCGCCCGCACCCCAAAGCTTTACCTCCCAACGGGATCGCTCCTCCTGCATCAGCGCAATATTTCCGCAAGGCGCTGCAGCCAGTCTTACCGGCTCAGCGGACTCATGCCTTGCTACCGCCGGGCCAAGCCAGTCCAGGTAGGTAGAAGCCTGCTGCATGTCGTATTGCGGGAGCTTTTCATCCTTCGTATCCGCGATGGAACACCATTTGGCGCAATTTTTAGCAATACCCCTTACACATCCTGTTATGATCAGCTTCTCTTTCGCTCTTGTGAAAGCGACATAGAGTATACGCATTTCTTCTGAAAGCGTCTCCAGTCTCAGTTTCTGCCTGATGGCAGACTTAGGCAGCGTCAGTGTGATCGTTCTTTTCTCCAGGTCAACCAGATCAGGGCCGAAGCCCAGATCCTGATGCAGCAGGATGCTTGCATTGAGGTCGCGCATGTTGAATTTCTTACCGCAGCCAGCCACAATGACAACAGGGAACTCCAGACCTTTACTCTTATGGATGCTCATGATGCGAACCACATTATCGTTTTCACCTAGGATTTTGGCGCTTCCCATATCCCCTCCGCCGCTTCTCAGCTTTCCAATAAAGTTAATGAAGTTGAACAACCCCTTATAGCTGGTCTCCTCATACTGCCTTGCCCTCTCAAAAAGCATGCGAAGGTTGGCCTGGCGTTCGGAGCCTCCGGGCAGGACGCCTGCATAGCTATAGTAGCCTGTATCAATGAGCAGCTTCCACACCAGCTCATCTGTCGGCATGACCTGGGCGTCATTCCTCCATATCTCAAGCTGTTGAAGGAATCTGTCGGTCTTTTGCTGTCCGTCGTTCGGGCTATCTGCCGCAGTATTTCGAATATCGGAGCCGAATATATTAGCAGTTTTTGAACGTTCCGGATCATCGAAACCGTCATTGGTATTTGAAAAAGCTTTCATCGCTTCATAAAATGATGCTGAACGGTCGGCAAGCCTGATGTCGGCCAGTTCATCCTCACTGAAATTGCAGATGGGAGAACGCAGCACAGCTATGAGCGGAATATCCTGAAGAGGATTATCAATGATTTGCAGAAGGGAAAGCATCGTTTCGACCTCGACCGTCCTGAAATAGCCAAGCCCCGTATCCGCATAAGCCGGAATGCCCATTGCCGCCAGTTCGTCCGTAAATACATCCGCCCAATTCCTCGTTGCCCTCATCAGTATTACGATATCCATATATTCTGCCGGACGGTATCCGGACAATTTTTTGTCGTATACGTTCAAGCCTTCTTTTGACCGGGATACCAGGCTCCGGATCCTCTTTCCGACGATCCGTGCTTCGGTCTGTATATTGTCAAGCGGCTCTTCGTCGGTTTCACTACTGCTGTCCGGGTCGCTGCAGTTATCGTTTTCCGTATCGGCGTTACTGCCGTTGGCTGTGTTTGTACTACTGCCGCTTACTAAATGATCGCTGGCTGCAATATCATTTTTTCCAGCATGCTCTGATTTCGTGATTTCCGCATGTATTGCATTATCCTGCCCTTCGGGTAGTATTTCTGTCTGAGCCGATGTGACGTCGATAATATGAAGCTCAATTGGGCCTCCCACATTACAGCCAGTCTCCGGCTCATTAAATACTGCGCCGGGGTTGAGGGCTTCTTCATCGGTATAATCCAGTTCTCCAACCAGTGAAGACATGATTTGTTTGAATATAAAATTCACTCCATTGATCACTTCGGGTCGGCTTCTGAAATTCTTATACAGCTGGATCACCCTGGAATCGTACCCGCTTTCATGCGGATAAGCCGCATATTTCGAAAGGAACAGCTCCGGTCTCGCCTGCCTGAACCTGTAGATGCTTTGTTTCACATCCCCCACCATGAAAAGATTGTACCGGCCGTCCTGAACGCCCGATACGGTGCCAAGTATCAATTCCTGTATCAGATTGCTGTCCTGATACTCATCCACCAGTATCTCCTCATACTTTTCCCTTAGTTCCCTTGCTGCCGCCGTCGGTTGGCCGTTTTCAAGCAGCACCTTGAGACAGTAGTGCTCCAGGTCGTTGAAATCAAGAAGCCCTTTTTCCTTCTTTTTCTGTAAATAACGGGCGTCAAACTCACAAACCATATCCGACAGGTATTTGAACAATGGGTAGAGCTTCCGGAAGTCTCCGGTGATTTCAGCCTCTGTGGCGTTAAAACCACTTTCGCATAGCTTTTTTAACTTGTCCTTCATCAGGTTTCTGACTGCCTTGACCTCTTCCTGTGCGTCTTTATCCGCATTTTTGCCGCATCTGGGAAGTCTGGCAGGTTCGAAGGAGGAAAACGCAGCATGGATCGTGTCCCAGTCGAAAGCTGGTGCAGGCGCGGCGGTTGAGGCTTGGGCGATAACGTAGCTGTCAGGAGCCATAGTATGGGCGGCAGGAGCGGCGGTTTCGTTAGCCGGGACGGCAACTGCAACCGCGCTATCAATAGAGCAAGCTGTAGCAACGCAATCATCGTCACAGCCCGCAGACCGGCAAAGCTGAAGCAGTTTATCGAGCTGCCGCAGATCCTCTTCAAGGGCGCCGCAGTACGGCTCCAGGCCCTGCTCCCGGCTTGCCGGCGCGGCTGCTTTCCCAAGCAAGGCCGCAAGGCCTTGCAGCTCGGCAGCAGCGCTTTTGAGCAGCACACGCGCCCACGGGGTGCTGCTCAAGCAGGCAGAAGCCCCTGTGTTGTAGGCTTCTGCCTGGGCGGCAAGCCACTGCCCGGGCCAGGGGTAGCTGCTTGTGAAGCGGTGCAGCATCAATACGATTTCGCGCAGCGAGTTGTCATCCCGCCCGCCTCCGTAGCTTTCCACCAGCTTGAAAAAGTTGCTTTCCGCATCCTCATTCTCATACTTATCTTCAAACAACTCTTCCAGTACATCCTGCTTCATCAGCGTGGCTTCCGTCTCATCCGCGATGCGGAAAACCGGATCCAGATCGAGGTCTTGGAAATGACTGCGCACAATCTCAAGGCAGAAGGAATGCAAGGTCATAATACTTGCGCGGTCCAGAAGCGCCATTTGCTTCTGAAGATTGGCGGAAGAAGAATCGGCCTCCAATGCATCCGCAAGTGCGCTTCCGATCCTGTCCCTCATTTCTGTCGCGGCGGCATTCGTAAATGTAACAACAAGCAGCTTGTCTATATCCACCGGCTTTTCGCCGTCGGTAATTTTCCTTATAATCCTCTCTACCAGGACAGCTGTCTTTCCTGCTCCGGCAGCCGCAGCAACCAGCAGATTGCAGCCTCTTTGCATTATTGCCTCCAGTTGTTCCCTTGTCCAGTTACCCGCCATGATATTCCTCCCTGCCGTTACCCTAATCAAAAACGAAAGTAATCGAGCCCCTTCAACGGCGCATTTAGTCTAACCAAATCGCCATTTGGAGCAAAACTCCGCTATACGTCTATGTTTCAGCCTTCGTACCAGCTGCCTCCCGCATTAGCTGCCAAAGCTCGTCCTCCTTCATATCAGGCACGATGCGGTACCTGTTGTCCCGCAAGGATGTGTCAAACTGGCAGACAGAGCTGAAACTGCAGTACGTGCAGGCCGTCACCGTACGTTTTTTGTATGGACTGATGGCAACATTCCCATTCAATATTTCACTTCCTATGGAAGCAAGGGTTTTCCTGACATAGCCGCACAGCACGTTAAACTGATCCTTTGTGGCGGCTGATGACCTGCCCAGTGATCCATCCTTATTGATCCGCGCCGGGATAATGAGCGAATCGCCAACGATCTGACTGTCCATTTCCCTTACAAGCTTCACATCCGCAAGCACGAGCCCTTTCATCCTCAGCTCACGCATAATGGCCTTTTCGATTTCCTCCCCGGTACTTTCCCTGTCACACCGGATCAACGGATCATCCAGCCTGAAATACAATATCCCGGCAGGAAGCATGTTACGTTTACCCCTCTGTCCGTTATCACTATCTGCCAGCCCATCCTGTTCATCCATCGCCAGCACAGCGTCCAGATAGGTGACCAGCTGCAGCTGGAGGCCATAATAAACATCCGCCAGCTTGAGCGCCTTATTCCCGGATTTGTAATCAATGATCCTGAGATACATACCGTTCTCGTTTTTCATTGTATCAATACGGTCAATCCTGCCTGTCATTTTAATGCATTCCCCTGACGGCAGCTCGATCGTTATCGGAGGATACCTTCCGACGTCCCCAAATTCAACTTCATAGCCGGATGGCTCAAAACTGCTTCTCTCTATGTGTTTGCCGATCAGCATGATTGCCTTTAAAACAGTCCTTTTCAGCCTGTCCGACAAATAAAGATATCTCCTGCTGCTTCCAAGGACGCCGCCCCCTTTTGCGGAAAGATGCCCTTCCACCAGCTTCGAAACCTGTCCGGCGCACCATTGCCTGTCAAGCCCCCGCCAGCTGATTCCGCCTTTAACAAGCAACCTTGAGAATTCATCGATCAGCTGGTGCATGAAGGTTCCCGCATCGACCGGATCAAACCGGAACATCCGCCTTTCTCCAGCCTTCAGCCCATATTTTACGAAATAGGTGAAAGGACAGGACGCAAAGGACTCCATGCGGGAAACACTTGTAGACACCGGCTTCCCATAAAGCTTGGCAGCCCTGTTCCCTGTGAGCCGGTGTGCCTGATTTGTATAACCCAGTCCGTTTATGACACCGGCGCATTTTTCCTTCCATTTCTCATTCCCGGAAAACCATTTATATATAGCCTTCCATCCATCATGGATGCTTTCTCCGTCATACCGCCTGCGAAGCTGTGCGGCAAGCTCATCAAAGGCCGGTTCCGGCGCTGCCGGCTGCGGCAGTCCATTTTCTTCAGAGCTAGCTATTGTGCTTCGCACTATTTCCAGCGGAAGGATCCTCTTTATCTCCGAAATGAGCCTGGACGGCCGTAAAGCCTTACCATCCCTGTCCGCCGCAGGATAACTCAGCCATAGATACCTTGACGATGTTGCGAGAGCCATATAGACCATGAACCGCTCTTCAAGGCATCTGTTCTCTGTTTTGCCTGCCAATTCCAGCCCAAGCTCGTCCAGGCTGTCCCGGTCCGTATCCGAAAGCAGCCCCTCATCTCCCTTGCCGCCTGGAAAAACGCCGTCATTGGCGCCAAGGATATACAAAGCCTTGATATCATGGCATCTTGCCCTTTCAATACTGCCTGCAAGCACCTGGTCAAGCGCCGGAGGAATAAGCCCGATCTTATGCCCTGCAAAGCCTGCCGCAAGTATTTCTGAAAAACGCCCGGATCCCATTTCCTCCTCGCCAAGCACTTCTACAACCTGTGAGAACACATCCATGACAATATTCCATACCTGGCGGTATTCATCCGACTTGTCGAGAAGGCCTTCGGCAGCAAATTTCCTTGAAAGTCCGTCTATTTTCTTATCTGCGCCGGTCTCACACAATAATTCAAATAATGCGGTGCAGAACACAACAGCGCTGGTCCCTCCTTTTGTCTTGCTTCTGAAGGATTGCAGCGGAGCAGCCAGCTGTTTCCTGGCTGAATTGATCCTTACGAGTTTCTCAGCCTCCTGCTGTAAAGGCCCGCCTTTCCTGCTTGCCGGCTCAACAGGGTAATCCCATTCATTCTCACGGGTCCAGGCATTTCCCCTTATCCCGTTGGCCAGCACATAGTTTTCAAGAAGATCCAGATCCTCTCTTTCTATGCCGGTCAGTCCAGTTTTTGCATATCTGAAAACTGCTTCATATGACCAGCTGTTTGTGAAAATATCAAGTACTGAAAGGATGAAAACAATAAGCGGATGTCCGTCGATATTTCTTTTGCCGTCGAAAAAGTAAGGTATGCCATATCGTGTGAATACGCTTTTAACGATGCTCCTGTAGCTTTCCGGGTTTCTCATTACCACGGCAATATCGCGGTACCGATAGCCTTCATCCCTGCAAAGCCTGATAATATCGCACGCTGCATTCTCCACCTCAGAGTGGATGTTTGCGGAAGATGACAGTTTAACATCACCGGTATATTTATAGAACTTGCTGTAGGGGTATTTATAAATGTTCCGCTCCAGATGGCCAAGCTCCTCTGAAGCTGCAAACCTTGGCAGGCAGGTTTTTACGGCAGCTCCCATTCCTATCGCCGCACTGTCTGCCGCAGCATCTGCCGTTCCAAGCGCAGCAGGCCTTTCTACCGCAATCCCGTCTGATGCGGCCAATCTGCAAAGTTTCACAGCCGTTTTCCTGACCGGTGCAAATGCCATTGCTGCGCCGCAATCCGGCTCATCTGAAAGGCAATCCGTGCAAAGGCAGACATTCACACGTGCTGCCTTCTTGAGCAGCTTTCCAATTACCTTATATTCCTGGGGTGTAAAGCCCGAAAATTCATCAATCCATATTTCTGCACCATCGAACTGCGTTGACCAGTCCAGCTTTTTACATAATTCAACCAGATCGTCGTCTGCATCCATATATCCTTCATGCAGCAGTTTCTCAAATTCCGTATAAACCAGTGCCAGGTCATGCAGCTTATCCTTCAGCGGCTGCCCGTCTTCAAGCTTTTCCATGGCTTCAAACAATTTTTCAGGCGAAACATCATATCGTTTGAATTCGGTAATAGCGTCGGACAGCACATCAGTAAAACCTTTCCGCAGAGCGGCTTTTGAGAATATCTTCAATTCGCTTCCCAGCCTGTCCATCGTTTTGAACAGCAGCATGCTTTTCCCGGCTGCGTTAAGATGGCGCTTCGATATGCCTCCAACCTCGCTGAACACCCTGAATGCCAGCCTTCTGAAGCTAAGTACCTCAGCTCTTAAAACACCCGGTGATCCGGCAGTCCTGGCCAGGTTTTTCTCTGCCTGAAGCGAAAACTGCTCCGGTATGATAAGTATAAGAGGATGCGTTCCCCCGGCATCGAGTTCATTTTGCATTTCTTTCAGGCAGAAGGCCGTCTTGCCGCTTCCCGCCCGTCCATATATGATTCTTAGCCCCATGATTGCCTCCAAAATTATACCCGCCGAATAATAAAAGTTAACGGGGCGACAATGTATATAGTTTATTCTATCATACGGTACCCGAATAGTGAATAAATTAGGCAAGACTCCGCTATGTTCCATAAACACAAAAAGAAAGGTTGCTCATCGCTTCCTTCCTTTTCACAAACTTTATAAGCAAAAATATTAAGTTTGAACCTTACTCTACTGACTCAAGCGTTTATATACTCTTAATTTCCTTATTTCATATTCTATCGTCAAGCGATCTTCTTCAGTCCGGTCGTATCTTCCTCGTACAAATTTCTGGCTGAATCAAAATTCTTAATATCGGTGTACCCGATCAGCTTCA
This sequence comes from Clostridiaceae bacterium, assembly GCA_039679375.1. Lineage (GTDB taxonomy): Bacteria > Bacillota > Clostridia > Acetivibrionales > DTU013 > JBDKVA01. The sequence goes on from JBDKVA010000102.1 coordinate 45,472, forward strand.
TTTTAGGACTTTTGTCGATATAAACAAAAGAATAATTGCCGCTTTTCTCTTCCATAAATTATATCATCCTTCCTGCAATGAATTCTACATAACTTTCTATTAATATTATACCACAGTTATGCAATAAATGCTGCATATTTTATAAATATTTTTAATATTTGCAGGATAATATTCAAATATCTGTTTGTAGGATATAAATGTCAAATCTTCATTTCCAGTAAACAGGCATGCCAAACATGTTTCAAAAACTATGATAAAATCGAATAATACTGTAGTGAAGAAGCTATCCGGCATAACAGGTAAAATTATTTTTTGAACTCATGTCTAAAAAGGGGAAACTTATACGGATATATATAATAGAGAAACAGCATTGAGGTGAAGAAATGAAGGACGAAGATATATACCGGCTAATAAAAGCACGTAATCAGGATGGACTGTCAAGACTCTTTGACAAGTATGGAAAGCTGATTATTTATATTATAAAGAATACCGGCTGTTCCGATGAAGAGGACATATCGGAGTGTGCAAGCGATATCCTGTACGCTGTATGGAGGAGAATCAATAAGTTTGATGAAACTAAATCGTCATTTAAAACCTGGGTTATTATTGTGGCGCGCGGTTGTGCTATTGACTATTTGAGAGAAAAACGCAAATATAAAAACCTGATTTCTATGGAAGATATAAAGGAATTTTATTCGGGCGAGAATGTTTTTGAAATAACAGATTATAACGAAATAATAGGATTGCTACAGGAACTGCCTCCTCCGGACAATGTTATTTTTTACAGGCGTTTTGTTTTAGGTGACAGCGTGCTTGAAATTGCAAAGCTTCTCAACCAAACAACAGATAATATCTATAAAAGAATAACAAGAGGAAAAGAAAAACTTAAGAATCTGATGACGGGGGAGGGATTTTGTAATGTCTGAGAATGATAAAAGGTATTTAGATGATTTTGTAAAAGATCTTGATGTAACCGGGCCTGACATTGACAGCAGAATGAAACATCGAATCCTTGATAAAACATATAAAAAGCTGAGATATGGATGGTTTTCTGTAAGAAACATTGCAGCAGCCTGTTTACTTGTATTTGCAGTTTCCGCAATGATCCCCAATACACCGGTGAATGCGTTATGTCAGAAAATATTTTCTTTTATACCCGGAGTAGGCGTAGTTCAGAGTAATAAAGGCAGCGGTGAAATAAAAAGCGTTTTAAAAGAACCGGTTAAGATCACTGACGGTGATGAATTTATCGAAATCAAAACAGCCTATGTTAAAGATAATACTCTGAACGTATCAGCTAAAACTAACGTCGGAGCAATTGATGCAGGTGAATTCAAGGATGCGGCAGAATTAAAAAAATTCTTTTCCGGAGAGACATCGCCCGAGATTTACCTGTTGAGCGGCAATGAAAGACATAAGTCCATTCAAACTCAAAGGAGCGGCCCATCCTTTGAAACAAGGGTATATTCAATTAATGCAGGGTTCACTTTAAACAATGATGACTTAAACATGCAAACCTTTAAATTGGAGTTGGAAGGCTTTGATAAGACAGTTGAAATCAAAATGTCGCCTGCCGAATCAGGTACAGTTCCCCAGGACTTAGGGAGAGTTGCAGTTATTGACGATGTTATGGTATTTGCTGATATCAACAGGACGGGTAATGCTCTAGAAATACTGCTGAGTGCTGTTGCACCCAAAGAATATAATAACATCAGATTCAGCCTTTTTGATATCGAAAAAGAGCTGTTTCAAAACGGCGTGTATATAGTTGATGAAGAGGGCAGCGTATACGAAGCCGACGATGAAATGAGAAAACAAAACAGCAGCGATATGAATAGCTTTTACTTTAACATACCGCAGAATAAAAAGGGTCTTAAATTAGTTGTCCCGCAAATCTTATATACCAAGCAGTATTATAACGGTGATATTAAAATTAACATGCCGAAAAAGGGAAAAGATGCAGTAATAAACAGGCAGATAGACTTGAATGAAAGCACTGTTCAAATTGAAAAAGCATCCTTCATTCCGGCAAATGACCCATTACTGCCGGACGATTTCAAGCCTTTTGACTGCCTGAAAATAGATGCGGGCGCCAGTAGGCAGAATAACTCCAGAGAGGTTATATGCAGGGTAATACCCGATATACAGGTTAAACGCAGCATGCAGTTATCAGACTGGATGTCCGGTTATATTAGGGTGTCAAACAGCGTTAATGCCGAATTATGGAGCAGAAATAAGCAACGCGGATATTCAATTGTACAGTTCGAAAATATGGATAAAGCCGGTAAGATCCTTCTTAACTTTGATGTAGAATGCGCAATGATCGGGCCATGGGAGATTGAAATAGAGTGAAAACCCACCCTTACCCTTATTTGAGAGTAAGGGTGGGGTCCTTTCTCACTGTACACTGTATTATTTTTTAAGTTCCAGTTCTGTCTCTATTTCTGAAGGTATCAGATATCCGGGAAACGCAAACTCCATATCGTAGGAGGCACGCTTTTCGACTTCGAATTCACTTATACTTTTTGAGATTTCTTTTCTACCCTGCGCATCAGGCGACCATGAATAGTTATCCCAACCGCTTGACTTCGCACCCTCATTATTCACAATATTCAGCCCTTGAAGCCTGAGTGTGTTATCATTCAGGTACTCAAACTTCACTATAAGTGTTCCTTCATTCCATGCTGCTTGAGTTATACTTATTTCTTCGCCCATGTACAGAAGTTTTTTGGGATATTGTTCATCCAGACTTAAAGTAAAGCTTCTGCCCTCTTCACTTCCTATCCTTATACCGTCAAAGCAGAAGTATAACTTTTCAGGCTGCCTGTCAAAATAGGTTGAGGGAACAAAATACAGTGTACTTCCATCAGAACTGTTGCTCCTCCAAACTATATCTCCACTCTTGTAAATGTTACCTTTTTCATCCTTTAAATGAGGGTTCTCAAAGCCGGTAAGGAAATAACCGTTTTCCATGTTAAAGCTTACATCAAGCTTCATCCTTGTCGGACTGATGGTAAGGCTGTTAATCATAATTTCAGTATGCTGCAGAACAATATTCCTGTTTTGGTTATATATAGTTGAAGGTTTAAACTCTGATGCATCAAATGCAAGCTGTATGTTTTGGAATGAATGAACCTCTTTATCTCCATTTTTAATCTTTAGCCCCAGGTTGATTACATCCGGTTCTTTTTTTATAAAAGCTGCCGCTTCGCCGGGATCAAAGGATTTTTCAACACTAAAGGCCAAGAATTCACTGTTTTGTTCATGAGAGGTCATGGTATATCCCTCATTATCAAAATCTTTAAAATCAAATTGTAAATGCAGATTATCCCTTCTATCCTCTAAAGAAACCTCTTCACCTGCCCTGGCTGGTTTATTACCATCCTGTACTGCAGGCGGCGTACTTCCCTTTTCAGTAAGCATACCGGCTATTTCAGGACCGGCCGCAACTACAGAAAATCTTAAGCGGTCTTCATCAAAAAATATATCGGTAATTTCAAGTATAAAGCCATCCTGTTCAACTGTTATAGGGCTGATACCTCCATAGCCGTGTTCCTGGGCATTCCTTATACCTCTGTCGCCTCTCAGCCAGTCTACTACAGTTGCAAAGCCCGGGATTTCCGCTGCGTAGGATGCAATTACAGGACTGAACCGTATGCTGACTATAAATGCAAGGATAAATAGAAACGATGCTGCAATAATATATCTTGCTGCCCGAATTGGCCGCTTAAGTGTGGAAATCCTTTCGTTTATTTTCTGTTCCAGCTCATTGGGTACGACAATGTCATCCTTTTGAATATTTTGAATATACTGATCCAGCATTTTTTCGTCAGAACTTATTTCGCTAATGTTTTTGGAGTACATTTCATTAATGCTTTTCATGCCTCACTAACCTCCAATCTGCTTTTAAGAACCTTAAGGTTGCCGTAAATCCTTGTTTTAACCGTACCTGTAGGCATATCCGTTGCTGCTGCTATTTCTTCAAGTGTATATCCCATATAGTACTTCATATAGATCAGCAGCCGGTCTATTGCCTGAAGCTGGCCTAAAACCTTGTTGAGATCCAGGTTTTCATCTTTATGGCTTAAATCAGTCAGCATAAAAATATCGTCCGCCAGATATTCAACCTTTTTCCTGTTTCTAAGCTGCAGCTTGCATTCGTTTATAATGATTCGAATAAACCATGTTTTAAAGAACCTGGGTTCCTTTAATTTCTTCAGATTGCAGAAAGCCTTCTCTACGGCATCACATACGGCATCCATGCTATCCTCCTCGTTTCGGAGATAACAATAGGCAACCCGGTATGCCTGATCCCTTACCATGGCAATTATTTGTCCGAAGCTTTCACGGTCACCCTTTATGGCCTTCCTAACCAGCAATTCATCCATGTCACAACTTCCTTTCAAACATTAGATGCATATATGAGGCAGAAAGTTTTAATTTCTTCTTATTTACTCGACTTTTCCAGTGCAAATTTTCTCAAAAAGCGAGATTGCCACGCTTCGCTCGCAATGACATTATACACCCTGAATTGTCGTTAAAAATAAAACAAATTTATCTATCATTCTTTTCCATAACATGCCGATAAATATAGCAGTGGTAGTTCCGGTTACGGATAACCGGTTCAAACGCTCTTACATTCTTAACTCATATAATGCAGGGAGGCATGGACTATGAGAATAGGCAGTTCATCCATACAGCTGGCTGGAGCCGGCACATCCGTTGAAAGGCAGACAAAAGATGAGTCCCTTAAAATGTGGATAGGTAATTCAAGACCGGTTTTCGCAGATGAAAATCCTGCAGGTCTTATCGTCGCACCCGAAACCGCTACCGCCAATGACAGTTCCGGAGTTACCCTGAACCTGTCGGCCGAAGGCAAGGCCGCCCTGGAAAAGCAGATGGCAGCGGCAGCAGCCGGAAACATCGAGGAGGAAGATGAGCTCTCCGAGCTGATCAGTGATAAAGATAAGCAAAAGATATTAATGCTTGAGAAAATGATTGAGGCGCTCACGGGCAAAAGAATCAAGTTTGTATTACCTGACATAGACGGGCTTGAAAAAATCAAAGCAAACGCACAGGTATTGCAAAGCGGCGGTCAGCTCCGATCAGCTGCTGTACAGCAGCCCAGCGGCTGGGGCATGGAATATGATCTGCATGAAACATACTATGAAAAGCAGACGATGGGTTTTTCTGCAGAAGGTATTGTGAAAACAGCAGATGGGAGGGAAATCAGCATCGACCTTGAACTCAGCATGAGCAGGGAATTCTCATCACGCCTTGATATGTCCGTGCGTGCAGGTGATGCCGTGAGAAAAGTTGACCCTCTTGTTGTGAATTTTTCAAGCCCGGCAGCAAAACTTACAAATAATAAATTCAGCTTTGACATCGATGCAGATGGCGACGATGATCAAATATCCTTTGCTACAGGCGGCAGCGGATTCCTCGCATTTGATGCAAACAATGACGGAACCATCAACAATGGCTCGGAGCTTTTCGGCCCTCAAAGCGGTAACGGTTTTAACGACCTTGCCCAATACGACTCCGACAGTAATGGCTGGATCGATGAGAATGATGATATTTACAGCAAGCTGCGCATCTGGACCAAAGACGAAAACGGTAATGACCAGCTGTTTGCCCTTGGCGCCAAGGGAATCGGTGCGATCTACCTTGGAAATGTCGCGACAAACTATGATCTGAAAACCGGCAGCAACCAGGAACTCGGCAGCATTGCCAGAAGCGGCATATATCTGAGGGAGAACGGTCTGGCCGGAACGATCCAGCATGTAGACCTGGCATTATAAGAGACAGCCTGGGAGTCTGCCCGGAATCAATGTGGGTTACCGCCCACAACCCAACGAATGTACTCATTGCCGCGAATGTGAAATTATTTTCCTGTTTTTTATTGCAATTTCGCGACAATAAGTTACTAATGTATGCAGGAGTTTTCGAGCAGACTACCTGATACCGTCTGGTATTACAGGAATCCTTAATGTAATAGAGGATTCCTGTAAGTTATTCTGATGCTTTATCTGAAAATCCTGTCCAGTTCTATACTCAGGCCCTGGAATATGAAGGATTCGGCTTTTTCGTCGTATTCAGCCTCACATGACTGAATTTTGGTGGTTTTTCCATTTTCGAACTGATGTATAATGATCGTTTTTTCAATCGGATAAACCATCCAATATTCTTGCACTCCCGCCTTCATGTATAAATTCAATTTCTTCAGCGAGTCTTTCCGCATCGTACTGCCTGATATGATTTCCAGAATCAATGCCGGGACTCCTTTATAATATCCGTCATCTCCAAGTTTTTCATCCAGATCGCAGATAACCATCAGGTCGGGTTGAACGATATTGATATCATTCCTGCATTTTCGCAATGTGATATCATAAGGAGCAACAAAAGGCCTGCATTTTTTCCCCTGAAACCAATTGTAAAAAGCCCCGAACAGTTCGGTCAGAGCCGTCTGATGCGGGGTCTTGGGCGATGCCAGCGCATATATTTCTCCATCAATATACTCGTACCGGGCGTCTTCCCTGTCCTTCGTCAATTTCAAAAATTCATCATAGGATGCCTTCCGTCCGGATATATCCTCTTCCGCATCATAATAGTCGGCGGCCTCTTCTCTGATGACGTTGTCCATAATTTCCTTATGCCTGATTATGTTGTCTCCGGCAGTCAATCTTGCCACTTCGGTTCCGTTCTTTGTGATGATGATATCTTCCTTCCCGGCAAGAATCAAATATTTACCGAAATTGTTCTGGATCTCCGTTGAGCTTACCTTCATAGTTCCACCTCCGATATTAGATAAATTAGATAAATTATCTAATATCGTATCCATTATATCGTCTATAAAGAGTGTTGTCAACAATTCCAGGCATCTTGATGTCCGGCACCTGCAAGTCGGGCTTTAACCGGCTGATTTCACCAGCCGCATTTTGAGCATTATAGCTGGCGCTCGAAGCCTAAATATCTTGTGCCCTGGAAAGTCAGCGTACCAAGGTCGTCTTCGGAAAGCATCCCATACTCGTGGCCTGATACCTTCAATTCCATCCTGTCCCCGCTGTCAACTTCAAAGGTAACATAATAGGAAGTTGAGGTGGAATGGTGCATATGGTCATTCATCATATGGTTGTGATGGCTCGTGTTTTCCCTTTTCCCCGTTACCTTAGCCGTAACCGACAGCACAGGCTGCTGATTGTTATAGCTCCACTGCGCTATTCCCTTTATTATTGTAAATAATATCATACCGATGATAATGATGAATATGATGGAAAACAAACCGCTAAACGCCATAGCTTCTAACCTCCTGTTTTTCATTTCTGCCTTGGATAACTGATATATTATACGCCGTTCACAATTGTTTTGTCTTGGATTTTTGAAGGCCTCATTCCATCAAGTCTTACTCTGCCCCAGCTTCAGTTCGGATATGACCATGCCCAGAAGGATCAGCAGACAGCCGGCTGCCTTCGTAAGGGATGGCATTTCCGTGACTCCCCGGGCATTTGGAATGACCATGGCGAATAGGACGGCAAACACCGGCTCCGCAGTAAGTATCAGTGCCGTATGGGTAGGCGTGGTATCCTTTTGCGCTATGGTCTGTCCGCCAAAGGCCAACGCTGATCCAAGCACTGCCGTAATCAGAAGTATGATGACCACCGTGCTGTTTATTTCCACAGGTTTTCCAGCGTCTGCCGTAAGCCATAACACCATACTGGCAACCCCTACAAAGCTTACCTGTATAATTGCCAGCAGCGGAGCATCCTCCGTCTGTGTGAACCTGTCAATGAAAATGATCTGGAAAGCCCAGCATATGGCGCATAAGAAAGTCAGAAAATCACCGGAATTGAAGTTGAAGTTCAATCCCCCCGAGAGGAAGAACAATCCGGCAAATGCAGTAATGATGCCTATAAATGAAGCCCTGTCGGGTTTCTTTTTCAAAAGGATGGCCGCGATGACCGGCACGATCACAACATTCAGACCTGTTATGAAGCCCGAATTGGAGGCTGAAGTCGTGTACAGACCAACCACCTGGAATGCCATGCCGCCAAACATGAACAAGCCGATAATGCTTCCATACAATATTGTACGTTTACATAATTTTTTAAGGTTTTTGTAGAATAGAACAACCAGGACCACGGCCGCGAATAAAAATCGCATGGAGAGGTAGGCATACGCCGGGACATACGCCAGTACCATTTTCATTAGCGGAAAGGATGCGCCCCATACAATTGTTATCGCCAGTAATATGATATCTGCCCGGAGTTTTTTCGACATGTATTTACAGTACCTTTTGAAGGAAGGCTTTTGTCCTTTCGTTTTTAGGGTTGGAGAAGATATCCTCCGGCTTACCTTCTTCTTTAATCTCACCGTTATCCATAAATATGACCCTGCTGCCGACTTCTCTGGCAAAACCCATTTCATGGGTAACCACAAGCATGGTCATGCCCTCTCTGGCAAGGTCCTTCATTACCTCGAGCACTTCGCCGACCAGCTCCGGGTCCAGTGCGGAGGTCGGTTCATCAAAGAGCATGATCTTCGGCTTCATGGCAAGCGCCCGGGCAATCGCTACCCTCTGCTGCTGTCCGCCTGAGAGTCTTGACGGATACTCATCCTTCTTATCCACAAGCCCGACTTTTTCCAGCAGCTTGATGGCAACCTCTTCGGCCTCCTGCTTTGCAACCTTCTTTACCGTTACCGGGGCTTCCATAACATTCTGCAATACCGTCATATGAGGAAACAGGTTAAACCGCTGAAACACCATCCCAAGCTCAGTGCACAACTCCGACACTTTTTTCTGCGAAACCTTGAGCTGATCCTTGCCGGCTTCTCTTTCATCGATCATTTCATCTTCAATGTAGACACATCCGCTGGTGATCCTTTCAAGGTGGTTCAGGCATCTGAGCAGCGTGCTCTTCCCCGAGCCGGAAGGCCCGATGATGCACACCACCTCGCCTTTAGCCACCTCTAAGCTGATATTCTTCAGAACCTGGAGGTTTCCGAATGACTTGCATACATTGACTACTTTAACCATTGACATCATTCAACACCTCCCTATTCATAGATGGAGTACTTCTTTTCAAGCTTTTCAAAAACAACAGTAAATACCGTCGTCAATAAAAGGTATATAATTGCTGCAGGCACATAAATCAAAGCATTTGCCTGCTGACTTTCAATTTCATGCGTTACCCTCATCAAGTCCGACATTGCTATAGCAGAAACAAGCGACGTATCCTTAATAAGCATAATGAATTCATTACCAACCGGTGGAATCAGCCTTCTATAAGATTGGGGAACAATTACCCTTCGCATTGCTTGTCCATACGTCATACCCAATGCCTTGGCTGCCTCCATCTGTCCTTTGTCGATCGACTGGATGGCAGCTCTTATAATCTCAGCAAGATACGCGGCAGAATTAAGGCTATATGCAATAAATGCAGCTATAGTTGCAGTTAATCCCTTAAGAGGAGGATCAAAAAACAGCGGGAAAGCATAATAGATGAAAAACAACTGCATAAGCAGAGGAGTTCCCCTGAAAAACCAAATATACAACCAGCTCAATTTTTTCACAATAACATTTTGGGATAACCTGCCAAGTGCCATTATAAGACCCAGCAATAATCCGAAAATGATTGCAACTATGGTCAATTGAATTGAAATTACAGTTCCTTTCAGCAACCGGGGAACAAAAGGTAATAAGTCAGGCATCGGATATTATAACCCCCATTTGGTTGGCTGACTGCAATGCTGATCAACGGTATTGCAGTCAGCCTATTTCTTTCGATTAATTTATGTTATTTCTGTATCCTGATACAATCTTATTCAATATTCTTTGTCATATCTTCGCCAAACCATTTTTCGGAGATTGCCTTCAAAGTGCCGTCATTCATCATTTCTTCAAGTATTTTATCAACCTTGTCCGCTTCTGCCTGGTTTTCCTTTGTAAACCCAACTCCGATCGGCTCGTTAGGCAGTGTGGTGCCAACTGTTTTAAAGCTTTCCTTATCCTTTGCAACGAAGTATTTACCTATCACAAGGTCACATACAACAGCGTCGACCCTGCCGATTTTCAATTCACTCAGTGCTTCAGTCATAGCTTCATACTTTTTGTATTCTTTAAAAGTCATGCTCTTCTGAAACTCTATACATGCATCATCGGAAGTTGTTCCCATCTGGACTGCAACAATTTTACCGCCCAAATCCTTTTCAGATCCTATTGAAGTATTGTCCGACTTGACGATAATGCATTGGCTGTTTGCTACATAAGGCCTTGTATATGCTATAGTTTTCTTTCTTTCATCCGTAATACTAAGTGATGAAATAATACAGTCGTATTTGTTTGAGGAAAGGCCGGTAAAAATTGCAGTCCATGCTGTTGGTACAAATTCAACATCCTTATTAAGCTTTTTACCAATCTCCTTTGCCAGTTCAATATCAAACCCGGCATATTTACCTGCTTCGTCCTTGTATTCCATCGGCGGATATGTATCATCAATTCCTACCCGAAGAACATTATCCGATGTGCCGGTACTACTGTCATTGTTTGATACTCCTTTTCCGCATGCGCTGAATACAAGTGCCATAAGAACAGTGAGAGTCAGAACCAATAATAAAGACTTTCTTTTAAACATTTTGACATCCTCCCAAGAATTATTTACCACTTTATTATACTAAAGTATTATACTATATAATATTACAAATGAATTCCGTTTACAATAATAAAATATGTCTCTCAGTTTAATTTATCCGATATTACAATATAATATCATATATTTTTATGCATTTTCATGATGTCAAGCTGCTTCATCCGATCAAAAGCAGTTTCGATCACAAATGGTCATATATTAAAATCGAAGAAGCATTTAGCCAATTCGATTTTAACCGGATGTGCTCCGCAAATGGCCATAAAAAATCAGTCGGGATTCTCCCGACTGATTTTAGGAAAGACTGAGGTCATCCGTTCAGTTTCTTAAATATTTCATCCTTTATTTTGTTTTTCAGGTGGATCGTGTTGCTGCCCTCATTGATCAGGGCTTTCCTGATATATTCCACTTCAGCTTCGGTAAGGTTCACCATTCTCCCCTTAAGTCCGCTCCTGACGTTGCCGAAGATTTCCGCAATGGCCTTTTTCGCTGCATCCATACATGGAAAGTAATATACGTCCAACGATTCGTCATGCACTGCTCCGTTGGCAGTATAGGTTTCATTTACCGCCGCAAGCTTCAGGCCTGTTATTTTTGCAATATCGGTAGTTTTGTAAGACCCCTGATAGTCTACATAGTATTTATCATCTGCTACTCCGGATTTTCTGACAATAAAACCAGACTGATTTACCAATGGCATTACCCCTTTTCACATACTATTTTATATTTCATCAAATGCAATCCAAGCTTCCCTGGTCGCATACATAAACATATCATACAACAGAGTTTTTCCCAACTACAATCGGCCAGTCGGATTCACCCTTCAGGTTCTTGCCTTTTGTCAGTACGACATTTTTATCAAGAATAGCATAGTTAATGGATGAATCCTGTTCGATTACAGAGCCCTGCATAACAATACTGTTCCGGATCGTAACGCCTTTTGCCACCATTACGCCCCTGAAAAGGACGCTGTTCTCCACAACGCCTTCAATAAAGCAGCCGTCGGCGATGATCGAATTTCTGACTTCGGCTTCGTCATTATACTTGGCAGGCGCTTCATCCTTTACCTTTGTATAAATCTTGCCGCCATCAATGAACAGTTCGCTTCTGAGATCCGGGTTGAGCATATCCATACTGCATCTGTAATAGGTCTGCACCGAACTGATATTGCGCCAGTAGCCCTTGAACTCGTACCCATAAATGCCCAGTTTCCCAAGCTTCTTAATGATGATGTCTTTCACAAAATCATATTCACCGTGCGCGGCACATTCCTCTAAAAGCGAAATCAACAGCGACCTCCTGATCATATAAACGCCTATTGAGCCTGTATCGGTCTGTGGATGGAGAGGTTTTTCCTGAAGATCCGTTACTCTATTGTCTTCATCGAGCTTTATTATTCCGAGCCTCGTCAGATCCTCTGCGCTGTAATCATACATCTTCCTGTAGGCCAGTGTGATATCCGCATTTATTTTCTTATGGTACTCAAGCATTTCATCCAGCTGCATTTTAAATATGCTGTTTCCCTGGGAAATCACAACATACTCCTCATTGCTGCGTTTGAGAAAAGTAAGATTATTGTACATTGCATCCGCGCTTCCCTTGTACCATCCGCTGTCGTCGCCTGATAAGGAAGGAGGGAAAAGAAACAGGCCATCATACCTTCTGTCCAGATCCCATTCTTTACCTGAACCTAAATGGTCCAGCAATGAACGGAAGCTGCACTGGGTAAGCACTCCTACATTTTTGATCCACGAGTTCACCATGTTTGACAAAATAAAATCGATCGCTCTGTACTTGCCGCCGATCGGTATGGCAGAGACTGACCTGATATAGGAAAGCTCCTTGAGGTCAGGCTTTTTCCAGCCGGAAAGTATTAATCCCATCGTATTTGTCATTCACATTCACCCCCCATAAAAACACTTGAGCCGGACGGAATATTTGCGGAGTAAAAATCATATTGGTGCGCATTCATGTCGATCATGACATTTTTGCCGATATCTGTTCCTTCGGGGATGTCTGCTCTTTCTCCCACCACAGTTATGCCGGAATAATAAATGTTTGGCTTGTGGGTGTTCGGTATATTGTCACCGGTGCCAATCTTTACGTTCTGTCCTATTAGTACGTTTTCACCAATAATGCAATGATCCAGACTGCAATTTTTATCAATATGCGTGTTAGACATTATAATGGAGTTTTCAATCAAAGTACCCTCCCCGACAATAACTCCCGGGAACAGTACGGAGTTCCTTACACGGCCAAATATCATGCAGCCTTCCGCAACGATCGACGTCTTCGCACTGCCTGTCGGACCTATGTAATGAGGAGGTTTTACGGGGTTTGGCGTATATGTCTTCCATTCCTGATCATATAAATTGAATTCCGGAACCCTTTTCGTCAATTCCATGTTTGATTCCCAGTAAGCCTGTATGGTTCCTACATCCCTCCAGTAGCCTACGAAATTGTAAGCCCACATGCTTCTTCCCTCTGACAGCATACGCGGAATGATATCCTTGCCGAAATCATGCTCGGAGTTCTGATCCAGTTCATCTTCTATAAGATATTCTCTGAGAATTTCCCATGTGAATATGTAAACGCCCATGGATGCCAGAGTGCTTTTGGGATTTTTAGGTTTTTCTTCGAATTCATATATCCTTCCGTCTTCATTCGTATTCATGATGCCGTACCTGGAGGCTTCTTCATTTGGAACATTGATAACGGAGATCGTAGCCTCGGCGCCGTTCTTCTTATGGAAGGCAAGCATATCCGAATAGTCCATTTTGTAAATATGATCGCCGGATAGTATGATCACATATTCCGGATCAAGCTTATCGACATAGTCGATATTCTGGCTGATGGCATTTGCCGTTCCCTTGTACCATTCGCCGCTGGACTCTTTCATATAGGGAGAGAGTATGGTGACCCCGCCGTTCATTCTATCCATATCCCATGGCTTTCCTATTCCGATGTGGCTGTTAAGCTTGAGAGGCTGATACTGAGTGAGGACGCCTACCGTGTCAATACCTGAATTGGTGCAATTGCTAAGCGAAAAATCAATAATTCTGTATTTGCCGCCAAAAAGGACTGCAGGCTTTGCCGATTTTTTTGTCAGGACGCCCAGCCTGCTACCCTGTCCTCCGGCCAGCAACAGGGCAATAATCTCTTTTTTTGTCATCGCCATTCCCTCCCCGTTATTTTTATGTACAGAGCGCCGAAGTGTAATTTGTCGCTTAAGCGCTTCACAGTGGAAGTGAATTCCACAGTGAAACAAGCTACCGGCGCTCGCGCGGCGAGTAGGAAGGGCAGAATAATTGATTCCCTCCTACTCGATTGTCCGGATTCCTTCCTGTAGAAATATAAAGGGATTCTCCTTCCATTTTACTGCATGATGTACCTCATGGCTATAATTATTATGTAAGTTTTTTATTAACTATGCTATTTATGTTTCCATGCAAGGGACAAACTTTTATGCATATGCCGCAGACCGACCCACGGCCAATTTGCTTGAAATTGTTATTCATATAGTCGCTGCAGGCTTTTGCATCCACTATTTCTTCCCTTGCAGCGCCTTCATGCCATTCTTTGCCGGTAAGAGCCAATGCGGGGCAGGCGTCCACACACCTGCTGCAGTTTTGGCAACTCCCCTTCCGTACAGGTTTTTCACATGGAAGCGCCATGTCGGTCAGAATGGTAACCAGCCTCACTCGAGGCCCAAAAACTTCATGCAAAAACAGACCGTTTTTCCCAATCCGACCTAATCCGGCAAGGACAGCAGCTGTCTTGTGAGGAAAAATGCCGCTGTACGGATCCTCCATATTATTAACCGTCTGGGAAGCGGGCACTGCAACAGCATTGTATCCAAGCTGCTGTATGAACAGCTGCCCGCGGAGAGCAATCTGGTCAAGCATCGTATTTACCGTGCGGTAATGGTGGAAATATGTAAATGTTGGTTTGTCGGTAATCTCATCAATTATGGCGTCCGATAATCGCAGCCCGAATGATACGGCATAATGGCAGCTTTGAAAACTGCCCCCAAGCTTTCCGCTTATATCTGCAAAACCGGTAAATGAAGCTCCCATGCCTTCAAGCAGTTTCACAAGTTCTTCGTAAGGTTGCATTCAAAGCGTCTCCTCTGCACGGCAGACATGTCTTGCTTTATCTGTATTACTATAATTAATAATACCACAAATATGCTAAATTAACCATTAAAAAATCGACTGACAGAGAGCTCTGTAACGTATTATAAGCTCCACGAATTTATTAACGGATATACCTCATATATTGACCGGACAACAGCATCTGCCAATGATAAATCCTGATTGCCCGAATTGGGATTGCAAAAGCCTATGCAGTACATTCCTGCAAGCTTTGCCGCCTTTATCCCATGCTTTGCATCCTCGATCACAAGGCAGGACATAGGCTCTATGCCAAGCTTTCCCGCTGCTTTAAGGAATATGTCGGGAGCAGGTTTACTATGTTTTACTTCTTCCCCGCTTACGATCACTTCAAAGCTATCTTTTATTCCAAGCTTATCAAGTAAAAGTTCTATAAGCTCCCTGGACGATGATGATGCCAATGCGGTTCTTATCCCTCTGCTTCTTACTGTTTGAAGCAATTCGCTGATACCGTCGATCGGTTTGAGCTTATTACTCCTAAAAAGATTTCTTTTAAAACTGAACTGTTTTTCCAGTATTTCTTCAAGTGTTGCGGTAAGCCTGTATTTTCTCTTAAGCTCCGCCCACATTTCAGGGTTGGCTACACCTACATAATTGTTTAGTTCTTCGTTCGATATCTCATTTCCGTAATACTCCATCGTCATTTTTTCAGCCTGAAAATGGAGAGGCTCGCTATCTACAATCACACCATCCATATCAAAAATAACCGCATTTATCATATTTACCCCTGCCTCATATTTTATTACCTGTTTTCTTCTCTTTTTGCAACTTTCCGTACTTTTTGTTCCTTTTATATTAATTATACTAATAATGATACTCACAAAAGCCCCGTTAACGCTCTTTCAAATTTTCCATTATCTTCATCTGTCCGCCTTTTGACATTAGCAGTCCTACCGCCTGCCCGGCGGATCTTCTGGCCAAGATGCCTCTCAAACAGTAGTTTGTCGATATTACCATCGTTATATATTAGCCCATTCTGATTTATTACTTTTGCTTTCTTACCCAACGCCAGTGCTGCAACGCCATAATCCTGCGTTACAACAATATCTCCGGATTTCACCAGATTTATCAACGCAATGTCGACACTGTCCCTGGCCTTATCAACCGTTATAACTGTGCTGTAGCCGTCATTCAATTCGTGGCTCGTATCGATCAGCATAGTGACAGGCAGTTTATATTGTTTTGCTATTTTGACTACAATTTCTTTAACAGGACATGCATCTGCATCAACCAATATTTGCACGATTCTTCCCATTCCCTTCCTATTTTCTGTTTTACTTTTCTGTTCTACGAATGTACTTATTACCGCGAATGTGAAACTATTTTCTTGTTTTTTATTGCAATTTCGCTGCAATAAGTTACTAAATCAATAGTATGTGAGTAAAATTCTATACTCTTTTTGCCATGTAAACAAGCAGATTCATATCATAATTCAACGAAAATTCAAAAAACGGAAATTTAAATAGTCATTGACAATCTCATACTAAACGATTACTATACGACTATACCAACATATTTAGTCATATAGTATATATGAGGTGATTTTTATGGCAAAGGGATTCAGCGGCAAAGAGAAGGAAGTGATCCGCGAAAAGCTTATGGATGCTGCTGAGGCATGCTGGGGCAGATCCGGTATTAAAAAGACAAGTGTGGATGACCTGGTGCGTATGGTTAATATATCAAAGGGATCATTCTATCTATTTTATCCATCAAAAGAGCATTTGTTTATGGATGTCTTTGAACGGATAGAAGTACGCACAAAGGCCGAATTATTTAATATTGTACAGACTGCTAAAGGAAGCGGAAAAGAAATTTTCATATCTGTCATCAAGCAGATGTTTAATGAAGTTAAAAAAACTCCATGGATTCTGAATGTGCATAACAGCGATCTGGAGCTTCTCTTGCGAAAGCTTCCCGCTGAGCGGGTGGAAAAGCATCTGAAGAATGATGACGGATCCGTCGTTGAGCTGTTTAGAATGCTTGGGATTGATACGGTTACAGACCCGGAAGTAATCTCAGGTGTTATGAGATCTGTTTTCCTTTTACTTTTGCATAAACAGGAAATAGGCGAAAAAGTATTTGATGAGGTTATGGCTTACCTGATTGATGCTGTTGCAATAAAACTGTTTGAGGGGGTGAAGGAAAAGTGATTCGTGTCGACGAGCTTGATTTTTCATATTCCAAGCGGATAAAATTCATAGAAGCGATGAGCTTTCAGGTTGGCAGCGGGGAAATATTCGGTTTTTTAGGACCGTCAGGGGCGGGTAAAAGTACAGTACAAAAGATACTGACAGGCATACTCAAGAATTATAAGGGAAGTGTAAAGGTACTTGGAACTGAAATCAAGCATGGCAACCGTGATTTTTACCAACGAATCGGCGTGGACTTCGAATTTCCGAATCTGTATGGCAAATTCACCGCATTGGAAAACCTTGAGTTTTTCGGCGCTCTATACAACAGGACTTGCCATGACCCAATGGAACTCTTAGAACGCGTCGGGCTGAAAAATGATGCGGATAAGAAGGTCGCCGGTTTTTCAAAAGGAATGAAAATGCGCTTAAGCTTTATCCGTGCAATACAGCACAGGCCTGATCTGATTTTTCTTGATGAACCGACATCAGGTCTGGATCCTTCCAACGCCCGTATTGTAAAAGAAATGATAATGGAGCAGAAACGTGAAGGCAAGAGTATATTGCTGACGACACATAACATGCATGATGCCGAAGAATTATGCGACAATGTGGCTTTTATTGTGGACGGCAGCATAAAAGTCATAGGCACCCCCAGCGACCTTCGTCTGCAAAAGGGAGGCAGTACGGTCTCTTATACATATACTGAAAACGGCGTTCATCATACTGCTAATGTACCATTGGATGGTCTTAACGAAAATGCGGCTTTCATGAAGAGACTTGCCGGGAAACAGGTACTGTCCATTCATTCCGGTGAACAAACACTGGAGGATATCTTCATTGAAATAACAGGGCGGTGTCTGGCATGAGAATCATTTATACAACGCTTCAGGATATTAAGTTTCAGTTCAAATATGGGTTTTATTTTATTTATGCAATTGTGGTGCTGTTTTATATTGTTATCATGGAGTTTCTTCCAGGAACGTGGAGGAGCAATGCCACAGCCATTATACTTTTCACTGATCCTGCCGCACTTGGATTCTTCTTCATCGGGGGCATTCTATTACTGGAAAAGAACGAAAGAATCCTGGACGCACTATTTGTTTCTCCGCTTGAAATATGGGAGTATGTCCTTGCTAAAGCAGCATCACTGGGTCTTATCTCGGTGGTCACCGGTGTTGTTATAGCAGTTGTCGGCCTTGGCGAAAAAGTAAATGTTCCGGTTCTGGTGCTTTCGCTTTTTACAGGCTCAGTCTTATACACCTTTATTGGATTGGCAGCAGGTGTTAAAGCAAAAACTGTTAATCAATTTATGGTCATAACAATCCCCGCCGAAATCTTGTTGAGTACCCCGCCTGTTTTTCTGCTGTTCGGAGTGAAATCGGTATTTCTTGAAATAATGCCAGGCTCTCTTATACTCAGGCTATTTCAGTGGTGTACGGGAAATTATTCATCTGCAAACCCGTTACTGATGCTTGCGGGCATACTGGTCTGGTCCGTTCCGGCATTTTATCTGGCCATTAACCGCATGGAATGGTTCTTGTCAAGGATAGGAGGTGAAGCATATGAGACAGGCAGTAAGGCTGCTTAAAGGCAGTGCGTTACAGATATTTCGCGACCAGATGCTGCTTCTTCTCTGCATAGCGCCTTTTCTGGTCGGAGCAGCACTGAGGATTTTAGTTCCGCTGGTTGATCAGCTTCTGATTAAATACCTGAGTTTTTCAATTAGTCCATATTATCTGATTTCGGATACTTTATCACTTATTATGGGAGCTGTCTTGATCGGGATGATGGTTGGACTTCTTATGCTGGATGAAAGGGATGATGGTATCTGCACCTACTATGCTGTTACGCCTGCAGGAGGGTTTGCATACCTTATCTCAAGACTCGTATTGCCATTCTGCTACTCTCTTGCAGCAAACCTGGCCGTTATTTCCTTTGCAGCGCTGGGAGGCCTGGAATATACATGGATGTTTGCTCCGGCAATACTTTCCTCCTGCAGCGGTGTCATGATGTCCATGCTGCTGGTTTCCATCGCCTCCAACAAGGTGGAGGGGCTTGCCGTATCAAAGCTGACCGGAATCATCTTATCCGGTATTCCTATTACCTGGTTTGCAAATTCCTATCTGAGACTAATTGGTTTTCTTCTGCCGACATATTGGATTACAGATATGCTTATCCAGGCTGAAGCCGGGCGCATAACCAATTATATAATCGATCTCATCCTCGGAATGCTATGTGTCTCAACCTGGATTGCCGGACTTTATCGTATATTCATCAGGAAAATAAGCTAGCAAAATATCTGCTCCAATGGTATTTCAAATCCTTTAAAATAGATGGACTTCACTGTCTCGTTCCCTTTGTATGCATAAAAATCTTTTATATCATGTTCCGTAATAAAATAAACATAAACCTCCCGGTTGAAGGGATTAACTACCCAATATTCCCGCACTCCGCTCTGAAGGTAGAGATCCAGCTTTTTCAGCATATCCTTCCGCCGTGTGCTCTCGGATAACACTTCTACCACCAGCGCAGGGACGCCCATATATCTGTCCTTTTCATTTACATTTTCAGTGTCGCAGATTACAAGTATATCCGGCTGAACAACATTTTTATTTTCCTCCTTGAGTAGCGTCACATCAAAAGGCGATGTCAATGCTTTGCACTTCTTTCCCTTGAACCATTGGTGCATCACACTCAATATCTCAACTATGATGCTCTGATGAGTGTAGGAAGGCGATGCCAGAAGATAAACCTCTCCATCGATGTATTCATACCTGTTTTCGCTTTCTTCCGAAAGCTTGAGAAATTCTTCATAGGAGATCTTCTGAATTACAGGATTGTGATTTTCATTTTCTTGATTCTCCAGTTTATATGCTTCCGCCATTTCCTCCACACGCGAAGCATTCTCCTGTTCATCCCTGTAGGGCTTAATAACTACAGTCCGTTTTCCGTTTTTGGTGACAATGATGTCCTCAAAATATGCAAACTTCATATATTGACCAAAATTGTTCTGGGCTTCGGTCGATGTGACTTCCATTGGCTGTGCCCCCTTATCTGCAAAATTAGCTAATACTTTTTATTAGCTAATTTCATTATATTAATTATTTTGTTGCATGTCAAGCTCATTAACCGTATCTTTCCTGAATTGCTCCACTTCATCCGTCAGTAATTTCATGACCCTTGACCGGATTTCCTATAAACAACCCTGTCATTCACTGCAAGCTCACTGCATAAAACAGGAGAATTTGCATTATAGCAGGCGGTATTCCTCTTAACCGAATCCACGCTGTGATTGGCATAACAATACAGGCAGCCGTGCATGCAGGTATTATACATCCCGATGTCCACACTCGGGATACACCCGCATGGTTTTCTCTGATTTTGGTCCTTCTCATTCCTTATCTGAATTCCGGTAATATCTCCGATCAATCCGGGGTCAATACAATGCGCATGGCCAATGCCCATATCTAAAAGGTCAATTTCCTCTGCACAGGTCTCAAGCTTCAATCCGTATTCTTTCGATATTGCTGAAAGCCTGGCTGCAAGTTCTCTTATCCTTCCATCATCCAATTCAACAATCCCATTCTCTTTAAAACTCTTATCCAGTTTTTTATAATAATCCACAAAGCTTATAATGCATTTAGCCGCATAACCATGGAGTTTGCCAGCCAGCATGCCAAAGCTTTGCTCATGCCATGAAACATCCATCGTATCATTTACAACGATCGGGTCATACCGCCATACCACCCGGTTTTGTCCAAGCTTATCCGAAAGGCGTCTAAAAGTATCAATGACCTGCGATGTTGGAGGAACTCCCGGCTCCAGTTCCTGATCATACGGATTGAGTGTGAACTGGAAATAGTACGCGTAATCATCCAGAAGTTCAAGACGCGGCAGCATATTCGCCGGGTTCTTCGTCCAGAATACAATACAGTCCACATCATCCCTTTTGAGTGAGACCTTGCTGATCTGGTGCGGGTTCATGGGATTTCTGACCAACGCAAAGCCTTCCTGTATCCTTTTGATGAACCAGTCGCTGTAAAACGCCGGTAGATCTGTCCTTCTGCTTGCGCTGATGATCATGTCAATTCCTCTCAGATATTTTTGCTGTAGACAAATATGTCATTCCGCTTCGTCCAGCCTGTTGACTGCCAGAATGCATTACCGCAGCTGTTATCTGCAAATACGAAAAGATGGCACTTGTCGATTCCCGCTTCCTTCAATTGCTTCAGGCTTACCTCAACAAGATTCCTCCCTATGCCTTTTCCCCTGTATTCCCGTGCCACGGCCACATGGTAGATGTATCCCCTTCTTCCGTCATGCCCGCATAGGATCGTTGCTATGATCCTGTCATTCACTTTTTGGCAGAAGCTTAAGCCCCTGTTTCGGAATAAAAATTTCCTGATGTTCTCTTCCGAATCGGCAGCACTTATGCCCATACCCGCTGTCCTATTCCACAAATCAACGATCTCGCCGTAATGATCGGGATGGATTTCACGAATACCGGTGTTTTCATCCAACCTGATCCAATAGTAGCATTCGCTGCCGACTGCCTTTTCCAGCTTTCCCCCGTTGTTTTCAGCGACTCTGCGGGAGGGAATATTTGTCTCATTGCAGGTAATGAGGGCCTTTGGAATACTAAGCTCCCTGGCCTTTTTCAGCATTTCATCCAATAATATAATGCCAAGGCCTTTTCCCCTTTCGGACGGCCGGATGCAATAGCCGATGTGCCCGCCTGTTTTTCTAAGGTTATCATTTAGGTAATGCCTTAGCTTCCCTATCCCTGCCGGGCGCCCGTTTATCATAAGCCAGTATTTGGTCTGAGGCACCCACCCCTGCGCAAGCCCTACGCCCTGCGATATATTGGCGTTACGTACGAGATAATCCCTAAAATCGGAATCGCTCATATTGTATCCGTCATTTATAAAGCCATTCTCACCCGGACCGATTTCTCTTATCATATCAAGTATATCGTTCCCATCCGTAAGCGAACATTCCCGTAATTCTATATCCATATACCCCACCCGTCCTTTAGCATATCTCTCCGATTTTATACCGATCAAATCCGCATATCCATACGAACTTATCGCATCATCCCTGCGAATTTGCAAATGCTTTAACGTCAATAAATAAAATATAGCAGTTATTTATAAAATTGCAAAGATTTTATGCAAGTAAGTTATACTGTTTTAAGAATAAGGCATCATATATTTCATTATTTCCCTTGAGGCTGCTGTGAAGGCCTTCACCGACGATTCTGCCCCCGTCCATTACAACGACCCTGTCAGCCATGATAATGGAAGATAACCTGTGAGCAATAATGATCATGGTCCTATCCTCTGACAAATCTTCAATAGCTTCATGGATCGCCTTTTCAGTCTGGTGATCGAGTGCGGAAGTTGCTTCATCAAAAATAATCACAGGAGGTTTTGAAAGCATCACTCTGGCGATAGCCATTCTCTGTCTCTGACCACCGGATAATTTGATTCCCTTTTCGCCTATAAGCGTATCCAGACCTTTGGGCAAGCTTCCAATGAACTCATCCAGGCATGCCTTGCGGCAGGCTTCCATTATTTCATCCTCGCTGGCCGACGGCTTTGCCATAAGCAGGTTTTCACGGATAGTAAGGTTGAACATCATACTGTCCTGCATCACTGCTCCAATTTTCATGTGAAGCATATCACGGCTCATATTGCAGATATCTTCCCCATCAATCACAACTCTTCCCGCTCCCGATTCATACAGACCCAGAATCAACTTTATCAATGTGCTTTTGCCACACCCGCTTTTCCCTGCAATAGCAAGCTTCTCTCCCTTTCGAATGAGAAGGTTGATTCCCTCCAGTACGTTTCTTTCCTGTCCCGGATATTTGAAGCAAACATCTTCAAGGCAGATACCATTTACATTTATTACATTATCAGTTTCATTCCGCTTAGCTTTATCAGATCCCATCCCATTATCTTTTGACAGTATATCCGCTACCCTGTCAAGAGACGGCAGTTCATCATTCAAACTCATATCGGAATCTGTTATTACTCCAAGCGCGGAAAAAAGCTGTTCATAATATTTCATGAAAACCAAAAGACCGCCTATGGTAAATTCACCGGCAAAGATGAGCAAGCCGCCAATAAAATAAATGTTCATCCTTGTAATAAAAAAATCCTTTATGGATCTGAAGCTCCTGTTACCATACCAGTACAACTGTCTTTTGAAGAACTTCCTGCTGAGATCATGCCAGAAACGTGTGAAAGCTCTGGCTTCGCTCTTCAGGTTCCCAAGCGATTTAATTTCCTTCCATGACTGGAGGCTGCCCTGTAGCCATGCCTCGTATTTTCCCCATGTTTTCCTGTAAGCTTCCGAAGTTTTCCTCAAACCGCCGCCAAGCCTGCCTGTCAGCCAGAAGGATACCGGAACCATTGCAAATCCGAATAAAGCCAGCTTCCAGTTCAATATCAAAGTAACCGTACCAACCACCAGGGCTGTAAGGCAATAGTACAGATAATCGATAAGCTGGATGTGAATTAGATGCTCATAAGTGTCCACATCACTGTCCACCCTGTTTTTTAAATCACCCGGGCTGAATTTCTCCATGTCTTCATTCGGCATATGCAGAATATTCTTCCATACTCTACAGCGTATTTCAAAAATTGTTTTTTTCAAAAAATTGTTACCATAATACCTTTGGGCAAAAGCAGCCAATGTATCAATCAAATATAAGCCGGTTAACCCAATGCAAATGACAGCAAGTTTTGAGGTGTCTTTTCCAACCATGACGTCATCCACAAGTATTTTGTAAAAAATCGGTACTGCCGCAGCTGATGCCAGAAGCATAACTTTGAAAACAAACATCATGATAAAATATATCCTATTTCTCTTCAATAAAAGGCCGGCATTTTTCAACAACAAAATACGTTTTCGTAACAGTTCAATAAATTTCATACCGCTGCAGCCTCCTCCCTCAGGACATACTGTTCTTCAAACAGCTGCCTGTATATGGGACAGTTTTCAAGAAGCATACTGTGATGTCCAATCGAAACAAGTTCGCCATTATTTAGGATCGCAACCCTGTCCGAGCCCAGAATCGTAGAAAGACGGTGCGCAATAATAATAGTCGTCCTTCCACTGCTCAGTTCCCTCCATGCTTGTGAAATAGACTGTTCAGCCTCAAAATCAAGAGCAGACATAGCTTCATCCATTATCAGTATTTTGGGATTTTTTAAAAATACCCGCGCTATTGCGATTCTTTGTCGCTGTCCTCCTGAGAAGTCAAGACCGCCGGCGCCTATCACAGTGTCCAGGCCATAGGGAAGGCAGCGGATGAAGTCGCCGATATGCGCTTTTTCACACGCCTCCATGATCTCTTCATCTGTTGCGCCATGTTTTGCGAGCAAGAGATTATCACGTATGTTTCCATCAAACAGTATGATCTCCTGATGAACCATACCAATACTGTTTCTGAGGGATTTTAACGAGCATTCCGAAATATCCTGGCCGTCAATGCTTATATTGCCTTCATCCGGCCTGTATAGCCCAAGCAGGAGGTTTGCCATAGTGCTTTTGCCTGTTCCGCTTCTCCCAACCAGTGCTATCGTCTCACCAGGTTTGATTGTCAAATTAATTTTTCTCAGCACATGCTCGTCGGCGGAATAACCGAACGATACCATTTCAAAGTCTATCCTTCCTTTGGTTACATTTACGATATTACCGTCATATATTTTTTCATCCTCTTCATTCAAAACATCAATGACCCTGCCCACAGAAACCATATTTGACTGGATTCTCATATTTGCATCGTTTATACCCTTTAAAAGGGGGATACCTCTCGAGAAATATTCAACTGCAGCAATAAATGCACCTACAGTAATATCACCTCTGGAAACCAGTAAACCTGCCAGAATATACAACCCAAGAGTAGATAAAAGTGAAATTAACGCATTGGCCCTTTCAGCAACAGTTTCAGTGGTATTCGTCGAAACCTTTAATCTCAAAAGTGCTGCGCAGTTTCGTGAAAATACAGCCATAACATGCTTCACAGCCGAAAGCAGCCTGACCTCACGCAAACCTTTAATAATCTCAAATGCCCAGCTTATATGCCTTCCATATTTCTCACGGTATGACTCCACCTTCTTTTTGACAATACCGGCAAAAATCCTTGAGGCACAGACAGATAACGGAACGGTAACAGCCATTAGCAGTGCAAACCTTATATCAATAAGCGATATGAAAAAAACACTGAGGACGAGACGCAGTATATTGGCAGTAAGGTAGAATATATTCCAGTGAATAAAGTTCATGAACTCTTCGCAGTCTTTGTTGATGGTCGCCGCAAGGTCGCCGGTCCTCATATTCGAAAGGAACCCTGCTTTCATCAGAAGTATTTTCTCATAAACTTTTCTCCGTATATCAAACAGGAATCGTGTCATCAAATATGCCCAGGTAGTGTTCAAAATGAGATGCAGCGACTGTTCTCCCAGGAACAGAACTCCATAGCTTGCTACTATATAAATGAAATATGCATTATTCCGGGCATAAAAAACTTCGTCTACAAGTTTACCGAATATGTAAGGGTACAGCATTCCGCTGAATGATGTTACGAGGACGCAGAGAAATAGATTCACAAAGCTGAACCGGTAAGGCTTTGCAAATGAAATTATTATCCTGGCTCTGTTGCTTATCTCATACTTTCTCATTTACCGCCTCTTTCCGTTTCATGAGTAACCAGTATTATTTAAAAAGGCTGAAACCCCATATCTCATGCATAAAACAAAAAGCCGTAATAACAAATAAGATAGCTAAAATTGCAGCTATAGGCGATTTTATGCATAATGCAAATACCAGCCTTTTGGTTTTACCTGTCCAGAGTGTCACTAAACCAACCCACCTTTACAAATATCCAGCCAGATAATGTTTATAAAAGTATTCTTTTACATGCATATGATTATATCTGATTTATTTTAATATTTCTACCTTGAGAATCATTGATAAAAATCTTTCATCATTTATCATTTAATAATTGAAAGTGATAGAAAATCTCGGAAAATTTCACTATAGCTTTTGATATTTGTCCATTAGTTCGATAAATTTGCTTTCATCTCCGCCAGTGTCAGGATGATATTTCTTGGCAAGTTCGCGGAATTTCTTTTTGATTTCCTCCGATCCGGCATCCGGTGGAAGACCCATCCAGCTTAAAATATCGGGGTTGTAGAGATTGGAGCCTGTGATCCCGTTTTCCGTGTAGTATTTATAGTAGACCCGGAAGAAGAATTCATCAACGGTATTCTTATATTCCTCTTTGTCCATAGTAGCGATTTCTTCCAGTGAGTATTTCGCCTTGCGGCTGCTGTCGCCATCGAGACAGAATAAGTCATCCCACACAAGCAATACTTTGTCAGGCTTCCTCGAAGGATTGCACCCACCCTTTCCGAAAGATTCAGGCCGGTGCTTCCCTGAAGGAATAACATCAAAATTGGCTGCATGAAACGTCCCGCCGAAACGTATTTTTATTTCGAGCTTCTTGAGGCTTCTCAGTTTTCTCTTGATATCATCCATATGATCGGATTTACAGGGCAATGTGATCCCCCCACCAAGCTAGTATTGATTTATGAATATTATTCAATTTCACCATTCGAATCCATTAGCATCGCTTATCCTTGCAGATCTCTCGATTTTATCGGCTGCTCATCGATCTCTTCAAATCTGTTGACCAACCTGCCGTCAACCTCTTTTTTGCCGAGAAACATTTCAAGAGGTCTCACCCATATGCCTTTTTCTCCATAAAGCGCCTGGTATACGACCATTTCTTCAAGGGTCTCGGAGTGTTTGGCAACATGAAGGACCATATAATCCTTCCCCTTGAAATGCCTGTATTTCTTTCCGATTTTAATTTTACGCCCTTCGAAATCCATTTGCCATCTCCCGAAACATATTGAGCTTATATCTTTTTACTAATTTATCACAAAATTCAGAACCAGTAAATAGAAGCAACAATTATTGAACAATCCAGGCCAGGTCATAACTTTTCATTATGTTGCACATTAAAAGTATTTATTTTACTTAAATCACATAGCCATGTATAATAGCAATGTAAGATTGATTATCCAAAAAAAGGAGATTTTCAATATGGAAAGAATGACAGGCACTGTCGTAAGAGGCCTTCGCGCACCGATCATCAAGCAGGGCGATGATATTGCGCAAATCGTCGTAAGCAGCGTATTGGCGGCTTCAAAGGCTGAAGCCTTTACAATTAAAGACCGGGATATCGTTGCAGTAACCGAATCCGTAGTTGCACGGGCTCAGGGGAATTATGCCGGCATTGATGCTATTGCAAGAGATGTGAAGGCGAAATTCGGCGAAGGTACACTTGGGGTCATATTCCCGATTTTAAGCCGGAACCGTTTTGCAATATGCCTGCGCGGTATAGCAAAAGGAGCGAAAAAAATTGTGCTGATGCTGAGCTACCCCTCCGATGAGGTAGGCAACCAGCTGGTCAGCATCGATTCACTTGATGAAAAGTGCGTCAACCCCTGGACGGATGTACTGACACTGGATCAGTTCCGCAGTTTATTCGGGAATATTAAACATACTTTTACCGGTGTAGATTATATTGACTATTACAAATCGCTGATTGAAGAATACAATGTGGAATGCGAAGTAATATTCTCCAACAATCCCAAAACCATTTTGGAATATACGAAGAACGTCCTTACCTGCGATATTCATACCAGAATGAGGACAAAGAAAATACTAAAAGCGAATGGCGGTGAAAAAGTATTCAGCCTGGATGATATTTTATCCACGTCCGTTAACGGCAGCGGGTATAATGAAGACTATGGCCTTCTAGGCTCAAATAAAGCCAGGGAAGATGCGATCAAGCTTTTCCCGCGCAATTGCAGTGAACTCGTGAATAAAATACAGCAAAGCCTAAAGCAAGCCACTGGAAAGACTGTAGAAGTGATGGTTTACGGGGACGGCGCATTCAAGGATCCTGTGGGCAAGATCTGGGAGCTTGCCGATCCGGTCGTTTCACCAGGTTATACATCCGGACTTGTGGGCACGCCCAATGAAGTAAAATTGAAGTACCTTGCAGACAATAACTTCGCGGATCTAAAAGGGGAAGATCTCAAAAAAGCCATTTCAGATTATATACGCAATAAAGAGGCTGACCTCGTAGGGGCCATGGAATCCCAGGGCACGACGCCGCGCAGGCTGACGGATCTCATCGGTTCGCTTTGCGATCTGACGTCGGGAAGCGGAGATAAAGGCACGCCGATCATATATATCCAGGGCTACTTCGACAATTATACGAAGTAGAAGGCAATTTTACCCTTTCTCCCAATCCGTCCAAACCTCCGGATGGTATACTATCGTTGCTTTACGGCCGTTTCGTTTGATGGATGATCTGCAGGCCTGGGGTCGTTGAAGAGCACTTCTGCCGCTGCGCTTCCGGCTCCCAGGTTCTGCATGTTCAGTACGCCATAAATATGAATATTACCTTCAAAACTATCCAATTCCTAAAAGTCTTGATATTCTGATTTCAACTTCCTTCATCGTTTTTTTATCCACTTCGCCAATTTTATGAATAAGTCTCTCTTTTGATAAACTCCGAATATCCTCTGTCTTTATGAAACTATCTATATTTAGTCCAGCCGTTCCAGCTTTAATCGGAATATGAAGCGGCTGCTTCCTGTCCTTTTTGGTAAAAGGCACTGCAATCACCATTCTTGCCCCACCCTGATTAAAATAATCAACAGAAATAATGAGTATGGGGCGTTTACCTGCCTGTTCATTTCCAACAATAGGGTCAAGATTTGCAAACCACACCTCACCACGTTTCATCTGCATCTTCCTCCAAATCGTCCGTCAACGCATTATCCAGGAGTTTTCTTTCCTCCATTTCTTCTTGCCAGTCTTTTGGAGTCATGATTTCATAAGCACTGTTTACTTCCCTGAAAAATTCTCTTGTTTGGTATTCTTTTAACAGCTTGTCAAGTATGCTTTGCATGGATACTTTTTCATCCATTGCAATATTTTTAATAATTTCATAGGTATAGGTTGAGACTTTTATGGATTTTGTTTCCGCCATAGCTTCGCACCTTTTAATAGAATTTTTGTTCTACTTTATATTATACTATTTTGTAGAATGATATGCAATAAATTTATCATTCCAGGCTCATTTTAGCCAGTCGGAACAGTGTGTCAACAGATCAGCATGCCCAGCAGCTTTTTTCCAGCCGGAGAGACCGGTATCCTGTCCAGCGTGACGATGCAAATATCGCGCTCCGGAATGGGCGTTTTCAATTTTATCTCAAACAATTCCCCTTCCTCCAGCAGCCTTTCCGCAAAGTTTTTTACTACACAGCCCACGCCAAGACCCCTTGCAGCAAACTGCACAATCAGCTCGCTTGTAGCCAGTTCAAATCCAGGATTAAGTTTAGTGCCATTTTCTTCTAAAAAATGATCGACATGTTTTCTTGTGCTTGTATTTCGCTCCAGACAAATAACCGGGTATCGTTCGAATTCAGACAATTCAATTAATTTCCCATTCAATTCTGAAAACCTGTTATTTGCAACAAATATATCCTCGATTTTACAGACCGGAGTAATGCTGAGGCCTTTATATTCGGCAACAGGCGCGCTGACGACGCCAAAATCGATTTTCCCTGCATTGAGGTATTCCAGAGTATCGGGCGTTGGCCCATTGGTGACCCTGATCCTGATTTTCGGATACTGCTTGTTAAATTGCTCCAAATACGGCAGCAGATAAAATTGCAGCGTCATATCGCTTGCACCGATTCGTATCTCACCCGTATCAAGCGTCAATAATTCCTTATACTTGTTTTCCGCCTGAACCAGGTACTCATAACCCTGTGCTACATATGTATAGAGCAGTTCCCCTTCCGGTGTGAGCCGCACACCCTTTGGAGTCCTGAAAAATAAGCTGCCTCCCAGTGTATTTTCCAGGTGCTTGATCGCCTGGCTTACTGCGGGCTGTGAAATAAAGAGTTCTTCAGCTGCAAGCGTAATGCTGCCAAGCTTGGCAACATAATTAAAAACTCTGTAGTATTCCAGATTCACCATATCATAATCACGCCTTATAAAAATTCTTAATAATATAATTCATGATTATAATATACCATTGAAAATCATTCGGCACAATATTATAAATCAAACGTCTTCCCTGTATCCTATTCCTTTAATATTCCCTTTTTTATAGAATCTCCGATAAGCTCTTTTGCATACTCCCAAAGCTCAGGGGCATTCTCCTTAAGAAGGCTGTTCCTCTTCAAAACCTTCTCACTTGTTACTCCCGGCTTTTTCCACGTATGTCCGTCTGTATTATAGTTCAATATGAGAGGCTGCAGCCTGTCAAGACAAGCGGCGAACCTTGCTTCAGACGTATTCAGTTCCTCAAATTCACGCCACAGGTCAAATACCTCTTTCGCCTGATCCTGCGGCAAAAGGTTGAACAGCCTGTCGGCTGCCTTTTTCTCACGTTCTTTCTTATCCTCGTTTGCCTTCTCGTCATAGCAAAAAGTATCTCCTGCGTCAATTTCCACCAGATCGTGGATAATGACCATTTTAACGACCTTCAGCACATCGATCCCGCTGTCTTCCGAATATTCGGAAAGCAGCACTGCCATAACCGCCATGTGCCACGAATGCTCCGCGTCATTTTCATTTCTTTCCGTTCCGATTACTACATTCTGCCTGAATATCCGTTTCAATTTATCAATTTCCTTAATAAATTGTATCTGCTGCTGCAGCCTTTCATTTTGCAATTTTCTACACTCCTTTATCTGGATTTACTTTATACCGGTTCTTTTCTTTTCAGGAATCCAAACCTTTCAGCCAGCCTGATATAAAAAACAAGCCAGGCCAGTCCGATGATAAAGCCTCCCAGGACATCGCTCGCATAATGGACGCCAAGATAGATGCGGCTTATGCCGATCATAAAAACAAGCAGGCTTAATATGGCGGCAACAAGGTGTTTCGACCAGTGTTTTGCATATCTTAAACATAAAAATATTATGAAACCATAAAAAATCATCGACGACATAGAATGACCGCTTGGAAAGCTATACCCGCTGATTTCCACGAGTTTTAGCAAATCCGGCCTCTGGCGCTGGAACAGCTGCTTTAGAATAAAATTGAGCAACGCGCCGATTATGATATTGACCGTTATCAATAAAGCATATCGTAAATACTTTTTCTTTTTAAAGATAAACGCAGAAAGCAGGATCATTACTGTAAGAATCGTAACAGCCAGCTCCGAACCCCAGAACGTGATGAATATCATAAATCGCGTCATCCCGGCGGAAATGAATCCGGAAACAAGCTCATAAATTGTATTGTCAAAAACAGACAGGATTTTACCAAGCAAATTCCCGGTTTCAATCACAGCTGGCATCATCAGCCTTTCGTTTGTTTTGCATCAAGTCCGTCCAATCATGGCATAACATGCTCAAAAGCTACAACATCCAATTTTCTTGAACATGTATGAAAGCGTCGCTTTCATTTAACGGATAAAGCTTTATCCGTTGAGCATGGCCTAATTATAACATGATCCGCGGCTTCTATCAATTTACTCAAACATTTAAAATATAAGCTGATATCCCATGCTTTTTCCTCCGGTATTTTTTCCTCCCCAGGAGTAAACGGTTTAAAGTCCCCGGCAATCTCCAGCGCCATTTTAAACAGGGCAGCTTCGCCCGGAGGTATTGCCGTTTTAACCAGTGTGCCTCACTTGGGTTTTGTCGGGTTATTCTTATGAAATCCTCTGGATATCCTTTTTGTGTCTTCCAGTTCCTGCGTCTTTTGTTTCATGGGGTCCGAACTGATTCCCTTATTTTTGTTTTTTCCCATAGTCCTTTCTCCTTCATACCTTTTTGTTTATTATATAAGAATACTTCCATTTCATAGGATGCCAAATTTATATTTTCCCATGTGATAAAAAAAATACGGCAGGCAGTTGGAAACCAACATTACCCACTAATTGCTCAAAGCCTGACAGAATGAGTGGTTTAATTCTGAGCATTAATTGCTTTTAAATAATGTTAACAATATTTTTATATTATTATATTGACAATAGTGTATATCGTACAGTATAATGATATTGAGGTGATGAAATGGAATCTGTTGATGAACTGGTTAATTCACTCATCGTGGAGTTAAGGAGAGGGACGCTGGTGCTTTCCGTACTAAGCCAGCTCTACCGGCCCGAGTACGGCTATTCCCTAGTACAGAAACTGGAGGGGAAAAATGCACTGATTGAAGCCGGTACGCTTTATCCGCTTCTGCGCCGGCTGGAAAAACAACAGCTCCTGAGTAGCCAATGGGATACGACAGAAAGCCGTCCCCGTAAATTTTATGTATTAAGTGAGGAAGGCAAAAAAGTGTATCAGCGTTTGAAAAGTGAGTGGCTATTACTCACAAAGCAGTTGGAAGTTTTGGTAATGGAGGATGATAGAAATGGAAATGATTGATCGCTATGTGTGCGCAGTAACCGAATGTTTACCGGAAGACACACGGGAGGATGTGGCAAAAGAGCTTCGCGCAAATATTGAAGACATGCTGCCCGACAACGCAGCTGAAAAGGATGTGCGCGCTGTGCTTGAAAGGCTCGGCGACCCCGTCATACTGGCAAATGAATACCGTCAGGCTAAAAAGTATCTGATCGGCCCGGCGCTTTATGATAATTATATATCCGTTCTTAAACTGGTAATCGGGATAGCCGTTGTTGTATTTACGTTCCTTTCCCTGCTGGGGAACCTATCGAAGCCTGTTGACGGAGCAGGATTTGCAGATCTGATTGCAAGTGCCCTGTCCGGCGCCCTGGAGGGTGCGGGTCAGGCTTTCGTGTGGGTCACGGTGGTATTTGCAATATTTGAAAGGTGCGGAGTTAGCGAAAGCTACAAGCCTTTGAAAAAACATAAATGGACAGTGGACGATCTGCAGCCTGCAACAACATCGGCTAAAAGTAAAATACCACGCAGCGAAGCAATTGTTTCAATCGTTTTTACTGTAATTTTTACAGTGCTTCTGATATACCGGCCACAGTTCATTGGCTGGTATGAGAATGGCAAAAATGGCATTGAACTTATCGCACCGGTTTTCAATATCGGCTCCCTTAAACCTTACATTCCGGCATTCATTCTACTGGCGCTTTTCCAACTATGTCTTTCCGCATATAAACTCATCGCCGGGAAATGGGTCCTGCCGCTT
>JBDKVA010000103.1:0-6718 GCA_039679375.1 Clostridiaceae bacterium
TAAATTCAAATAATACTGTTTCAGGTATTTCCACATACGATATATCCTGGACATATAATTCACGTGGATACCAGCAGCTTATATTTGAATTTACTGTAACTTTAGTTGTGCCACCTTTTGCCATATCAATTGTCCGATAGATATTGTTTTCCCACGAAATGCCTCCAGTGGCATACTTCTTTGCATAATCAAAGGTTATACCCAAAGTTGAGCTATTAGTAATATTACTGTCGGCAGTCGTCGAAGTGTTTGTAAATTCATAGTTTTTTCCTGCAGCCAAAGTAAATTCAAATAATACTGTTTCAGGTATTTCCACATACGATATATCCTGGACATATAATTCACGTGGATACCAGCAGCTTATATTTGAATTTACTGTAACTTTAGTTGTGCCGCCTTTTGCTATATCAATTGTCCGATAGATATTGTTTTCCCACGAAATGCCTCCTGAGGCAGTTTTCTTTGCGTAATCAAAGGTTATACCCAAAGTTGAGTTATTCGATATATTTCTATCGGCAGTAACTGATGTGTTTGTAAATTCATAGTTTTTTCCTGCTTCAAGAGTAAATTTATACAATGCTGCGTCCTGTGTGATAACAGGGCTGAATGCGGTACTGCTGCTTGATATTGTAATTGAACCTGCATTAGGATTTGTTATAATTACACGTTTCCCGTTATTTACCGTTAGTGTAGATGATACATTCTTACCATATGTAAAAGCTGTTGTTTGTACATCATAGATAACATAGTCATAATACCCTGTGCTTGTAACACTAAAAGAACTTCCTGATGAATTGGTAAATTCGATATTCTGATTTGCTTCCAGAGTAATTGATATTGTTTCAGCTTGAGCGGGGGAAATAAAGAGAAAAAGTATAAGGAGAGTCAAGAAAGACATTATTATTATTGTTGAGTTTCTGAACCATGAGTGATTACTCTTTATTTGCATATGGAACCTCCTGAATTCGACAAAATTTGATTAGATTTATTTACACTATTTGTTAATATACTAAATTAATTATATAATTTTTTATAATTTTTACCATGGGATTTAAGAACTACCAGAAATTAGTACTACAGAATCACCAGATTTTAAATTAAATTACTTAAATTGGGCGTGTGCATCTACCCGTAAGAGTTTACACAGTGAAGTTTTTGGGGAGTAATTTAAGAATGGCAGAGTATGGAGCAAATTGAAATATATTTTCTATAATATTAACATGAGATTCCATTACGGAAGAGAAAGATTTATAATTAGGGCATGCTCAAAAATTAAGTATTAATCTACATTGATAGTGAGGTATTGCTCCATGCAAAAAGACATATACGCTAAAATTGAAAAATATATGCTATCGTGTATGAATGACGGCGCCCACGATTGCCAGCATATTTACCGTGTCTTGTATTCCGCGCTGGATTTAAGTACTGAGTTCAGTGTGGATAAGGATGTTGTAATTGCTGCATCTCTTCTGCACGATATCGGCAGGGAAGAGCAATTCCGCAATCCTGAATGCGACCATGCAATCATTGGTGCACAAATGGCATATGACTATTTGAAGGGGATCGGTTGGCCCGAGGATAAGGCTTCCCACGTGAAAGCTTGTATTTCAACGCATCGTTACAGAAACGATAACCTCCCTAGCAGTATAGAAGCAAAGATATTATTTGATGCCGATAAGCTTGATGCCGCGGGGACTTTGGGGATTGCCCGGACATTGGCCTACAATGGGATAGTATCGCGTCCCCTGTATTGCGTCGATGAATCCGGAGATGTCCTGGACGGTAACAGCAATGAAGAAGACTCGTTTTTTAAGGAATATAACTGGAAGCTTAAAAATGTATACGGCAGGTTTTTTACTGACCGCGGGAAAAGGCTTGCAGAAGAACGCAGGAAAGCAAGTATTGATTTCTACGAAAGCATGTATAGGGAAGTCCGGTCCATTCACAAGACAGGTATGCATATATTGGGTGAGATACTGGACCAGGAGGTTACCATATAGAAACACCCCCAAGGAATACGTGTTTTAAAAGTCTACTTTTTTGAGGTAAGGTCAGTATAAACTGTTTCTTCAAGCTTCCTGCCGGTTGTTCTGATAAGATTGTTTTTTTTGTCATACACCATGACCTATTATATCGCCGGAACTGTTTTTACCAATTTGTAAGAATTTTGTAAGATGTGGATCAGAGCATTTGCAAGAAATCTATGGTATTATGTTTATTATATAATTAATCATGTATAGGAATGCATTTATATTCCGTTTAGCAAGTCTTGATTCATGGCACAAAAAATGTACAGGCTATCGTGCCGGTTATCCGGACATTATATTTTGATTGGAAGTGGCTGAATGAAACCTTCGCTGTCAATTAAAACACTATTTCGTACCCCGTTCAAAACACTTCTTACATTTTTTCTCCTTGCCGCAGTGACGTTTGCGCTTTTTTCCCGTGTTGCAGAATATTCTATAACAATCCGCGAGATCAAAAACGCGGCAAAAGAGTATCGCGGTGTAGGCTCTGCGGAGATAAGCGCCGCTCAGGAGTCGTATCCGGATAATGCCGTCTATATTTTTACAGACCAGCGTGTGTTGCAGAGCCGCTCCAAAGGGTGGTTGGAGTTTGCCAGGCATTTACAATACCAGGCATTGTCACAGAAACAAATAAATGCCTTATCAAAGCTTCCATACGTAACAGCCTCAAGCACCCGATACATGACGGCAGGTGTTTCCGACAAATATTACCGCCTGGACGAAGGAGCGGGCTATTATTACTACTCGGCACGCTTCGTTATTGAAGGTACATTGTCAGAAGCTAATTGCGGAATAAAAGATAATTTCGGGCGTATTTATAACAATCTAATACTCAATGATTGTACTCTCCTGGCAGGGAACCCTTCATGGCTGCCTGAAAGCAAAAAAATTGAAATCTATGCCTACCCTTTTAATGTCAGTGAGCAACAAGATAAAGGCATGACATTTAGTTATTATGATAGAGTGATTACAGAATTTGATGAGAGCTATATTTACGATTCCGAGTATATTAAAAATCTTGGTATAGGCGACAGGTATGTGATAGTCGGGCGTTTTGAACCGATGTACGAAGAAATGCCGTTTTACCTTGGAGATCATTTGACAAATTCATGGTGTGCAGCGGTTCAGTCAATTAAAGGGAAGCCTGAGAATTATCTGGAAACCGGGCGGTTTGCTGCGCTCCGTGAGCTCATTGGAATGACGAACCAGGACCTGCATACATTTGATGCTGTTTATACTGATGATATGTCATCTATTATGCGGTTTGCAAAAGGGGATATGGCAGTAGAAAGCGGACGTGAACTGATGAGGGAAGACAGCATTAATAAATCCAATGTCTGTGTTGTAAGCAGTGATTTTGCTGTGAAAAACAGCCTTGTTATAGGAGACAAGCTCACGCTCAGGCTTGGCACGGAGCTATTCGAGCAATATAAGGGTCTTGGAGCAGTTGCCGCAGCGCATGAAAGGTATTCGCCTCCGGAAAAAACAGTGGAGCTTGAAATTGTCGGTACATATATAAACACGGACGGGTATAGGAATCAATTGCGAAAGCCTCACTGGAGCTACTCCAAAAGCACCGTTTTTGTTCCCGAATCGCTACTTCCGCTTGATGAAAACAAATTAAACAATCATACATTTTCACCGGGCGAATTTAGCTTTACAGTAGGGAATGCGTGGGATATAATTTCTTTCATTGAGAAGGCAGCTCCCATGATCAGAGAGATGGGACTAACGTCGATTTTTTATGATGACGGCTGGCCTCAAATAGTTGATGAATTTATATTGTCAACGAAGCTGTCAGTCATTGCCATCATTGCATTATCAGGGGCAGCGATCTCTGCAATAGGATTTATCGTATTTCTGTTTATCATCAGGAAGAAAAAAGAATATGCTGTAATGCGGGCGCTCGGCACAACAAGAAAAGCTTCGGCAAGGGCTCTTATCCTGCCGCTGATGGTTTTATCAATGTTTGCCGTATTCGCCGGAAGTTGTGCAGCATGGATTTATACAACAAGTACCGTAGTAAAAACGAATGATGCCCTTTCAAAAATTGAAGAGTATGCAGTTAACACGTCAATTCCGTTGACAACAGCTGCCGGATGCATACTGGGTGAAATTTTGCTATTGCTTATCTTTTCATCATACGGGCTGTGGAAGATAGGGGCCATCTCTCCGCTTATGCTTTTGCAGGATAATCAAAATAAGCAGGTGCGTAACAAAAAGCTGACGAAACCGGCGTTTATTGAAGCAAAAACCCATGTAAATATGGCTTTTACTGAAACAACTGCAGTACACATGCCTTATATTAGCAAAAATTCAGGTGTTACTGCTGATCCGAAAGCAGTACGAAAGACGAATTCCGATAGAGTCTGCGGGCATGTGCTGCATTATGTAGTAAAGCATATACGCAGGTCTGCTTCAAAATCAGTGCTGGCAATATTGATGCCGGCGTTGATCCTGATAGCTGTCGGGCAGTTTACTCTCATGCACCGGTCATATATTAATTTATGCAACAGTGTAGAAATAAAAGCGAGGTTCCTGGACGGTTTACAGCTTGCTTCTGCAATAGATGTTGCAGAAACAGACTATGTAGAAAATATATATTATGAATATACAAATAGAGCGGACGTAAATTCCTATTCGGCTCAATGGGCTGTAACAAACGATATTGCACGCTATACGGGTGAAGAAACAGAGATAACTTATGCCGAAGGATATGATGAATCATGTATGAAGAAATTGGGCGAGGTCTGTATCGCGGGCAAAAAACTGTTGGAGGCAAACGGTCTTAGGCCTGGCGATAAAATTCATGTTACCAGGACGGGAGCTCTTGAGAATCTGCAGGCATCTTATGTCCAAAGGTACAAAAGAGAGCACCCCGAGGATGAAGCATCAAATGAAAAAATATTGGAGTTATACAATGACCAAATTATGAAGGAGTTTGCAGCCAGGGGAGCATATTACACAATAGCGGGAGTTGTCACAGCTAAGTCGGACCAATACAATAGGATGTTTTTTTCACCGGGTAATCTGAGGACGGATTTGATATTCAGATATGCAGCACCGCTTGATATTGCGGAGTATATACTGGCCGATAATTTACGCGCGGAAGAATTCCGCAGTTACGCGGCCGGTGTAGTTTCGGCAAATGTAGATGAATTATTATCAAAGGATCTAGCTTTTTATATGGATACAAGTAAACTGGACAAACTGCTGAATACTTTGAATCTTATGGAGAAACTGTACCCGGTAGTTGTAGCGGCAGCAGTGTTGATAGGAGGCCTTGTCTGCGGACTGATCGTAATCCAGGCGGCAAAGGAGGCTGCAATAATGAGAGTGCTTGGCACGACGAGGCGGCGAACCCGCGCTATTCTGGCGGTCGAACAGGTGATTCTCTGCCTGACAGGGTTAACTGCGGGAGCATGCGGACTACTGCTTTACAATGGGGCATATCTTCCAGAAATTGCAGTAAAAATATATATACTGGCCGCCCTGTATTTTGCAGGCTGCCTTGCCGGTACTTTGATCTGCTCAATAATTACGATACGCCGTAATGTGCTTGAACTTTTGCAGGTAAAAGAATAGTAAAAAACGGTATTAAATCTGTAAAAGTACTTATGTAAATTTCAAGTATTATAGAAGCTAAAAATCATATGCATGGGGGGATTAATCATGTCAAATCTGACTCTGGAGAAAGTCACATACAGATACAAAAATTCTTCCGCGCCTGCGGTAAATCAGGTAAGCTGCGGCTTTGAACCGGGAAAGCTTTATGCGATCGTGGGCCCGAGCGGTTCAGGAAAATCGACGCTCCTTTCCATGCTGGCCGGGCTTGATCTTCCATCAGAGGGCGAGATACTCCTTGGGGAAGCCAGTCTCAGAAAACTTGATCTTGACCGTTACCGCAGAGAGAAGGTCTCAATGATATTCCAGGCGTTTCAGCTTTTACCGCTGCTCACTGTCATTGAAAATGTCTGCTATCCCATGGAACTGAATGGCATACTTCCAAGGGATGCAAAGCCCAGAGCGGAACAGCTCCTTCTCAGCGTAGGCATCACTCCGGAGCAGATGAAGCGGTTTCCATCCAACCTGTCGGGCGGGGAGCAGCAGCGCGTAGCGATTGCAAGAAGCCTGGCATCGGGGGCGGAAATCCTTCTTGCTGACGAACCCACCGGAAATCTTGATGTCGCGAATACGGAAAATATAATGGCGATACTCAGCAGGCTCGCGCATGAGGATGGATATTGCGTTACTGTTGTAACACACGATCAGGATGTAGCGAAAGCAGCCGATGTGACGTACAGAATGACGGACGGAGCTCTTGTTAACGAAGTGTGAAAATTCCTGCAAAAAAAACAAGCCCGTCAATATTCAGATGATCTGATTGCTCTAGCCCTCTATACCTTTTTCTTCCCTAAAAATGACCAATATACGTAATACAATATGACATACCATGTCGCTCGCATACTGCCGCCTCGTGCTTGCGTACTGCGGCACACCCGCCTAAAAATGCAGAGCGTTTTTCTTAACGGCTTGTGCCATCCCGGGTTTAGAAACTGACCTCAAAAAGCGACGGTTACAAGCTCGTGGCAGTGATGGCCTGTTTGGAGCCGATCCCTTGCAAGCCCAAAAGGGAATGCTGACAGAAGCCGGATTGATACCCTTACTTATTATTCCTATCCCACTACCTC
>JBDKVA010000104.1:0-29305 GCA_039679375.1 Clostridiaceae bacterium
AGCACAATTTGGTTTCGGCTTTCCCCTGTAATATACTTCATGGAAATCACCACCTGTCATTATTACTATTATTTTATCACAAAAACTGCTCGGAATCCAGTAAT
Source organism: Clostridiaceae bacterium (assembly GCA_039679375.1). Lineage (GTDB taxonomy): Bacteria > Bacillota > Clostridia > Acetivibrionales > DTU013 > JBDKVA01. Next base: position 105 of record JBDKVA010000104.1, read on the forward strand.
ATCAAGCAATTCGGGTGAATTAATCTAATCTCTTTATTTGCTTTTTCAAGCATTTTACCTGTATGCTTAATTCCAGGTAGTAATGGTTTTCGGACAGTCTGACCAAAGGAAACCCGCCTAGCAGTACGCAAAGCGGGTTTTGTTATATCCTTTCAATAGTTTACATAAAGAGATTATGACTACTTTTTGAGACCTGACAGCATTATCTCAAAGTTCTTCAGTATTTGTTCCTTTAAATTGAAGTCGGGGTATCTGGTGCACCATTCGTAGGTAAATCCCCGCAAAACCGTGACAAGTTGTTCCGCAACTGCAGCGGCGTCAAGTTCCATCCTGAACTCCCCCTGCCGGATGCCGCGCCGAATTAAATCGCTGAATACTCCGTAAATGTCACGGCCATAGCTGAGCAGCACGCCGGTGCCGATATTCCGGTCGATTTGAATCCGATAGGCCAGCTTAATGAGGTTGTATCCGATATTGTCCGTAATAATACCTGCGATTTTACCGACCAGCGACAGGAGAATAACAGATGTTTTCGTACTGTCCGGAAAGGTTTCCGGAAAAGCTTTGTAGCTTAAATCCAGCTTGTTCACGTATTCCCCAATCAAAGCGGCAGTCAGGGCGTCCTTTGAGTCGAAATGCACATAGAAACTTCCCTTTGATATTCCCGCCTTTTCCACGATGGAGTCCACACTGACATTTTCAAAGCCGTATTCCCTGAACAACTGGTCGGCACATTGATAGATCTTGCTTTTCGTTTCAGCGGCTTTTATTTTTCTGCTGTTTGCATTTGCCATGTCCATAGAAAGAGTTCCCTTTCTTGATTTATAACTGATTAAAGCGTATAATGACTACGGTCATTGACTTTAGTTATTATAAATTATACAGATAAATATTCCGGTACGCAAACATTTTCAGCAAAAAAAATTGTGTACTGGAATACGAGATAGACCACGAACGGATATAGGAGGAAATAATAAAAATGAAAAAAATACTGAAAAGAAAATTACCTTTTCTGCTGGTCCTTGCCATGATAGCGGGGCTGCTGCCGGTGTGGACGGTTCCGGTGAAAGCAGCTGCCGAGACGACAATCTCGGAAGACACTACCTATAATGGCACGTACCACATATCCGACAACACAACATTGTACATCGCTAAGGGCGTCACCTATTCGGCAGACGGCTTTTGCTTTGACGGCAATTATACTTTCACGGTGAGGGGAGCCGGAACGCTTGAAACAGGGGACATTACCACAACAAGCAGCGCTGTCATTTATTCTCTAGCTATCGAAAGCGGGCGCTTTACCGCCCGAAATATTAACTGTGGCTACGGCAGCAAAATCTTTATCAACGGCGGCTCGGTTAAGATGAATAATATTTTTCCGTACGCCTCGCTTTCCTTAAGCGATGGATCTCCTGTCTATAGTGCCGTTATTACGGTAGCCAGCTTGCATGCGATTACCGATGTGACTTATTCAGTTGACGGCGGAAGTACGATCGAATCCTCAACCGACGAAAATGGAAAGCTGTATCTTTGGTTGACAAATGGCAGCCATATAATTACGGTATCCGACGGAACGATTAACTATTCGGCATGGATTTCAACGGAAAAAAACAGCTGGAGTAACGCTACAGCGAGCCCTGTGGCTGCAGCTGAAAACTCAATAAACGATAGAAGCGTGGCTATTACAGAACCCGGCAACTATGTAATCACCGGTTCGGGCGGGACATCCAACACGATCATGGTAAACGGAGGCGTCGGCAGCGCAGAAAGTCCGGTGAACATCACACTGAGCAATGTAAATATTGATGTATCTTCGGCAGAAGGCTGTGCGTTCCTGATCGGTACAGGTTCTTATGTCAACCTGACGCTCAGGGGCAGAAATACACTGAAAAGCGGCGGATATTATGCCGGACTCAATGTGCCGGAAGGCGCAACGCTTACTATAGACGAAGACGCCGGTACGGCGGCTGAAGACTCGCTTGCCGCAGCCGGCGAAGATGGAGCGGGTATCGGAGCAAACAGGATGGACGGTATATACGGCGGCAACGGAGGAACGGTGATCATACACGGCGGCATAATAATGGCGGAAAGCACAGATGGCGCAGGCATAGGGGGCGCGGCCGGATACCGGGGCAGCGAAGGCGTATGCGGCGCAGGCGGTACGGTAACTATCACAGGCGGCAAAATCACGGCATTGAGCCATGAATACGGCGCCGGCATCGGCGGCGGCGGCGGCAACTACTTCGAAGGCGCTGGTGGTACGGTAACGATATCAGGCGGTACGGTAACGGCGTCGAGCGAATACGGCGCTGGTATCGGCAGAGGCTGTGGCGGAAATACGGGCGCTGACCCCGGCACATGCGTAATCACGGGCGGTTCAGCCAAATTCAGAAACGGTGACAGCAGTCTGGAACCCGCTGCCATGTATTGCGACAACCTGACGGACAAAACTCCGGCCTATATCGCAACAATAACGGTTGGGGCCGGCCTAGTGAAATCGAAGGATGTAACCTATACGGTTGACGGCGGCGGTGAAATCGAAACCTCCACCGACGCAGACGGGAAGCTTTCCCTCTGGCTTGCGGAAGGCAGCCACACGCTCGCGATATCCGACGGGACCGGAAATTATTCGGCAAGCCTTACCGTTTCAAGTGCCGGGACAAATGAAGCAACGGCTGATGCGGCAGTGGCGACTGTGTATTCGATTGAAAATAATTGTGTTGTTATTTCGAAAGCCGGCAATTATATAATTAACGGAACAGGCTCATCCACTGCAAACGCCATAACAATCAGTGACGGCATTAAGGGCGCTATCAACATTACACTGAATAATGCTAATATCGATACATCCACGACAACAGGCGGTTGTGCCTTTAAGATAGGCAATGGCGCCAAGGTCAACCTGACGCTCAGCGGCAGCAGCACGCTAAAAAGCAGCAACTGCAATGCCGGGTTATCGGCGGAGACCAACACAATGCTCACCATATCCGAGGACAGCACCACTGACGCAATAGATTCGTTGACAGCAATCGGCGGCGAAAACGGCGCGGGGATTGGCGGCGGATTTGGTTTTTCCGGCCACGGCTGTGGAAATGTGACAATCTATGGCGGTACGGTGAATGCATATGGAGGCGTGGGTGGTGCAGGCATAGGGGGCGGCTATGGAGGTCACGCTTCAGGGGGAGCAGGAGGAAATGTGATAATTTATGGCGGTACGGTTAAAGCGGCAGGCAGTCCCGACGGATATGACACTCCTGCAGACATCGGCCATGGTACAGGCGCTGACGGCGGCCATGGAGGCGATGGTTCAGTAACCATCAGCGGAGGCTCGGTTAGCGTGAAAAATATGAGGCCTTCCATTGTTTATTATGACGCTGGCCAGACTCCGGCCTATCTCACAACAATATTGGTTGGGGCTGACCCGGTAAAATCGCAGGAAGTGACCTATACACTGGATGGCGGGCAAAAAAGCATTTCCTGCTCGACGGATGAAAAAGGACTTCTTTATCTATGGCTTCCCGAAAGCAGTTCGACTATAGCAGACATATCGGCGGCGGGTACAGTGTATGAGGCGGCAGGCGCGGTAACGGCCGTAACAAGCGGCAACACAAGGACCGCTCTGGCGATCCCCCAAATCATAACGCCGCCCACCGCGTCAGGAATCTACTCCGGCAGCGTACTTTCTTCTTCCATACTTACGGGCGGGGCGGTAACGGGAGTAAACGGCGTGGCTCTGGCGGGGACTTTCACATGGACGGATCCCGCTGCGATCGTCAGTTCATCCGGCAGCTACAGCGTAACTTTTAGGCCGGATGACTCCAATTACAGAAGAACAACGGCGATGGCCACCGTATCTTTAGTTACCCTCGAAGAATATTCTTCAGCAGGCGGCTCAGAGGAAACAGATGACACAGAGATAGACGTTTCCACAGTGGACGGTACAACCACGGCCATCACTACTGTGATGGCGAAAACTGGTGCGGACGGAACCGCGGCGGCGACAGTAACGGCGACTCAGATCAGTGACGCGCTGGCGGACGCTTCCAGGGAAGCCGTATCTCAAGGCGCAGACAAGCAGATTGTAAAAATAAGTATCGGCGGGGCAAGCTCCGCGACGAATGTTTCCGCAATCATACCGCAGATGGCATTCAGTACCATGGCAGGCTTCGGTACGGACGCGCTGACTATCAACGCCCCGGTCGGTTCCGTTATGTTTGACAGTACAGCGCTTGAAGCGATCAACAAAAGTGCCTCGGGCAGTGTGACAGTGACGATCGCACAGGCTGACACTTCTTCCCTTACCGGTGAGGAACAGGCGGCGATTGGAGGAAGGCCGGTATACGACCTGTCCATAACCTCCGGCGGCACAACGATTTCCGACTTCGATGGCGGCACAGCGGCGGTAAGTGTACCGTATAAGCTTGCTGACGGCGAGGACGCGAACAAGATCGTTGTTTACTATATTTCGAACGGAAAGCTTGTAATGGTCCCAAACTGCGCCTATGATGCCTCGACCGGCATGGTAACCTTTACGACGACGCATTTTTCGATCTACGCAGTAGGCTATAACGACGTGAGCTTCGCCGATGTTTCCGGCTGGTATAAGGATTATGTCAATTTTCTCGCGGCAAGGAATATCATTCACGGCACAAGCAATACGGCTTTCAGCCCGGACGCTGATATCACACGGGCGCAGTTTGTGACGATTCTGGCTAACCTCTCCGGCGACGATCTGAGTAGATATACGACCTCGTCGTTTACTGACGTAGATACGACCGACTGGTACTGTAAGGCGATTGAATGGGCGTTTAAAAACGAAGTTGCAGCAGGTTCGGACGGCAAATTCAATCCAAACACGAATATAACACGCGAGCTGATGACAGTCATGCTGTACAACTATGCGAAATACGCGGGGCTGGACGTTTCAAATGTTGAGGGCATGGCAATCAGAGAGTTTAACGACTATGAAAATATTTCCGGCTGGACTATGACGCCGATTCAATGGGCGATGAACGCCGGTATCCTTTCCGGCAACAGCGACGGCAGCTTTGCCCCGAAGGCAGGCGCCACCCGCGCCGAGGCGGCTAAAATGACAGCGATATTATTACAAAAAGTTATGTAAAGATTCACAAAGCTCATACGCTTGCTTGACAATACTGCTTATATTGATTATACTGTATATATTGTTAATATACAGTATAACATGAAAGGAGGAAGGCAGACTTTGGACATTATTATCAGCAACGCAAGCAATCAGCCGATATATGAGCAGATATATTCACAAATTAAAAACAATATTATATCCGGCAAGCTTTGCGAAGGCGACATGCTCCCGTCGATCAGAGCGCTGGCAAAGGATTTGCGCATAAGCGTCATAACAACAAAACGGGCTTATGATGAACTTGAGAAGGACGGTTATATCAATACTGTTGCCGCTAAGGGATGTTTTGTTGCCAAAAGAAATATTGAAGTCATCCGCGAGGAACATTTGAAGGAAATTGAAAGCTATATGCAAAAAATATCCGATCTTGCCTCGGCCTGCAACCTCTCAAATGATGATCTAATCAAAATGTTTCGGGTTTTGCAAAGGGAGGAAGAATAAAAATGAATGCAATTGAAATTAGAGGTCTGAACAAAGAATACCCGGGTTTTTCACTTAAAAACATCAATCTCACGCTTCCGTCCGGAAGCATCATGGGGCTTGTCGGAGAGAACGGCGCAGGAAAAAGCACTACCATCAAGCTTATTATGAACGCCATACCCCGTGACAGCGGCACAGTGTATGTTCTCGGAACAGATAATCAAAGCCCCGAATTCAATGCGGTAAAAAACGATATCGGAATTGTACTGGACGAAGCATATTTTCCTGAAGTGCTGAATCCGCAAAACGTAAATTCAATTATGAAAAACACATATGAAAATTGGGATGAAAAATGTTATTTTGATTATATAAAAAAGTTTTCTTTACCATTAAAGAAAGCATTCAAAGACTTTTCTCGCGGAATGAAAATGAAGCTTGCATTAGCGGTTGCTCTGTCGCACGATCCGAAGCTGCTTGTTTTAGATGAAGCGACAAGCGGACTTGACCCTATTGTACGGGATGAAATTCTTGACATTTTTAACGATTTCACAAGGGACGAGTCTCATTCTGTTCTGTTGTCTTCACATATTGTAAGCGACCTGGAGAAAATATGCGATTATATTGCTTTTATCCATAACGGCAGCCTGCTGTTCTGTGAGGAAAAAGACAAGCTGCTTGAAGAGCATTCCGTTGTCCGGATGTCAAAAGCAGATTTTGAAGCTATTCCCAAAAACTCGGTCATGGGCAGTAAAAAAACCGATTACGGAGTCGAGGCCCTGGTAATGAAAAGCGCCTTGAAAAACGCTGCTTCGGGAACTCTTAAAGCTGAACACACAAGTATTGAAGATATTATTCTTTTTCTTGCGAAAGGAGATAACAAGCAATGAAAGGATTACTTATAAAAGACTTATATACATTGGCAAAACAACTGAAAATCTTTATTCTGATGATTGTTGTGTTTTCCTGCATACCGCAGTTTTCATTTTCAGGCTTCGCTGTAATATATTCGGCAATGCTTCCGATATCTGCGCTTGCATATGACGAAAGGTCGAAATGGAGCTATCTTGCGGCAATGATGCCATATTCGTCAAAGGATGTTGTGATATGCAAATATCTGCTTGGGTACATTATGCTATTTGCCGCAGCCCTGCTTTCCGCTGCCGCACAAATATGTTTCAGCATGTTTGGGAAAGCCCCGGTCAGCGCGGAAACATTCATTCAATTACTTCTTATTGTTTGTATTGCAGTCATTTTTCAGGCAGTAAATCTTCCGTTTATGTTTAAAATGGGTGTTGAAAAAGGACGGCTGGTATTTTTTGCGTTGATAGCAATTCTGGTTTTAGGCGGAACTGCATTTGGCAGCATGCTTATCGGTTGGTTGTCCTCTATACGGATTGATATGCTTCCGCTGTCAATAGGCGTATTATTTTTGACGTTCCTCGTCAATGCGATATCGATTGCCGTTTCAATCAATATTTATAAAAAAATGGGACTATAATAACCAGGGTTTTTGACTTCCGGGATGGGTATAGCCGTTCAGCACATATACGGCGTTGATACGGCTATACCCATCATAAAGGAAATGCTTATATCGCACCGGCACACTCTTCGATTTTGCGGTTGATCCTTTTCCTCATCGATAGCAGCCACTGTGCATCTCTGGGATAATCGTCAAACGTTACAGGCGTATCAAGACCCTCCTCCGCTAATTCAAGCACAGCTTCCCTTCCAATAAATCCTTCCAGTAAAGTGAAAGCGCGCATGTCCTGAAGCGCCTCACGGAAAACCTCCAGCCTTAACGATACGATTGGCCCATTTTTCCCCGGATAAACGACGTAGGCGTCGCCCGACGGATAGGAACAGCCGGCGTCGCTCACATAGAACGGATTAACCGGGGATTGTGAGTATTTCGTATACCAATAATTATATCCCCACTGCAAAAAGCCCTTTATGTTATATTTATAGAACTGATACCCTATGACCCTGTTTCTGGCCGACGGCATACCGAAGAAACGGTTTGAGACCTTCTTATATTGGCCGCAGCAGTAATATGTCCACAGGTTGGGAACCTGATGCTCCAAAAAAGGTCCGATATGATCCGATGCAGGTATGGGGTTCCTGACAATTCCCATTTCGTAGAATTTATAGTCGGACAATGCATCCATGACCGGGAATTTCTCAAGATTTCTGTTAATGATACCGGCAGCGTTTTTATACGATTCCATATGCTCCGTTGAAGGTTCATCCGATACATGGAAATAACTTTGTTTTTCGAGATTATTTTGTCTGATAAAGCTAACCAGCGCCTTAAGAAATTGATCCAGGAAATTGCTGTAGCCCTTACTTGCAGCATCTGTTTCCCAGCCGAAAATACGCCTCAGTTCCCCATTTTCCCTTGCCATGATTTTGGGTGCGTGTTTTGCGCCCCACTGCGTAAAAAGGTGGGAAAACTCAAAATACTCAATGCCGGCTGCAAGGCACATATCGATCCACCGCTTCAGCCTGTCAAAGCCAAATTCATACCGATCCCCTGCTTTTTCCACATCCACCAGCTGCACAGTCGGCCTCTCCCCGCCTGTCATTGTGTCCAGAGGAGGAGTAAAAACCGGCGTAAGGATCATATTTATTCCATAATCCGCAGCTGTTCGAATAAATTGATTTATTATCTTCCAGTGTTCTTCACTGAAAATATCTACTCCATAGAAATTAGCAAGGCAATCTGAATGGAGCCATTCAGTGTGAATGAGAGTTTGTGTCGGGAGTCCGACGCCGATCAATTCAAGCTGAAATTCAGCTTTGCCCAGTTCTGCTCCCTGCGGGTCTTCATAAACAATTCGGATATTATAGTTACCGGGGTTGCATGCACCTTTCGGATCGACCGTTACCCAAAGGGAACGCCATTGCTCAGGCAGCAGGATAAGACCTTCCTCGCCAACAGGCAGCAGCGTATCCGGATACAGTCCCGGAGCCGTCCTTAAAACATTATCGTCATGATCTGCATAGCACGGCATCTCCGAGGGAACCAGGCCGACAGTATGCACAGTGATCCAGGGTGTAAGCTCCGACACGACCTTAATACTTGCATATTTCAACATTGCCCCGTTCCACCGGTATGCAACCTGGAATGAGTAAACCTCATTGGACAGCATGGATCCCATAAAAGTCTGTGAATCGTCCGGCTCTTCATCTGCAAACACTTTCACTAACGAACTCAACAGCATTAATTCCAATACTTTGTCTTGATTCATATGTACCGTCTCCAGTAACCGATTCCTATTTATTCATTTTCTCTATTTTATACTATCCATTCGTTTTGTACATCACTTCGTATATTATATACTATTGTTTCGTAATGTGTATAATAATGTCAAAGTAATTGCGGTGCTGATTTTGCTTTACCATCGTCAAAAACAAACATTGTTTGCTGAAGCATACTATGGTATCCTGAATATTATACAGTTACGTAAGTGATATCAACAGGAGGAAGGAATATGCCGTTTTATGATTTAAAATGCAGCTGCGGGGAAGTGTTCAATGTCATGGCATCCATGAGCGACAGGGAAAATAAAAGGATCAGATGCCCCAAATGCGGCAGCAATCAGCTTGAAGCGGTTTATACGAACGTTAACATTGTAAGGTCCGCAAAATCAGGCCATGACATATGCCCGAATGCTCACAAATGCGGTTCGGGCGGTTGCTGTCCGATGGGTTGAGGGAAACTCCCTTTACCTTAAAAATAGCAGATCCTGGGTGATATCCTGCCGTTTTCTATGTCAATGATCGCATAGGATTCATCGCAATTATTCCTTGGATCACTCGTGCTTCCGGGATTGATCACATAATATTTGTCCCTTTTGATAATATAGGGTATATGCGTATGCCCGAACAGAAGAACATCGGCATGGAGCTCCTCAGCTTTGTTATAAAGCTTGTCGTAATCCCATTTGACCGAATATCTGTGCCCATGCGTCATAAAGATCTTTTTCCCGCACACGTCCAACAGCTTTTCAGAAGCGACATCATTTACCATAAAGTCACTGTTCCCGTATATATATTCAATTGGAATGGAGGGAAAGAAGCCGGCTATCTTTTGTGCATCCCTGTAATAATCGCCAAGATGTATGATCAGATTGATTCCCTTATTTGACTTAACCGCTTCTACAGCTTTACGTGTATCGCCATGCGTATCGCTAATCACCAATACTTTCATCCAAAACCCCCGACAAATATCTACGTACCCTTTGCTGTCAACTTCTGCAATCAACGTTTTTCCAGCATCTCCACCATTTTTCTGATTGCATTTCCGCGGTGGCTGATGTTGTTTTTCAAGCTTGATTCCATTTGTGCTATAGTCATGCCGATTTCCGGAACATAAAGCAGAGGATCATAACCAAATCCGTTGTTCCCGGCTGGTTCAGTCGCCATATATCCTTCGCATGTACCTCTTACTGTAAAATTGCCGCCATCCGGGAATATCACAGCTATTGCACATACAAACCTTGCAGTCCTTTTGTCCGCAGGGACTCCTTCCAGAGCATGCAAAAGCTTGCGGTTCTTAACGTCATCTGTCGCGCCCTCCCCTGCATACCGTGCTGAATAAACACCCGGCGCACCATTCAGATAATCCACCTCCAGCCCCGAGTCATCTGCTATGACAGTATCACCTGTTGCCTTCCAGACGCTTTTTGCCTTTATCAGTGCGTTTTCCTCGAATGTCGTCCCATTCTCCTCTATATTGTCCTCTATACCAGCATCTGCCATTGATACGATATCATATGGCAGATGCGCCAGCAACTCGGCAAATTCTTTAAGTTTCCCCCTGTTTTTGGTAGCAACGATCAATCTGCTTCGCTTTTCTTCACGATTATTGGAATTTGTCTTCAAAACAACCTCATCCTTTTTGTGATTCGTCTATATTATAGTCTACCTATCCATCACATCATTAATTGTAGATGGTATCCTGAGCCCCGATGAAATATCGGTCCCCTCCGGCAGTTCTGCTTTCTTTCCATCCACAAGTATCTTCAGACTTTTAATACCCTCTGCCTGTCTTACCGTATAGGCCAGCTGCTTTAAAATGCCTTCTTCCCTTGTATTCCCGCCATAGTTGATAAAGCTGGTGCTGAAATTCAGCGTCAGTACATCATAATATATACTGCAGTCAAAAAGATTCGCTTCTTCCGGTATTTCTGAATAGATTCCGCCTCTGTCTTCTACATCAAGCAGCTTCTTTACAAGTATCTCAGGCAGTTCACCGTCAAATTCCGTATCCGCCACAGAAACCGGCACCAGGTAGGTAAATCCCTCATTTGCCTTCTTCAGCATGAAAACATCCACCTTTCCAGTGCCAACATTCATCAGGGAGGTATTCGTATTGATACTGATATCTTCCCTTCCCAAAGCACCGGATATGTCCGTCCCATATTTCAGGATTCCCTGTGTATAGCCATTGACCAGGATCCGTACCTTGTCGACTGTTTTAAATTCAGTCAGCGTGTATACAATCGAAGCAACAATGTTCCTTTCTGTTATTTCGTTGCTATAATCAAGCAAATGCCTGTTAAAGTCAATCGTTGCAATGCCACTTCTTATATCAATACCCGTAATTACCGTATATGCAGGTATTACCGGAAAAACGCCATAATATGCAAGCTCTTCCCGTGCAACCGCGCTGTCTATGCAAAGGCTCACAGCCGCCCTGGCAATCCCCTGCTGACGCAGTATCCAGCGGGCCATCGGAATAAGACAGCCGTCCTTGTCCTGGTAATATACCGTTACAGGCTGCCTTGCTTCGGTAAATGCATCCACCACCGTATCCGTTCCGCTTAGCGAAACATCTGACTGCTGTGCTTTGCTATCGGCTGCTGTCGATTCGGCTGTCCCATTTGCCATCGGAGCTGTCGATTCGGCTGCTGCCGTCCCATTTGTCATCGGAGCTGTCAATTCGGCTGCTGCCGGAGCTGTCGTCGAGGATACTGCCGAACTCGTTGATACGCCTGCCACATCCGTCTGTGCTGTCATAGCCTGTATATTCGTTTCTGCTGTCTTTGTCGTTTCACCGGATGATCCCTCTGAAATACCGGTCCCTGCATCGCTTGCCTTTTGTTCATCCGTCAGCTTGACCATTTTCTGACCTTCATCTGCTTCCTGCGGCTTTCCGGATGATTTCCCGAAAAACGGGAATGTGCAGCCGGTCAGCAATACAAGCTGTATCACAAGTATGATCGCTATTAACCTTTTCATATCGTCCTCCTGTTTAATTACTTATTATGGTAATTATGGACAACTTAAAAGGTTCTTAGTATTTCCCGGGTATTTTTACTATTGTCAAGCTCCATTTACATATGTTCAACAAAGACTAATGCCATATAGAATTATATGGTACCATATGGTTAATACAAAAAAAATCAGTAGAATTGATAAATTTACTGATTTTTTTTATCGATATTTATACAAACACATTAAATGAGTTAATTTTTCTGTTTTATCATTTCACCTTAGACCGGGCTTTTATTATGGAATCGCACAAAGCCTGCGCCACCTTTTGCCTGAAGGATGTCTTCTGAATATTGCTCCTGTCTGAGGCGTTCGTCAAGTAACCCACCTCCACAAGAGCCGCGGGCATGTTTGTGGCTTTCAGCACAATAAGGTCGGGCCGGCTGACGACCTTTCTGTCAATCGTTTTTAATGAGCCAAGTACGGTTTGTTGGATAATACCGGCAAAACTCTTTCCTGTAAAACTTTCCTTACTGTCGGAAGGACAGTAAAGCGTCATGGTGCCCCTGTAATTCCTGTTATCCATTGCATTATTATGTATACTCAGATAAAGCTTCGCATTAAGATGGTTCGCAATATAAGCGCGTTCATAATTACCCATGCTACTGTCGTCTTCCCTCAGCATATATGTTTTGACTCCCTTTTTCTTTAGAAGCTCATTCAGACGTTTTGCTATGTCCAGATTCAGATTCTTCTCGAGCAGATTCCTGTATACCGCCCCAGAAGCATCACCGCCATGGCCTGCGTCAATTACAACAAGCTTCTGCGCATCATCGGCAGGCCGGATTACTGTGATGGATGTAACTCCGGAAGTACCTCTTGTATAAGCAAAATAGGTATTTCTACCGGTTCCGTTAAAGATAAGTGTCGTCGTACCATAAGCTTTGTTTGTTTTCACCTCGACAGAATAAAGATACTTATCATTGATCGCCATCACTCCATTGCCAAGATCTGATTGCCCGGTCGCAAAAGTCATCGTATACTTTTTACCGGATTGGTCATATTCACCTGTATAGAGCTCTTCCAGGAACTCATCGCCTTTGGTGAGCTCGACATCGTACAGGATGAAATGAACTCTGTCACCATCATTGTGATATTGTAAATCCTTTGATATCAGGGGCAGTTTAGCATCCTGATCCGCATCAGTGTTGGCGGGCCGCGATGAATTGCCCTGACCGGAGGAATCGCCGGATCGGGAAGAGTTGGTCTGGTCGGCAGCATCACCGGACTGGGATGGATCTCTCTGACTGTCGGTACTATTTTGCAGAGACTTGCCGTCAGCAGGAGAGTCAGGATTTTGCCGGGATTGCGTTTCCTCGCTGGACACACCGCTCTGATCAGGCTTTGTACTCACGTTGGACACATCGTTGGACTGAAGCTGTGTACTCTCGCCGGATATACCATTCTGCCGAGTCCCGCTATCCATGTCAGAGGAATCACTTTGCAGGGGTTGACCAATCGAAGCGGAGGCATTACTGTTTTCGGCTTTTTGATCCGTTGCAGCCTCATCTGCCTTTTCCCCTGTGTACAGTATCAGACCGGAATCTGTCTTCTTAACCCAATATCCGGTTTCCCTGTTCACATCCAGCACGACACGCGCCGTATGCGGTTCAAACTGGGCATATCTGATACGCTTTATGATATTCCCATCCGCTTTTATGACCTGCTGACTGCCTGGAAGTACTGTATTGTAAATATCCAGAATGATCCTTTCGGGATCAGAAAGCTTCATTGTACTGTAATCCGTATAATTTTTTACTGTTATATATGCCGCCTCATTGCTGCCGTCTGTACTGTAACTGACAGTTTCAAGACAGCCTGCCGGATTCCGGCTGCCGGATGAAGCTATAGCTGCATAGGCGTTTGTGCTGATGGTCGAAGCAATTAACATGATGAAAGCTAAAAAAGCGGCTGCATATTTTTTCATTGTGACACCCCGTTGTATTTCTCATTCGTTCATTCAATACAGATTTTGATTTTATATGCGCGCATATTTTTGCGCTCTTTATAATTACTTCGGCATATCGTTGCTTTTTTCCTATGCCTTTAACAATACTTTAACCATATTGTAATATTTGAGAAAAATTATTTTTCTACTGTTGCGTTATAACGAGGCGGTAGATGTCCCCATCTACCTCTATAGGCAGTGGGTACAACTTTTGTTTCCATGTGGTGAGCATATCCTCTGCCTCGTTGAAACGCACACCGGTAAGAAAAATTTCTACAACCGAAATTTTTCTGCTGTTGCGTTATAAGAAATGATACATCCGCAATACTTCTGACGGTACAGACCCAGTTCCTTCGCCTCCTGCTGACCCTGCCTGAAGCCCGGGCGGAAATCCCTGTAGAAAAAACGGACGCCATGCTGTATTGCATATTTCTCACCCAATTGCCTGATCAGATCGTGGTTTTGATATGGACTGACCAGAAGGGATGTGGTGAACGCATCAAACCCTCCCTCCGCAGCCAGTTCTGCTGCTTTTTTTAACCGTACGGTATAGCACATGGCACATCTGGCTTCACCCGTACCGGTGAAATTCTCCCAGTCCGGCTGCCTGAAATCATCAAAATACTCTACCTTGAGGCCTTTTATACCGGCAAATTTGGCTACATTCTCCCTGCGCCTTTCGAATTCCTCAATAGGATGGATATTGGGATTAAAAAAAACGCCGACCGGCTCAATTCCCTCCTGCCTCAGCTGTGACAGCGGAAACGCGGAGCAGGGCGCACAGCACATATGCATCAACAGCTTCATTCGACCTTGATCTCCTCCTGTTCATACCAGTCGCTTTTCATCTTCATGCCAAGATGCTCAAAAGCCAGCTTTGTAGCCATTCTGCCTCTCGGTGTCTTATTGATGAAGCCAAGCTGCAAAAGGTATGGTTCATAAACATCCTCGATCGTATCCGGCTCTTCCCCTATGCAGGCGGCAAGCGTATCAAGTCCGACAGGACCGCCTCCGAATTTTTCGATAATACTCGAAAGCATATTCCGGTCCGTATTGTCGAGCCCTATGGCATCTATTTCAAGAGCGCTTAACGCCATCGCTGCTACAGCTTCGTCAATAATGCCATCCGCCTTTACCTGTGCAAAATCCCTCACCCTTTTCAGCAGCCTGTTGGCAATTCTCGGCGTTCCTCTCGAACGTCTGGCAATTTCTCCGGCGCCTTTCTCTTCAATCTTTATGTTCAGTATACCCGCAGAACGCTTTACTATGAGCATCAGTTCGTCATTATTATACATTTCCAGCCTGTTGATGACGCCAAACCTATCCCTCAGCGGAGAGGTCAAAAGGCCGGCTCTGGTGGTAGCGCCGATCAGCGTAAACTTGGGGAGGTCCAGTCTGATGGACCGGGCGCTCGGCCCTTTTCCTATAATGATATCCAGCGCATAATCCTCCATGGCGGGATAGAGTATTTCTTCAACACTTCTGTTGAGACGGTGAATTTCATCGATAAAAAGTACGTCATAGCTGCCAAGATTCGTCAGGATCGCCGCAAGATCACCGGGCTTCTCTATCGCGGGTCCGGAGGTGATGCGCAGATTGACGCCAAGCTCCGAGGCAATGATACCCGCAAGTGTCGTCTTGCCAAGGCCGGGCGGTCCGTAAAGCAGCACATGGTCAAGAGCTTCCTTGCGCCGTTTGGCAGCTTCTATAAATATGGTAAGGTTCTCCTTCACTTTCGTCTGACCGATATATTCATCAAACCTTCGGGGTCGTAGACTGTTCTCTTCAATATCCTCACTGACAGCCTCCCTCTCGACCAGCCTTTCCTCATCCATCAGTACTTCATCCTCCGTTCAAAATAATCACAGTATACTTTCCGCATCAGAAAACGCCGCATTCCCGCTTCGTTGTATCGGTTACAGCATAGCAAGGCTGCACGGATCAACGTATCAATCCTTTTAGTGAATTTTTGATGATCGTTTCCAGGTCGAGATCATCCGAATATACCGCAGCAACCGCCCTGCTTGCCTCTGCCGGCGTATAGCCGAGCACCATCAGCGCACTCACCGCCTCCGACAGCCGTGAGCTCTCTGCAGAAACCGATGCTGTTTCATATCCTGTGCCTGTATTTAAAGCCAGCTGCTGCTTTTTAATTTTATCTTTCAGCTCAAGAATAATCCTCTGAGCCATTTTTGCGCCAATGCCCTGGGCACGCGTCAGCGTTTTGGTATCATCCGTTATGACTGCCAGTCCGAATTTCGAGGGTGATACCGCTGACAGAAGCGATAGCGCGGCCTTCGGTCCTACACCTGATACGGTCAGCAGCAGTTCGAACATCCCCAGCTCCTCCTGTGTTGCAAAACCATACAGACTCATTATATCTTCCCGCACATACAGGTGCGTGTATGCCTTGAACTCATTTCCCTGCTGTCCGGCAATCTCCAGCGTGCTCAGCGAGGTGAAAATTTTATAGCCTACTCCTCCCGCCTCTATTATTAGGTAGTCGCCGCCTCTGGCTTCGAGCTTTCCTTTAATGTACGCGTACATATGTATCCTCCAAAGTTTTATTTTTCATATGCTTTTCTGTAATAACCAGCAGTGTATTCAGCCCTGGCAACGCAATTCAACGCTTATCTGTCTCAAAGCCGGCATTGGTCGACCAGTGCGTGATTTTGCCGTCACATCAGGCAAATTTTATACGAATTCACCTCAGACCAAGCGCACCAAGCTTGCAGGAATGCCCATGGCACACTGCGATCGCCAATGCGTCCGCCACATCATCGGGCTTCGGGATACACGGCAAATTCAGTATCACCTTCACCATCTGCTGGATCTGCGCTTTTTCCGCCCTTCCGTAACCTACTACCGCCTGCTTTACCTGCAGCGGCGTATATTCAAAAACCTCAGCCCCCGACCTTGCGGCGGCAGCCAGCGCTATACCCCTGCCATGCGCAGCCATGATCGCCGTTTTAATATTTTTATTGAAGAACAATTCTTCCACTGAAATCGCATCAGGCCTGTATTTTTCGATAATTGCAGTCAGCTCGCCATCCAGCAGCAGAAGCCGCTGTGCAAACGGCGTAGACGCCTTCGTGGTCACCGCGCCATATTCAACAGGCGAAAATTTGTTCCCCTCATATTTTACTATACCATACCCCGTTATTGCAAATCCAGGATCGATCCCCATTATAACCATGATTCATCCTTTGAATATTTATAATTTTTATTGCATAATTATGCACCGTATTGTATAATCAAGATAAAATAAGTATAATACTTATGAATATTTTAACATAGTTGCGGAGGAATTTATATGAGTCAGAAGGAAAAAGTAGTGCTTGCCTATTCGGGTGGTCTGGACACATCCATTATCATACCATGGCTAAAGGAAAATTACGACTACGAGGTCATCGCTATGGCAGGTGACGTCGGTCAGGGTGAAGAGCTCGAACCGCTGAAGGAAAAGGCAATCAAAACCGGCGCCAGTAAAATATATATCGAAGATCTGAAGGAAGAATTCATCACCGACTTCATTTATCCTACTCTAAAGGCTAATGCAGTCTACGAAGGGAAATACCTTCTCGGAACCTCCTTTGCAAGGCCGCTCATAGCCAAGAGAATGGTGGAAATCGCACTGAAGGAAGGCGCTGCCGCCATCTGCCACGGCGCAACGGGCAAGGGCAACGACCAGGTCAGATTTGAGCTGACAGTCAAGGCGCTGGCTCCGCATCTCAAGATCATCGCGCCCTGGAGAATATGGGATATCAAATCAAGAGAAGATGAAATCGATTACGCCGAAGCAAGGAATATTCCGGTGCCGGTAACCAAGAAAGATAACTACAGTATGGACAGGAACCTGTGGCACCTGAGCCATGAGGGGCAGGATCTCGAAAACCCCTGGAACGAACCGCAATACGAAAAGCTGTTAAAACTCATGGTTTCGCCTGAAAAAGCGCCTGACAAACCAGCCTACGCAGAGATCTACTTTGATAAGGGCATTCCAAAGAAGGTAAATGGAGTGGAATATGCCCCGATCGAACTGATCGATGTCCTGAACAGACTTGGCGCGGCAAATGGCGTCGGTATCGTCGATATGGTCGAAAACAGGCTGGTGGGCATGAAGTCCAGAGGCGTGTACGAAACTCCCGGAGGCACCATTCTCTATGCTGCGCACAGAGAACTTGAATTTCTGTGCCTTGACAGGGATACTCTGCATTACAAGGATATCGTCTCGCAAAGATTTGCGGAGCTTGTTTATTTCGGTCAATGGTATACGCCGCTTCGGGAAGCACTCTCCGCCTTTGTGGACAGCACGCAGCAAACCGTTACCGGGACCGTGCGCATGAAGCTTTACAAGGGCAATTGTATGCCGGCCGGCGCACAATCGCCATATTCATTGTACAGCGAAGAGCTTTCCACCTTCGGAAGGGACGCAGTATACAACCAGAAGGATGCAGAAGGCTTCATAAACCTGTTCGGACTGCCGATCAAGGTAAGGGCGCTGATGATGGAGAAGGAAAAAGGCAAGGCATAAGCGAGTATGTCATTGCGGACGAAGCGCGGCAATCTTGCTTTATCATTGTGAACGCTGCACGACATCCCGATTTTTCATAGCAGGCGCTGCGTGTCAATCGAATGAAGGATAAATCATAGATAAGAGGTACATGGATATGAAACTATGGGGAGGCAGGTTTACTGCCGGCACGGATAAATCGGTGGATGATTTCAACTCATCCATCCGGTTTGATGCAAGATTATACAAACAGGATATCGAAGGCAGCATAGCTCACGCAGAAATGCTTGGCAAATGCGGCATTATTCCTGTGGAAGACGCGAAGCTGATCTGCTCCACATTGTTTGAAATTCTGTCCGATATAGAAAATGGCAAGGTAGAGTTCGAAGTGGATGCAGAAGACATCCATATGAATGTCGAAAAAATATTGATCTCCCGCATTGGCGATACGGGTAAAAGGCTCCATACAGGCAGAAGTCGGAATGATCAGGTAGCGCTGGATATCCGCATGTACTTAAGGGACGAGACAAAAACCGTCAAAGGTATGCTGGTTGAGCTTCTTAATACATTGCTGAACATATCGGAGAAGCATCTGTATACCATCCTGCCGGGTTACACGCACCTGCAGAGAGCACAGCCCATTACGCTTGCGCATCAGATGATGGCGTACTTCCAGATGTTCCGGCGTGACGTCGGAAGGCTTGATGATTGCTGCGGCCGTATGGACGTAATGCCTCTGGGCTCCGGCGCCCTGGCCGGCACAACCTATCCGCTGGACAGACAATTTGTCGCAGACAAGCTGGGCTTTTCCGCCATTACCGAGAACAGTCTCGACGGAGTAAGCGACCGGGATTTTGCCATCGAACTGGCCTCCTGTATTTCTATGATCATGATGCACCTCAGCCGGTTCAGCGAAGAATTGGTTCTGTGGTCCTCATGTGAGTTTTCCTTCGTTGAAATGGATGATGCCTTCAGCACAGGCAGCAGTATCATGCCCCAGAAGAAGAACCCCGACGTAGCAGAGCTGGTAAGGGGCAAAACAGGCCGTGCATACGGCGACCTGATGACGCTGCTCACCGTGATGAAATCGCTTCCGTTGGCCTACAACAAGGATATGCAGGAGGACAAGGAGGCTATATTTGACAGTGTCGACACTGTGAAAATGTGCCTGCCCGTATTCACAAAGATGCTTGCCACAATGAAGGTCAGGAAGGAAAACATGTATAAAGCGGCGCAGGGTGGTTTTACCAACGCAACTGATGTGGCGGACTATCTGGTCAAAAAGGGCATCCCCTTCCGCAGCGCCCATGAAATAATCGGTAAAATGGTACTGTACTGCATAAATCACAATAAGTCCATCGAAGATCTGTCTATGGAAGAATTCAAAAGTTTCTCGGACAGGATCGAACAGGATGTATACTCGGAGATCAGCCTTGAAAAATGCGTTTCCGGCCGCAGCCTTCCGGGAGGGCCTGCAATGGAAAGCGTAAAAGCATCTATTGAAAGCGGGCATAAATATCTTAAAAGCATGCAAAATCACTAGAGATAATTAAGCTCCTCAGCAGATTAAGTAAAGAAGGTGACCTATTTTCTCCGGCTGCCTTCTTTTTTAATTACCTTAACATCCAAATTTATTTGAATCATTCTTTGAAAATCTCTTCCATGGATATTTCCAGCCCCTTAAAATGCAACGATTTCACAACATCAGGGCGCTCGTACGTGATCATCTCCAGGAGTTCTTTTTCGGTAAACTGATATTGAATGACCTTCATCTTCTTAGGGTCGACGATCCAATACTCGCTGACGCCTCCATCCAAATATACGTGCAGTTTTTTGACAAGGTCACGGTTTCGGGTATGAGGAGACAGTATTTCGACAACCAATGCCGGTATCCCTGTGTACCTATCTCGCTCGTCCCTCTGTTCATTGTAATCACAGGATATAAGTATATCGGGCTCGACAACATTTTTATCATCTATATTTTCACCTGAAAGCGTAACATCAAAAGGCGCCGAAAAAACGCGGCATTTCTTCCCGGAAAACCAGTTTATCATATCCCTGAATATATTGGCCTGTATAATCTGATGCTTCATTCCCGGCGACGACAGCAGGAATACCTCTCCGTCAATATATTCGTACCTTTCTTCATTTTCCTCCGTTATTTTAAGAAATTCTTCATAGGTCACTCTTTTACCGGAATAGGTATAAGCCGCGCTGCCTTCCTTGATCATCAGGTATCTGTCTGCAGGATCCTCATAGCTGGTCAGTTTTGCAATGATCCGGTCATTCTTCGTAATAAAAATGTCTTCTTCCTTGCATTTTTTTAGATACCTGCCAAAATAATTTTTCATATCGGTGGCATTTACCTTCATCCAAAACACCTCCATAAATCTTATAGCTATATTATATCGCTATTTTAGCTATTTGTAAACATATATCAAGCTATTTTAAGATACATCTTTCAGCTTTTTCAGGTATATAAAGATATGATTATAATGTTACACCATACAATGCAAACATAACTTTATTAAGTCTTTTACTTGCCGCATAAATGTCTCTGTGATAATATAACAGTATTAAGTTCAATAAAAGCTATTCTATATAGCTCCGGAGCAATTCCTGGCAGCATATATGCGGTAGTTATGAAAGAAGTGAACGAAATATGGATTTGCAAAATCTATCCCGCGCATTCCTGAAAACAATGGTCGATTACAATCAAGCAACATATCCCGCGCAAATTTTCATTTTTACAGTAGGCCTTATACTGACAATCCTCCTTTACCGGAAACCGGGCAAAATAACCAGGATCGCCATGAAGGCATACTTGTTCTTTTGTTTTTCATGGATTTCCGTGGTATTTTTCATCATGCATGGCTCCAGCGAGTTGCGTAAGGAATTTTCAGCAGGACTGTTTGGACTAATAGCGATCTGCTTCCTGATCGACATTTTCATTGATAAAATGAAATTCGAGCGAAACAGGACCTATGACAAAGGAGTATTTCTTTTTTATACTCTATTCTTAGCTTATCCCCTGGTCAGTTTATTGTTAGGCAGGGAGTTCCTGGAGCTTGTGAATTGGCTGATGCCATGCCCTCTGACAGTTTTTACAATTACTCTCTTGATATCGTTTATGAGCAAGGCCAATTATCCGGTCTATGCTCTACTAATCATCTGGGCTTTGACCGGCGCTCCCAAAAGCATATTGTTCGATGTCCCCGAAGATATAATCCTGGGGCTTTCAGGACTTTATGCAATTGTTGTATTTGTAGTACATAAGAAGCATTCAAGGCAAATAGAAGCCGGGTCTTTGCATACTTAAGCCGGATTTGCTGCACAAATCCGGCTATCAATAAAAAAACCCGGTATCACCGGGCTCATGCATCTGGAATTACTTTTGTTTGACCTTCTTATCGAGGGCCTTACCCAGACTATACCATGAGTCCCGCAGCCTAAATCTCAATTCTTCATCAATCGTACGTTCAATGACATCATTAAGATTACGCCTCATTTCAATATATTCGATCATATTGAACTCCTGTTTTTCAAGCAGTTTTTCAATGTCACTGATCCAGCTTGTTATGTTTTCCAAACCGATAAACTCCGTTTCAGGCAGCTTTTTTCTCAAGTGTGCGACAACAAGCTTCACTGCCTTGCGTTTAACATCAATATCTGTCAGCACTTTCTTTACTTTCTTTTCTTTTGCAGGTGTATCTTTGATCACTTTCTTGTTCTCTGCAGCTGTATTTTCAAGCTCTTTTTCTCCCTTTACTTTTGCTTCCTTAAACACCTTTTTCTCCTTTTTAACCGCCATTCGTATCACTCCTTCCTTACAATAATAGTCTGCTTTTGTATTTCCTGTAATCCAATATGAGGATTAGAAACGAAAAATACCTTCGTTACAATTATATAATAATATGGTTATAATTGCAAACATTATACCTCGCGGTTATTGATATTCTTTTAAGCCCTGTACCAGGAGCCTTGGACAAAAGTAATGTATGGCAGATTTTTAGGCCTTCTCAATCATCACTTTGCTGCCTTCACCCTGCATGGTCGGAGGTTCGATAACGAGCCTGCGGCTGATTCTGCTCTTCAGCTCCGGGACATGGCTGATGAGGCCGATCACACGTTCCCTGCTGCTTAACCGTTCAAGTGCGTCTATTACCGTATCCAGCAAATCGTGATCAAGCGTCCCGAAACCTTCATCAAGGAAGAAGAATTCAAGCGGGCTCTGTCCTTTGAGCTGGATCTGCTCTGAAAGTGCAAGCGCCAGTGAAAGCGAGGTCAAAAACGTTTCTCCGCCTGAAAGGGAAGAAACCATGCGGTGAACTCCGCCATTGGCATTGTCCCGTATGATAAAGCCGGCTTCCACATCCAGCTCCAGCGCGTACCTGTACTTCGTCATCACCCCCAGCGTTTCCGAAGCCCTGGCCGCTACATACCGCAGCCTCTCCTCGGCAATATAGTCTATGAAGCTGTTATCCTTCCTGTGTTCCGCTTTCAATATTTTTTGTATTTGTTCGTACAGCCCTTGTTTATGACCCATTCCATTATAGCTATCCCGCAGTCCTACCCATTTTTCATGCTTTTTCTTCATAATATCCACGCTGTTTTTTGCAACCTCGCTGCGGGTGACGCATTCCTCCCTGTATGCAGTAAGCTCCGTATAAGCCGTGTTTGTCCGGTTCCATTCCTCCTCTGAGATGTCCCTTGATTTAAGCTTTCTCTGCAGCATTGCCTTCTGTGCGTGAATATTGGTAAGCGTCTGGTCATAACCGTCAATTTCAGCCTTTAACACTTTCTGTATATCGGGCTGGAGTATCGAATTTTCCGCCTCCATACCGTCTGCGAAACCCCTCTCCGACAGCACAGACTTCAAGTGCATCTCTTCTGCTTTAAGGCTATCAGAAAAAATATTTTTTTGATTCTCAAGAAGCGATTTTTGGGTCTGCAAATCATTATGCCGCCTTTCAAAAAGCTGAAGCTGCTGCAGACGCTCCTTTTCCAGCTTTACAAAACCGTCAAGCTTTTCATCAACCCGTTTGATTTCCTCCTCGATATCCGCCTCCCCGGCCAGCTCAGTAAGCCTGGCTTCCTTTCCGGCCAGCTGGTTTTGCAGAGCGCTCAAATCTGCATCAAGCTTGATATGGTCGTTGTTCAAAAGCCTCAATTCTTCTTTCAGGCTATCAAGTGAAAGCCTCTTTCTGCCTGCATTTTCCTGAGTCTGCTCCGCTTCCTTTTGCAGCAATTGAAGTTTACGGTCATTTTCTGCAAGCCTTTTTGACTCTTCGCCTGCGCTCCCCATCCCATATTTATTCAAAAATTCCGAGCACCTTTGCTGTGCTTCATCAAATGTTTTTCTTGCTTCTGCAAGACTTTTTTCAAGTTGTCCGGCGCTTTCACGGTTTACCGTCAGCTCGGACACAATACCATTTTCAGCAATCCTCTGTCCTGTCAGGATATCGTTTAGTTTTTGCAGGCTTTCTGCATATTCCTTCTGCTTCACTTCCCATTCTTCGATTGCCTCCAGCTTTTTCTCAAATGCAGCGTTTGCCTTCGCAACTTCCTGCCAGATCTGATCCAGTTCAAGTGATCTCAGCTTTTCAGGGAGTTTTTGCTTTTCTTCCTCGTAATCTGAAGTTTTACGCTCTGCTTCCAGCATTGTCTGTGCAGCCTGATCCGCAGCTGTTTTCACTTGCTCGCCGGCGATAAGAGCTTCCCTCTCTGCCGCTTTCAAGAATTTCTCCGCTTCATCAAGCTTCTTCCGGGCAGCCTCCGCCCTACTTTCCAGTACGGATAATTCTGTTCCTTCCGCATGAACAGCAGGCACAGGATGCTCCGTCGAACCGCAAACAGGGCATGGTTCACCCGCTTTCAGGTTCTTTGACAGAATTGCCGCCGCATTTTGGTCCAACTCGGCAACTGCCTTCTCGATTTCCAGTTTGCATTGTTCAAACTCTGCAACTGCACTGTCTTTTGATTTTTCAAGAACGTCTGCTTTTTGCTTCAGTTCATGAAGATTTGTGTTCTGCTGCTCCGCTTTGGCTTTTAACTTATCCAGTTCATTTTTTCTCAATTTTAAAATGTCATACATTCCCTGAACCAGATGGATCCGGTCCATTGACTTCATTGCTGCAATTTTATCGCCTGGCGTGGACGCTTCATGCTGCTGCCTTTTCGTCTCCAGTTCCTCCTGAGCCTTTATTGAGGAAGCGATCTCCGCTTTTATTCCGTTCAGCCTCTGCTCTATCCCCGCACCCGAGCTTTTCAGTAATATCCCCCTTGCTTCCAGCTCCTTTACATTCCTGTCCAGAACCACAACTTCGTTTTCAAGAGTGACCCCCTCCTGCACATGCTGCCTGTACTCCGGTTCAACATTAAGCGGTTCTATTTCC
The DNA here is from genome assembly GCA_039679375.1 of Clostridiaceae bacterium. Classification (GTDB taxonomy): domain Bacteria; phylum Bacillota; class Clostridia; order Acetivibrionales; family DTU013; genus JBDKVA01. The sequence goes on from JBDKVA010000104.1 coordinate 24,818, forward strand.
TGTTTTATTCTTTCCAGATCCTTCTCCAGCAATTCGAATTCAAGCATTCCCTTATTTATCTGGCTGCTTTTCTGCATCGTACCAGCTTTTAATTGATCCGCCGCAGCCTGAAGCCTGGCCGTCTGCTGTGAAATTGCCGTAATCTCGCTCTTTATGCTTAAGGCGTCTGCCAGCCTGGTCCTTTGACTGATCAGTTTTGGCTGTTCCACAACTACCTGATTCTTTATATCCTCGTAACTTCGTTTTGTTTTTTCAAGTCCGTCGATCACACCCGGAAGCACAGTCATAACCTCTTCCAAATGTGATTCGGTCTCATTCAGTTTTGCACCCAGATCCCTGTTTTTGCGTATCATCTCCAGAAGTCCGTCCGCTTTCAATGCTCTTTCAAGCTGCAGCCTCTTTTTTGCAATGGACTCTCCAGCGCAGATTTGCTGCTCCTCTTTCCGGTTCATATCACCAAGCTCCTGAATGAGGCCCCATACTTCCTTTGTCTCATTAAATTTGACTTCCATCTGCCTCAGTTCATTTTCAACCCTTTTACGCTCTGCAGCAGCTGCTTCCATAACCTTTTCCGCTTCTTCGAGCGCTTCATCGGTAGCATCGGAATATCCCAGTATCTCTCCCGAGAGTACATCAAGCCTGCTTTTCAGTGTCGACATTTTCCGGCCAAGCTTGTCACACAGCTGTTTCCCATATTCCTCAAGATAAAAGATCCTCTCCAGCATGCTGCGCCTGTCTTTATTGTCCAGCGTCAGAAATTCCTGAAAGCTGTTCTGAGGCAAAACGACTGCCCGTGTAAAATCTTCATTGTTTAATCCTAATAATTCCTTAATAGAAGAACTGACTTCCGTTGCCTTATCGCACAGCGGAACTTCACCATCCTCCATGATCTCGATAAGGCGCGCAATTTTGGGCTCGCAGGAATTTTCTGAATTCTTCTTCCGCTGGTATGTCCGCTCCACACGGTAGGTCCTTCTCTTCCCATCCCTGGTCAGTTCAAAGGTATAGGAAACGCTTGCCGTCTTGCGGTTTGTATTGATGATCCCCTGGGTTCCTCCATCCGCCCGCTTCACTTTGCCGTACAACGCAAAGGTGATCGCATCAAGAATCGTTGACTTGCCGCTTCCGGTCGGTCCGAATATTCCAAACAGGCCGGTCTCTCCCAATGCCTCAAAATCAATCCTCTGAACATCTGTAAAGCTTTGCAGCCCTTCTATCTCAAGAAGTTTCGGTCTCATTCGCCCTCAACCTCCCCATTTGCAGCATTTGCTCCATCCGGCCTGTTTATGCTTCTCATATTGTAATTGGCGTTTCCGGCAATGCTATCGGCGCCTCCCATGTATCCGCTGCTTAAAGTACCGTTCCCGCCGCCTGAATTATTGGTGCCGATACCTGCTGGTGCACTAGATGAGCCAGCATTGCCGGGATCATCACTTCCTTCGTCCCGGTCCGCGTCCTCCCCGTCCCCTTCATCCTCCCCGTTCAGGATCTCAAGAAACGCCTCCATCAACTCTTCCGGTATCTCCGCGCCCATTCTGTATTTATAAAAATCACTGAACAGTTCGTCTATTTTTCTGCCTTCCCTGCTTTTCGGGCTGATTGCTTCAGACTCATCTGTTTTTAGCCTCGGACGGATATTGATGATACCCGGATTCAGGCTTCGAAGCTTTTTTTGCTCCTCTGTCGTCAGTATCCTGTCCGTCACGATCTCAAGGTCGATCCAGGCATTCGGATCCCTTCCCTCTTCGCACCACTTGATGGCTTGTCCGATCCCCTTGTCAGCCACCCACTTCCTTAAGGGCTTGCCGCAGTCCAGGTAAAATGGCGTCACAACTGCCTTTTCTCCAGGCTGGGCGTCCACGATATAGACCGCTTTGCTGTAATCCGCCTCAGAAAAGCTGTACGCCAGAGGTGATCCCGCATAATACACAGGACAGTTCGCACTTCGAATCTCCTGCGGCCGGTGTAAATGACCCAGCGCCACAAAATGAGTCCTGCCGGGCATGATCCCCGGGCTCACCGTCATGGCTCCGCCCACCTGCAGCGTCCTTTCGGAGTCGGATGTGCTGCCTCCAAGAAGAAAAAGGTGCGCAACGATCAGATTTACTGTGTCATCCCTGAATTTAGCGCCAAGTGTGGCAAATATGCTCCCGATTTTATCGGAATACGCCTTTTGCAGAATGTTTTCATCCGCCTCCTGTGACAACACCTCTTCCAGGCGTGACTCCGAAGGGTATGGCATAGTAATGATCACCGCATGATGCTCGCAGTCAGGGACGCACAGCTCCAGCCACCCTGGGCCTGAATCAGCTATCTGAATGCCGCCTAAAACAGACACAGATTCATCTGTGTCATGTTTTTCTGCGTCTATGTTATTTCCTGCCGTATAATAGTTTTCATGTTCTGCTAAAGCGCTTTCATCGGCAGTTCTGCTTTTAGCGTCTTTCTCTGTTACGTTACTATTCTTATATTCTTCAGCGGCCTTTCCGGAACCGTTTGCAGCCGCTCCATTGCCCTGATTTCCCTGGAGATAGGCGCGTGCATCGCTTCCAGGATACCCCAGCAGAATAATACCCCTCTTTCGCACCAACGGGCTTGCGGCGCAAAGACGCTCAGGATTGTCATGATTTCCGGCGATTACAACGACCGCCCTTTTACCATTGTCATTCAGCCTGTCCATGGCCTCGTAGAAAAGCTCCTCCGCCGCAGCGGAAGGATTGTATGTATCATATATGTCGCCGGCAATCAGGACAAGATCGACCTTTTTCTCCTCAACCGTCCTGCAAAGGCAGTCAATAAACTCCCTTTGCTCTCCGATTCGGTTGATTTGCTCCAGGTTCCTGCCCAGATGCCAGTCAGATGTGTGCAATATCCGCATGCATTGACCCCCAAAGTATAGCTTTAAAGAATATCTGAGATAGCGCTGCCGTATCGTTCCAAGCCAATATCCCGGAGCGCCCTGCACTTTCTATTATACCATTATGGAACCGGGAAGTCTGCTTTCATATTTTAAAAGCAGCTTCGCAGTGAAATGTTTTGCATAATGGTTTGACTGAAGGAGAGTGGAAGCATATACTTACATCATATGCATTATTGCTGGAAGTATTTATTATTGGTTACATAATTGGTTATTTTGCAGCTAAGTGTGCAAAATTTGAAGTAATGTTCAAGATATTAGTTAATATATTCCATATATTCGCGCATTAACTAATAATTTGCACATATTTAGCTGTAAAATTAGTATTCAACAAAAATATTCGCGCATTACCTGAAATTTTGCACATACCACTGCGATTAAAGACATGAGTGAGCAAATAAGTAAATCTGGTCCACTTGTCATAACTACAAGGACGGGTATGCTAACAGTATTAAAGAACTGTTGGAAAGAGAGAATTAATGCTTATAAAAGGAAGCAATTTTACAATCAAAGATGTTGATGAGAATGATATCGATGCTGTATTTGAAGTATATAAGCAGTGTGAGGATTTTCTATCGTTAGGTCCGGTGCCGTATGCTTCAAGACAGATGATTTATAATGATTTTAAATTATCCAAAGAAGAAGGAGGCTCATTTTGCGGTATATTCTTAAATGGCAAGATGGTCGGGGTTGTGGATTTTGTTTCAGGTAATTATAAAGAAAATCCTGAAAATGCATATCTTGCGCTTTTAATGATATCTGCAGGCCATAGACGCAATGGTATTGGCAGGGAAGTGGTCAGTGCTGTGGAAACTGAAATCTTAAAGAACAGGAATATTAAATGTATTTGTGCTGGAGTGCAAACTAATAATAAGCCGGCAATTGCTTTCTGGCTGAAGATGGGATATAAAATAGTTAGTGCTCCAGAATTATTGCCTGACACAACTATTGTATTTCATTTGAAAAAGGATGTATAACTGTGGCATTAAAAATGTTATCACATAATTACAAGCCGGCATAGGGAGGTATGTAATGTGAGAACGCTTATTTTCAATGGCTCGCCGAGAATAAACGGTGATACGAAAAGCCTGATAAATGAACTTATTAAAAACCTTGATGGCGAATATAAAATTGTGGACGCATACCACTGCAATATTTCACCGTGTGTGGATTGCAGATATTGTCATAAGCATGCCGGCTGCTGCAAAAATGACGATTGGCAGGAGATAGACAAATACATAAGAAACTGTGATAACATTTTAATTGCTTCCCCAAACTATTTTTCAGAGCTATCCGGACAATTGCTTGCTGTCGCCAGCAGATTGCAGTCCTTTTGGAGTGCACGGCATTTTAGAAAGGATGAATTGATACATAAAAAGAAGCGCGGTGGAATTGTTTTGGTAGGAGGCGGCGATGGTCATATGTCTACTCCCATAACAACGGCAACATGCCTGTTGAATCATATGAATGCGTGCAATATAGCAGCACCCGTGTGTTTTCATGACACAAACAATAATCCGGCAATTGAAGATGCCGATACCATTGCTCATTTGAAAGAATTGGCGGCTTTT
>JBDKVA010000105.1:0-21097 GCA_039679375.1 Clostridiaceae bacterium
TGTGGCAATACACTCCTTCAAATAGTCAAAGCTATAGAAAATCATAAAAAGTCCACAGTGTTAAACAAAAGTATAAATAAAAAATCTTAAGAAAGGAATGTATTGATGTTAAATACATCATACAAGAAAAATCATGAAATTTGGTGGAATATGTATCGAGACAGACAACGCGCTCCGTCTCGCGGAATTTTACAAAATTGTCCTGTAAGAAGAACCGTTTGTAGAGGGTAGCCATTACAGGCCGTGGGGGGCGTATTCGTTTTGGTTCGCTGATCCTGACGGTAACAAGATCGCCGTTGCGCAAGAGAGGAGAAATAAAAATGAATAACACAATAGACTCGAAAGCATTAGAAATCATGGTAGAACGGTTCGGCCATGACACTCTTATTTCGCTTGCAACCATAGACGGCAATCGCCCTGCTGTTCGTACTGTAAACAGTTATTATGAAGATGGCGCATTTTATACCGTTACATACGCGCTATCAAACAAAATGAAACAAATAAAGGACAGCCCGGTGGTTGCTATTTGTGGCGAGTGGTTTACTGCCCACGGTATTGGTGAAAATCTTGGTTATGTTCGTGAAGAAAGAAACGCAGAAATTATGGCGAAACTGCGGACGGTGTTCGCAGAATGGTATGATAACGGGCATACCAATGAAAACGATCCGAATACTTGCCTTCTTCGTGTTCGCTTGACGGATGCGGTACTTTTTAGTCATGGAACAAAATATGAAATGGATTTTACAGCCGGAGGTGAATATCATGTCTAACTTGACCTTTAATAGAGCTCGTTTATTCATCTATCGTAACGCCCGCCCGCTGGATATTGCCCGGTGGCAGTACCATTTTGAGAGCGGCAGCAAAGATTCCGTGTTGACTGCTCTTGCTGCCTATCAAAATGAAGATGGCGGTTTTGGTCACGCGCTGGAGCCGGACGCATGGAATCCGAACTCTGCTCCAATTCAGACATGGACGGCAACGGAAATCTTGCGGGAAATTGATTTTACCGACAGCACACACCCGATTATACAGGGAATATTGCGCTATCTCGCAAGCCGTCACAGTTTTTCAATACAAACGACAGCGTTTTCTACGCCGATAATAAGGACATCGCCGATTATGAGTGCGAGTTCATCATAAAAACACAGCTTGAAGATGGTTCGTGGGCAATCCCGTGGGGCTGGGCTGCCTATCCCGAAGAATGGGCAACCAGTAAGAATTGGTGGAAAGGTAACGGTGCGATTCTGAATATGCTGTATCTTAGAGGTATGGGGAGGTTACAGGTATGAAAAACGAGTTAAAGGGTATTTTTGATTAATTCTCAACTGTTACTACCGATTCGTTCCCACGATATATTCTGAAAAAGGAAATATTGAAGGAAACACCGACTACTACCGATGTTAATGCTATTTATATGTCTAAATGGTATAAGCAGCTTGCTGATGAACAACGGGAGGACGGATCATGGGGCAGATTTCACTCTCAAGATTCAAAAGCTGCGCTTAAGCAAAAATTTGTCACAACGGAAAATGCGCTTGGACGGGCATGTCAGTTGAGTTTATCTAAAGACGATACGATAATAGCAAAGTGTTTAAGAAAATTGGAAAGATATGTGCGCGGTGATGAAACGTGGACGGACAATATTGAAAAGCATAAGGACGGAGGAAAAGGTCATTTATTTTGCCGCCCTTATATGTCGGCCGCAGTTATAAATACCTTTAATCCCGAAAATCCTTTTATAAAACCATTGAGGGATAACGCTTTAGAATCTTTAGAGAAAGCATTTGGAAATGATATTATTATACCCGCTTCATATAACATACGTTACGCCGAAAGCTGGCGGGACAAAAACAACCGTAAAAGCGATGTAATATTACGGTTATTACGGGTGCTTGTAAAGTGTTAATATAAGCACAGAATTAAACATGACAGAAAGGAGGAGGAGCAGCGTATTATGATAATCACAAGTGATAAAACCTTTAAATATACGGCAATAGACAGATTTCGATATATCGACGCCGTTCTTCCATACATCGAAAAGCATTTATCGGATGAACTTAATCCTGAAAACATAGCCAAACGGTATTTTGTTTCGCTGAGCCAGTTATACCGGGATTTTTATGCCTGTACAGGTCATTCCGTCAAAGAATATATCCGCAAACGCCGCATCTCAAACGCCTGTGAAAAAATCAAAAGCTTGGAGTTGCCGCTTGCCATCATTGCCGACGAGAGCGGTTTGCAAACCCAGCAGGCTTTCAACAAGCTGTTCAAAAGCGTTGTCGGAATGACCCCTATGGAATATCGGCAGGGCGATACATATTTCTACTTTTACCCCTTTGATATGAGCGAAATCAGCCTTGCGGTCAAGGTCGGCACGGAGTTTATCCCCGAATGTAAAACCACCCGATTTTACGATTCCTGCTTGATTGGCATTGAGAATAAGGCGATTATTTCATTAGGACAAATCGCCGGACGGGTTTTTGGGCGAAATGGAAAACAAACCGGGAGCCAATTTTGTTACGAAGTAATGACGGAGCAGGCGGGTAACACCGCAGGTGTCGGCAAAACAGACTTATATGCCACCTGTGTTGTAAATTATAACGAGTCGGCAATTAATGACGGTTGGAATTATCTATACAATACTTGGCTGTCAGCCAGCATGTTTGAGGAATCCGGCAACGCTTATTTTGAGGAATATATATTTCAAAACGGCAGTCCAGGCCGCATGGGCGAGCAGCAAGCGAAGGTTGCGACCAGCCCGCACAAGCTTAAATTGTATCTTCCCGTAAAAAAGCGGAAAAAGGAACAACATATCTCCATCTCTTTTACTTCCGAAATGGTGTTTGTAATTGCGCGGGAAAGGGGTTATAACGCCGAGCGGAAAGCGTCGGAAAAAGTGATGACTTATTTGCGGGAGTATCACCCGCTGATAATCCGAACCGCGCAAAAGTTTTATGTATGCGCTTATGATAATGTCTGCGAGTGCGGAATAGAATGCGGCAGCGGTTTCAAGCTGCCGAACAATAGCGGTTTAGAAATCATGCGTATCCCCGCGGGACGTTATGCTGTGCTGCCTGATGACCGCTTGGGTGATATTAGCATGGGCGCAGCAAGGATAGATTTGTGGCTGCAAAATAACAGCATCGCCCATGAAAACGAGCCTGTTTTCGCTTTATATGAAACCTTGGACGGCAAATATGACAACGAGCATATCCGAATGAGATTATATAAGCGGCTGAAAAATGACAAAAACGGATAACGCAAACGCTGGAAACCGCGGTAAAATAGAGCTGTCTAAAGGAGGGATTGCGCTATGAGTGAACCGATTAAGAAGAAATTTGAACAAACCCCGGAGAGTTATAGCCCGAAAGTAAAGCCGGAGATTTTGAAAATGATGGAGCAATCGGAAAAAAGCAAACAAAACGAACACTTAACAGAAAATATATTACAAGGTATCCCGCACATGGAATACGGTGACCCGTCGGCGGTCTGCTATATCGGGTCGGTTATGCGTTTGATGGAGTACCTCGATGATCCGATAGAAGCCGATGAATTGTTCGCGTTAAGCGGAACGGCAATGTGCTTCCCGTGGAAAGCCGGGTTGTGCTGCGATGAAGTCAGTATATTAGCGGAAATCCCACAGAGAACATTCGCAGCTTTGGGATATGAAAGTGAATATTTTTATGAGCAAAATGTTTATATAGAGCCGTATTCGTTGACCTGCACGCGGGAAATGATTAACGGACAGCCTAAAATGACTATAAACCCTCGTAAATACTCAAAAGATTTTTATATCGAGAAGATAAAAAATTCTATTGACAACGGTCGTCCGGTCATTGGATTTGGATTGACAGAATTAAACTTTACTTGTTTAATTACAGGTTATCGTGATGGCGGGAATGGCTTGAATCTTCGAGCGTATTGGTCTTCACACGGTGAGCCTGAAGGATATGGTGGCGATGATCATTATTATTATACCGAAAACTGGTACGAAAAATGTTGTGGGATTGTTACTGTCGGTGATAAAACCAGCGAACGCTTAGTCGGTGAGCAAGCATACAGACATATCCGGGAAATCGCAAAAATTCTATATGAAAAGAAAACAGAATATACGCAAGGTGAAGTTATTTATAATAATACCGCTTCCTTCGATAATATGGTACAGTGGCTCTTGAACGATGATTGGTGGCGTGAGGACTTCGATGTGGGCAATCGGGATATGTATCTAAAACCGGTTGGTTTACTATTATTAAATCATTACCGCAGTTATCTGCACAGTTATCTCAGCCGATTGTCCGAACAATATCCCGGACTGGTGAATCCCGGAATCAGATTGGCAATTGAGCGGCTTGGTAAAAATTTCCCAGGGGCGCATCACAGCCAGTTATATTTAAACGAGTGTATTGATCCTGCCTTAACCGATTTTACAATGATGCGCGACCGCAACATCCGTGAAAAAGTTGCTGCATATGTGGAACGGTTGAAAAAGATGGATCAAGCAATCTTCGATTGTTTAATCGGAACGGAGGCGAAATAACATGAGTGAAGCGTTGAAAAAGCCTAATCCATCTACCCCCGATAGCTATTCCCCGAAGAATAAACCGGAGATTCTTACGGCAGCGCAACACGCAACTTTTGCGACAGATACGATCGCCGACCCCTTTGCGGGCGGCGAACCGCCGCGCACATCTAACAAGATACAGGATTACCGCAGGATTCAGAATTGGGAGAACTATTTCCTGTGTTCCGCTATCTGCTCGATGGGTAAAAAACTCGGTTCGGATATTGATGATTTCAAGTTTTACGCCAACTTTACCGGCGACAACTTCACATATCTGTATGCCGCTGAAAAAGGCAATCCGAACAATGTGCAATGCGACAGCGGTGTGACCAATTACTTCTTTGCGCCGCAATTTGTAAAAAAAGCATACGCCGCTTTCGGATATGATTGTATCTATCTTTCCAATTCTCAGATTAAAAAAGATTTCCGCACGGTAATGAATGCCATCAAAGCATCCGTTGATAATGGTATTCCCGTTCTGGCGTGGGGCATGGGTAATGTAGCAATAGGCGACGAGAGCCGGTATGTCCCTCTGCCTGAGGGTTGTCTTATCGGCGGCTATGATGAAAATGATGTATTATATGTCAATTTATATCCCGGTCAGGAACGTCTGCCGGAGGGTTCTGTGGATGAATACGGGTATTCAACGATCACAAACGGGCTGGGTACCACGAAAGGCTTGTTTTTCGCAGGCGAGAAAATAGAAAAGAACGATGCTCGGCAGGTCTACCAAAGCGTTATTGACTCCATCCCAGCGTTTCTGACACTGCTTCCGGCGGAAGGTGATGGCAGACGGTATGTTTTTGGTAAAACGGCGTTTAATATTTGGGCTGAAACGCTTGAAACAGATTCATATTTTGAGAACAAAACGGATGATGAGCTTGGTGCTATCTGCTGGAATTTACATTGCTCTCCCTATTGCTGTGTCTGCACAAGCTCGGCTTATGACTTTTTTAAAGGCGTGGTCGAACAATACCCCGATTTGACGATGGCTGTAAAATTGCTGCCACTTTATGAAAAGATGCAGAATTACAGGCAGGAAATTTGGGGATTACACGGTGGTTTTTTCCCGCCGATGGATAAGTTCAAGACCCATGAGTTCCGGGAACAGATCGCGGAAATCCTGCGGAAAATGGGCGGCATCTGCGATGAAATCCTGATGACCTTTGAGGAGGGCAGCTGATTATGTACACGGTAAAAAAGATTGAATTTGAGAATCTTCCAAAAGATTTTTCTCCTCATACGCTTCCTGAGATATTAAAGCTGGCGAAAAAGATAAAAGGTGATGCCGCTTTGATTTATGAACGCGCTAACAAGCCGTTTTTTATGGAAACCGACAGGCTGATTATCCGACGTTTCACAGTCGAGGACGCCGAGGCGGTATGTGAATTATCGAATGACAGAATGAACTCATCCATGCGGAATTTCGACCACCAATGGCCGACCGATATGGAAGGGTGTAAAAACGCCGCCGCATATTTTGCAGGTGAAGATATTTATTATGCGGTTTGTCTGAAACCGTCCATGAAGTTGATTGGTTTTATCGCTTATAACAGCGTAAACGATGAAGGTATTTTGGATTTGGGTCATGTCTGGCACACCGCTTATCAGGACAACAGCCTTGATACCGAAGCCTTATCGCTAATGATGCAATATGCTTTTGAAAAATTGGGCGTCAACGGCGTAACAGCCGGGAATCCGCTTGAATGTGAGGAACAAATCGCCCCGTTGAAAACTCTCGGAATGGAAATTACCGAAATCCGTGAATCAGCCTCTTTTGTTAATGATGAACATGGAAATCCTATCGAGTTTACAGGATGTAAAATGCTTATTGCAAGAGAAAAATGGGAAGCAAAAAATCCTGAAAGTTATTCCCCGAAGAATAAACCGGAGATTTTGAATATGATGGAAAACGCAAACGCCGACTTGGAAAAGCAAGCTAAAATCGTGCCGGCTGCTTCCACGATTCCACAGGCAGAACGAAACACCGTTCGTATTATCGAGTTGCCCGCCTGCAAGATGGTTACATCCGGCCCCGCAAACGGTGAGAATGCTTTCGCGCCGGAAGGAGCGTTAATGCGCTTTTTGAACTGGTTTACTGAGTTTGACAAGCAACGGGCGGATATGTTCTATCCCCGCAATTTTATGTGGAGTCCGCCAACCGGTGGATTCCAATGGGGATATGCTGTGTCTGAGATTCCGAAGGACACAGGCGGCTTGGATGTGATTGATTTCCCCGGTGGGTTGTACGCTGTGGCAATCAGCGTGGACGCTGACGGAGCTGACCACGACCGAGTGTATAATGGAATTTTGGAATGGGTAGAAAAGAGCGGTTGCTTTGTTTTGGACGAAACGAATGAGCGTCGAAGTTTGGGAAACATTACATCTCCCGCATATATCAAGGGCATCATGGGCTATGAGCAGATGGACTTGTATTTTCCGATAAAAATCAAGGATGGTGATTCAGAATGATTCCGGCCGAAAAACGAAACTCTGTACGGATAGTGGAATTGCCTGCCTGTAAATTGGTTTGGTCTGGCGTATGTACAGAGAAAGAACCCTTTTCAGAAAACAGCTTGTTAAGAAGATTTGAAGCATGGTGGAACACACAGGACGCTCTGCGTAAAGACCGCTTTTACGCCCGCGATTTTATGTGGTGGGATGAACAAGCCCGTGGTTTCGCTTGGGGTCTTGCCGTATCGGAAATCCCGGAGGACACGGGAGGCTATGAAATCATAGATTTTCTCGGCGGGCTGTATGCGGTTGCGAATTTCGTGGATGATGACAGTGATCCGGGCGGCGGTCTGGCAGTCTACACCATGGTAAATGATTGGATTGAAAACAGCGGTTGCTTTGAAAATGATCGGGATCGCTATAACCTAAACCATTTTATCGGCACACCCAAAGCCAAGGAAGCTATGGGATACGGACAACAGGATTTGTATATGCCTATACGAATCAAGGAGGGAATTGCGAAATAAGCGAATCGTAATAAATTTAAGCAAGCACAATAAACTGCCGAGGAAAATGCTGAAAGGAGCGATCTGGAGAGCGCAAAGCAGCCTGAACAACTGACAGCCGGCAAGGACGTTTATGCCAGCGTATATTTCATCGAATCCCCCAAGGAGATGGAGTATACCGCAAAATGGTCCATTAACGGGAATGAAGTAAAAACTGATACACAAAAAATGCTCACCGATAAAAGTGGCTTGATCGTTTTTTCTCTGGAAGGAGATAAGATCATAACTGGTACACTGAAATTTGAAATAAGTTATGACGGCGATATTGCAAATGCTTCGGCAGCAAAACGCCGCTTAACACTTACACTCAGACATGGGGTCTGACCTTCTTTCCCTCTTTACTGTGCTCGATTGCCGTTGCTTTCAGCGAAACCTTCTTTACTGTTTTCTGGAACAACAGCATCTGGGGGATGCTGCTGAGTATTGTATTTGTCAGCATACTGATATGGAAAGCGATCCTGTATGTCGTTTTTCTGAGTGAAGTGGCTGGTCTGAAAGGCGGTAGAATGATCGGGGCATTTGTCGTTATTGGAGCCATGATTATTGCGTTGGCACTGCTCAACGGATATGTCGAGCTGAAAACACCTATACTGTAAGAAGATTCAATTTATTTGAGTAATTAAATTACTGTAGGGCTAACTTACCGAAAGGCAAGGGTTAACCTGACGCCAAGGGGATACCAGAGGGGTAAGACATTTTTTTTGTACACTCATGGTATGTAGAGGTAATAATCCTGTTGCAACGTCAGAAACCTTGATAAATAAAGGGGTTGCGGGGGATTATGAGTGGAAGCGTGTTTTGACGTGAGTTAATGCCCTCACGTCTTTTCTTTTGGTAAAATAGAAACGGGTTTCTTAATTTCACATAAATGATGAAGGAAAATGAAGAATGTAAGGATAATACCTGACGATAAATTAAAGGGGTCGAAATTGATTCCTTTAGAAATCAAGCCGGTTCAAATGCATTTTTTAATTCTCTCGAATTCGGGGGAATTATTTATAAAATTCTTTACACGAATGGATATTTAAGTTAAAATAAAAGCGAACAGATGTTTGCGACTTGAGGTTTTAAACGCACCAAGAAGACGATGACGGAGTATTTAGGGAGAAAAGACAATGAGCCGGATTGGTTAAAAATTTGCAAATTCTCTTTTCAAAGCCATTAGAGGTCAATTTCATGAGAGAAGGTGTAATCTATAATATATTTAAGCAGCTTTTTATTATCTAAGGAGACAGTAAGTAATCCGAATATTTATCCATATAATGTGTTTGCTGATAAAGTAGAGAAATTATTATTCTTCAGACCAATTACAGTTTTATATGGCAATAATGCGTGTGGAAAATCTACGATGCTGAATATTATGGCAAATAAGTTACAGATTGAAGGACGAGAGTATGCTACCAGCAATCAGTATGGAATTATACATTATTTCACAAAATTCGTAGATGAATGCAGTTATACTTTAGGTGAAGATGAAGACGGCAGGCAGATTGGCAGACTTCCTCGGAGAAGCAGGTATATTAAAAGCGAAGATATTTTATATGAAATAAAGAAAATACAACAGGAACAAATTCTAGGTGATGGATACATATATGAGCACATTAGGCGAGGGATGAATAAGGAACAAATAGAACATTTAAAAAACTCCGATAAGATGAGAAAACAAATGGAATTTTTAAAATTTGCACAGGAAAAGTATTCGAATGGAGAAACTACTCTGCAAATGTTTGATGATTTTGTTGAATCGGATGCACTTTATTTGTTGGATGAGCCGGAGGTATCCTTGTCGCCGGCAAATCAAACATTATTAGCTGAGAAGATAAATGAAATGTCAAGGCTTTTGGGGTGTCAGTTTATTATTTCTACGCATTCACCATTTATGCTAGGGACATTAAATGCAAAAATTTATAATCTTGATTCAAGGGAATTAGAGGTGACAAAATGGACGGATCTTGAGAATGTGAGGTATTTCTATGATTTTTTTGAGAGGCATAAGAATGAGTTTAAATAACAAAAATAATTTGCCGCCAAGGGGGTACCAGAGGAGTACCAAGTACGCCTTTTGGCCTTGCTATTGGGCTTGAAGATAATGTTGCAAAAGTAATCATCAAGGAACGTGATTGATATGGAAAATTTGAAATAATACAGTTTATTTTCGCAATCGGCAGAGCTGACATCACTGACGTGCTTAGTAACACGCTCGGAGGGATAATCGGGATTGGCATTTATGCCTTGCTGTCCAAGGTTCTGAATGGCAGGGCCAATAAGGTTATCAATGTACTTGCCGCAGTATTCACCATTTTGGCATTATTACTTGTCGCTTTGCTCTTGGTAAGTCACCGATGGGTGCGTATCAAATAGGTATCAGCGACAAAATAAAAAGGAGCGTGGGTGAAATGGGAAATGCCCGAAGTGCGGTCGTGAGTTCAAAAACACGGAACAAGACCTCTTTTGCGTGAAACCGAACAGCATTGACGAATACATCGCCGCACAAACGGAAGATGTGCGACCTCTGTTGCAAAGTATCCGCGAAACTATCCGCGTCGCCGCGCCGGAAGCAACAGAGAAAATCTCGTGGCACATGCCGACGTTCTGGCAGGGTGAAAACCTCATCCACTTCGCGGCGTTCAAAAAACACATCGGCTGTACCCCGGCGGCGAAGCTACGTCCGAATTTGCGGAGCGGCTTGCAGGATATAAGACCAGTAAAGGAGCGATTCAGCTACCACTTGGCAAGCCGATCGATTATGAACTCATCACCGACATCGTGCGGTGGAGAGTAAAGCGAGAAGCGAAAGGGAGTGACACTTTATGACAAACGAACGCGTATACAAGATGGCTTTTTCGAGCGTCTACCCGCTGCTCGTCCAAAAGGCAGAGCGCAAAGGACGCACTAAATTCGAGGTTGATGCTGTGATTTGTTGGCTGACGGGGTATGACGATTCTGGCTTGCAAGCGCAAATTGTGAAGAATATCGATTACAAAACCTTCTTTAGCGAAGCCCCGCAGATAAACCCGAACGCCGCCAAAATTTCAGGCGTGATTTGCGGACATCGCGTCGAGGAAATCGAAGACCCGCTCATGCAGAAAATCAGGTGGCTTGACAAACTGGTGGACGAATTGGCAAAAGGCAAGCCAATGGAGAAGATTTTGAGGAGTTGAGGTCGAATGGCTTATAAACCACGCAAAATGCCCGGCGACAAGAACGCGCCGTGTACTCGGTCGCTGCTCCAACTAATCGAAGCTCAGGATAAAACGACCGTCTGTAAGTGGTGCTTGGAATTGGCCTTATCGAGCCATGTTGAAACGATAATAATGATGACGAAAAAAATAAGATGGTTTAACCATAAGGTGTTGTGGTTTTCGAGCAAAAATCTAACAAAATTTGATTTTTTAAAGGGCAGTGACTTGGTTGAAGACTTATAAAATGGATTGAATCATGCCAGGATGAGCAAGGACGGTTTAAGGCAACATCGGTTTTTCTGCCGTATAAGGAGTAGGATTTCGGTAATAAAAAGGAATCTTCGCCATGGATGACCTATTTGTGCTGTAATATTTGAAACAATGGTATACTTGAGATGGACGTTATTTTATCTAAATTCATTGTCTGAAGGAGGAATAAAGGTGAACGATTGGAAAGACATTCTCAAAGCAGACCCTTCTAATTGGTTGTTGGAAGAGGAGAACCCTTCCGCGCGGTATTTTACGTTAAAGGATATTTTGGATAAACCCGAACACGATCCAGAAGTGCAAAAAGCAAAACGTGATATCATGCAATCCGGTATTGTACCCGATATTCTTCGGAAACAGCAGGAGCCTGCATATATTCAAGCCTTTCCCAAATTTTATACAGCCAAATATAAAGGTCTTGTGTGGCAACTGATTGTGCTTGCAGAGATGGGTGCAGATGTCAATTCACAGATTAAAGAACAATGCGAATATATGCTTAGCAATTCACAGGAAACCGAGGAAGGCGGTTTTGCGGTTAATACGGCAGCGAAGAAGGGCGGCGGCAGAATAACCGAGGTCATCCCATGTCTTACCGGAAATATGGTATGGAGCCTGATACATTTTGGCTATCTCGATGACCCAAGGCTGCAAAAGGCTATCGACTGGCTTACCCGGTATATGCGCTTTAATGACGGTATTGAGAATAATCCGCAAATCCCGCCATATGACCGTTTAGAAATATGTTGGGGTAAACATACTTGTTTTATGGGTGTAGTCAAGGCGCTCAAAGGATTAAGTGCAATACCGCGGGAGAAAAGAACAAAGGAAATACAAGATACGATAAACCAGGCTACTGAATTCTTGTTAATCCATCATATTCATAAATGCAGCCATGACTTAAGTAAAACATCCAAGCCGGGATGGCTTAAATTTAGTTTCCCTTTGATGTACCAGACCGATGTGCTGGAAATAGTAGATATTATAACTGAACTTGGTATATCTGACAGCCGTATGAATGATGCCCTAAATATAGTTCTTTCAAAGCAGGATGATATGGGCAGATGGAGAACCGAGAACACCTCCAATACTGACAAATTGCTCATTCCAATAGAGCAAAAAGGCGAGCATAGCAAATGGATTACGCTTAAGGCTATAAGAGTGCTGAAAAGAGCAATATGGTTAAAGAGTTCTAAATAAGAGTGTAAATTTTTTATGATGAGTTAACGACTGCCGCCGATGGCTACTAACTTCAACGACATCATTATTGTCTGCTCAAGTGATATAGAAATGGTGGTGAAGAGATAGAAGAGATCATTGAAAAGCATCGGATTTTACTGTAAAAAATGCTTTATGGAATGGCATTATAAGGTATATAGAAAATCTAGTTCTCGCAATAACACTTTCGTATATGAAATCGGATAAGGAGGTAAAAATTCAATGAATAGGAGCAGGTTTGAAAAAGGTTTTGCAAATGATGCCAGGCAGGTATATTTATTGCTTTTGGAAATAATGGATGATGTAGTTGCTAAGAACATTATTGAAGAATCCAAAGCGCAACTGAAGAACCTCATACCGCATATTCCGGATATTGGCGGCAAGAAGAATATGATGTATAAAGATCTGCTTGAATCTGTTAAACTTCTTGCTCTATATAGATCCATGGGTAAATTTGGGTATCCTCCCGAGGTGACTTTCAAGATTATTTTTAGAACATTTGAGATAAGAATGCAGAAATATCCCAAGTTTGTATTAAAAATATTAGGGAGATTACAGTTCACACAAATATTCAGGCGAAAACTTATTAAACTGTCAGAACAATCAAAACAGAAACAATATCCTGAAGATTTTGTATTTGAAATTGTTTCAGGTGACGGCAAAAACTTCGACTGGGGAATCGAATTTTCTGAATGTGCTATTTTGAAATTCTTTAAGTCACAAAATGCTGAGGACTTAATGAAATTCATCTGCCCAAATGACTTTGTGACCAGCAAATATTTTGCCTTGGGACTCCAGAGAAGAATGACGCTTGCAGAAATTTCTTCCTTAACATATTGACCTGATAGGTAGATAGGATATATAATACTATTGACCTATTAGGTCAATAAAGTAAATAAGGTGATATCATGCTTTTAAAAATAGTTGATCTTGAAGAAAAAAGACGGGATGCTATCTTAAACGCGGCATTAAAGGAATTTGCCACTAAGGGATTTGACGAAGCGTCGACAAATGTAATTGCAAAAGAATCCGGAATTTCAAAGGGGTTAATGTTCCATTATGTAAATAGCAAAAAAGACCTTTTTCTATTCCTTTACGATTACTGCGCAGACATAATTAATAAAGAATATTTAGAATTAATGAATTTTAATGAACGGGATATTTTTGAAAGACTACGGCAGTCATATCTTCTTCAGCTTGAGTTGCTGCGGAAGTACCCCTGGATTTTCGAATTCAATAAGGTCAGCGCCATCACAAAGTCTGAAGAAATCAATAAGGAACTGGAGGAAAGACTGAAAGGGAAACAATTGTTATGCTATGAGACAATGTTTGATTCGATTGATGATTCCAGATTCAGAGAAGGTCTTGACTTCGAAAGGTGCAAGCAGCTGATTTTTTGGGCGAATGTCGGTTTTACAAATCAGATATTGGAGGATATTCGAAACTCAGAAAACAATGAATTGGATTATGACAAGATTATTGCTCGAATAGATGGTTATTTTAATGAACTCAGAAAAATTTTTTATATATAAAAATTATGGGAAGGGTTTATATGGATTTTACAATTTTTTATTTTTCTGCAACAGGCAATTCACTGGAAATTGCCCGTAAAATAGCAAAAGAATTGGGGGATTGCAGCATCAGGCCAATGGCTGCACATGTACCTGGTGAATCTGTTGGCGGGCCTGGTAAATCTGTTGGTTTTATATTTCCAGTTTTCTATAATGGGCTGCCCAGATTAGTGAAGCGATTTGCCGAAAGACTTGTCATAAATCCAGGAACCTATTGCTTTGCGGTCGCCAATTCCGGAGGAACCAGGGCGAACCCTTTGGGCATGCTGGAGGATATTCTGTCCGGAAAAGGGATTCGTTTATCTTATGCGGAAGAGGTTAAGATGCCGGGAAACTACATTGTGGGTCATCAGGCTCCCTCATCTGAAAAGGTTCGGCAAATATTGGGAGATGCCACCGTAAAGGTGGATAAAGCCGCCAGAGCGATTGCTGGTGGTGAACGGAAACCGGTGATAAGGAAAGCGGAGTTGTGGAGTAAAATAACAAATCGCATTTATCTGTATAAAAATATCAATAAATGGGACGAAGCGTTTTTAACGACCGGCAAATGTACCGGCTGCGGCCTTTGCTCAGAAGTATGTCCGGTATGCAATATAAAAATGGAAGACCGGCGTCCGGTTTGGCAGCATAATTGTGAGCAATGCCTTGCCTGTATTCACTGGTGTCCATGTGAAGCAATAGAATATGGCAAAAAAACAGTCAGACGCAGGAGGTATCACAATCCCAATATTAAGATTGAAGATATTAAAAGAGGGAGATTTAATCGATGAATCACCTTTGTTGAATACTCTCTACCCTTGCATATTTCCCAGGAGTTCTAACTCGGGAATGCTCCATCTTTATAATGGGAATACCATTCCATGACTCCTACAGGTAATACAAATGGCAAACCAGTGATTATATTGGAACGAAAATAGAGTAAGAATCCGGTGAAAAAGTGCATTTTTCGACTCCGCCAAATATGCTAAAATATATATGATATATCTGAAATGTGTTAGAATCATAAGTTATTGTTAGTATTTTGAAATATGATATTTTGCAGGCTTGATTCCTGTATCATAATCATAAGCCGTCAGAGGGGGAAAAATGATTTTTCATTGGTATCCGTATCATGTGCTGACAATATTATTGATGCTGATTTCCGTGGTATTGCTCGGATATATCTTCGTACATAGACACAAAACCGGAGCATGGTATTCTTTGGGTATATTGTGTCTGATGCTCTTGTGGTCGGTCACTCAAGGATTGGAATTTTCTGTTCAGGACCTCAGGGATAAGCTGATATTTGCGAACATCCAATATATACCGATCACGACCATTCCTGTTCTGTATCTTTACTTGTCCCTGTGTTTTTCCAGAAAAGACTATTTACTGAAGAAGAAGTACTTGCCATATTTGCTTGTGATTATGCCTGTTGTTTTAAACATTTTGCTCTGGACGGACCCTTACCATGGATTGATCAGGCAGGCTCTTCACCTCAATGCCGAGGGCATTGTTCCGACCATAGGCAAACGATTCGGGGTAACAATGCTTCCGTTTGCAGTATACAACTTTTCATTGACAGCGGCAACCCTCGTTATACTTGCGAATACATGGATGGATAAGCACTTTCATTACAGGGATCAGGCAAAATACCTGTTTCTCGGTCTTCTGATACCTACATGCACTAACTTTCTGCATTTCTTCGGGGTAGATTTTTACAATATTGATATGACACCTTTCAGCTTTGCAATCACAGGTATTTTACTCACCTACGGCATATTCCGGCATGGTTTGTTCGACCTTGTCCCGATAGCGCTTAGCCATATCGTCAATGAAATGAAGCCTGGCTTGATCGTGTATGACAAGTCCCTGCGGTTAATCGACATCAATCCTTCTGCCATATATATTCTAGGTGTAGGAGGACAACGCATTATCGGACAGCCTGTTTCCGATGCTTTTGCCCATGTGCCGGAATTGGTGCAGGTGATAGAACAAAGGCGCAGCTGCAAAAATGAAATATCATATTGTGACGATAACAGCCGAAGCTCCTTCGAAGTTACTGTCACGCATCTCGAAAACACCAAGGGTACAAGCCTCGGCTGGATGGCACAGATATACGACATTACCGAGCGAAAGACTGCGGAGGACAAGCTAAAACAAGATAAGGAAAATGCAATGTTGTTATATAAAAACGCCGAGCAGACATCGATATCCAATGAATCGGCATTTTTACAGGCGCAAATAAAGCCTCATTTCCTCTATAACGCGCTCAACGTAATCGCTGTGTTGTGCAGGGTGGACTCAGAGAAAGCGAGAGAGCTGATATTGGATTTGTCGAACTACATGCATCACAGCTTTGATTTTAAAAATCTTGAAAAGTATATTGCTTTTGAAGAGGAACTGGAATTCATCCAGGCCTATGTCAGAATTGAGCAGGCACGCTTTAAGGACCGGGTGAATGTGATATACGAGATCGATGATACCGAAGGCCTGCGGCTTTCGCCGCTGTTATTGCAGCCGTTGGTGGAAAACGCCATACGCCACGGTATACGCAAAAATGAAACCGGTCGGACAGTTGTTTTAAGAGTAAAAAATCTGAAAGAACACTATCTGATAGAAATAGAGGATGACGGAGCAGGAATGACACCGGAGCAGCTTGAAGCGATCCAGCAGGGGCAGGGATCAGGCGGCGTGGGATTGGCCAACATACAAAAAAGGCTTAGAATGCTGTATGGCACGCAGCTTTTCATAGAAAGCCGGCAGGGCATAGGAACAAAAGTAACCATGACATTGCCCAAGAGAAGGGATGATGAAATATGAAAGCCGTAATTGTTGACGATGAATATTACGCAATGCAGGGCTTGAAAATGGAGCTGGAGGACATTGGCGGTATTGAAATCGCCGGCATGTATGAGGATGGCTCAAAAATGCTGGATGAAATAAATGAAATCCGGCCCGACGTCATCTTTTTGGATATAGAAATGCCGCAAATAAATGGATTTGAGCTTTTTGAGAAGCTTGTGGATACAGGCTGCATTCCGAATATCGTTTTTGTAACGGCGTACAGCCATTATGCGGTAAAGGCTTTTGAAATTAATGCAATCGATTATATTGTCAAGCCGGTGACAAAAAGCAGGCTTTTAAAAACACTTGAGAGGATCAAATCTGTTTCTGCCCCGGAAAAAGAGACAACCCTTCAAATCAACTGCTTCAGGCATTTTTCCATCATGGTGAATGGCAAGGAAATCAACTCCGGCTGGAGAACCCGTAAGGCAGAGGAGTTGATTGCCTTGCTGGTTAGTGAAAAAGGCAGCTTCGTGTCCAAGGATAAAATCGCAGAAGCCCTTTGGCCGGAGCAGGACCGCGAAAGCGCCTTGTCCAACCTGTATATGGCCTACTATTATATCAAAAAGCAGGAGAATAAAACCGGTGTCAGAATCCCCATCGAATCGGAGCGAGGCAAGATGCGCATCGATGCAGAGCTCATTGTATGCGACATGCTGGAATTCAACAAGCTGATCGACGCCGGGAATAGAGCGGATGCTGACGAAAGGGCAGTTTACCTGGAAAAGGCGGCAGGGCTTTATCAGGGATTGCTTTTTGAGGATGGCTATTACACCTGGGTCAATACAATCCAGGGCTTTTATGAGTACCGGTATTTGGAGTTGCTTGGCAACCTGATTGCATATTACCGGAAGAAGGCCGACGAGCAGAAAGCAGGTTACTACGAAGAAAAACTCAAAACATTTTAGAAAAAATACATAAAACAGCGAAAGGGCTGCGGTACAATGGGAAATTGTGCGGCAGCCCTTTTTCGAGTGTAAAGATTTTGTAAAGATTTGGTTTGCTACAATTAAAATGTCGAAAAATATAAGCATTTCTGCGGAACGGGGCGGATGCAGCTTGAATGTAATATTATACGGCAAACTCAAGGTGTTTTTCGTCGCAGAGGATTTGTTGAAGTCAATCACAAAGGTCAAAAATGTGTCTGTCTTTGAGCATTTTTTATTAGCTCGGGGATAACCTCAACTAAGAAAGGAACGGTGTAGAGTCATGAAGAGGCCAGTATCTGTTTTTCTCGCAGTAGCAATCTTGGTATCAATGCTTGTCAATTATTCTATCTATGTCCAGGCTGCAGGAGGAAATGCTATTGCCATAATGATTGAACAAAATAGCTTCGATAACTCAAATGTTGGAGGCGATGGAGAAAGCACCCTTTTGTGGATGAAAGGGAATTCAACATTAAATGGAGGACAATTGCTGTTAACCAATAATTCCTGGCAAGCCGGTTCGGTGGTAAAAAGGAACCAGGTCAAGTTAACGGACGGTTTTAGTACATATTTTCAAATAAATTTTTCAGCTAATGCGGACGGGATCGCCTTTGTGCTTTATAAATCCGATGCGCCTAAGCTTGGCGAAAATGGAGGAGCATTGGGATATGGTGATAAAGGGTTTGAATATTATGGTTCGGATGCTGGCATTAAAGATGGTATTGATAATTCAATTCATGATTCCATAGTTGTTGAATTTGATACTTGGAAAAATTATGGTGATAATTCAGATCAATATGATTTGAATAACGCAGGATACAATAATCATGCAGCGATAATGCTGGATGGGAATCAAGCACATGTTCGGCAATCAGATAGCGGAGCAGCAGTTTATACAAATGCCAGCTTATCCGGACAAACAATAAACGCATGGGTTGACTACAATTCCGGCAATGGAACTGACACAACGGGAACTGTTACAGTTACTTTTGGAACAGGCGCAACGAAAGATGATGCTGCGAATCATACCATTTCAAGAACGATTCAAGTGTCGGACAACACACCCATTGAAGGGGATAACGTATTTGTAGGCTTTACGTCATCTACGGGCGGGAATGCGACGACGCATAAACTGCTTAAGTGGTATTTTAAAGACTCATATGCAGCAGGAGGACTAAATCCGACTGCGGGTACTTATACACAGGCGCCGGCTACACTAAGCGTTGTTCCGGATAATGCCGGCACGAACCCTGCAAATGCTGCTATAACAATAAAGGACAATTCTGGTGCTGCGATGCCAAACGAGGCTTTTAGTGTTTATTTAGATGGTAGTTCGACACCGGTGGGAACATATGATACAGGATTGGGCGCGGTTTATTCGTTTACCATCCCCTCTGATTTGAGCAACGGCAGTCATACCATAAGAGCAGTTGGGGAAGGTGGGGTGACGAATTTTGCTGCCTTTACCGTGGACAAACACACAGTAACCTATAATGGGAATGGTAATACCGGTGGTACAGTACCTTCAGCTTCAATCCATAATGATGGTACGACAGTGACGGTTTCTGCAAATTCAGGTTCTTTGGTAAAGACGGGATATGACTTTGCAGGTTGGAATACACAGGCTGACGGAAGCGGAACTGCTTATCATTCCGGAAGCGGTCAAATTCTCAATATTTCTGACGATATTACTTTGTATGCGATTTGGAGTAAATTTTCCGCATCGGAAGGCAGTTCATCATTTGTAACCTCAGGGGCTGCGATCGTCATTGATTCGGGAATTGCAATCGAAGGCTTTACAGAAAGTATTTCCGGAGCGAGGGTAATGATTCAGAATAAAAAAACAGGAGACATGCTTAGTTATACAAATGCAGGTGGAATTAGCGGAACATATGACTCGACCGCCGGTGTTTTAACTCTTGAAGGAAGTGCAACTTCTGCTCAATATCAAACTGCACTTAGAAGCGTTAGATTTTCAACAACTTCCAATGATACTACCGATAGAACCATATTATTTTCATTAGGAGGAGGCTTGTATTATTCTGACAATGGCCATTTTTACGAATATGTGGACTCTCTCAATATTTCATGGAGTGATGCTAAAACTGCTGCTGAAGGCAGAAGTCTCTATGGCAGACAGGGATATTTGGCAACATTAACAAGCGCTGAAGAAAATGCTTTTGTTACCGATAAGGTAACTGCACTTGGATGGATAGGAGCAAAGGATATTCATTACGTTGATATAAATTCGGATGATAAGCTGGGTGACTGGCGTTGGGTAACGGGACCGGAAGGTCTTGCCAACGGCGGTAATGGAACCGGATTTTATTCCGGTTATAGCGGAGCCTCGGGCACTACTGTTACTTATTCAAATTGGTGGCAGGGAGAGCCAAACAATGCGGGCAATGTTGAATATGTAGCTCATATTTTTGGTCCTGCAGACACAATGCCAGCTTGGGCGCTAGGGTCTTCAAACCCTGCAAGCCCCGGCGAATGGAACGATTTTGAACCGGGCCGCAATGACGGAGCTGTAAAGGGTTATGTGGTAGAATATGGCGGAATACCGGGTGATACACCTATTGTTGTACAAGCTGCCAGGACAATTACAGTGAACACCTTAAGCAATGATGCAACGCTGAAATCAACCATAAAGATAAAGGGAGTAACAGTAACCGACTTAGGAACACCGTCAGCGACAATAGAAGGAGTGACTGCAGGCTCGGTGACACTGACAGCGGTGCAGGGAGCGGACACCTCCAATGCAGGTTCATACATGACCTCCTTTGTAGCAAATAATATTGCAGGAACAGTAAACAAGATTGTGAAGTATGCAAGCGGGACAGCAACAACCAACTTCGATACAACAGACACCGCATACAATGGAACGGATGCAATCGTAAACGGCGACTTCTTTGTAGTGAAGGTAACAGCAGAAGACAGCACTGTCAATTACTACAAGATAACAGTGACGGTAAATTCGCCTTTAAGCAGTGATGCAGGCTTGACCAGTGTATTGGGACAGGTAATCACGGCAGGAGCGGAAGACGGAACAAGCGGAATGCCGAAGACAGCGAGCATCAGCGTAACCAATGACGTATCCACAGTGGCTGCAGCGGATATCGTCAAGCATAATGCAGGAGCGACGGTGACCTTCTATGGGACAGACAGCACCTTCATGACCCCTGCTGCCGGCAGTGTGAATCTGACTGCAGGCTCAGGAACGGATGTATATATCAAGGTAACGGCGGCGGACAGCACCATCCTGTATTACAAGGTTACCATCAACAGGGCATCTTATTCAAGCGATGAGTCTGACTCTTCAACACCTGCTACGCCGACTCAACCTGCGGATACAGGCGTTGAAATACTTGTAAACGGCAAAAGTGAAAGAGCAGCAACAGCAACGACCACACAAGAAGGTGATCAGACAGTTACAATAGTTGCCGTGGATGATAAAAAGGTAGAGGAAAAGCTTCAGGCTGAAGGTAATTATGCAACTGTAACCATACCTGTGAAAAATGATGCTGAT
>JBDKVA010000106.1:0-5071 GCA_039679375.1 Clostridiaceae bacterium
GACAATTTTTTTGTCCAAAACTTTCAAAAAAACGGCGAATATCCGGATATTTAACGCTTTTTTTGAAAGAATTTGGGCGGAAAAATGGGCGAAAAGATGCGTGCAGGACTTTCCGAGCGGACTCCTAGGATAAGGGGGAAGCGCAATGCAGGTAATGGATGCCAGGAATATTGGTTACAGGGAAATGAACAGTACCATTAAAAGTATTTTCAGTTCAGGTCAGAACGAAATTTGCATTAAAAACGTATCGGGTCAGAGATATCTCGGTGATGGAATAACCGGCAATCACAGGCTATTTATAGAAGGCATACCCGGGAACGACCTGGCCGCTTATATGGACGGCCCTGAGGTCGTTGTGAAAGGGAATACGCAGGATGCCGTCGCCAATACCATGAACAGCGGATGTGTCATAGTGCACGGAAATGCGGGCGATACGGCAGGATATGCCATGAGGGGCGGCGAGATCTATATCAGGGGAAATGTAGGATACCGGGTAGGGATCCACATGAAGGAATATCAGAACAGAAAGCCTGTGATTGTGATCGGCGGCAAGGCTGGTGACTTCCTTGGGGAATATATGGCAGGAGGGACGATCATACTTCTGGGCTTGAATCTGCAGGATGATGAAGAGGCTGTGGGAAGCTACTGCGGGACTGGGATGCATGGCGGATTGATCTATATACGCGGCGGGATCGAAGCGTATAAGCTGGGGAAGGAAGTCATACAGGAGGAAGCAGGCAGCAACGATCTGGAATTCATAAGAGGCTATGCGGAAAGGTATATGAAATATTTTGGAGTGGACTGCAACTATATTTTGGGAAAAAAGTTTACGAAGCTGTATGCCTTTAACAAAAGGCCATATGGAAACCTGTATGCATATTAAAAATATTAATAGGAAAGGGGTATTTGACATGACGAATTATAGCAGGGAAGACATTATCAGAATGGTAAGGGAGCAGGATGTAAGGTTTATAAGGTTGCAGTTCACCGATATTTTCGGGATGCTGAAAAATGTTGCCATTACCTCCGAACAGCTTGAAAAGGCTCTGGACAATAAATGCATGTTCGACGGTTCATCTATTGAAGGCTTTGTACGCATTGAGGAATCGGATATGTACCTGAGACCGGATCCGAACTCATTCGTGATATTCCCATGGAGGCCGCAGGAGGGCAAGGTGGCAAGGATGATCTGCGATGTTTACAATCCCGATGGGACTCCTTTTGAAGGGGATCCCAGATATGTGCTGAAGAAGGCCCTGAAAAGGGCTGCCGACATGGGATACGATACATTCAACGTAGGCCCTGAATGTGAGTTTTTCCTCTTCCTGACAGACAAGGAAGGAAAACCTACAACGATCACTCATGACGATGCAGGCTATTTTGATCTCGGACCGGTCGACCAGGGTGAAAATGCCCGAAGGGATATGTGCCTTGCATTGGAGGAGATGGGGTTTGAAATCGAGGCATCCCATCATGAGGTGGCGCCCGGACAGCATGAAATAGACTTCAAATATGCAGATGCATTGACAACAGCGGACAGCATCATGACATTCAAGCTGGTTGTAAAAACAATGGCTCAAAAGAACGGATTGCATGCCACATTCATGCCAAAGCCGATTTTCGGCATCAACGGTTCCGGTATGCATACGAATTCATCGTTAATGAAAAATGGTAAAAATGCATTTTATGATGAAAGTGATACGCTGCAGCTGAGCAAGGACGCCTATTGGTTCATCGGCGGACTGCTTAAGAATATGAAATCCATCACGGCGATCACAAACCCCACCGTTAATTCATACAAGCGGCTGGTGCCAGGATATGAAGCGCCTGTTTATCTTGCCTGGTCGGCAAGGAACCGCAGCCCGCTGATCAGGATCCCTGCGGCCAGAGGTGCGGCGACAAGGCTTGAGCTAAGATGCCCCGATCCGTCGTGCAATCCCTATCTTGCTATTGCTGCAGTGCTGACAGCCGGACTGGACGGTATCGAAAACAGGATCCAGCCGCCGCCGTCAACCGACAGGAACATTTTCGGAATGACGCCGGAACAGAGGCTTCATGAAGGTATCTCATCACTTCCCGGAAGTCTGGAGGAAGCTATATTGGAGATGAAGAAAAGTGAACTCCCAAGGATGGTGCTTGGCAGTCATATCTTTGAGAAATATATCGAAGCCAAAAATGAAGAGTGGAACGAATACAGGACAAAGATCAGCAAATGGGAGATAGAAGAGTATTTGACGAAGTATTGATTACTGTAACTCATATCAGGCATATGGACGCAATTGTAAGAGCTGTCAGCCGGGCTGTTTTCTATTTCCCGTCTGACAGTTTTTTTACTTCCGTAAGTTTCTTTTCATCATGGAAATTCTATTGGTAAAAATATGAATCCATTCTTTAGTAAAAACGTCAAAAATCACGAATATTTGCAATAAGCATTAATAACAGATTATAAACCGTACAGGGAGTCACGGATATCTTTATGCAGCTCTAAACTGCCCTATTTTGCTATTTATTTTCATATCATTTTTGCTATAATTAAACACAGTATATAACATTGAATTGTTAGCTGAAATGCTTGAAATAACAGTGAAGCGAGAGTGATTTGAATGGAAAACGACAACATCCCCCCCCCCTTGATCGTTGGCATAGTTTATAACCTGAAAAAAGGCATTGTTTCCGATGCCGAGGATATTGAAGCAGAATATGATTCGTTTGATACGATTTTGGCCATTAAGGATGCATTTGCGGCTAAAGGCATCAGCGTTGAGCTTTTGGAAGCAAATGCGGATTTGATTGAAAAGCTGAGGAATACCAGAGTAGATATTGTTTTCAACATTGCAGAAGGTACTGCAGGAAGAGGCAGGGAAGCACAGGTTCCCGCCATATTGAATTTTCTCGGGGTCCCATTCTCCGGATCCGATGAAACGACCCTTTGCCTGGCGCTGGATAAAGCCATCACAAAAAGGTTTCTTTCCACGTATAATATTACAACGCCCGCATACCAGCTTATAAAAACTCCCGAATTTGAACTTGACCAGGCGCTGCATTTCCCGTTGATCGTAAAGCCTGACAGTGAAGGCTCAAGTAAGGGGATTTCAGATCTTGCCATAGTCGATAATGAAGAGCAGCTTTATAGCTTGATCACAAGGAATTTCAAGCTGTATGGCCAATCCATGCTGGCAGAGGAGTATATAAAGGGCCGTGAATTTACAGTAGGGATCCTGGGGAACGGAAGCGACATGAGAGTATTCGAACCCCTGGAAATCATCTATCTGAAAGAAGACAGGGAAAGCAGAATTTATAGCTATAATGTAAAAAGGAATTTCAAGAAATATATTGAATATAGTTGTCCGCCACTTTTAGATGCCGTTACAACCCAAAAGATGAAGGACATAGCTGCAAAAATATATATGGCGCTGGATTGCAGGGATTTTTCAAGGATTGATTTCCGTCTTTCGGAGGATGGAACAATCTATTTCATAGAAATTAATCCACTCCCGGGTCTTGCTCCAGGCTACAGCGACTATCCGATGCTGGCGGAGTTTTGCGGCATGGACTATCAGACTTTGGTTGTAAACGTACTCAACAGCGCATTGAAAAGGTATGGAATGAATGAGGTACGCCGGACTTAACGGCAGAATGGCGGTTAAAATGATGAATGATTATATAAAGGAAAAGTTGTGGGGCGATGTACTGCCGGAACAGTGGAACGACTGGAAGTGGCAGATCAAAAACAGAATTACTACAGTAAAGCAGCTTGGCAGGATTATCAGGCTGCGGGATGGCGAGAAGGAGGAAATCGGAAAATGCCTTGAGCGTTTCAGGATGGCTATAACCCCATATTATGCCATGCTCATGGATCCTGAAAACCCTGACTGCCCTGTTAAAAAGCAGGCTGTCCCATCCATACACGAACTCTCCGTCGACAAATGCGATATGAGCGACCCTCTTGGAGAAGAGAAATACACTCCCGTTGAAGGAATTGTGCACAGGTACCCTGACAGGGTACTTTTCCTGTTAACGCACAAATGCTCCATGTATTGCAGACACTGCACCAGGAGAAGGATCGTAGGCAGTGAGGATTTTTCCGTAAGCAACAGCAATATGGAAAAGGCGCTTGACTACATCAGGCAGACCCCTCAGGTGAGGGATGTGCTGCTTTCAGGCGGAGATCCGTTTATAATGCCTGATCTTTGGCTTGAAAACGTCATTAAAAAGCTACGGGAAATTCCGCATGTAGAGATTATCCGGATCGGGACGCGTACGCCGGTTGTCCTTCCAATGAGGATTACAGATGACCTTCTCAATATGCTGCGAAAATACCATCCCATATGGATCAACACGCATTTCAACCATCCGAAGGAGATTACACCCGAGTCTCAGCGTGCCTGCGAGAGAATAGCCGACGCGGGAATACCGCTTGGCAACCAGACGGTGCTGCTTCGCGGTATCAATGATAATGCGGAGACGCTGAAGGAGCTGTTCATCAAGCTTGTAAAAATAAGGGTAAGACCTTATTACCTTTACCAGTGTGATGTTGCGGAAGGGATAGGTCATTTCAGAACTCCTGTTTCACAGGGTATTGAAATAATGAAAAATATCCGAGGGTATATTTCAGGGTATGCCATTCCGACCTTTGTAATCGACGCTCCCGGCGGTGGCGGCAAAACTCCCGTAAACCCCGATTACATCATGAGCCTGGATGACAAGCAAGCGGTTCTTAGAAATTACTTGGGCGATATTTATACTTATCCCAATCCGGATACGAAATAAATGGCCAGTAGTAGAAACTCCTGCAAAAATAGTGCGGAAAATAAACCGCACTATTTTTGTTGGTGCGCCCGGCATGGGCAATAACTCGGCGGTGAAAGTCCGCTACACGCTTGGTAGTAGGAAGTGTTAGCTGAACGGCAAGGGTGTCCGTCGGGAGGCGGAATCTGAAGGAAGGCGCAGGCAAAGTCCCGGACCAACGAACAGGAACCGTATATAAGGCTGAATCAGGGCGGACGAGTTTGCAAACTAAAACGAAGTCCGATACTACCCGAACCCTGTACAGTAAATGCGGTGGTTACAT
>JBDKVA010000107.1:0-72891 GCA_039679375.1 Clostridiaceae bacterium
ATATTATAGCATTTGCTTCTGCTGTCGCAATAAATACAGCCATGCGTGCAGCCTCTGTATAAGTTCATCCCGTTCGTCGAAGACAGAATCGATTTTACCTCTTTATAGTGCATTTTCATAAAATCTAAGTGCCTTTCTCATCCTATCTGAAATAATCTCCTTTATGTGATCCGGTTCAAGCACTTCAACATAGCAGCCAAAAGACATGATATAACCATACACCCACTCATCTTCAGGAAATGTAATCGTTACATTACAGGTACCGTCGGCATTTCTGACGATCAACCCGTCATCAAAATCATCATAAAGCCTGTGCAAAACCTCCCGGTAGAATTTAAGCCTCAGATTTACGAGCTTTTTCGGTTTCTCTTCGCCAGATTCTCTCTTGTCATAGTCTTCAGGCTTTTTTCTTTCAAAGGAATTGCCCGTTATAACAACATTTTTCATCCTTGAGATACGAAAGGTGCGAAAGTCCTCCCTCGTCCGGCAATAACCCCATAAATACCACGCCTGGCCTTTGAATATCAGCCGCATAGGTTCCATAAGCCTAAGGCTTCTGCCTCCGTCGGCGTTTACATAATCAAATGATATGATTTTTCGCTCAAGTATAGCTTTTTTTATATCTATAAACTTGTTATATTCATTCGGTCTGCTTCCCCACGGAGAAAAATCAATGTATACCCAATCTGCAGTGTCCGCATTTTTAAACAATGCTCCTATTTTGTCAAGAATCGAATCAATCTCGGGATACTTCGCTGCCTGCAAGGTTTTAAGCGCAAACATCAGGCTCTCGCTTTCGCGTTCCGATATAATGGCCTTATTTAGGGAATAGCTCTCCAGAAGAGAAATACCGCCCCCGTTGCCTTTATTTGTAAAAACAGGCACACCGGCACTCGACAGAACATCGATATCTCTGTATATCGTTCTCGTTGAAACATTGAACCGCTCCGCAAGCTCCTTTGCAGTCGTGGCTCCCTTATTCAACAAAATGATGGTTATTTCCAGCAAACGGTTTATCTTCATACCGGCATCACATTCCCTTCAAAGTAATTATACGCCATATATAGGACATGTGTATGTCATATTTGAAAAATAATACGGTTATTCCTTCTGGACATTTTGGACATAATGACCTATAATAAATTGTGAAAGGAATGATTTTTATGGGTATAATAAGAGAAAAGTCCATAAGCGACACGAAACAGCATTTACCTTCGATTATCCGTGAAGCTGCCTCAGGTTATGAGGTTATTACCAGAAACTATAAGAGTTCAAATGAAGGTTCGGTTTCAATCATATCAACCGATATATTCGAAGAAATTCTGGATGAAAATTATAAGTATCACCCTTTGATAGAAGAGGATAAGGAACTTGGCGGATTTACCATATCATTGAATGAACTGCTCATCCATGGCGAAGGAAAAACACTCCGGGATGCTATGAAGGACCTGGCCGAAAATGTATTGGATTATACTGATGATTATTTAAAGAGGGTGGATTTTTACAGGCAGATCGAAAACAGGAAAAGCCACTACCCATACCTGCGCAGACTTGCGAAGTGCGCCGGCATCCGGGAAATCATGGAGGTAATAGCCGAATGCCATATAGATTTACAACAGGCGATATCAAATCAATAGCCATGAGGCTGGGATTACGGCAAATCAACAGCAAGAAATGGAATGGTATGGACACAAACGGCAATTTTCTGCAAACCTATATACACGACCATGGCGACGGAGTCGAGGTGCTTGTAGGAACAGCCAGACAACATGCTCTGCAAATGGGATTTACCGATCTTGAGGACATGTATGATTTTTTGCAGAACAGGAAGAGGCGGAGGTAAATCATCCCGCCTTTGGCGCCATTTTTACCGATATGATATTTTTATAGTCCTCCACTCCGGATGCATCACTGATTCTGAACATCATCCATTTGCCAAGTTTCATATAGTCTCCGGCCTGCCTGTATAGCTCGGCAATTTCATGGCTGAGTTTGGGAAGAACAGCGTCCATAAAGGGAGCTAACCTGTAGCTGATAACAATTAAAACCGAGAATGAATTTTCCTCGGGATATAATGTACCGAATGACTCCCTGCCTTTCTGAAATTTCACATTCCAGCCCGGTTTACCGGAACAGCCGCTGTAGGATAACTTAGGCTGTGCATTGTAGGCAGATTCCATATAATTCATAAGCTGCCGCCACAATACTCTGGCTTCGCCTCCGATATACTCTTCAATATCATTCATAGCCGGTTTTTGTTCTTTCGGAAAAATTTCATGCCATTCCATTTATAAACACCTCGTATCCTATATTTACATACATTTGAGATTGCAGTTCATAATCACCCAACATCATAATCAAATTTCAAATAAGCATTGGGTCAGCCAATCTCCTCCACCGGAATCCATATCTCTACGATTGAGGTAGGGTCGCTTTCGCCTTTATACCTCTCATCATATACCAGAACAGAAAAGGATTTGCCATTCGAATCTTTCTGCCTGTATTTACCGGCATTTGTTTTGAGCCACTCATCCATAGCATTGTTACGGCTTTCATATCCCTGAGCCGGAAATACGTTAAAAACCGCATACTTGGAAGGCAGTAACGTATAAACATCATACCCATCCGGAATTTCACCATCACTGACACTCACACCTACATGGCATTCGCATATCCCATCATCTGAATAGATACGGATTTCATACCCGTTGTCACTCATTTTGTTGCACAGCGGCTGCTTCTTATCAATCTGTGTAAACCTGTCCCAAAGCCTGCAGGTTTCATTTCCATTTCCGGATATTCCTGCAATAAAGATCATGGCTTTCCAGATTATATCCGGTTGCATGAATGCATCACTCCCTCAGCATATTTAAGTTTATTATATAATAAATACCTGACAGCAGTATGTCATATTAGAAATTAGTTTTCTAAAAATTCAAAATATTTCTTTCATATATACCTGAAAAAACACATTATTCTTATGATAATGGTTACATATTTTACGTTATGTAAATATATTAGTATTAAGCACAAATTTCGAAAACGCAAAGGTAAATCAGCGTATGCAGATGAATAAAACAGCTATCGGCAATATTGCATGTACTGCCTGATTGATTTATTTATAAGAATCCGAATACATAGCTCAATTTGGGAGGGAAGCACATGGAATACTGGAATCCGGCATACGAGTGTATACCGCGGAATGAGATGGCTCAGGTTCAAACTGAAAGGCTGGTAAGCACCGTTAAAAGAGTTTATGAAAATGTGCCGATTTATCGGCAGAGGATGATAAAATCGGGTGTCGAGCCCGGTGATATAAAATCATTGGAGGACTTAAAAGAACTGCCTTTCACAGACAAACAGGATTTACGGGACACATACCCATACGGTATGTTCGCAGTCCCAATGAGTGACATCGTGAGAATACATGCCTCCTCTGGAACAACCGGAAAGCAGACGGTCGTGGGCTATACCCGCGGCGATTTGGATGCATGGGCTGAAATCGTGGCAAGATCACTGCACAGTGTTGGTGCAGATAAGAAGTCAATTGTACAGGTAGCCTACGGTTACGGCCTTTTTACCGGCGGGCTCGGACTCCACTATGGCGCCGAAAGGGTAGGGGCTTCTGTCATACCTGTTTCCGGCGGCAATACAAAACGCCAATTGCAGATCATGAAGGATTTTGGAACGACTATCCTGGCATGTACTCCGTCGTATGCGCTTTATCTTGCGGAAGAGTTGGAGGAGGCGGGGATCAAAAGGGATGAATTAAGCCTGAAGGCAGGTATTTTCGGAGCAGAGCCATGGTCTGAGAACATGAGAAATGAAATCGAAGAGCACCTGGGAATAATGGCGCTGGATATTTACGGCCTCAGTGAGATCATGGGACCCGGCGTATCGGTGGAGTGCCCGTTCAAGTGCGGTCTGCATGTGCAGGAAGACCATTTCATCCCTGAGATCATAGATCCCGAAACGAAGGAGGTATTGCCCCAGGGGACGAACGGAGAGCTTGTTTTTACAACAATAACCAAGGAAGGCTTGCCGCTTATCCGGTACAGGACGCATGACATATCCTCGTTGAATTATGAAAAATGCGAATGCGGAAGAACGCTTGTCAGAATGAGCAAGGTCACAGGAAGAAGCGACGATATGCTCATCATCAGGGGCGTCAATGTATTCCCGTCGCAGATCGAAAGCGTACTGCTTGAAACAGGCGAAACAGCACCTTACTACCTCCTGATCGTAGACAGAGTCGATAATCTTGACACACTTGAGGTTTTGGTCGAAATGACGCAGAACATGTTTTCCGATAAGGTTAAAAAAATAGAAGATCTTGAGTGTAAAATAAGGAGGGAAATTGAAAGCGTATTGGGAATAGCAGCAACAGTCCGGCTTGTAGAGCCTAAAACGATCGAGAGAAGCGAAGGCAAGGCAAAAAGGGTCATCGACAGGAGAAAAATTTAAAGTGCGACCATCGGTCGTTCACATCTGTAGGGGCGACCATCGGTCGCCCTCCCGATGTGCATATGGATTTGATCAATTTGAAGCCGTACCGAGTGTAAAGTCTATAACTTTTGTCAACTGGCTTTCATCATATTTTTCATCATTCTCTTCCGATATGACCATGATCTCAATTTCGGCTTTATATTTTCCTGACGTCAGCTTGTTTCCGTCTTTATCGGTCAGATCCCATATATCCTGCCATTTCAAGGCTTCGCCGGGTTTGATACTCTTTAATACGAGAGCCATTGTAAAGAATTTTCCGTCCGAGTATTTATAAACTTCTTTGCCGTTATTATCAGTTATGGTCAGTTCGAATTGTTGTCCTGAGCCGAATTTTATCTCCTTTGTCTTCTCAAAGTGGCTCATCAGTTCAAAATCAAATACCGCCTTCCCATCCTTTAATTCACAGGTCCCCCTGGTTTCAAATCTTCCTATAGCTATTGAATGATCTGCAGGCTTGGATTCATCAGCAATAGCTTGCTCTGTATTGCTGATCAGGGCAGCCAATTCACCATAGGTTACAACAGGTTTTGGATTGAATATTCTTGAACCTATACCCTGCGCAATTTTTTTCATATAAGCTACGGTTACACCGTGATTATATTTTGCGCTTATTTTATCAGTATCTTCATAAATGATCATTTTAATGACTGCAATATGATCCAGATCATTACCCGTTTTTTCCGCCCATAATCTTGCACACTCGTTAACAACAGCTTCCCTTGACAGTGAATCCGGCGCATTATCGTATTTTTCATCTATTATGAGCTTGACAAGGCTTTGAAAGTCTTCAAGTTCAATCGGTGAATCCGGACCCTTCCCTTTGAATACGAAATCAACATCATGGTTTTTTGACAATTGTTCTATGTATATTTCTGACCAATGCTTCAATTTGTCGGCAACAGGAACAACCATTTCATTATCTGCTGCAACCGGCTGTATATTTGAAGCGTTTACAAACGCCGGAATCGCCAGGGTCACACATAAAGCACCCGCAACTATTGTATTCCTAAACAAATTCTTAATCATAAATCCAATACCTCCGTTCATTTTTTTGTCTCTATGATATTAGACGTATGATCATATAAATACGTTTCCATTTTGGCGCAAGATCAGAAAATTATTAAAAATTCAATTCAACTAGACCTTTACGATCGGCCTTCCCGCCTCAAGCAACACTTTGCTTCGAAACATTGCAAAGCTCTGTACGAGCATGAGCAGGCCGGTTCCAATCAGTAAATACTCTATTTTGATAAAGTCGGCGACCGGTCCGTATACGAGCATTGCCAACGGCATCAGGGAACTTGAGATCATGTTCAGGACCCCGAATACCCTGCCTAGAAAATCCTGTTCAACCTTCTGCTGCAGCAAGACAGTGAACGGCGTATTAAATATCGGCATAACAAGCCCGACCAAGCTCATAAAGAAAAGGTAAATCCAGAATACTTGGATTATTCCGAGCGCAAAGGTGCAAACGGCAATGACTAAGTTAGACAGCACCATAGAATACAGTTTGTTTTTAAAACCACCCCAGGATGCCATAATGATGCCGCCCACCATCATTCCAACGGAAAAAGAGACTTCAGTAGCCGTAAGGCGCCAGACATCCTCTCCAAAGCTGCGCGATACCTGCAAAGGCGTTAAAAATGCCAGCGGGGCAACTAAAACAAAGTACACCGCACAAAAGAAAAATATTGTCTTGAGAAATCCATGATTACGGATATATCCAATCCCTTCACGCATATCATCAAAATAATTGACCTTTTGTTTTTCCAGAGCCTTTGCATGGACAGGCACATGTAAAAACAAAAGCAGTATTGAAACTGCTATTGCAGCTGTTATGACATCAATGAAAAATACCGTTTCGATATCGGCCATTGTCAGCAGAACGCCGCTAAGCATCGGCGATACCAGCATGATCAATGATTGGATGCTGCTGCTTGTTGCATTCACCCTGGTCAACTTGTCTTCCGGTACGATCTGCGGCAAAATGGCTCCTATTGCCGGAGACTGCACCCCCGAACCGGCCGCACGTATGGCTGATACAACAAAGAGAAGCCATATCGACTCATAACCCATAAAAAACAGTATGGCTAAAACAAGCGTCGCTACTGCGATCAAAGAATCCGACAGTATAATGAGCATCTTCCGGTTGTACCGGTCAGCCCATACGCCTGCAAACGGCGAAAGGAAAAAAGTGGGCAGAAAGCCGCATATAATAGCGATGCTCATCATAATACCGGATTGTGTTTTCAGTGTGATATACCAGGTAATTGCATATTGTACCAGCATTGAGCCAAAAAGAGATATCGCCTGGCTTGTTAAGAAAAGTATGATTTTCTTTTTCCAATTAGTATTCGTATCCAAAATATTTACTCCCATCTGCTCATTAGTTCTTTAAGCTGCCATACAGGATGATTCCTTCTGTGTTCATCTATTATATACGATTCCGATTTTGCTTTCCATATTAAATGAACTAATTTTCTTTACGAATGGCTGCGCAAACAGCAGTGATTCTATAATGTTTACGCAGACAGGCGTTTAGAAAATTTTATTCAGTTAATATACTAGAAAAAATTTTAAGATAGGTATATGTGGTATTGTAATAAACAGAAGAAATAGGATGATTTTTCCCACGATTTTTAGTATAATATAACTTATATTATGGCCAACTCCACAAAAGCTTCGCAGCAATCCACAGCTTTGCACGTGCCTCGGGAATCAACAGGTTGACGATTTCCACCGGCTGCATGATCGGAGGTATTATGTTAAATGATGCCGTTAAAGCAGAAGAATCTTTAGAAGCAGAATCGATCAGCGAAAAAATAGACAGGCTCAACACCTTATCCAGAAAGCATTATGGATCCAATTGCAAAAGAGTGCTTTCCATTGCCGGAAAGGCTCTTGCACTCTCAAAAGAGCACGGCTATGAAAAAGGTTGGGCGCAAAGCCTGGTTTCCATGAGTATGGCCTATTCAAGAATGTCACAATGCGACATGTCTATAACGAGCCTGTTTGAGGCAATCCCGCTTCTTCAAAAGACCGGAGAAAAGGAGGATGAAGTTAAAGCTCTCAATCTTGTTGGAATAAATTACTTTTTCTATTCAAGACTGGATCAGGCACTTGAATATTATAACAGAAGTATGAACCTTGCCATAGAGATCGGCGATGAAACTTTCATTTGCAAGATATTGAATAACATAGGTGAAATCTATAATGAGATGAACAAATTGGATGAGGCTATGGAATACTACACGAATAGCTTCAAAACAGCCTCCAAAGTTAACAATATGCTTGGAAAGGCCATATCTCTGTCCAATATGGGGCAGGTTAGCTTTAAACTCGGCCGTAACCCCGACGCTCTGAAATATTACAGAAAGAGTAATGCCATATTGCAGAAAGTGAATGATAAGATCTATCTGGC
This sequence comes from Clostridiaceae bacterium, assembly GCA_039679375.1. GTDB lineage: Bacteria > Bacillota > Clostridia > Acetivibrionales > DTU013 > JBDKVA01. The sequence goes on from JBDKVA010000107.1 coordinate 7,928, forward strand.
AGATAACATGAATAAAATCGGTGAGGTTTACCGGAAACTTGGCGTTGATAAAAAAGCCCTTGACAATTATTTTAAGAGCCTTCAGATATTCGAAGAACAGGGAGAAAAATTCTATCAGACCGATGTGTACATAAACCTGAGCTTTTTATATATTGGCAAAAAAGAATACGAAAAGGCAGCCGACAGTCTTAAAACTGCGCTGGCCATTGCCGAAAACATATCTGCCAGGAAAAAAGTCTACAGCATCCATAACCACCTTACAAATCTTTACGAAGCTATGGGTGACTATAAAAACGCTTTACACCACTACAAGCTTCATCATAAGGTCGAAAGGGACGTTTCCATTGAAGAGCTTGAACGCCAGCTAAATATGGCAAAAATGCAATATCAGATTGAGCAGACTCAAAAAGAAGCTGAAATAGTCAAGCTCAAAAATACCGAGCTGAAGAAAAAGGCTGATGAGGTCCAAAAAAAGGCACAGGAACTTGAAGAGTCCAATAAAAATATCAATGTAATCAGTGAAATGGGGCAAAAAATCACTTCCACCCTAATCTTTACAAGGATTTTAAACACGGTATACAGGAACATGAACTCGCTCATGGATGCCACCTGTTTCGGTATTGCCTTATATAACGTGCGTGAAAATATCATCGAATTCAAAATATATATAGACCGTTCCGTAAGAGTATCCGTCAAATCCATTCCACTTGACAACAAAGGCAGTCTGGCTGCCTGGTGCATAAAAAACTGCAAAGAGATTTGCATGAATGACTTTGAAACAGAGCATACAAGATATATAGAAAAAAATGAAAGCGCCGACAGTCCTGATGAACCCCAGTCGGTGATTTATTGCCCTCTGCTGATTGAAAAGAAGGTTATTGGAGTAATAACCATCCAGAGCTATAGCAAAAATGCATATACCCTGAGCAATCTCAACACAGTCAAAGCACTTGGTTCATATATCGCAATAGCGCTGAATAATTCCCGCAAATCTCAGGAGATCAGGGAACAGGCAGCAAAACTGGCATCAGTAAACTCACGGCTGTCAACAGAGATAGCAAAGAGAAAGGATGCGCAAAAGAGCCTTGAAGAAGCAAATCATAGACTTGAAAACCTGCTTTTGATCGATGTGCTTACAGGAATTTTCAACCGCCGTGGTTTTGAGAAATCTCTCAGATTTGAATGGAGAAGGTCTGTAAGGGAAGGCATACCTCTGTCAATCATACTGATCGATATTGACTTTTTCAAGGAATACAATGACAGGCACGGGCATATTTCAGGAGATGCCTGTCTGAAGAAGGTATCCGGCATTTTGCAGTCAGCCGTAAAGCGTCCTATGGATCTTATCGCCAGATTCGGCGGTGAAGAGTTCATCGTAATATTGCCAAATACAACTGCCGATGGAGCGCTTGTCCTGGCAGAAAAAATGAGAGAAAGTGTAGAAGCTTCTAAAATTGCACATGGCAGTTCAGTAGTGTCTCCGTATTTGACAATCAGTTTGGGAACCTCCACAATAATTCCTGCCATGAGTCATTCAAAGAAGGAATTTATCAATTCCGCGGATCAGGCTTTGTATAAAGCAAAACAAACAGGACGCAACAGGGTTTGTTCCTCTTGATCCTTTCACCCCGCTACGATTTATGGTATACTGTATCTGCCAATAAGCTGAAATGCATATACATTATATAGCTCCGCGTGAATTAGCCGCCCGCATGAAATATTCGGCCAAAGGGACATAGCGTTGAAACGCGCATGGGCAAATAAAAAAGCACTTTCGTATCGTGCAGCAAAACTGATAAAAACAAGAGGGATGATCGTTATCAGAGCTTTTATCGGAATTGAATTTGACAGCGTATGTAAAAAATACATATACGAGCTGCAGCAAAGGCTCAAGAAATACGCAGTAAAGGGAAGGTGGAAAAGCAGCGACAATTTCCATCTGACGTTAAAATTCCTTGATGAAATAAACGCAAAGCAGCAAAAGCAAATTGATGAAGCAATGCTGGGCATATGCGCCGGACAAAATCCATTCAGACTGGAAATAACAGGGCTTGGGGCATTTAGCGGCAGAGAATCAATCCGTGTTGTGTGGCTCGGACTTTCCGGCAATCTTCATCAGTTGCAGCCATTGGCCGTAAAGATAGAGAATTCCATGGCCAAATTAGGTTTCCCGCCTGAAAAAAGGCCTTATTCACCTCATATTACCATTGGTCAGGACATCATTTTTGAATGCCCTTTTGATCAGATGAAAAGTCCCATAGAGCCCATAAAGTTTGGCCCGATTGACGTGAACAAGGTGGTTTTGTTTAAAAGCGAACAAATACAAAACAAGCGGGTTTATTCAATAGTTTCGGAATATACTCTACAGTAGCGTAAAAGTGTTACAAATACACCCTCGCCGCTTGCAAGACCAATCACGATTTTACCGTTTTCATCAGCTGTCATTTCTTCAGGTACACCTTTTACGTAAACATTAACCTTCTGACCCGGCTCAACAGTAAGTATCGCTTTAGTTGAAGCCTCGATATCACGCGGGTTCCTGCAGTTTACAAGCATAACCGCATAGCCGCTGCCGCGGTTTTTAGTGAAGCATCCGACAATCACGCCTGCATCGGCATCAACCTTAACCGCATCTATTCCTGCAAAGCCGCCGCGATCTGCATTTCTCCTGTTCTGTGCTTCAAGCTGTACTGACATGTCATTATCTGTTGAACCCATATCTCCTGCAGCAAATGCGCCAATATATGAATAAGCCATAAATGTACTGCCAAGTTCATGAAGCTCCCTGTTTACATGCTGAGCATAGTAGTAGGTAAGATTTTTATACCCATCAAGGTTTACACATGAAGTGAGGGGATTCCACCAGCATTTATTATAGCATGCATGCTGAATGGATTTCGCACCGAAAGCAAGTGAAAGATAAGCCTGCCATCTGATCTGGAACTCAAGAATCAATGTCTCGATCGTCCACGCTCCCGTCTGGATGATGACCCACATATCACGCTTGCTTTTACGGCAAGTGTTTGCAATCTCATCCATATTTTGTACGTACGATAAATACGACCTGCCCGTAAACGGATAAAAATCAAAGCAGATATAATCACAGTCGATTTCGTTAACATATTGTTCTATATGTTCAAGATACGATGCATTTCCGAGCTGTGAAACCGCTTCGGAATCGGTATTCTTCGGAATGCTCGCATAATTGGGGTAAAGGTTTATAAACGGCATCTTTTTGCCGCTGTAAAACTTATTGTATTCCTTCATTACTTTATTAATGGCAACAAAGTCCTTGCTGTTAGGTTCATCGACTATATAGTCGCCTGCTATGATAGGACTGTCTATGTCTTTTTCCAGAATACCGCAGACATCCTCCGGCTTAACCTTCTCATGATATGTGCCTGCATTCTCTCCATCGCCGCCCCACCATCCGGGAAATCTTCCACTGGCTATCAAAGGAATGTTGTGTTTTTCGCAAAGTGCAATAAGATCTTTATCTGCATTGGCATTAATGATGTAATCCGTTCCAAAATCAATCAAATCCTGAAACTTTTCTTCGTCGTGAAGTGTTTTATCGCTATAGCCGAAAGTACCAATCAGAAATTTATTTCTGTCCATAGTTTCCTCCGAAATTACCTTCTGTTTTCTCCATAAAGCCAACTATATTGAATGAACTAATTTTCTTTACGAATGGCTGCGCAAACAGCAGTGATTCTATGATGTTTGCGAAGACAGGCGTTTAGAAAATTTCATTCAATTAATATAACACAATTCGTGAGCTAATAATGTTTGCCATAAAATTAGTAAAATTAACCCGTATATAACTTTAATACATGCCACTCTCTATCAGATAATTAGGGTGCAATTCTTTCATTCCAAATATTACTATAATTATAGCAGGTTTTCTTTTAAATAGTAACTCCTTTACAATAGTTTATGAAAATCTAATTTAAAGGAGCTGCTTTATGACAAATAGACAAGTCGCAGAATGACTTTACAGCATCAGCTAAACCCGGTATAATATTTTTAGCTGATTTAGCTGATTATTATGCTTGGAGGTACAATATGATTAAAGCTACCGCTACCGAAGTAAAGAATAATTTTGGTAAATACATACGCCTGGCTGCTAAAGAGGATATCATAATCACAAGCAACGGAAGAGAAGTTGGAAAGCTTACCGCAATACAGGAAGATGATGATGACGACGGTTTGTATACCACTTTTCGCGAAGATTCCGCCGCATATTCGTTTGAGAAAAAGAAAATATCCTACGAAAAGTTCCTCAAGATACGTGAAAAAAGTGAAGAACGGTATGAGTACATCGATGGTGAAATATATCTTCTTGCCTCTCCCAAAGTAAAACACCAACAAATCATATATGAATTGGCAGTAATATTCCATAATTGGTTCAAGGGGAAAAAATGTACTCCGGCATTGTCGCCATTTGACATAGAATTGAACCGTAATGCCAAAAAAAGGAACATGGTTCAGCCTGACTTGATGGTTATCTGCGATCTGGAGGAAAAAATGGGTGAAGACGGGTTTTATAAAGGAGTACCCGCGCTGATGGTCGAGGTTGTCTCCGAATCCTCCAAAAGCAAGGATTACATTAAAAAAATGGATTTGTATATGGCTTGCGGAGTTCACGAGTACTGGATCGTGGATCCGGTAAATCAGGAAATCCATATTTATCTTTTTGAAGATAAAAAATTATCAAAAAACAAGACATATACCTTCAAAGACGAGATAAAATCATTCTATTTTGAGGGTTTTTCATTTACTCTATAACAAAGCCAGGGCTGCACTTCACTTCCTGAGCACGAGCTGCAGCAGCTATGCCCTGCTCTCTACCATGCAGAGAAAATCATATATCGGCTTTAGCTTCCTGAAACTTTTACTTAGTATTTCAGGCAATTCCTTTGAAAATGCAAGCTTGAAATCATTCTGGACACACTCGAAATAAATATTCTTTCTGTCCAGCCATTGCCTAAAGTTCTCAGGTTGTTCCGGGAATTTGCTCCTTTTGTACATTTCGCCTCCGATCACGAACTCATCCTGGGCTTCATAACATGCAAGCGCACTGAGGAATGCAGGATCCCTGCCAATTATCATCTCCCGCATCTCAACCATGGATCCTGCCTCCGCTCCATAATAGCCAGTGCCATAGCTGGACCCCTTCTGATTGATTTCAAACCAGAAGCAGGGAGAAGTTGACATCATGGATTTGTCCCTCAGAAAAACAAGCCAGACATTATCCCTGTACAGGCTCTTATCTCTGGTAAAGCGCGTATCCCTTCGCACTCTGGAGATCAATTTTGAAGGGATGGTGATAAGGCTGCCATCTATTGCAGTCATATCGGGAGATAGTTCTCTGATCAGCTCCACAAACGGTTCATAAACATATTTTTTATAATCGTCTTTGTGACTTTCATACCATTCCTTGCTATTGTTCAGCTTATTTTCAAAAAGAAATTTCAATGCTTCCGGTGTAAATCCATCAAAGCTCATATATCCTGCCTCCGAATTTTAATTTTTACATATTTCAGCTTGCCCGCCTGAATAATATCGCCGTCACATAAGCCGGCAATTTTCATCGTATTGATTCTGCTGCCGTTCAATTTTACAGCGCCCTGCGAAATAAGCCTTCTTGCTTCACTATTGCTTGAGCAAAAATCTACCTGTACCAAAAGTTTTACTACATCTACCCCATCGCTGTCAAGCATACTCGCGGAGATTTCATGTTCTGCAATGTTTTCAGGCATTTCACGTCTCTGGAACACCATCTTAAAATGTTCCTGCGCCATAGCCGCAGCTTCACTCCCATAGTACAAAGCTGTTATTTCAATGGCAAGCTTCATTTTAACATCGCGCGGATTAACAACGTCCGAGTTCAGTAAATCCTTTATATCAGCCAATTCATCCGGATGTATATCGGTAGCAAGTTCAAAGTACCTTGTGATTAAAACATCAGGAATCGACATAACCTTCCCATACATATCGCATGGCTCCTCATCGATCCCTATATAGTTGCCGAGGCTCTTGCTCATTTTTTCGATTCCATCCGTGCCCTCCAGAATAGGCATGAATATGGCAGCCTGATTCTCCTGCCCATAATCCTTTTGCAGATTTCTACCCATGAGAATATTGAACCGCTGATCTGTACCTCCGATTTCAACATCCGCTTTTATTTTTATCGAATCGTACCCTTGCATCAATGGATAAAAAAACTCATGGACCCCTATGCTCTCATGCTCCTGAAACCGTTTCTGAAAGTCGTCCCTTTCAAGTATTCTCGCAACAGTACATTTGGAAGCCAGCTGTATAACATCTGCAAAATTGAGTGTGGAAAGCCATTCACTGTTAAGCCTCACTTCAGTCTTTTCCCTGTCAAGGACTTTAAATATCTGTTTTTCATATGTCTCCGCATTTTTTACAACTTCCTCCCGGGTCAGCTGCTTTCTTGCTTTTGATTTTCCTGTAGGGTCGCCGATCATACCGGTGAAATCACCTATGATGATAACCGCCCTATGCCCTAGATCCTGAAACTGCTTGATTTTCCGAAGAACCACCGTATGACCCAGGTGAATATCCGGCGCTGTTGGATCCATTCCAAGTTTTATTATGAGCGGTTTACCTGACTTCTGCGACTTTTCCAATTTTACTCGCAGGTCATCCATACTGATGATTTCATCCGTTCCTTTGGCAATAATTTTAATTTGTTCGTCAATCGACATCATAAATACGGCTCCTCCCTTTTACTAAAATAAAAAACTCCCGTTCTCTGAATCACTATATCATTCAGAGGACGAGAGTCTTATTCCCGTGGTACCACCTCAATTTACCAACACTTTGCAGCAGTTGACCTTATCGAGGACTGATGCTAACTAATGTGGGCTACCGCCCACAACCCAACGAATGTACTTATTGCCGCGAATGTGGAACTATTTTCTTGTTTTTTATCGCAATTTCGCGGCAATAAGTTACTAACAAAGCACGCTATCCTCTAGCACTATAACGGGTGCAGGATTCCGTCGGCAGCCTAATAAGGTAAGGGGACACACCTCTCCTTCTGAAGGACTGAAGTCCAAGGAATGTCCCCTTTTGACGCTAAAGCCATATGGGACACACCTCTCCTTCCGATGTGCTTAAGTCCAAGGAATGTCCCCTTTTGACGCTAAAGCCATATGGGACACACCTTTCCCTTCCTTTTCAGTGTGAAGCTCAGGGATGTATTCGGAATGACGTTTTCTGCCCCTCTCACCAACAGGGGCTGGCCGCAAATTATATTTGCTGCTCCCCATGCATCCGGGAACTCTCTGTAGAAATCAATCAACCTTACTTCTTCCCATCAACGCTTTTTCAGTATTTGTTTTCAACCATTATATATTTTATTTTAATGATTTGTCAAATCAGGAGAAATCATTATTTTCTTTAATCCCTCTTCTCAAAATCCTTATATAATAAACTTGGCTGTATGCCGGTGTTGTTCTGGTACTTCCCGCTGCGGTATTTATCATATTCTCCTTCAATCGTATGATAATATATCTGGCAAATCTCCACTTCCGGGTATATTTTGACAGGCTGAACACATTGTATTTCAAGTGTCCAATAGCCACTGAAGCCAACATCCCCAAAACCGGCAGTTACATGAACATAAAGTCCCAGTCTCCCTATCGAAGAACGTCCTTCAAGCATAGGGACATAACCGTCAGTCTTCGTATATTCAAGAGTCCGCCCCAGATACAATCTCCCCGGTTCAAGCACGAGCCCTTCTTCCGGGATAATAATTCTTCTGGTTTTATTAGGTCTTTTCATGTCCAGGATATTTTCTTCATAGATTAACAACTCATTGTGAAGCCTTAAATTATAACTATTGGGGTTAAGATATTTATCTGCATAAGGTTCGATAAATATCCCGCTTCCAAGATGCTTTTTTATTTCAAGACCTGAAAGTATCAAACAAATCGCCTCCATAAAAAATATACCATTCCATAAGGTAAATGAACAGAATATTTTATCTAATCTCCATTCCCAGCATCTTTGCCAATTCGGCACGGCTTATGCCTTTTTCAAGCCTTCAAAGGAGGACGTATCCAGGCATGCTGTGGGCAAGTACCGTCATCAACAGACTTAGCATGGTATATAGTAACAAGTTCCTTCATTGCATCTTCCGCCAGTCTATTGCCTTCCAGCATAACTCCCCATGATTTGCAGGAAGGCCACGGCCATTCGTCCTCTTTGACAGCTTTGTACCTTTCCCTGTCAAGAAGGGTTCTTATATAAAGAATTCTCCATCGCCACGCTTTTTTCGCAAATTCGGGCAGTTTACCATTTACCCTTTCTGCGATTTCAAATGCCAGGTCTGCGTCATCAATGTCCGCCCTGTTCCCATCAACCACTTTTAAGTGATTTTTCTCAATCAGCTCAACCATCTTTATCACATCATCCATTACATCCTTCGAAAACTCATATGAGATGTAGTCTTTAAGGCTTTCCTCGGCTGTTGTTCCGGCATCCCAGTAAAACCGGCTTATTACGACCTTGTTTATATCTTCGTATATTCCCTCGGAATATGGAAATCCACCTTTAACTATATGCCTTACCTGCTTCCATAGTCTCTCGAATCTGCCCGGAAGCGGCGTTGCGCCGTATCCGCCCCACGGCGAAAGCCCCCACATGCTTATCTCGGGAAAATTCAAAAGAGGCAGTCTGCCGGGAACAGGGTTGTTAAGCGGATAAGAAGGAAAATCTTCATGCGAGTCGGCAAGTATATAATCTACCCAGCTTTCCTTTCCCGCAAGTGCTTTTGAAAGTCCCTCCCATTCACCTTCGGGCGGGTTGTCGAATACCCATGTGGAAAGAATAACTCTTATATTGGGGAAGAATTTATGTGCAATCGCAGCAATAGCTTCCGAAATTGAAAGATATCCGTTTGCACCCCATGGATAGCACCTGTCGCATCCGCATCCTCCCTCATCATACGGCCAAAGGCAGAGATAATCCGGCGCAACATCCTTCATGTGCGAAAACACTTCCTCCATATTTTTAATGATATATTCTTTCGCTCCGGGGGCATTAGGACAAATATTATTTCCATTATTCCCTTTTCTTCCCGAAGGATCTATATTAGGAACTGCTTTTATATCTTCTCTCGCTTTTCTAAAATCCTGGTTCGGGACAACTATCAAACCGGTTTTCAGGCCCAATACCTTCGCAGAACGGTATATTTTTTTCATCTGATTAAAACTGTTTTCTGTTTCGGCATCATCCCAGCTAAAGAGATTGATTATCGGAAAAACCAGCATAATAGAATTCACTCCCCATAATGCAAGGTCCTCCATATAGCATGAAAGCTCGGATTCCGTAGCTACGTGGTACCAGTTGAAAAAGTGGCTTGCAAAATACATGCCCCTCACCTTTCCCTGGGGAATTGAAGTACCACGCCACGTTGAAGGCGTAACCCCCCCACAGCCGTATAATGATGTGTGCAGAAATTTCCCGATTCCATAAAGCAACCCCAGGCAATCATTTCCGGTTATGCTGATACAGCCATTGTTTCCATCTTCTATACGGAAGCCTTCTTCCCCAAAACCGGCGCAAACGGAAAGGTGGATATTTATATCCCCTTCACCTTCAATTACTACAGCAGGACACCGCGCTTCAATACGCTCTTTCAATATCAGTGCCATATGTTTGGAAGCAGCTTTTGACAGTTCTCCTGCTATAATTCCGACAGTTTGGGTAACAACACTATTACACATTTTTTTCTCCTTTACATGTTTTACTTTATAAGAAAATCCAACAACTTCTGCTCATACTATCGCATTAATCTGATACATTTCCTTCTCTGATAAAATCGCTTCCTGTCAGGTCATTCCAGATATATCTAGTCAGTCCTTCCATCATCCACGTCAAACACTGGAGGGAAAACGATAATACCGGATTTAGCCAACCCCTTTTCCGCTTTTTCACAATAACCTGAAATAGGGCTATCCTGATCAAGAATTTTGATCATGAAAGCTTTATAGGCAGTATGTTCATCCAACACCTCAATAGTATCGGTGTTGCCAAGTACGAGCCGCATTTTTTCAGCAGTCACTGCAATATGTATTTCACCCTGCGCTTTACCAAACTTTTTCCATCCGATATAAGCCAGAATATCCTGAACGTCCGAACTATTTGCCAGTAATTCCTTGATATTCGACGGATTCGACCTGTCATGCCTGACATATCCTAAAATGCTGTTATTTTTGATTACGATCAAACTGCGGCATTCCAAATTGTGATTGCTCCATTCGCTTATGTTTTTACCTGGCAGTAATGCAAGATCATCATTTCCGTGTTGTCTTACCCATGCATTAAGTATCCACGGAATGTCCTGCCCATTAACGGGTCTATCGGAAAAATCCTCATTACTAAAATGGTCCGTATTGATACTAACTTTACTGCCTGACAATGAAAACATTGCTGTCTTATAGCCAAACCTTGGATAATACCCCACATGACCGCAAAGTAATGAAAAAGCGCACCCACGCTCCCTCGCTTTTTTATGCCCTTCCTCTATCAGCATGCTTCCGATGCCTTTATGCTGAAATTCCGGCATTACAGCCACCGGAGCCAGTACTGCTCCCAATTGTTCTTCCCCAAGGACTATAAATCTGAAAGGTGAAAAAAGTACATGCCCTATGATTTTTCCATTTAATTCGGCAACTAACGACAATTCAGGGTCAAACATGCTATTGTGCCTGAGCAGGTCCACCAGAATAGGCTCTGAAACATATTGATTGTCCGGATGCCACCCAAGAAAAGCCTCGTAGTTTACATTCGCAATGCTGTTATAATCAGATATTCTCTCACTTCGTATTTTTATATCCATTGTCTATACCTCCCTCCATAGTCCTTTATATTCATTTTTCATAACCGTCCTTTACTAATTTCTTTTCATTCTGTCTGCGTTTCTTTTTATTTTTTGTGTCATTCTCCTGTACTCTGGTTCGGGGGTTTATCACCCAGCTATTACGTATTTCCTTGATATAATCAAAAGCACTTTTCTTTTTCATCATAATCACCATCCACCTTTTATTTTGATTTTACTTAATAACCTTCTGTCTACGATTTCAAGACTGCACTGGACAAGCAGTTCCCCAGCTCCGAAAGTCTCTTGTAAAACAAGCGCAAAAAATCCGTAGATATCGGCCACCTACGGATCTGATTGGGATATTCATCATATTGATTTGTACCCCGTCATATTAATAAAAGCAATAAAAAAAACACGCTACCAATGCGTGCTCGCCCATGCATCCTGGTTGCTCGAAAGAAGCTGCACATGGTATTACAAATACCATCTATTAAGCTCATTAATATATTGTTCCTTGTCAGGAACGGCATATCATCAAGCCCTCATATACGCATCCGAATACCTGTGCCGATATTCAATTATTGAAAAACCACCTCAACATTTTTTGCCGACATTAACACAACTCCTTTCTAACAAAAATTCAATTTCTGCATTACTCTGCAGGAATTAATTCATTTTCATTATATGTTTATTTCCAGACACTGTCAACACTGATTTTGCAGGCGCTATAACTTAAAACTTTTAAGGTTTAGGCACTTCCGGGCAGACAACAGCGGTTCTGAATATGGCAGGTTTTAAGGCTCGATCACTCAATATCAGCCTGAATAATGGCTGGCTCAAAGCCGGTTATCCTATTGTTAAAGACAATAAAATACGGATACATCTATCGGAATTGATTAAGGGCGTCTTGCAGAAAAGTTAAGACGCCCTATTGGAACTGGCTAAAGTGACTATTATAACAGTTAATGGTTTACCCAAGTCGTTTCTTAAACTCTGCAGTTAAAGCCGGAAGAACCTCGAGCACATCACCGACAATACCGAAGGTTGCAACTTTAAATATAGGAGCATCAGGGTTTTTGTTTATTGCAATGATTGTATCGGATGAGGACATCCCGGCTAAATGCTGAACAGCTCCTGATATGCCACAAGCAAAGTATACCTTGGGGCCTACGGTTTTACCGGTCTGGCCTACCTGGTGGCTGTATTCGATCCATCCTGCGTCAACTGTCGCACGCGATGCTCCTACGGCTCCGCCAAGGACTGCCGCCAATTCCTCGACCAGTGCGAAATTCTTAGGGTCGCCCATGCCTCTGCCGCCTGAAACGATAATATCCGCTTCTGTCAAATTCACCTTTTCACATAATGTTGTAACCACATCAACTACTTTTACCTTTACATCCTCCGGTATTACAATTTCCGGCCGGATGATCTCTCCATTTCGAGACATGTCCGGTTCAAGAGCCTTCATAACCTTTGGCCTGACTGTCGACATCTGCGGCCTATGGTTCGGGCATATGATGGTAGCCATCAGATTACCTCCAAATGCAGGCCGTGTCTGGAGCAGCAATCTTTTCTCCAAGTCTATTTCAAGCTTCGTACAATCAGCCGTAAGGCCGGTATTCAGCCTGGAAGCGACTCTTGGTGCAAGCGAACGGCCATAAGTAGTCGCTCCCAGAAGTACGATTTCCGGCTTGTATCTGCTGATAAGCTGTACAAATATATCCGCATAAGATTCATCATTATAATCCTTCAAGGAAGGATCATCCACCAGATATACCTCATCGGCTCCATATGATACTAATTTTTTTGCGGCAGCTTCCACATTTTCACCTATTAGAACAGCTGCCAGCTTTACTTTAAGCTGATCCGCCAGTTTTCTGCCTTCGCCGAGCAATTCCAGTGCAACATTTGCCGGCTCGCTGTTTTTCTGCTCACCAAATACCCACACATTCTTATAAAGTGAAAGATCAGAAGAATTTCCACTCTCATCCTTTTCAAAGTCGATCGCCTTAAACTTGCAGGAAGAGACACAAGCTCCGCAAAGAGTACAATTGTCCTGTATTACAGCCTTTTTATCAACCACCTTGATGGCGTTGAAGGGGCAGCCTCCTACACACATCCTGCATCCATAACATTTATCCAAAAGTATTTTTATATTTGCCATAAAATAACCTCCAAAATATATTGTAGCATCAGCCGCATACGGGGAACTGCATTTCCATCAGCTTCTCCGCCAGCTTCCCGGCCTGTTCCTGCGCATCTCCTTCAATCATTTCGCTCTTGATATCATGAACCGGTACGAATGTTTTGACTACCTGTGTGGGTGAACCCTTCAAGCCGCAGCGGTTCTTGTCCGCATTAATATCGTCTGCAGTCCAGACTTGTACTACAGCCTTTTTAGCCCGCATCATACCTTTAATGGAAGGCAGCCTGGGTTCGTTTATTTCTTTCACAACAGTGATCACTGCCGGTAGAGGCATCTCTATTACTTCGTATCCATCCTCGGTCATTCTCTGGCAACGGATATATCCATCTTTTATTTCTTCGATCTTTCTTACATAAGTAGTATGAGGATATCCCAGCTTTTCAGCAAGGCTCGGACCCACCTGAGCAGTATCGCCGTCGGTAGCCTGCTTGCCGCAGATGATCAGATCCGCATCGCCTATCTTGCGGATACCCATTGAAAGCGCATAGGAGGTCGCAAGCGTATCGGCTCCGGCAAAGGCTCTGTCACTGAGCAGAACCGCTTCATCCGTTCCGAGGGCAATGGTTTCCTTTAAAAGATCCGCAACAGCCGGTATACCCATGCTCAGAACTGTTACCTTTCCGCCTGTTTTCTCCTTGATACGCAGCGCTTCTTCAACTGCATAGGTATCAAAAGGATTTACAATAGCTTCGACACCCTCCCGGATAATTGTATTTGTTTCCTTGTTCATCTTTACTTCCGTTGTTCCAGGTACCTGCTTAACACATACAACGATGTTCATAGTAACAAATCTCACCCCTTAGAAAATAATAACGCAAAAAATCATGCGTATGCAGAATTCGTTTTGCTGCTTTCGATATGGTTTCCAAATGATTCAGGCATGTAGTGCAAGAACCATACGGTTCACATACGCTACATGCCGGAATGATTCATTTTAGCATAATTCAAATAGTGCTTCAACGAATTTTGAATGAATGCAAAATATATTATAATAAATACCTAAAATATTATAGAGTCTGTATTACTTTTTGGAAGATTCCTTTATGAGTTCCAAAGCAATAACATTTCTCTGAATCTGGTTTGTACCCTCATAAATCTGTGTAATCTTTGCATCCCTCATCCTTTTCTCAATCGGATATTCCTTCATATATCCATATCCTCCAAGAACCTGAACTGCATCAACTGTAACCTTCATTGCCGTATCGGATGCAAAGACCTTGCACATAGCCGACTCCTTGGAGAACTCCTTCGCACCGCTGTCAATATAGCGGCAGGTCTGGTAGATCAAAGCTCTTGCAGCTTCTATCTGAATCGCCATATCGGCCAGAATATGCTGGATCGCCTGGAATGACGATATGGGCTGGTTGAATTGGACTCTCTGCCTTGAATACTTCACCGCTTCCTCAAACGCGCCCTGCGCAATACCTAAAGCCTGTGAAGCGACACCCGGTCTGGTCCTGTCAAGCGTTTTCATCGCTACGATAAAGCCCATGCCTTCCCTCGAGAGCAAATTTTCTTTTGGTATTCTGCAGTTTTCAAAAACAAGCTCCCTGGTGCAGGATGCGCGGATGCCCATTTTATTTTCTTTTTTACCAAACGAGAAACCGGGAGTACCTTTCTCAACAATAAATGCTGAAAAGCCTCTTGCGCCCTTGCTTCTGTTGGTGCAGGCAATAACCGTATAAACATCGGCCTCTCCGCCGTTTGTGATCCACTGCTTTGTTCCGTTTAGAACATATTCATCCCCGTCGAGTACAGCTGTTGTTTGTATACCGGCGGCATCGCTGCCGGCATTAGCTTCAGTCAGGCCGAAAGCGGCAAGTTTTTTACCTGCTGCGATATCGGGAAGGTACTTCTTTTTCTGTTCTTCATTGCCAAAAAGAATAATCGGGAAGGTTCCAAGTCCGGTACCTGCAAATGCCAAAGAAATTCCGCCGCAAGCGCGACTCAGTTCTTCAACGACCAGTGCCATTTCGAGTATGCCTCCGCCAAGCCCGCCATACTCTTCGGGTATATAAACACCGCACAAGTCAGAATCGGCAAGGATCTTCACGATATCATGCGGAAATTTGCCTTCTTCATCGTACTGAATGGCTACCGGCGCAATTTTTTCATCGGCTATTTTTGCAGCCAGCTCCTTAATCATTTGCTGTTCTTCCGTCAGGAAATAATTCATTGTACACACTCCTTTTAGGGCAAAATTTTCAGTTCGAGTACAAACAATTTACACAATGAATGCTCTCTGCAAGCAAGTTTTATAGTGCTTGCAGCCTCAAGCAAGAGGCACGTTCCATCGCCGTCCTGCTATTAAATGCTTCTTTAGTAATAATTTCAAAGTTAGCATTTGCTAATATTATCAGGTAATAAAATTAATACTAAAAGTATAATATAAAATCCATTACTATGCAATCATTTCTCAAAAAATTGCAATAACTAATATCCTCACTATCAACCGAAAAATTTGTTGCACTATATACCCCATCAATAATAAAGCCTATCCTTTCATGCTTATGCAAAACTCCGATGCTGACTGTCTCCTTAGCAGTATCGCCAAATTTAACATATCCTGCGACCTGCCATTACAATTCAGATTTATGAGTTAAGAGATAAAATAAAACTTTCCTGCAAGCGGGAAAGTTTTATTTTGCATCCAATGATTTGGCAAGCCTATAAAATACTTTTACCTTTATTAATATTATCAAATTCCTTATATATGGAATCGATCCATAAAACCACTTTATCAGTAGTGAATTTTAACACACAATAATTAGTATCCTCCATACCGCCCGGAAAAAAGCTTCCTAAGCCATCTTCCCAAAGCTCCTTTTTGATTCCAGGCTCTGTCAGAACCTCAATTGTCCCCATCAGCGAGATATTGTTGCCTCCATCACAGTAGCATAGTCCTGCCTTATTGCCTATGCGGAGGCACTTTGCCTTTCCGGATGTAAGACTTGTCGTAAACCAGATGTGCTTTATTCCGTCAGTTTTTATGTTCGAAATTGTAGATGCCTTGGGGAATCCGTCCTCATCAATCAATGCTATAACTGCAGTTTTCTCCGCCTTAACGATAGCTTCCGCTCTCGTAATTATTCCATCGCTCATCATTACCTCCACCTAACGTTTTAATACTTTTATTTTATTGTCATTCTGAACACTCTTCTTCCATCCATTTTCTACACATTTCGATTCTGGCACCGGGAGGATTATCTCCGTGTTCCTTGTCATATGAATATTCCTTTATTACTTCGCATGGGAAATCAGCACACTTGCCGCAGTGAGACAATTTTTTTGCTTCGCAGCACTTCTTGACACTGCATTCCCCCCAAAAAATCGTGCCGGCATTTACACATCCCGGACAATTATTTGGCTCCCTGTAAGAGCATTCGCTGCACAAAATGCCGCATCTCGATTCAACCATACACAACCGCCCTTTCAATATTGATATATATGACGAATATATCACAGCGAATAAGACAGCTATATGTCATGTTCATAATTTAGTAGAATATTTCTAGCCACTTGCATTCTTTCTTCGGCCAGATCAGTCGGTTTCAGGAAAATGCAATCTGGAGTTTAGAACACCAAAATACGCCTAAAACCACTTGATAAAATTTTTTTGCTCTTTTCGCAGCACGTATCCGCAGGCAAGGTAAAACTGGTGTGCTATAGTCCTGTTAAAGCCTGAAACCAGGCGAATGCCTTTTGAACCAGACCCTTTTGCCCATTCTTCAGCTGTCTGGATCAGCCTCCTTCCGATCCCCATTTTGCGGTAAGCTTCATCAACAACCAAAGCCATTATATTTTTTAGATTGTCACAGTAGGTACATTCATAGGAACTCAAGTGTATATATCCGGCAACTTTTCCCTCATGATCTGCAACAAAGATTTTATCCTCTGTTAAGTCCAGAATAACTTGCAGCTTATCCTTCGTCTTTTCAACAGGATAATCGTACCCCAGCCCTTCTTTATTTAAGCGGTAAATATCCTCATAATCCTCTATCGCTGCTTTACGAATGATCATAACATCAACCCCCGCATTATTTCATTCAGTGATTCAAAATGGCTTCCAGCATGCATATCATTCATATTTTTGTGCCAGTCCGGCAATTTCCTTTTCAAAATATTTTCCTATCTTCACTACCTCGCCCATGACTATCCGGATCCATTTTTCATCTGTGTGCCAGTTATCTTTCCGAATCCCTCTGTAATCTGCTACAGGATACACAAAGAAAGTTACATCCTCCGGGAAAACGGTTTGATATGTTAGTAGAGCCCGACGCGAATGGTACTCCTTGCAAACAAGTATTGCCTTATTGAACGGGATACCGCTTTCTTCCAGAACCCGCAGCGAAAAGCGGGCGTTTTCAAATGTATTTCTTGCCATATCTTCTTTAAGAATTGCTTTCTCAGGCACACCGTGTTTCATTGCTTCCTGCTTGAGGAATTCCCATTCCGAAAGGTACTGTTGTAATTTATTATTTGGCCCGCCCGAAGGCAGAATATACGGTGCAAAGCCATCTTTATAAAGCCCGGCAGCCTTTATTACCGCCTGTGGTCTGCTGCTCCCTGGCACCAGTATTACATCCGCCGGCTCGATATATTGATCTGCAAAAACCAGATCGCTAATACAATCAAAAGGATATTTCATCATATGCTCGCTCCCTGTTACAGGTAAATAATCTAATCAAAATGATATCATTTAATTGTGCATGGTGTAAACATGCGATTCGTCATATTATTTATTATCAACAAAATCAACCAATGCGTTCAGATCTCGAATCGTCCATTGCCGGCTAGGCGCTGCGCCACTCCGGTCAAGCCAGAAGGAAGTTAATCCCTGTTCGCGTGCACCACCTGCTTCAAACTTTGTATCATCAACGAAAATTGATTCTTCAGCCGTTATGCCCTGTGCATGCAATGCTGCATTGAAAATGATAGGGCTCAGTTTGCCGATGAAGTATCTGTACTTTTGTTAAAGTCACCCAAAAACAAAATTCCCGGTTGAATTTCAGCCGGGTTTTATTATTTTATAGCATATTCTCAAGTCTCTCCTTATATTGCATAATATTACAAAGGTCTTTAAAATCCCATCGTCTTCAGCCATGTCCTCGCAATTAGAGCATGTCCTGCCGCTGTGGGGTGAATCCCGTCCGCGCTCCAGAATTCGGGAGAACGTTTTTGAGCGGCTTGCGAAAATACACTGTCTAATGGAACAAGCAAGGTATTGAATTCCTTCGCCAGCTTTCTGACAACTTTAATTTTAGGATCCAGGTCTTCTCTCCATGATGCTTTTTCAGCAGTGACATGTAAAAGGAACGGTTCGCACAGTATAATTTTTGCATCAAGATTTTGTTTCAATTCAGTCAACAGTTTTCTGTACCGTTCTTCAAATTCTTCCGCTGATGTGGGATCATTTCTGTCATATCTTCTCCAGCAGTCGTTGACGCCGATCAGGATTGAAACCCATGTTGGCTTTAAATCAATAAAATCATTCTCCAGCCGGATCAGCAGGTCTTTCACTCTGTTTCCGCTAATCCCCCTATTCAGGAAGACAGCATGATCTTCAATAAATCTGGAAGAATACCAGGCTCTTATCATCATCGGATAGCCATTTCCAAGAAGGCTGTCATCTTCGCGGCTTCGACCTGCATCCGTAATACTGTCGCCCTGGAATAAAACAATATCATTTGATTTAAATACGCTCATTTATTTACTCCATTTCTTTAATATCAATCCAACCTTCGCCGTTTTTAGCGCTTCTATACATAGCGTCCAGTACAAAACGGGAATTCCTTCCAGGCCTGTAGTCCAGGATCAGTGGCTCTCCGGTCCGTATACTGCAGGCAAAATTGTCACTTGCCTGCCTCCACAGGTTTGGCATGGGATAAGGTGCTTCTTCGCTCCATTTTCCGTTGGACCACCAATAAATATGACTGCCTTCCGGCCCTCCGGAGCAAAAAAGATATGCTCCTTTTGTCCCATGCATTTCAATACGCGTATACCAGGAAGAGGCCGGGTAGGATGTAGTGGAAGATATCCGGGCAATACATCCGTTGTCATATTCCCACTGCGCTATGCCTATGTCTTCAGCTTCAATATTATGTGTTTGTGTCGCAATAGATGCTTTTACTCTATTAGGCATCCCCAGTACAGTAATCAACCGGTCAATCTCATGGATACCCTGATTACTGAATGCCCCTCCTCCGTCGTATTTCCATGTACCCCGCCAGGAGTCGTTCTCCTTGTAATATTCTTCGCTTCTGAAAATATTCAGATTAACATTTGCATAAAGTATGCGCCCGAACCATCCTTCTCTGACCGCTTTCTCAAGCTCTGTAAGCGGGCCGCGGAAATGCAGGTCAAAGTCCATTCCAAGCAGGAGTCCCTTTTCCTTTGCCAATGCTATAGCGCGGTCACAGTTTTCTGTGTTTGCATCCATCGGCTTTGTAAGCAAAACATGCTTTCCTGCACGCAGGCATTCTTCAGCGATAGAACAGTGCAAGCCTGTAGGTGTAACAATATACATCGCTTCAACCCCCGGATTATTTAAAAACACATTTATATCGTCGCTGTAAGGCACATTATACTGCTCTCCGACTTCTTTCGCCCGGGCAAGGTTGATGTCACACACTCCCATTAGTTTTATGCCGGAAGTCTCGGTAATCTGCCGAACACGGAGCTTGCCCATTCCAAGGCCGACAACTGTCATGCGGACAGGATCGTCCTCATACGGACGCTTAAAAGCCTTCTTTACCTCCAATGCCGAATGCAAATCAGCCGGGGCTGCCGATGGCCAGACCTTCCTGATATAATCAATACACCTATGTGTTGCGTCTTCATGTGTCAAAGGGCTTGTTGCAGGATTATGTGTCTCTATCGAGACAGGCATATTTTTTCCGGTTGCAGATATGCCGCTAAGTACTCTGTCCCATGGTACCTTTTTACAGTCTATCTCCGGTAATACACCACGTGCTTTAACATGAACCATATTTGCGTATTTAAGGCATTTTGTAAAGTATTCAACGCAATCGCCCTGTGCTTCGGGAAGAATTTCGAAATTATTGGATACATCCCAGGCAAGTCCCCACTCCGGTACATTTAACGCTTCCAGCAGGGCTATTACTTCATCAGGTGTCTGCCCGCAATTTTCAAAGCCTAAAATAAGACCGGCTTCCTTTGCTCTTCTGGCAAACGGGTAGAACATCTCCAAAACTCCTGACATCTCATCAGGCCTTACGCAAAGTTGTCCAAACAATGCTTCATCAGGCGTGTGCTGCCAATAGTTAAAGGATCGGACCAAACGGCAGTCTAGTATATCCGCTGCGCGGATTATGCCCTCAAGCTTTTCAAGCTCCTTTGCCTGCTGCTCACTGTCCGGCAAATTCAATTTGCAGAAAGATGTCTGCAATACGCCTGTTTTCAGTCCCAATTTATCCAATAGTGCTTTCAGTTCTTTTAACTCTTCGGCTGTCTGCTTCTCTATGCCCTTGCCGTTGATACGCGAACGGAAATCCACATGCGTCATACCCCATGAACCGTAAATAGGCAACGCTTCTTTTACATCCTTGTAGATCTCATCAGAAAATACAGATAAAAACATTACTTCTCCTCCTCATAGTGTATCATTATGCCTTTACATTTCAGCTTTTCCTGCAGCGAAACCATATCAACCGCTTTGGTGCTGCATGATTTTACCGCACAAATGGCGGCAGCAGTTCCGGCAGCTTGTCCTGTAAGTGCTGCAACAGGTATTACACGCGTTATTTCCCATCCGTCACCGCTTGCTGAAACTATACGGCCTGCTGCAAGCAAATTATCAAACTTTGCATTATAGAGGCACCTGAAAGGTATTTCGTACCAATCTCCGGGTTTTCTGAAATCGCCTGCAGTACCAATGGAATCGCAGGGGCTTTTAAATACATCGTTACCCGTCAGCTCATACTCGCCGCAAATATGGCGTGTAGTTCTTAACTGTGCCATGTTAGGTAGAGAAATAATATCTGATGCAAACTTGTTATTGTTCTTCAATTTATTAAACAGCATCTGGCGTCCTGTCAGAACGTATTCTGTCACTTCTTCTCCAGTAAGTCCTGTAAAGAGCTTCATGCCTTCCGGATGACCTTTACCATAGAGATTTGAACCGACAGTTTCCCATTTCCGGAGGTTAAGTATATTATTATTTTTTACTGCTTTATCTGCAAGTTCAACTGTTGTTGCATGACTTATAAAGGTCAGATAATTTTTTCCTTCCATGCATGGAGCTCCCGCACGATCAAATACATCCGCATCACCCGTGCAATCAATTACAACTTTCGCCTGATAAAATTCACGGCCTTCTTTGTTTTCCACAATCAGACCATAACAGTGGTTATCTTCCATTATAGGACAGGTAACCAGTGTATCAAATAAAAGATTTACTTTGTTCTTTATAAGAATGTCATCCAGCACCATTGCAAACATACTGGGGGAAAAGTGGGTTGCATACCGACTGCCGGTGGGCTGCCGGGGCTGGCCGTCACGCCATTCCTCCGGCAGATCATCGGGGCCGTATTCTATCGCAAGTTTAAGGAGTTCTTCCGGTATCCCTCCGATAATTTTCTTTCCCCGCCCATTGCAAAGAGGTTCATACCAGCTGATCAGCCCAATGGTTCCCAGGCCGCCCAGCATGACGCTTTTTTCGATCAGCAGTGTATCGGCGCCCTCACGTGCAGCCGCCAGTGCGGCAGCAACTCCGGCAACGCCCCCGCCGGCAACAATTACATCATATTTTCCCTTGTCAAATATACACCGTCTGTCCTCTACAATACGCGTCATACTGTGTCCCCCAAATCAAATAATAGCATTCATAAAATACTGCAACCTATAAACAAACCTATTATGGCTCTAAAAATGTATAGCTTTTACCGTATTTCTGGTTGTATACCTTTAATAAAGACTGTCTGACTTTTTCTCCTCCGACAGACTTCCATTTATCAACATACTTACTCCAGTTATCAAAAGATTCCTCGCCCAGGATAAATTTCATTCTCATTTCTTCTTCATATTTTGTTACATCAGCAGCGAATTCATTTTTTTCATCTGTCCTCAAGCCAACAAAAAGATCACTGATTAAAGGACTAAAAGTTGCTTTTTCATATCCGTTCTTCTGTGCATTTGTAAATGTAGTATCACCAATAAACCTTTCACTATATAGGTCTTCTCGATTGAACATCATATATACAGAGATATTTGTATTATTAATTTCAGCACCCTTTACATCTTTTCCGACCATACTTCCTATATAAGTTACTTTATCCCCGGTCATTTGCCAATGAAGGTCCTTAACGCCATAATTAGTGGTTCTCCAGCCATTATCGCTCAACATGTAGTCAAGTAACTTCAAAGCAGCTTCCGTTACCTCTGAATCCTTATGTATTGCTAAAACTTTTTCAAGGTAATCCTGTGCATTCATACCGCTTTTTCCTTCAGGCCCCACCGGAGGTTCCAAAATAGTAAACTTTGCATTGGGATTTTGTTCATTCACTTTATATTGATTATACAGGACATACTCCTGAGACCACCATGCAGTAAAAGCTCCCACCGAATTACTGATACATTTCTGCGCAAGCTTTTCCGTTTTAAGTATAAAAGATTCCTGATCCATATACCCATTAGCATATAGTTTATTTATATACTGAAGGGACTTTTTATAATTTTCGGATATGGAATTAGTGGATACTTTTTCACCTTCCAAGGTATACATGCCGGGTTGAACTCCAAATGCCCCGTAAAAAGGCTGAAGATTTACAAATGTGTAACCTACCGTATCGTCTTTCTTGTTCCCATCGGGATCTTGCTTAGTAAATGCCTCCATTACATTATAAAATTCATCCAGAGTTGCAGGTACTTTCAGTCCCAGCTTGTCAAGCCAGTCTTGTCTGATCCAAAGGCAGTATTTGCCCTCCGTATTGACCTTGGGAACTCCAAGCACTTTATTATCTGCCTTCACCCGTTCCCATGCTTTTTCAGGCAGGTACTTTATCAGATTCGGATAATCTTTATACTGGCCGCTGATATCCTTAAATGCTCCCTGTGCAGCATATGTGTCATATACTAATGGAGTAAGTGTCATCACATCCATCTTTTCACCGGAAGAATAGAGAAGAGTAAATTTTTGTTCCCAACTATCATTTGTAGTTAAAAGAAGCTCACATTCCACCCCTGTATCCTTCTTAATCTGTTCCTTAATTAAATCCGTATTCGCATCCTCTTTACGGGTGCCAGGCATAAATACCTTGACCTTAACCGGCTCACTCTGTGCAGTCTTGTCAACTGTGCCCGGCTGCGCCGTCTGCACCTCATTTGCTGCTGCACTTGACTGTTCCGGCTGCGACTCGGTTGTTTTACCGGTGTCTTTTGCCGAACATCCGAATAGTAAACCAAAACACAGAATAACTACGATCAGTGTACTCAACATTTTTTTCATGGTTCTTTTTCCTCCTGATTTACTTTATTTATACAAAACCGGACGACCGGTTCGTACCAAATTAACTAATTGCCATTCGTGCGACAGAATAATGGTCGGATTCAAATAATCAGCCTTTCAGGGAACCTACCATTAATCCTTTGACAAAATATCTTTGCAGGAATGGGTAGACACAAAGTATTGGCAATATGGTAACAATCACTAAAGCCATTTTTACATTTTCTGTAGGGACATTTAATTCGTCCTCGAACATAAAATATTCGGTTTTTCCCTGTATAAGCACCTCCCTCAGGACTACCTGGAGAGGCCAGTAATCTGAATTTGTCAGGTAAATTATGGCATTAAAGTATGAATTCCAGTACGATACCGCATAGAATAATGAAATGGTTGCTATAACCGGCAGTGCCAATGGTAAAATTATGGATATAAGTATTTGGATTTGTGATGCTCCGTCAATGTTGGCAGATTCCTCCATACTTGACGGAATAGTCATGAAAAAATTACGCATTACAATCATGTTGTAAGCAGAAATACAGCCAGGAATGATAAGCACCCATAAGGTATTGCCAAAACCAACCGCCTTAACCGTAAGATATGTAGGGATTAAGCCACCATTAAACATCATGGTTATAATAACAAATAAAGTTAAATAGTTTCTACCCGGCAAATATTTCTTCGACAGGACATATGCCCCAAGAACTGTTAATGTCATACTTATTATTGTGCCGGCTATTGTAATGAATATTGTGTTTTTGTACGCCCCCGGTATCATTGGATTTTTAAAAACAACAGAATATGCTCCGATATTAAACCCCTCAGGCCACAAAAGAAACTTGCCGCTAACTACACTTCCTATAGATGACAGCGAACCGATCAGGATATAATAGAAAGGGTAAAGAGTAACAAACGCTATAAATAACATAAATCCATAATTCAGCACATCAAACGTGATATCTCCCACACCTTTCCTGCACTTAATCATTTACCATATTCCCCCATCATCATTAATTTTCTTGCTCAGTTTATTTGTGGTAATAACCAGCGCCAAACCAATTACAGATTCAAAAAGCCCTACTGCCGTACCAAAACCAAAGTTGTTCGGATTATACAATCCGACTCTGTAAATATAATAGCCTAAAGTCTCTCCTACCTCCAGCACCATAGGATTGAGCAGTATGAATATCTGTTCAAAGCTTACATTAAACAGATGGCCCACTCTGAGGATCAGCATGATTACAATAATGTTCGATATTGACGGAAGAGTTATATAGATAATACGTTTTAGCCTGCTGGCACCATCAATATACGCGGCTTCATACATCTCACAGTCTACTCCTGCCAATGCTGCCAGGTATATAATGGCGTCCCACCCCATGTTTTTCCATATATCAGTTGCAACTACGACAGACCGGAAGTATGAGGAATCACCGAGAAAGTTTATTGCCTGCATGCCGAGAGATTTTAAAAATGTATTGACAACTCCGGATGTAGGTGAAAGCAGCATATAAAAAATTCCGCCTGCAACTGACCAGGATATAAAGTGCGGCAGGTAACTTACTGTTTGAACAACCTTCTTGAATTTTCTTTGCTGCACCTCGTTTAAAAAAATCGCAAAAACGACAGGCATGGGGAAACCCCATATAAGCCTCTGCAAACTTATTATTACAGTATTTCTAAGGCTGCTTAAAAAAGCCGGTGAATTAAAGCATCTGAAAAAGTTGTCCAGGCCCACCCACGGACTGTCAAATATTCCCGCAACAGGATTGTACTTTTTAAATGCAAGTATAATTCCTGCCATCGGCACATACTTAAATATGATAAACCAGATCGCTACAGGCAGAAAAATCAGGTACAATTCCCAGTAGCGTCTAATACTTAAAATTAAATTGTTTTTCTTTTTTGTTTTTAGTACCATATCGGTTTTCAAAACCATTTTCATTATTAGCCTCCAAAGGTACCCTGATAATATTATTATAAAGGTGTTATAATAGACAACCAACATCACATTTTCTGTTTTAGTATCATAATTTCAACAAGACGGCCCAAAACAGCGTATTGCGTTAATCGGCCTGTCCCCGCAGTTTTCGATCATGCATCTGTCCACTGCTGCCGGAATAAAAAACTGGTCGCCCTGTTCGGCGTTATACTTCACATTATTAGCTGAAAACGTACCGTTTCCTGAAAGCATATATAAGCCGGAAAATGTACCGTCTGTATGCAGCTCATAATTCCTGCGGATTTCCAGCTTCACCATCCTGAAACAGGGTGTTTCCCTGTATCCAACCAGTTCATATTCCTTGAAACCTGAAGATTTGCACGTCATGCGCAAGTCAATATGCCACTTTTTATATGTCTCCTCCTTGTCATATCCCGTATAATGAAAACATTCAAACATCTGTTCAAAGCCCAATCCCTGATGGCACATGAAATCTGATACCTGATATCCCGCAGGTGTAACACGTTCCGTTCGGATTGAATAATCCGTAGGCTCCTGGATTTCAACAAGCAAGCAGCCTGCCCCTATTGCATGGGGAATGCCCCCGTGTATAAGGAAAGTATCCCCTTCCTTCACTTCAAACCGGTGAAGGCAGTCAAGCATACGTGGAATATCCTGCTTTTGAAAAATCCGTTTCCATTCCTCACAGGTGATTCCCGGCTTAAAACCCATATAAATACATGGGTTTTCACCATTAATCTCTCTGCCGCCCAGTATATGCCAGCATTCTGTCTTACCAAATGCGGATTGGAACAATCTCCCCGACATTTCCTTATCAGGATGCACCTGAATTGTCAACCGTTCTGCCGAATCTATCAGCTTGACAAGCACACCGGTCTGCATTCCGTTTTTTATCACGTGTCTTTTGCCCAGCAACTCCGTACCATTAGTTTCTATCAGCTCTTTAAGAGTAATATCCGAGCTATCCAGAAAGCTCAAGCCTTCATGCCTATACTGCTCACGTCCGGTATTGCGGGCAGAAACAACTGACATTATCCATTCCTCAGGAAAATGCCCGTCGGATGTATCATAAATTCCATGCAGCTCATCCAGCAGCTTCCCGCCTGTATAAGTCCTCCATGTGCGGGTAGGAAAGAGTTTTAGAGGCCGGTTCATTTCCATTCCTTTATGAACCTCCCGCTATTTCTTATTCTCTTTTTCAAAGCTGCGCATAAGTCCGGTTGCAATATGACTTGTATCAAGCCTGGCCATTGCAGTATCATCTACCATAAAGTCAATCCACATATAGTGCATGTGTTTGCCTTCAATAACCTCAACGCCATGATCGGAGCCCAGAGGTATGTGCATAAGAACGTTCCCCGTCATATGTATATGTTCCCCGTCTATCAGCACGTCCATATCATTTTCCGGAAAGCTGAAGAAAAACTGATCCAGCATGGGATGGCCATGAGGTTTTACAAGATCATACCCGTAGGATTCAACCGAACCCATGCAAAATCGCGGAATATTACGCTGTTCAATCATAACGCGGCTGATAGTTTTTTCGCTTTTATTGCGGTCTCTATACTGCTTGGAATCGGCGTATGTCTGAATTAAAGGAAATTTTGTATTATAACCGGCCAATTCATGAATATCGTCCTCCAGTATCTTCCACTTAATCTCCAAAACCTGTATGTCCGTAACAGCATTTACTGCAAGGGACTTATCAGGCGCAGGGACAAACGATACACGTTCATCGTAGAAATACTCATTCCCTGAGGTGCAAAATAAGGCTTTCCCTTTGATCAAAATAAGTATGTGGAAATAACCGGTATCCGGAGCAAATTCAATTGAGCTTCCAACGACAGCCGTGTGATGGTATACGCTTGCCCCTTCAACTTCTCCTGCACAAATTAAAACAGATTGATTTCGTTTTTTAGAAACATCAATTTCTTCCATTGCAACTTTACGTAACATAAGCAAACCTTCTTTCTGTTCATATTTTTTGCTCACTATTGACAGCAAGTACTCTGTCAACAACCAGCTGCCGGAATTCCGGTGAAAGCATTGCGAAAAATGCCGTAAATCCTGTTACACGTACAACCAGATCGGGATATTTATACGGGTCCTTATGCGCTTCAAGTATTTTTTTGGCGTCAATAATGTTTATATTCAGCAGCGTGTTCCCGGTCTTCAGAATAGTGCGTATCATGCTGGCCATTTTACACACGCCTTCTTCATCATTTGCAATACCGGGATCGACCTCAAGCTGGACCGGCGCCGTGTTGCCGTAGCCCGGCTGTATGGCTGCAATGGAATTGCACATCGCGGTGACGGCGCCATCCTTTCGGAAGCCGCTCGTTGGATTTGCGCCATGGTTTATTGGTTCTTTGCTGCGCCTGCCGTTTGGCGTGGCTCCTACCGCATTGCCAAGCTTAATGGTATTTGACCATGAAAAGAATCCGGGGATGAAGTTAATGCCAGGATGAATGTTATTGAGATTTCTGATCAGCTTTGTGTACAATTTGCTGACTTTTACCGCCCATGCATCGGCTAATGAATTACCCTGGCAGTAACGGTCGCTGTGAAGCATCATCTGGCGGATGTATTCTCCGTCTTTACCTTCATAGTTAGATTTAATGAAGCCGGTAATATCAGTAAAGCTTATTTTCTTTTCAATTTCTATCCGCTGCTCACAGGCAGCGAAACTGTCGGCAACCGTTGCAATGCCGCATCCGTCCACACACATATTATAAAAGTTGGCTCCGCCGTCAGTTATATTTACACCCTTTTCAATCAGTCCATGCTGGAAAAGGTTGAGGATAAGCTCGGGTTGAGTGAATGTCTGATAATTGAGGTGATGCATGATTCCGTCACCGGTTGCATTTACAGCATTCTCCAGGTGCGCTTTAAAATGTTCCCACAGTCTGCCGGTTGACGGCTGTTCATTATCCTCAAGCATCATTTCATTCCAGGCAACTTCAAATACCTTGGCTATATTTATCTTCACAGTATCATTCATAGTATATTCCATACCCGGAATACACATCCAGTGGCACCCGGCGGCAACCCGCCTGCGGGCAAGCTCTTTTGAAAAACCGCATTTCATAAAACCCTTCGACAATGCATCATCACTGGAGTAACGCGGCCAGCCCTGCTTATTCTTAAAGAGATATTGCACTGATTTTAAAAAGAAATCCTCATCAAGATTTTCATGCACTCTTATAGTAAGGTTGCAGGCAATATTGATTTTATCGGCAGCCTCAAGAGCCAGATATGAAATCCGGGAAGTCATATCCCTGCCTTCTGAATCCGGACCCCCAAGCTGGAAGTAGCGGCTGTCCTGAAGGAACAGGCAGGCCAGATAGAAGACAGCTTCTTCATCGGTTAATATACCGGAACCCACATCATGCTCATAATATGGACGGAGCATTTCATCAAGCTGTCCTCCGGCAGAACCGCGGTTATATGTTCTGGAAAGCATACTGAACCAGCACATCCATTGAATAGCCTCCCTCATTGTACCGGGTGGCTGATCCGCTACCTTTTCATTAACAGACGCCATTTCCTCCAGGTTCTTTTTGAGATATGGATTGCGCTCCCTCCTTGACAGTTCCGCAAGCTCTGTCGAAATGCACTTAAGGAAACCGATAATTGCTTTTACAACAGATATTTCACTGACATAAAACTCTCCATGACTTTCATCATGCAGCCGCTTCTGCTCCTCCAGTTTTTCCAGTATGCCTCCCCATCCCAGATCGAGACCGATTTGCAAGTCCGGCGTAAAATGATGGCAATTTTCAATTCCGGATATAATGCTATATTTTTCAAAGAGAGCCTTAAGATCATCGTAGGGATATTTGGGGTTCCATTTATTAGGCCGCAAACGTTCAAGGAAGAAAAAGCCCTTGCCTACGAAAGCGTCCAGCGGATCACAATATAAAGGGTGCTCTGCAAGCACTCTACAATAGTTCTTTGTCCAGCCGGAATAGCCATAAAAAGAGCCATTGGGATGGTTTGGTTCTATTTTAAAATGAAACTCATCCTGTACTATAAGGCCATAATCATCCTCATCAGCCCCGCCTCCAGTCCTTGCTTTTTCCTCTGTCTGTTCAATTTTGCGTTGCCGCAGAAGCTTTATCCGTTTTTCATATGTAAACTTTTCATCGTCCGGAAACTGATTTATGAATTGTATCATAATAGATTAACATACTCCCCCTTACACAACTTTGACAGCTACGCTGTATTCCGACAACATCGCAATTATTTCATCTAAACGTTTTTGCGGCAGCGGACGTGTCTTTCCGAACATATTTTCTTTACCGAGGCTTGCATATTTAGATGTGCCAAGCGGGTTGAAATTTAATAATTCATACCGCAAAACGCCTTTTATCCCCTGGATGAACATTGCTATATATTTAAGGTTTTCATCTGTATCTGTAACTCCGATAATCAGCGGTGTCCTGACTATTATTGGTTTGCCGAGTTCGCTTAGCTTTTTTACATTTTCGAGGATCATTGAATTTTCTACACCTGTCCACTTTTTGTGCTGCTCATTGTCAAACAGCTTTATATCAAGCATCACCAGGTCAACCATTCCGAGGAACTGTTCAATCTCATTAAACGGCTTGTATAAATTGGTCTCCACCCCAACTTCTATTCCATTTTCATGGCATGCATACACCAGCTCGGCAGCGAATTCCTGCTGGCATAGCACTTCACCGCCTGAAAGGGTAACTCCTCCGCCCGAATCAAGGTAATAAGCCTTATCCTGCAGGATCTCCTCCATTACATCTTTTACTGACATCTTCCTTCCTGATATGACAAGTGCGTCGGGATAACAAGCATTCGCGCATTTACCGCAGTTTAAACAAAGACTCCTGTCAAAAATATGTTTCCCGCCGCTGAAATAATGTGCACCTGTGCCGCAAACCTCCGCACATTTACCACATCCTATACAATTTCTTTCATAATAATGAAGATCCTTTACAGGAGATAAGGTTTCCGGATTGTGGCACCATGCACAGCGCATACTGCAGCCTTTAAAAAATACCGTAGTCCGGATGCCCGGGCCGTCATTAAGTGAAAAACGCTGAATATCAGTTATTATGCCGTCCATGTGACACTCCTTTCTATTATTGAATTATAAAAGTTTTTACCTGGTTTGGCGGTATCCTGATTTCTGATTTAGTATCATTATTTCGCTTCAATTTGATTAGTAATGTCTTGTATGATACTATAAAATTATAGTAAACCTGTTTCATTCATGGGAAAATAAAGTCATAATGCCAGGGGTAATACTATATGAAAAAATTTTATCTGCTCAGCGTTATATATAGAAAGCTGAAAAACATAAGCCTTGTAAAAAAAGTTATCCTTGTATCCGTCATTGCTATACTATTACCTTCCATAACTATGATTTTCTATACATATAATCAATCTAAAAGCAACTTCGCAATTGAGATTCAAAAAAAAGACTATCAGACATTATGTCAGATAAAAGAAAATATGCTGTTGAAAGTTGACACAGCCAACAATATAGCTTCAAATCTTAGTCTTGACTATGAACTTCAAGGATTTCTAAAAAGAGTATTTGTAATGAATACCGAAAATATATTGGAATATATAGACCATTTAATTCCGAAATTCATTCATACAGAAAGTTTTTACAGGCATTTGATTGATGATGTGACTATATACACTACAAATACAAGTATTCCTGAACAATCAGACAGATTATACCACGAAAATGAAATTATTGACTTAGAATGGTATACTGATTTTAAAAATGGAAAACAGGATTATTTGTGGCTGTATCCGCAAAATTCCCTTCTTTTTAAAAAAAGCGGTTTACAAGATGAAAGCATAAATTTCACTTTGGTAAAAAAAATATTTTCATCAGGAGGAAATTACCTTGGTATCATTACTATCACCATTAATGAAGAAACCCTATTACCACCTGCCTATACATCAGATAACACCCAGGAAATTTTTGTATTAGACAAAAACCTGAATATAATATCCCATAATAACTCTATAAACAACGCTGATGAAATTATTAAACACAAAAATAATTTAATGCATGATAGCGGTTCCAACTATCTGATTGATAAAAATAAACTCTTCACATATATCACGGTTGAGCCTTTGGAATTAAGCATTATATCAATAAAAGCCCTTGACCAATTGATGGAAAAGCCAAAGGATGCAAATAGAAATGTGATCATTGTTCTAATTACAGGCGTATTTATATCAGTCTTATTCACTGTTATTATTATCCAGCTGATTTTTACCAGGTTAAAAAAGATCATAAAAATAATGGATACCATAAGTAATGGACGGTTTGATATCCTTATACCTGTTGAAGGCGAAGATGAAATAGGTTTGCTTTCCAAGGACTTTAACAGGCTTATTACCAAAATTAACGATCAGATAAATGAGCTGCTTAAAAAGGAAACAGAACAAAAGAACGCGCAGCTACTTGCATTACAGTATCAGATAAATCCACACTTCCTTTATAACACTATTGAATTTTTCAAGGCAAAAATGGAGCTTGCAGGTGAGTATCAGACAGCCGAAGCTATTGTAAACTTCGGAGAAATTTTCCGCTATAATATAAGCCAAAATACTATGTTTGCCACAATAAAAACCGAAATACATCACGTGGAAAATTATATAAACATACAGAAATTAAGGTATAACGGACAAGTTATCTTAAGCATAAATTTACCGGAAGAAATAATGCAGATGGAGATTATTAAATTTACCTTCCAGCCAATTGTGGAGAATAGTATAAAGCATGGTATAACCTCCTCAAATCAGCCGCTTCATATAAATATAAGTTCAGAGGTCAATGGGGGAAATTTGTTAATAATTATCTCTGACGACGGCCGTGGAATAGATCAGGATACTTTGCAGCATTTGAATAACAGCTTGAGGGACTCATGCGGAAATGATAATATACTTAATTCCTCAAGCAGCATAGGCCTTCAAAATATAAACCACCGTTTAAAGCTTTTTTACGGCAATAAATATTATATACAGCTAATAAGTGAAAAGGGGAAATACACTTCAACCATAATAGTTATTCCGTACATTAAGAACTGAGGTGAAAATAAATTGTATAATGTCCTAGTTGTTGATGATGAAGAGCTAATCTGTCAGAGTATAGTTTCAATGATCAATAGATCGGGCATAGGCAGTATCAATGAAGTATCTTATGCTAAAAACTCACTTGATGCTGAGAAGCTTATACTCAGCTCCGTGCCGGATATTGTAGTAACGGACATATGCATGCCGGGTCGGTCAGGCCTGGAGCTGATTAAAAACACGTCGTGCAAGAGCAATACAATAAAATATATTATATTAAGCGGATATAATGATTTCGAGTATGCCAAATCCGCAATAAAATTAAATGTTATAGATTATCTCTTGAAGCCGGTTAGTATAATAAATCTAAGGGAAAGTCTCGAAACTGCAGTCAGACTGCTGGATAAAGAAAAGCTTGAACAAAGTTTACAGGAAGAACATAAGCATAGGATTCATCGTGAACAAAAACAGGTTCAGCTTGAAAGCATGCTAAACAAGCTTTTTCAATACCAGGGCACAAAGGAAAATATCTGTAAGGAAACTATAAAAGTATTAAAAAGAGAAATTCCACTTAAATACCTATGCGTTTCCGTAATTGACATTTCAAAAGCTTTGTGCCCAAAAGTACACGATACGTTAGTACAAATTCAGAAAATCAATTTTGAAAGCTTTTGCGGTAGTGTAGATCTTTTTACTTACGAAATTATAGATTTTAAAAACAATATCGTTATCATATATAATGCTGCAAGCTTTGAGATGTATGATACAATTATAAAACACAACCATATGCTTATGGATTTATTGAATAAAAATGGCGATGCTGTCTTTATATGCGGAATCAGCGAAATGTCAGACGATTTATATAATATTATAGACCTGCATGCACATGCCATACAAACCCTGCCATATAAGCTTATCCATGATAACCTGCCGGTAATTGAATATATAAAAGTAAAGGATAATGAGAATAAATATCCAGTTCCATTCCATCAGGCAAATGAGTTTATTAAAGATCTTGAAAATCACAAAATTGATGCAATCTTAAATTTTATAGACTCCACATTCAACAGGAACGTTCTGGATAAATATTCCATAGACGCTGTAGACAGACTTTACAGGGGTGTGGTAAATATTATCTGGGTTATTTTAACAGAGAACAATCTTGAAGATCAAATTGATACGCATATGAATATTGTCAGCATTCAATCCTTCACTGATATCAGGGATGTCAGGCTATATCTTAAAGAACTGATATTAAAAGCTATTCAGCTTCTAAAAAGCAATAAGCCAAAAAGATCGCAAGTGGAAGTTGCAAAAGAGTACATCCGGGTAAATATTGGCAAAGACATTAATATGACTGTAGTTTCTAATTCAGTAAACATGAATTACACCTACTTCAGTATGCAATTCAAGCAGGAAACCGGAATGAATTTCTCTGAATATCTTATTGCCGAAAGGATGAAAGAAGCTCAGAAGCTCATGAGCGATCCTTCAAATAAAATTCAAGATATTGCTGTAAAGCTTGGATATGGAAATCCCAAAAATTTTACGAGAGCCTTTAAGAAATTCTTCGGATTATCTCCAAGCAAGTATCAAATTAAATAGATCATTCTGAATATTACAGAGGACGGCACTTCAGTTGTCTTCCAATACGGGCTTTTTCGTTCATGACCGCTTTCCTCCATATTTTACGCTTCTTTTTTCCGCCTCAAACACAAAATACCCATCGGTTTCGTGGATCATAACGCCTCCAAAAACCGATATGAATTTATTCTTATACCATTCCTTCCGCTTTGTGACCATGAGCATCCTGCCCCCGATTTTCAAACGGTTGAAGCCTTTCTCAATGAATTTTTTTGCTACAGCAAAATCTGTATGATAAGGCGGGTTTGATAAAATGAGGTTAAATCCTGCTTCATCCAGTAAATCAAATCCATCACTCTGGATAATGCAAACGCCCTCAACACCGTTTTTCCTGGCATTTCTCATTGAATATGAAACCGCTTCCTGATCAATATCCACCATAAAAACATTCACTACCCCAATTAACTTTGCCGCCGTTATACCAACAACTCCATATCCACAGCCCAGATCAAGCACTTTCTGCCCCTGTTCAAATTCAACCCATGATAGCATGGCAAATGTCCCGGCATCGACTCTTTCCGGTGAAAAACATTTCTTTGAAGTTTCAAACTCCAAATCAAGCCCTTTAATATTCGCTTTTATGATCATATAAATCTCCTACATCGTACTATTATCACTTTGAAGGCAATACTTTATCCCTGATAGCATTTTCTATAAACTGATTCAATGATATCCCCTGAATCGTTGCTTTCTGAACAGCTATGCAATGCAGCTCAGGTGAAATCCTTATATTAAAGCTGCCCTTATATGCCTTCTGAGGCTGTTTATCATTTACTTTGCATAGTTCAAGATAATCTTCAACAGCTTCGTGAAATGCAAGCTTCAGTTCCTCAACACTGCTGCCTTCATAGCTGATTGAATCATTTATTCCTTCAATTTTCCCATAGAATATCTCATCATCCGCACTGTAGTGTACTGAGCCCATAAAATTCTTGTATAATATCACATCTTTCATAAATCAAATCACTCCTTGATTTCTTAATGTTTCAATTAACTCGTTAATTTGGTACATTTTAAGTATGTTTCCCTCGTACGGCTTATGTAATCTAATTATATGCTTCGTTTGAGTATGAACAAAAGCTACTCTTGAACCGGATGTATGTCCACGGTTATCTTCCCTGTAACCAAGCTGACTTAAAAAAGTTTTAGCTTCATCATAAGTAAAGTCAAGCGGTTTTTCTAATAATCTTTTTTTCAGCTTGTCTCTCTGACTCATTTCTCGCCGCCCTTTTCATCTATTTTCACGCAATACTATTATACCCAATGACGCAAAAAGTTGCAACTATTATCCAGTTGCAACTTTTAACCTACACGCCAAACTGTTTTACGAAGAGGGCAATTTATTTAAATATGACCGCTCCATCGGCAACATCCACCGGCACACTGCCGCCGGGCTTGATTTTACCAAGGAAGAACTGCTCTGTCAATTCATCCTCAATATATTTCTGGATCGTCCTTCTGAGCGGTCTTGCACCATATTTAGGGTCATAGCCCTTTTCCAGTATAAAGTCGCTGACTGCGTCCGTAAACTTCAGCGATATCCCCTTCTGAATGGCTTCCGAACGGACTTCTTCATACATCAGCGAAATGATCTGTTTCAGTTCATCTTTACTCAACTCGGTAAACACTATAATTTCATCAATCCTGTTCAGGAATTCCGGTCTGAAAGTCTCCTTCAGCACATCCTTCACTCTGTTCTCGAGAGCCTTGTAGCCATCGTTTGTGAATCCGATCCCATTCGCCTTGAGCGTCGTGCCTGCATTGGAGGTCATGACAATGATCGTGTTCTCGAAGTTCACTACTCTGCCATGGCTGTCCGTTAGTCTTCCATCTTCAAATATCTGAAGCAGCATGTTGAATACATCCGGGTGCGCTTTTTCAATTTCGTCCAGCAAGATGACTGAGAATGGCTTTCTTCTTACCTTTTCCGTGAGTTGTCCGCCGTCGTCATAACCCACATATCCGGGAGGTGATCCAATAAGCTTGGAAACCGTATGCTTTTCCATATACTCGGACATATCCAGCCGTATCAGCGCTTCTTCGGTTTCAAAAAGCTCAACCGCCAGTGCTCTGACCAGCTCAGTCTTACCTACGCCGGTCGGGCCTACAAAGACAAACGACGTTGGCTTCTTTTTCTTTTTGAATCCTGCCCTATTTCTCCTGATGGCTTTTGCTATGCTCTTTACCGCTTCATTCTGACCGATCACTCTCTTGTGAAGTCTTTCCTCCAGATTCATCAGCTTGACGGCCTCGATTTCCGTCAGCTTCTGAACAGGTATCTTAGTCCAAGCCTCAATCACATAAGCAATGTCTTCAACTGTGAGCTCATCTTCCTTGTTATGCTCTTCAAATTCCTTTATTTGCTGAAGCAGCTTGCATTCATGCACCTTGAAGTCCGCTGCTTTCTGATAGTCCTCAATGGAATCTGCAGAAATGGCGGACTCCTTCTCTTCCTGTACCTTCCTGAGCTCTTCCTTCAACGCTTCAAGTTCCACCAATCCCGTATTCCTCAGATTTGCTCTCGAGCCGGCTTCGTCAATCACATCGATTGCCTTGTCCGGCAGGAAGCGGTCGGTGATATAACGCTCCGATAGTCTGGCCGCAGCTTCAATGACCTCATCTGATATTTTTACTCTATGATACTTTTCATAATAATCCCGGATACCCTTTAAAATCTCAATAGTTTCATCAACAGAAGGTTCATCAACCAGTACAGGTTGAAATCTCCTCTCAAGCGCGGAATCCTTTTCTATATTTTTCCGGTATTCATTCAAGGTGGTGGCGCCGATGACCTGTATTTCGCCTCTGGATAACGCCGGTTTCAGTATGTTGGCCGCGTTCATCGCTCCCTCAGCTTCGCCGGCTCCCATAATATTATGCAGCTCATCAATGACAAGAATCACATTTCCCAATGATTTTGCTTCTTCAATGATTCCCTTCATGCGGCTTTCAAATTGTCCTCTGAACTGAGTACCGGCCACAATGCCCGTCATATCAAGCAGGTATATCTCCGCATTGAAAAGCTTCGCCGGCACCTGGCGCTTCGCTATTCTGACAGCTAATCCCTCGGCAATAGCAGTTTTACCGACACCCGGTTCACCCACAAGTACAGGATTATTCTTTGTCCTTCTGTTTAATATTTGTACAACTCTGTCAATTTCCCTGTTCCTGCCTATGACCCTGTCGATTTTATCTTCGCGAGCCATATCTGTAAGGTTTGTGCCATACATGTCCAGATATTTCTTTTTTTTCAGGCTCTTTTTTTCCTGCGTTTTTGTTCTCGTACCGTTTTTGTTATCCTTATCTTCCGATAATTCCTTGCGGCTGTCACTTCCTGAATCTGTTTCTTCACTTTTGGGGAATGCACGGTTAATGAAATTAAAAAACGGATTCGTCTTACCGCTTCCGGCAGGATCATTCAATGCGGGATCCTGATTTCCCATATCCATGTCAATATTGTCAAACAAGCTTCCCATCTTTTTATTCAAATTATCAATATCCTCATCAGACATACCTGTCTGCTCAATCAACTGATTGACCGGCTGGATACCCTGTTTTTTTGCGCAGGATAAACAAAGTCCTTCCTGACTCTGCTTGCCATCTATGATCTTCGTTATAAAAACTACTGCTAAATTCTCCTTACAAATCGAGCACATCATCATCGTCAGTCAACTCCCCTCACTGATGCTGTCTTTCATCCCGCCTGTCCTTGCCTCTGCGGGAATACTCCAGCTTCTATTATACGTTATTTCTTACAAATTTGTTTGCTGCAATGCTTCATAATATCTAATCTGAGAATATTACCTCAAATTCTTCCCTATTATCTACAAGTATCGCATAATATTATATTCATTTCTACATGAAAATCAAGCCATTTCACTATATCACAGCATTCCTTTTTTGTTTTTGTAACCGATTGGGAGGTAAAAGAATATATTTATATTAGCAACAAATATAAGACAATGATGATTTGCACAAGGAAATAAGGAGGTGTTCATTCATGTCAGGCCATGGTATTCTCGGTAATGTTTTTAATGATGATTGCGCGATTTTGTTCTTCATACTGGTATTCCTGATCCTTTTTGTAAGCCCACGCGGTGTTGCATTTGCCGAACCCAAATAGCAAGTGGTTCACAGTGATTTTCAGCACATAATCAGAAACATGCAAAGGCACGGTTTCAGGCGGATACGGCATTGGAACGGGATCATAGCCACGGGATCAAAGGAGATCAAAACAAAATTAAAATCGAAAGAGCATCGAACCCACTCGATTTTGGCCGGATTTGCTGTGCAAATGGCCAGTAAATAGAAAAACCAGTACTGATATCATGTACCGGTTTTTCTATTTGTTAAGGTATAACCTTCATTCCTTTCATTGGAGCAGTTATCCGTTTTAAAAATTGCCCTGTATAGGACATTTCATCAGCAGCAACCTCTTCAGGCGTACCGGCTGCAACAACATAACCGCCCTTTCCGCCTCCGTCCGGCCCAAGGTCAATAATATAGTCAGCCGTCTTTATGACATCCAGATTGTGTTCAATGACAACTACCGAATTGCCCGC
This sequence comes from Clostridiaceae bacterium, assembly GCA_039679375.1. Taxonomy (GTDB): domain Bacteria; phylum Bacillota; class Clostridia; order Acetivibrionales; family DTU013; genus JBDKVA01. The sequence continues at coordinate 46,688 of JBDKVA010000107.1, forward strand.
ATCAACCAGGCGTTGCAGTATATCGACAAGCCTGTGCACATCGGCTACATGAAGCCCTGTGGTAGGCTCGTCCAATATATAAAGCGTTCTTCCGGTAGCTCTCTTCGATAATTCTGTTGCCAGCTTGATCCTCTGCGCTTCTCCACCTGATAAAGTGGTCGAAGGCTGGCCTACTTTTATATAGCCAAGGCCGACATCAAACAGTGTTTCAATCTTTTTCGAGATCCTCGGTATGTTTTTGAAAAACTCCAAAGCATCTTCTACTGTCATATCAAGTACTTCTGAGATATTTTTACCCTTATATTTCACTTCGAGTGTTTCTCTGTTATACCGCCTGCCCTTGCACACCTCGCAAGGCACATAGACATCCGGCAGGAAGTGCATCTCGATCTTTATGATACCATCTCCGCTGCATGCTTCACACCGTCCGCCTTTCACGTTGAAGCTGAAACGCCCGGATTTGTAGCCTCTCATCTTTGCCTCCGTCGTCCCTGCAAACACCTCCCTGATCAGGTCAAAAACTCCGGTGTAGGTCGCAGGATTTGATCTCGGCGTCCTTCCGATCGGTGACTGGTTAATGTCAATCACCTTGTCCAGATATTCGATGCCGCTGATGGTATCGTGGTCACCTGCCCTGGTTCTGGCGCCATTTAGATCGGCAGCAAGCTTTTTATAAAGGATTTCATTGATAAGAGAGCTTTTGCCGGAGCCCGAAACACCCGTCACAGCAGTAAACACCCCTAATGGGATATTCACATTGATATTCTTCAAGTTATTTTCCCTGGCTCCAATGATCCTGATCCACTTACCATTCGGTTTACGCCTGTTTTCAGGCACCGGAATACTTCTCCTGCCGCTTAGGTACTGCCCCGTCAGCGACTCTTCACATTTTTTTATATCCTCGACCGTGCCCTGGGCTACGATCCGGCCTCCGTGGATGCCGGGTCCTGGCCCCATATCAATGATACGATCGGCGGCGTACATGGTGTCTTCGTCATGCTCAACTACAATCAGCGTATTCCCGAGATCCCTAAGGCGTGTGAGAGTTTTCAGCAGCCTGTCGTTATCCCGTTGATGCAGTCCTATACTCGGTTCATCAAGGATGTACAGCACGCCCATCAGACCGGAACCTATCTGTGTGGCAAGCCTGATTCGCTGCGCTTCCCCTCCCGAGAGGGTGCCTGCCGCTCTGGAGAGTGTAAGGTAATCCAGGCCTACATCCACCAAAAACCCTATCCTGGCATTGATTTCCTTCAGTATCTGATGAGCAATCAGTTTATCCCTCTCAGAAAGGCTGAGGCTGTCGAAGAATTTTTTTATTTCATCTACAGGAAGTCTGGTAAGCTCGTTGATATTGAAGCCTCCTACTGTTACTGCGAGGCTTTCCTTTTTCAGTCTTGCCCCCTTACAGTCGGGGCAGGGACTGCTGCTCATGAATTCCTCATAATACTGCTTCATGCCCTCGGACTGTGTTTCCTTGTAGCGCCGTTCCATACTGCTGATAACGCCTTCAAAAGCCGATGTGAAGGTGCCGCTTCCATATTCTTTCTCATAAGCGATCTTGATCTTTTCACCTTTTGTACCATACAGAATGATATCAATAATCTGACTTGGCAGCTTGTTAACAGGGGTGGAAATCTTAAAACCATAATGATTTGCAAGCGCATTAATGTACATTCTGGCGTAGCTGTCCCCATTTTCAAAATTCCATCCCCCAACTTTTATAGCCCCTTCTTCAAGGGATTTTGTACGGTCGGGTATGATAAGATCGGGATCCATGTTGAGCAATGTGCCGAGTCCGCTGCAAGTCGGGCAGGCGCCGAAGGGATTGTTGAAGGAAAACATCCTGGGAGCCAATTCCTCAATGCTTATGCCGCAGTCGCTGCATGCAAAATTCTGGCTGAACAGCATTTCCTGCCTGCCTGCAACATCTACCAGCAAAATGCCGCTGCTCAGATGCAGTGCCGTTTCAATGGAATCAGCAAGGCGCTTGGTGATATCAGGCCTTATAATGAGCCTGTCCACTACGATCTCAATCGTATGCTTTTTATTTTTATCAAGGCTGATGTCATCATTGATATCATGGACTTCACCATCCACGCGTATCCTGACATACCCGTTCTTTCTGGCGTCTTCGATCAGCTTGTGGTACTCGCCCTTCCTTCCGCGGACAACTGGCGCCAGAAGCTGTATCCTGGTGCCCTCTTCGAGGCTTGCTATGGCATCCACCATCTGGTCGACCGTCTGCTGAGTGATCTCCTTGCCGCAAACAGGGCAATGCGGTACGCCAATGCGTGCATAGAGAAGCCTCAGGTAATCATAGATCTCCGTTACTGTACCCACCGTTGACCTGGGATTTCTGCTGGTGGTTTTCTGATCGATCGAAATAGCCGGTGAAAGGCCGTCGATATAATCCACCTCGGGCTTTTCCATCTGCCCGAGAAATTGTCTCGCATATGAGGAAAGAGACTCGACATAGCGCCTCTGTCCTTCTGCGTAGATCGTGTCAAAAGCCAGGGAGGATTTGCCTGATCCGCTGAGACCTGTAATAACAACGAATTTATCTCTTGGTATCTCAATATCAATGTTTTTAAGATTGTGCTCTCTTGCACCTTTAATGAATATACTGTTTTTAGTCATACTACGCACCTGAACCCATACTTTGGATTTATATATTTAATCCATGCTTTCTTATTATATCAAAACTTTTAGAAATTGCAAACATTTGTTCGGTATTTTCTTTCGATATTATCAATAATATTATTTTTTTATACTCACCAAGTCAAACGGACTATATCAATAATAAAATTACAATTTCTTTTTGAGTTCCTGCAGCCTGTCCCGCAGCTCCGCCGCTCTTTCGAACTGCAGGTCCCTTGCAGCCTCCTTCATTTCCTTCTCCAGCTTCTGCATCAAAGCATGCAGATCGTTCTCACCCAACTGGTCAAGATTCTGCACAAATGTATACCTGGAACCTTCCTCCGCAACCTTCATGGTCTCCAGAACATCCCTGACGCCTTTTTGCACGGTAGTCGGCGTGATACCGTGTTCCCGGTTGTACTCCATTTGTATTTTTCTTCTTCTGTTTGTTTCGCTTATAGCCTTTTGCATCGAATCCGTCACCGTATCGGCATACATGATGACCGTACCTTCCACATGCCTTGCGGCTCTTCCGACGGTTTGTATCAGCGATGTCTCCGAACGCAGGAAACCTTCCTTATCTGCATCCAGTATTGCCACCAGCGTGACCTCCGGCAGGTCGAGCCCTTCCCTCAGCAGGTTTATGCCCACCAGTATATCGAAAACGCCCAGCCTCAGGTTTCTGATGAGTTCCATCCTTTCAAGCGTCTCTACATCCGAATGCAGATATTCGACCTTGAAGTCCAGTTCTTTCAGGTAAGAAGTCAAATCCTCCGCCATTTTCTTTGTCAGCGTCGTAACAAGAATTCTCTGCTGTTTCTGAACTCTTTTCGTTATTTCTCCGATCAGGTCGTCGATCTGTCCCTTCACAGGGCGCACCATGATCTCAGGATCAACAAGTCCCGTTGGCCTGATGATCTGCTCTACCACCTGCTGTGAGTGCCTTTGTTCATATTTTCCAGGTGTGGCACTCACATAGACGGCCTGCTTTATTTTCTTTTCAAATTCCTCAAACCGTAAGGGTCTGTTGTCAAATGCCGACGGCAGTCTGAAGCCGTACTCCACAAGCGATTCCTTGCGGGAACGGTCACCGTTGTACATGCTGCCGACCTGCGGTACTGAAACATGCGATTCGTCAATAAACAGAAGCATGTCCTCCGGGAAATAATCCAGCAGCGTAAACGGCGCGCTTCCAGCTTCCCTGCCGCTGATATGCCTCGAATAGTTTTCAATTCCCTGGCAGAAGCCAATTTCCTGCAGCATTTCAAGGTCATATCTTGTCCGCTGCTCCAAACGCTGTGCTTCCAGAAGTTTTCCCTGCTCCTTCAGTTCCCTCAGCCTCTCCTCCATCTCCTGTTCGATTGTCGTAATTGCGCGAAGCATCTTAGGCCTGGTAGTGGCATAGTGGTTTGCAGGAAAAATCGCAGCATGCGAGCGTACTCCCAAAATCTCACCAGTCAAATAGTTCACCTCGGATATCCTTTCGATCTCGTCTCCGAAGAATTCCACCCTCAGCACGCGCTCGGAGGAATCCGGCGGAAATATTTCGAGCACATCGCCTCTTGCCCTGAACTTGCCCCGTTTAAAATCAATCTCATTTCTTTCATATTGTATGTCGACAAGCCTTCTGATGATCTCATCCCTGTCCCTGCGCATCCCCGGTCTTAAGGACAGCATCAGTTCCGTATAATCCTCCGGATCTCCCAAGCCGTATATGCACGACACGCTGGCGACAATAATCACGTCGCGCCGTTCAAAAAGCGCTGCCGTAGCAGAATGCCTGAGCTTATCGATCTCATCGTTTATGGAAGAATCTTTTTCAATGTACGTATCCGTCGAGGCAATATAAGCCTCCGGCTGATAGTAGTCGTAATAGCTAACAAAGTATTCCACGGCATTATTGGGGAAGAACTCCTTAAACTCACTGCACAGCTGTGCGGCAAGTGTTTTGTTGTGTGCCATGACCAGTGTCGGCCTTTGCACCCGTTCGATCACATTTGCTATAGTAAACGTCTTGCCTGATCCTGTCACTCCCAGAAGCGTCTGATGCCTGTAACCTCTGTTCAGGCCTTTCACAAGCTTGTCAACCGCCTCGGGCTGGTCGCCGCATAATTTGTAATCGGAAACAATTTTGAACTCCGCCATATTTCCTCCACCTATATATAATGAAAAAATAATTATAATGATAAGTTTTTTTTACTTATATATCATCTGTTTTTGTTGCAAAAACTTTATTATTCCGCTAAAAATCATTTTTGCAGCTTATTATCCAAAATACTTTACTATTATAACATAACGTATTTAAAAATCAAACGTTTGTTCGTGCAAAATAGTCCAATCTGTGATAACATATTGTTCACATAATTACTGCTCGAGCATACAAAAACGGCGATAGTAATTTACTATCACCGCTTACATTTAGTAAAGGTTAAAGACTTTTATCTCTCAAATTTTATACATTACCAAGTATTTTCTCATTCAGAATTCTCTCACCTTTTTCAATATCACTTATATGCTTTATCTTAAAGTTTGGTGAACAGTTATTCTGACGTGCGCAGCTCTGGCCATTCTGGCTTTTGCTACTGGCAATACTTGCAGCTTTTCTTAAGCTTTCTCTCCTTTTATTATCCATTATTCTACCACTCCCTCTGTAATAATACATTATCATACATTTTTCTCTTTATCAACCGTTTGTTCTCTTAAATCGAACAGTTCCAAGTCTCTGCACTTAATAGTCACATATAGATCCAAAACTGTTACTATATTTTGAATAATCAAGTGTTCATCAAATAATATTCTTCCCGAGTGAAGCGTTATTATTAAATCCTGTTCCGAATACATTGTTTTTATAATCGCATAAAAAATATGATCATCTTTGCTTTCAGGTATACATACACCGTTAAAATCCAGATTAAACATTATTTTTGAAAAATCCGCTTCAGTATATCTGTATTTTTCCCTAAATTTTTTTAAACCGTCAAAATTGTAGTGGAAACATTCAAACTTTTTAGCTTTTCTCAATTTTGCATACTTCTCCATAAGTACCATATACATTTCTTCATCGAAAAAATCCAAGCTTTCGACATAATCTTCCATTTCACATATCAGTACATATTTTATTCTGAGTATGTCGTATAAAAACTCTATATCCTGGTTTTTTGCTATGGTTGCTTGCTTTATATCTTCTGCCTCTTCAAGAGAAATTTCCGTATTCCTGTACTTCAAACTTTTTATTGATTTACAAGATATGAACATTATATCCCAAATCAAAGTAAGTAAAAATGCTGCTGCAAAGTAAATCAATGTATTACAAATTTTCATTTTAATAATATTATATTCTTCGAATAGTTCGAGTGCGAGTATTTCTTTGTGGTAAATGGAAAAAACTGAAACAGACCATATAAGCATGAGCAGGTAATACAGCATTCTGATTACTTTTTTGCTAAACTGCTCATACCACTTGTATTTAAGAATAGTGGCGAAAATGTGAAAGGTGAAGGCCACAATTGGAATTATCAACAAGCAATATGTTAAAATTGCTACAATGATGGTACTACCTCCCTATTTATTTGTTTTAATTCTAATTATTGAACATTATAACACGCTTCCCATATATTAGTAAATACATTCTGATAATTTTTATTCTGTAGCGATTTTCACCCTTCCTTGACTTGCAGCTTGGTTGCGATATCAAAAATTTTCTGTTGACATTCCCTTTTATTCGGTGTGATAATATGATGATATATAAGAAGACTTTGGAGGTCAAACGTATGAAAGTTGCAAAATTTGGAGGAACTTCTCTTGCATCAGCAGATCAAATAAAAAAAGTCTGTTCCATCGTATTATCCGACCCCGAGCGCAGATTGGTTGTCGTTTCTGCACCAGGCAAGCGTTTTAAGGAAGATATAAAGGTTACCGACATGTTGATAGCCTGTGCAAAATCAGGATTGGAAAACAGCGATACAGATTCGAAATTGCAAGCTGTGGTATCAAGATATGCAGATATTGCGTCTGAGCTTGGAATTTCCGGCGATATCATCCGGACCATTGCTGCTGATCTGAAAGCACGTATATATGGTGATAAAAGTGACCAGGGCAGGTATATGGACAGCCTAAAAGCCGCAGGTGAGGACAATTGCGCCAAGCTCGTAGCGGCATATCTACAAAGTACAGGAGTGGAAGCGCAGTATGTCAATCCAAAGGATGCCGGGCTCCTGTTGAGCGACGAATTCGGAAATGCACAGGTACTTCCGCAATCCTACGACAATCTGAAAAGCCTTTCCGAATTATCGGGAATTATAATTTTTCCCGGTTTTTTCGGTTATTCTCTGGCTGGTGAGGTAGTAACTCTTCCTAGGGGCGGCTCGGACATTACGGGCTCGATCCTGTCCGCAGCAGTAAACGCGGATTTGTATGAGAATTTTACCGATGTGGACAACGTTTATTCCGTAAACCCGAACCTTATTGAATCCCCCAAGCCTATTCGCGAGCTTACATACAGAGAAATGCGCGAGCTGTCCTATGCCGGCTTCAGCGTATTCCAGGAAGAAGCTCTTGTGCCCGTATACCAGAAAGGCATCCCTGTGTGCATCAAAAACACGAATAACCCGAGTGCTCCCGGCACCACCATTGTGAAGGAGCGCTTTAACATAACCAATCCGGTGGCAGGCATTGCTAGTGACTCCGGCTTTTGTTTTATCTACATCAGCAAATATCTGATGAACCGTGAAGTCGGTTTTGGCCGCAAGGTGCTGCAAATACTTGAAGAGGAACATATTCCCTATGAACATATACCTTCCGGTATTGATAACATGTCCATTATATTAAAGCAGCACCTCTTGGATGAGCACAAGGAAAGAAGAATTGTAGAACGCGTAAAAAATGAGCTGGATATCGATGATATCACCGTTGACAGGGATATCGCACTGGTCATGATCGTTGGCGAAGGAATGCGCAACACGCTGGGAATCACTGCAAGAGCTGCTACATCGCTTGCCAAGGCAGGTATCAATCTTGAAATGATAAACCAGGGTCCTTCGGAGGTCAGCATGATGTTCGGCGTAAAGGGAAATGACAGTAATAAGGCTGTACGTGCCCTTTATGAGGAATTCTTCAATTCATGATATTTTGTGCATTTTTTTCAATATTGTGTCTTTCAGAAATACACCCACTGCAAATAAAATCAGCGCTGCAGCAGAAAGTGCAATTACGATCCCGTAATTGCCTTTTTGTGTATTGCTGCCAATGTAGGATGAGGCCAGAAGCGCCGGAAATCTGCCCATCATGATGATGGAGAAAAACCTCAGAGGCTTCAGCGGGGTGATACCGGCTATATATGTAAGAATATCCTTGGGCATTCCGGGAATCAGGAACAGGATAAACATCGCCGACTCGGATCTCTTGCTGTTAATCATAAAATTGAACTTCTTCAGATGCTCCGGCGTAACCACCAGCTTGACCAGCCTGTATCCAAGAAAGCGCGCTACAAAGAATACCAGCACGGATCCGGCGACAATACCCGCCAGCGAATAAAGCGTACCCAGCCAGGTTCCGTAAATATATCCGCCCGCAAGCTGTACAAACTCACCGGGGATTGCTGCCACTACCACCTGGAGCACCTGTATTCCCATAAACACAAGAACTCCCTTCCAGCCGTATGAATTGAGCAATTCTTTAAGCTCATCAGGGTTCCGTGCAAGTTTGGTTAGCTGCAGGCCGTATTTTACCGTCACATAGACCAATACTCCAAGAAAAACAGTGATCAGTACAATATCAAGTACTAATCTCCATTTTTTGTGCCTGTCCATTTTTTCCTTGCCCGTGTCTATTTCTTTATCAACTGCATCCAATGATCGTACCTCTTTACTTATCAAACTTTATTTCCAGCTGCCTGTTTTCCGCGTCTTCTTCCCTGAAATAGCACCCTATTGCAGGAATGGAACGCGTCCGGTAATAATCCGGATTTTTAATACCGGATTCCCCGATTGTCCTGACTGAACACATAAAGCTTCCTTTTTTCTCTTTGAGCACCTGCACCCCCTGTGAATTGCGTGAGGACTTGGGATTGATGTTGGCGGTACTGAATATGAGAACCTTGTTGATACTGCTGTAGGCCACCAGCTCAGTGTCGGTTTCCAGATATCTTACGTCAACCAGCGGTGAATGATCATCATAGGCATTCGCCAGCTTCTTTCTGTTCGTCTTCGTTGCATAGCTCTCCAGCTCGATTTTTGCACTCTTTCCGTTTTCAAAAGAGAATAGCATCCAGCCTGCATAATTGTCTGTTGCAACCATATAAATGATTTTTTCACCTGCTTCAAGCTGCAGCAAATTGGTCAGATATTCACCCAATGCGCTTGCCTTGCAGTCGCTGATCTCGTAAATACGCAGTTTGTATACTGTTTGCCGGTTGGAAAACAACAGGAGTTCCGCCTTATTGTGCGTCTCAATTTCCTGGGTAATCGTATCCTCATCCTTGAGTTTGTGTTCCGGGCTGGCTCTCAATGAAACCAGAGGAATCTTCTTGAGGTAATTCTGTTCTGTCAGGAAAAGCTTCAGATTGTAATCCTCGACCATATGCTCCTCTGTGATTTCCTCCACATGAGATTCTGGTACGATTTCTGTTTTTCTTGGCTGAGCATGCTTTTTGGAAACCTCATTCAATTGTTTTATAATGATTTTCCTTATTCTTTGTTCATCATTACAGATATCTTTAAGGTCTTCTATTTCCTTTTGTAAAGTCTCGACTTCGCTTACCCGGTCAAGTATATACTCACGGTTCAGGTTTCTCAGTCTGATCTCTGCAATGAATTCAGCCTGCACGCGGTCAATGCCAAAGCCCTCCATCAAATTAGGAACAACCTGCGAATCATGCTCGGTATTGCGGATGATCGCAATTGCCTTATCAATGTCCAGCAGTATTTTTTTGAGGCCAAGCAGCAAATGCAGCTTCTCCTCTTTCTTATCAATATCGAACTGTGTTTGCCTCCTGATGCAGCCGGTCCGGAAACTCAGCCACTCCTTCAGTATAGCCCGGATGCCCATAACTCTGGGGCTGCTTCCAACAAGGATATTAAAGTTGCAATTAAAGGCATCCTGCAGCGGGGTCAGCATGAAAAGCTTGTTCATGATCACATCCGGATCGGCGCTTTTTCTGATATCAAGCGTTATTTTCAATCCGTCCAGATCCGTCTCATCGCGTACATCAACGATATCCTTTATTTTCCCGTTTTTGACCAGTTCAATGACGACGTCAATAATGGCTTCTGAAGTTGTAGTGTATGGAATCTCATAAATTTCTATACAGCTGTTTTGCTTGTCATAATTATATTTGGCTCTGACCTTGAAGCTTCCTCTACCCGTTTCAAAGATCTCGCGTATTTCCTGTTCCTTGTATATAAGGATCCCACCGGTCGAAAAGTCAGGAGCCTTGACATACTGCAACAGATCGGCATTTTCATCCGCAATATAGGCTATGGTCGCATCACATATTTCCTTTAGATTGAAGCTGCAGAGGTTGCTTGCCATGCCTACCGCTATGCCCTGGTTGGCATTTACCAGTACGCTCGGAAAAGCAGCGGGAAGCAGGGTGGGCTCTTTCATTGTGCCGTCATAATTGTCGATAAAATCCACCGCATTTTTATCAAGATCCCGGAATAGCTCCTCACACAGCTTCTCCAGCTTGACTTCGGTGTAACGGGCGGCTGCATAGTGCATATCTCTCGAATATTGCCTGCCCATATTCCCCTTCGAGTCTACGTATGCATGAAGCAGTGCGCCGTTGCCTCTTGTCAGCCTGACCATCGTTTCATAAATCGCCGTATCGCCATGAGGGTTCAATTTCATAGTCTGGCCGACCACATTGGCTGATTTGGTCCTGCTTCCCGTCAGAAGCCCCATTTTATACATCGTATAAAGGAGCTTCCTGTGAGAGGGCTTAAAGCCGTCAATTTCCGGAATTGCCCTTGATACGATGACACTCATCGCATAAGGCATATAGTTCTGTTCCAGCGTATCTGCAATTTTCTGCGTTACAAGATTCTTTTCTGCCATATTATTGCCTTCCTGTATCTTCTATAATAAATACGTGTTAAAAGCCCAAGCGTCTGACGGTTTTATCTCTGTCTTTAAAATACGCCGGCCTTTTCGCTTCCTTCATCCTGCCATCCTTTGCATACGTCAATCCACTCCAGGCTGCCGGAGTACTTTTCCAATTCTTCCGGTGTAAGCTCGATTGCGCTATTGCTGCTGCCACACGCCGGAAATACTGTTTTGAAGCGTCTCAGAGAGATATCCAGATACACTCGGACGCCCTGATTCACACCAAATGGGCACACACCGCCAACGGCATGACCGACAAGCTCCCGGACCTCATCCGGTGCAAGCATCTTCGCCTTTGTCCTGAACAAACCCTTGAACTTTGTATTGTCTACTTTTGCATCGCCTGCAGCAACAATTAGTACACAACTGCCGTCTATGCCAAACGACAACGTCTTGGCGATCCGTTCAGGTTCGCAATTCAATGCTTTTGCCGCCAGTTCAACCGTCGCGCTCGATACATCAAATTCACGGATGTCTCCATCCCTGCCCCATTGTTTCAAATAATCCCTGACCTTTTCAATTGCCATTTTACATTATCTCCCTATGTATTTTAGCCGACCCTTAGCTTACATCGATCATGTCCATATATTTTGTACCATTCTCTTCAATAAAGCTCTTTCTGCCCTGCAAATTATCTCCCAGCAGCAGGTCAAACATCAGCTCGGTTTTCGCGATGTCATCCGGCACGATTTTGATAAGCCTCCTGGTTTCCGGATTCATGGTGGTCTGCCACATCATTTCGGGCTCATTCTCGCCAAGTCCCTTGGAACGCTGTATGGTGTACTTGTTATTATCCAGCTTCGAAGTAATAAGCACCCTTTCCTTTTCCGTATAGGCAAAGTAGGTCTTGCCTTTGCTGTTTATTTCAAAAAGAGGCGACTCTGCAATGAACACCTTTCCGCACTCGATCAGTGTCGGCACCAGCCTGTACAGCATCGCCAGGATCAGCGTCCTGATCTGGAACCCGTCCACATCGGCGTCGGTGCAAATAATGATCTTGCCCCATCTCAGATTGCCCAGGTCGAAGGTGTTCAGATCCTTGTTGTGCCTGGATTTGATTTCGACGCCGCAGCCCAGCACCTTTAACAGATCAACGATGATTTCATTCTTGAATATGCTGTCATATTCCGCCTTCAGGCAGTTCAGTATCTTGCCCCTGACAGGCATGATCGCCTGGAACTCGGCGTCCCTGCCCATCTTGCAGGAACCCAGTGCCGAATCGCCTTCCACGATGTACAGTTCCCTTCTGCTCAGGTCCTTTGTCCTGCAGTCCACAAACTTCTTGACCCTGTTGGACATATCTATGGTGCCGCCGAGCTTCTTTTTGATATTGATCCTGGTTTTTTCTGCAGTTTCACGGCTGCGCTTGTTGACAAGCATCTGCTCTACGATCCTGTCGCTTTCCATCTTGTTTTCAATCAAATAGATTTCAAGCTGCTGCTTCAGAAAGTCCGTCATGGCTTCCTGTATGAACTTGTTCGTAATGGATTTCTTGGTCTGGTTTTCATAGCTCGTTACCGTTGAAAAGGAACTGGTAACAAGCACCAGGCTGTCCTGTATATCAGCAAAGGTGATTTTTGCTTCGTCTTTATTATATTTACCCTTATTCCTGATACATTTGTCCAGTTCATAAACAAAGGCCGTCCTGACCGCCCTGTCGGGTGAGCCGCCATGCTCGAGGAAGCTGGAATTGTGGTAATATTCCAGCAGATTGATCTCGTTGTTAAAGCAGAAGGCAATTTGCATTTTTACCTTGTATTCAGGTTTGTCCTCCCTGTCTCTGCCCCTGACGGAGGTCTCATAATATTGGATACCGGTATAGCCCTTGTCGCCGCTTATTTCAGCAATATAATCAACAATGCCGTTTTTGTAGCAGTATTCATAGGTATTTCCCGAAGCTTCATCAAGCAGCGTGAATTCCAGGCCTGCATTCACCACCGCCTGCTTCTTCAGTGTTGTCATATAATATTCCAATGGTATGTTGATATCGGTAAAGACATCCAGATCCGGCTTCCATCTTTGTATTGTACCCGTGCTCTGGTATTTGCACTTTTCCTTTATCAGCCCGCCGATGTTTTCACCCTTTTCAAACCGCAGATCATACCTGAATCCATCCCTGAAAACGGTAACATCCATAAATTCGGAGCTGTACTGCGTAGCGCAGCTGCCCAAGCCGTTAAGTCCCAGGCTGAATTCATAATTTTCTCCGGAGTTGTTTTTATATTTGCCGCCTGCATAGAGCTCGCAGAAAACGAGTTCCCAATTGTACCGGTTCTCCTTCACATTGAAATCGAGCGGGATCCCTCTCCCATAATCCCTGACGGTTATGGAGCAATCGCTGTGGCGGATGACTTCGATTTTTTCTCCAAAACCTTCCCTGGCTTCATCGATTGAATTGGACAAAATCTCAAAGAAGGAATGCTCGCAGCCCTCCATGCCATCCGAGCCAAATATGACGCCAGGCCTTAGCCTGACCCTGTCGGCTCCCTTCAGGGACGATATGCTTTCATTCCCGTAGACTTCTTCTTTTTTCCCCTTTGTCATTTGTGCCTTCCCTCCGGTTTACTGCAGATTGATTCATTCTCTGTCACTATTATTCCTTAAATATTTTTTAAAGTCAAGATGAGCAATCTGTTTATCGTTCAACGCCGGACTTTAAAATAACCACTACGTTTTTACAGGTGTGAATGATATTGCCAGCATGATTCTGCTCGATTTTTCAAAATATATCTTTGAGGTGATTATATGAAAAAAAGAGCAATTTTAATTTTTATATTCCTGTTAATATTTACAGCGCAGGTATATGCACAATCCACTTATACAGTTCAAAGCGGCGATACGATGTGGAAAATCGCCACCCGCTATCAGGTAGGGATCAGTGAGATTATATCCGCTAACCCGCAAATAAAAAATCCCGCACTGATTTACCCCGGGCAAAAAATAACCATACCAACCGTAACATCAACTACACAGGAAAATGAAGTAATCCGGCTTGTCAACATTGAAAGGTCAAAAGCGGGCCTTCAACAGCTGACAATGAATTGGCAGCTTTGCAGGGTAGCAAGATATAAGTCTGCAGATATGGCGAGCAAGGGATATTTTTCACACACTTCCCCGACCTACGGGACACCGTTCCAGATGATGGAATCATTTGGACTGCGATTCTCAGCCGCCGGCGAAAATATTGCCTACGGGCAGCGCACTCCTGCGGAAGTAATGAATGCATGGATGAATTCACCCGGACACAGAAATAATATCCTAAGCCGTTCATTTACCGAAATCGGTGTTGGCCTGGCAAAGAACAAGAATGGCGTCTGCTACTGGACACAACAGTTTATGAAGCCGATGTAGGATTTCAATGGGAAGTTAAAAATCAGTTAAAATCCAGGGGACTCGATGTCCCCGGGATTTTTATTTATACGGGCGGGCTTGCTTTTTAGGTTTCGAAATGATTCTGAATAACGCTGTCACAAGCAATATGCCAAATGCAATGGCGCAGGCGCCTGTCAATGTTTCAACCAGTTTGCCTCCGGCAGAATACAAATCATTTGACGTCATATATTGGATCGCTTCATATGCGGCAATTCCAGGCACGATAGGGAATATCCCGGGTATCGAAAAAACTGTGGAGGGTGTTTTCAGGAGCCTTGCAGCGCTTTCACTATATAGCCCTACGGCAATAGCTCCTGCAAAAATTGAAATGACAGACTGATCTGTATATGATACAAGTCCTATGTACACCATCCAGCCGGCTACCCCCGAAAGTCCCGTAAATATAAGCTTGTACCCGCGTACATTAAAAATAAAGCCTGCGCATAGGCTGCCCAAAAAAGCCAGTATGAATTCCTGCATCCCGTCACCCCCAATTCATTACGATCGTAAGTGAAATGCCAACTCCGGCTGCCAGAGCCGCAGCAATAAGGAAAGCTTCACCAAGCCGTGTAAAGCTTGCGACCAGGTCACCGTAGAAGGCATCCTTTATTCCGTTGGTTATTGCTACTCCCGGAAGGTAAATCATCACAGACCCGATAATTATTTTAAACTCATTCAGCACCGGAAACAGCCGTATAGCCGCAATACTTAGAAAACCCGCAACAAGTCCCGCTGAAAACAATTCGAAAAATTGGAATATGCCCTTCTTGCTTAATCCCTCTTTCATAATATATACAATGACGCCAATGGCTGCGGCGGCCATACCGTCATAATAGCTTCCCCTGAACAGCATCGTGAACACAAAGGAACCGACTGCGGCGGCCATGAGTCTGACCGGCAGGTTATACGGTTTTCCTGATTCGATGCCGGTGAGTTCCTTTATTGCAGTTTTATAATCCGGTGTGGAATTTTTTAGATCTCTGGAAAAAGTGTTGACACGGTCTATTTTGTTCAAGTCGAACGAACGCTGGCGAATACGCTTAAATGCAGTCTGCATGCTCCCTTCTTCGTTCCTTACAGAAATGAAGATGCCCGTGGGAAGGACAAAGCTTTCACATTCCGCATGATAGCTATTGCTTATGCGGACGATCGTATCTTCCACCCTGTATATTTCAGCTCCGCTGGTAAGCATGATCTCGCCAGCCTTTAAGACAATTTCCAACAGTTCAGCCGTTTGCATACGATTCTCCATGAAACTTTTGCTTTGCAGGTCAGCTCCTTTTTTTGATTGTAACATTTCCTGGCTCCAATGTCATTTATAATTTTAATGGAAGCCTTTTCATTCTGATATTTTTCAGTTATAATATTAAAGAAAAGGTGACAATAATATTACAAAAAAGGTGAAATATTTTCAATACAATCAATTACAGCAATTGTAGAATTGAAAATAGAAATGAATAGCATGTTAGTCAGGGGGATTAAATAATTATGAGCATTCTGAATGAAATTTCACAAAACCTGCAAATAGGTAAGGCAAAGTTGGTAAAAGAACTTGTCCAGAAAGCGGTGGACGAAGGCATGAGCGCAGAGGTAATTTTGAAGGAAGGCTTGCTGGACGGTATGGGTGTGATTGGCGAGAAGTTCAAAAATAATGAAGTATATGTTCCCGATGTCCTGATTGCCGCAAGAGCTATGAATGCGGGCACAGAGATCCTGAAGCCCCTGCTTGCCGCAAGCGGTGTAAAGGCTACAGGCAAAGTGGTGCTTGGCACAGTTGCCGGCGATCTTCATGACATAGGGAAAAATCTTGTAAGGATGATGATGGAAGGTAAAGGGCTGGAAGTCATTGATGTAGGCATCGACGTTTCTGCAGACAAATTCATCGATACGGCCATTAAGGAAAATGCGCAGATTATTGCCTGTTCTGCCCTTTTGACTACAACGATGGGCGAAATGAAAAATGTAGTGAGCAAAGCCGTTGAGGCAGGCATTCGGGACAAGGTGACCATTATGATCGGCGGTGCTCCCGTAACCCAGAGCTTTGCAGATAATATCGGCGCGGATATTTATACACATGATGCAGCCTCTGCCGCCGATGCTGCCGTTAAAGCCTGTCAGGCATAGCAACAAATGATTCTGCAACTGGTGAGGGGGACTGTAATCCCCCTCATTTTTATATAATCAGAAGGATATTGGATAGAAGAAGGATCACAGACTTGAATAATGATTTAAACAATACCGGTTTTGATATCGAAAAAGCCAGAAACCATGCAGGTAACTATACCCGTGCCACAGGCATGTATTGTACAATTATCAATTCCAGAGGCGAGTCTTTGCAGAGATCCTGCGGCGACTCGGGAATATGTGCCTTCTGCAGAAATATTCAGAATAACCCGAAGAAGAATAAAGACTGTGCCAATGTGCATTTATACGGAAGTTACCAGTCGGAAAGATTTGATGGGAAATATGTTTTCTTCTGCCCGTTAGGACTTGTCCATTGGGCTTCCCCTATAGTAAACGACGGGATCATGAAGGGCGCATTGATTGGCGGGCCTGTACTGATGCTGAATCCGGAGGAATTCCTGCTGGAGGAATTGATCCGGGAATATGGAACTGAAGAATCGGAACTGGATGAAATAAAAAAATATGTAAAGGATGTCCCCGTAGTCCAGCCCGACGTTGTAAACAGCCTTTCCGAATTGCTTTGCATCGTTGCCGAAAGCATCAGTACAAACAGTCCGCGTCTGGAAGGGCAAAGGGATTATTATAAGCTTCAGGCAGATATTTCGGACGCCGTGCAGCAAATCAAGCTATCTGAATACAGTCATAGCTCTACTTATCCCTACCCCTTTGAAAAGGAAAAGGAACTTCTGTCCAAAATAGCTCTGGGGGATAAACCGTCGTCCCAGAAAATATTAAACGAAATTTTTGGCTATATATTCTTTTCATCCGGAAAGGATTTCAATATTATCAAAGCACGCGTTCTTGAACTGGCAGTACTCCTTTCAAGGGCGGCGGTAGAGGGCGGCGCGGATATTGAAGAGGTCTTCGGCCTTAATTTGAGGTATCTTTCCGATATCCACACCTTTAAAACAGTTGAGGAACTATGCTTCTGGCTTTCCAATATCATGTCCAGATTCACCGATTGCGTCTTCAACCTGGCGGATGTACGCCATAAGGATACGATCTATAAGGCTCTGGACTATATTAAAAGAAATTTCAGCAAGAGAATAACACTGGAAGAAGTAGCCGGTCAGGTTTACCTGAACCCGTCCTACTTCAGTAAGATTTTTAAAAGCGAGATGAATACGACCTTCGTCTCATATGTGAATAAAATACGCATCAACGCTGCTAAGAATCTGCTCTCCGATATCAGCATACCACTGACTGATATATCCTGCATGGTAGGATTTGAGGATCAAAGCTACTTTACAAAGGTTTTCAAGAAGGCAACAGGCGTAACACCCGGCAAATACAGAGAGTCAAAAGGCCAGGCCTGATAGAGCCTGCGTCGTATAAATAATAAAAAGGCGCGATATTGTAAAGTATATAAAAAGAATGGCTACGCAAACAGCAGTGATTCTATGATGTTTGCGAAGACAGGCGTTTAGAAAATTTCATTCAATTAATATAGTTCGGAAGGAAATTCCAAATGGATAATATGGCGGATAAATTCCAGGAAAAGAGAATGCTCATATTCGGGGAACTTGTAAAGCGGTACTGGAGCGGCAGCTTGAAATCAGCTGAGGATTTGAACAGACTATCGCTTGACATAAAGGAAAAGTTCAATTTTGCCGAGGCCGATTTACCCTTTATAAAAGATCATATCAGAATTGCCATGGGCCTTGATCCCACAGGGAAACCTGATTTCAACGACGAGCTGGATATCGTCGCCAGATCGGAGGAAGTCGGGGAACCGATCATAGCAAAAATCCATGGTGTTTGCGAATATTGTGACAGTAAAAAATGTAATGATGTTTGCAAGCATGAAGCGGATATTTACAGGAGAAGTGAGGAACCGGTCATAGTAAATAACAAATGCATCAGCTGCGGAGAATGTATTGCAAGCTGTGATTTTGGCGCATTGGCAGATAAGATCGAATTCATCCCATTAGTCAATTTGCTGAAGGACGGCAATACGGCCGTATTCGCTGCAGTTGCGCCTGCAATAGCCGGTCAGTTTGGAGATAATGTGTCCATGGGGCAGCTCCGTACTGCTTTCAAGCTTATGGGATTTGCCGATATGGTAGAAGTAGCGATGTTCGCGGATATACTGACTATAAAAGAGGCATTTGAATTCAGCCATCTGGTCAAAACTGAAGAGGATTTTTACCTGACAAGCTGCTGCTGCCCTGTATGGTTCAACCTTACAAAGAAGGGTTATCCTGATATGTATAAGCACATGTCGCCCTCTGTGTCCCCTATGATTGCATCCGGCAGGATCTTAAAGCATCTGTATCCGGGCGCAAAGGTCGTTTTTTTCGCACCCTGCATCGCAAAAAAATCCGAAATAAACGAACCTGAGCTAAAAGGTGCGATAGATTTCGTCATCAACTTCAGAGAGCTGGCGGAGGTGTTTTCTGCTCTGGAAATCCATCCGGAAAACCTGCAGGGAGATGATAAAGATCAGGCCTCGATGGGAGGGCGCATCTATGCAAGGACAGGGGGCGTCAGCTTTTCGGTAAAAACCGTTGTGAACAGGTTGGAGCCCAGAAGGCTCATTAAGCTCAGGTCAACGAAGGTTGACGGCGTTAAAAGCTGTAAACAGATCCTGGATGATTTATCCGAGAAGAAAAATATCGGCGCAAATTTTATTGAAGGGATGGGCTGCACAGGCGGGTGCGTCGGCGGTCCAAGAACAAATATCGACTTGGAGAGAGCTGTAAAAATAGTAAATGAAACTGGTGAAGATTCACTGATCATGACTCCGTTTGACAATCTGAATGTCATGAAAATACTCAAGCAGCTGGGTGTGGATACCATAGAGGAAATTATTCATAACGAGCTTGTTTCAAAATTGTTAACAAGAGAATAGCCGCTTCCCTGCAATATGCCGTCTGCCGGAATGCAAGCGGGAATTGCGCCGGATCATCTGTCGATTCTGTCTTCCCTTCTGACGAAAGGTCTTACGTTGGATATTTCTTTAGTCTGCTTTTTCTCAACATTTTTTGCACTTGAAACCCCTTCCTCTTCTTCATCGTCATATTCTTCTTCTTCCCATTCATCCAGCATTTCATCAAAAACGTCCTGATATTTGCAAACCAATGTCTGGTATCTAGTCTTCAATATCTTTCGTTTCTTTGAATTCTGCAGTCCGTCAAAAAATTCCTTCTTCAGTTCATACATTTCAGGATACTTCGTTTTTATGTATCGCAGAGGCATCAGATACATGCTGAAATCAAGCAGTATCTGGTACTCATTCATTACAGTATAAGCCTCTCTCTGCTCTTCTGTCATTCCTGTAGAGGCCTCAGGAAACAGTTCATTGATGACCAGCCCCAGCAAACCTTCCGGAATGGCTTTATCCTCTTCAAAACGGCAGAATACCGGTTCAAGTCTTAGAATCCTTTCTACACCCTTTTTTGCCTCAACGATATCTTCCCTATCAGGCAAAAGCTTGATGATAACAGCCATACAACGATTTGCTTCTGCATAAAGATCATTCTCCAGGTAATATTCCATGGAATTTTGGAGCATCTCACATGATTCGGCTATTTCATCCTCATCTGCTTCGAATGTCAGCAGCATCTCCATATAGCTCAGGCTTTCATCGAATTTTTGTTCAAGCGACAGAACGAAGGCCAGCCTCGTGCAAATGCCATACTTGCTTTTCTGATAAGCAGCATTGCCCATGCACTCTCTGAGAATATGCTCCGCCTCTTCATACTTGCCGGTTTGTATATAAGCATTTACCAGGTACAGGGCAAACAAAACGTTTTCATTTTCGTGATTGTAACCTTTCGATGCGGATATAATTGCTTTCCTGTAGCTTTTGCTTGCGATGCAGGCCTGTGTATAGTGAAGCAGCAAATCCATATCGTTCGGGTACTTTTGCAGTATCTGCTCAAACGCTTTAACCGCCTTGTTATATTTTTCCGCTCCCAGGCAAGCTATCCCTAATATATGGTATAAATGATCATTGTTTATTTCTGTTTTAACCGTTTTATCCAGTAATTTTATGATACTGTTATAATTCCCCTCGGCCAGCGCCTGTTCAGCAAGCTTGTAGACTTGTTTCGAATTAAACTGCATATGGTGGAAATTAAGGCATGCATCCCTCATGGAATGTTTGGTTAGAACACGGTATGCAGATTCAATATCGCTATTTTCTGACGGATATTTGTCAGCGGGATATTTGACAAGCATTTCCCGGTATGCTTTTTCTATCGTTAAATCATCCGCATCTTCATTTACCTGCAGTATTTCAAAATAATCCCTCATAGAGTGCCTTCCATTAGCCGGAATATTCAGGTGTCTGCATAAAAACTCCTGACCCGGTGCTTAGTTTTTTCATATCTATGGTTTATTTTATCAATCCTGCATTCATCCGTCAAATTATATATCCGCTGTTTACAACCTCCTTGCTGCAAAGGCCTTACTGAATCCTTTATCAATCCCGTGTTATAAACCATTTCTTACGCAATATTATACAAGTCACCAATCGATATTATAAAAAGTGTAGCCAAATAATATATTCAGGGGAACAGCTTTTCTATAATCAATGCTCCAAACCTCCACAGGAAGGTAATCCTGTCTGCAGCCCGACAAGTAGGCTATTTTGCTGCTATCCGGCGACCAGGTAACCGGTGTGGCATAACAGCTGGATATTGCCAGGGTCGTATCGCCTTCACCCCTTGCACCGGACATTCTGATAAAGGAATAATACCTGCCATTTGCAAAGTGTGTTGAACTGTATGCGATACTGCTGGAATCAGGCGACCAGGCCGGATAATAATTTTTCCCCTCCGGTCCTCCGGGAATTTTGAAAACATTCCCTGTGACCAATTCGATCGTATAAATTTCGGAAATACTCACGCCTGGAGAGGTGAAGAGTACAAATCTGCCATTTGGAGATAGCCTTACCTCATTCATTGCTCCATTCTGGTTGTTCGTAATACGCCTTTCGCTGCTTCCGTCCGTATTGCTCCTGTAAAGCTGGCTGATTCCGGATGTGTCCTTTGCTTCGAACAACAACTCCAAGTCGTTAGGGAACCATTGAACATACGAAGCCCCCGGACGGCTGACCGTTTTAAACGTGCTTTCTGAAACATCATAAATCCTGATAAGCCTGCCTGTCGAATAAACTAACTTCTTTCCATCATGAGACCAGCTCAAAAATGCAGGAGGCTGGATCTGATCAATTCTCGATAGAGTTCTCCCATTTATGGCGTCAATAATGTAGATGATCCCGGTATTCCCTGCATAAGCGATCTTGCTCCCGTCAGGAGACCAAAAAACAGTTGAAGACCTGCCTGCCTCATCTATCGGGATCGAAACTGTTTCGCCCGTACCAGGATCATAAAGCTGCAAATAGTAATGCAAATCATCAAATATAACTGCCGCCAGCCGCCCGGTTCCTCCCGGAGGCGGATATGGAACCGCAATATTCATACCCGGAATAATACCAGACGTAAGGCCGTAATTGGCCTCCAGAATAAAATCGGGACGGGGCCGCCCGTTCAGTGTCACGTTATACCTTGCTGCAATATTATAAAGCGTATCTCCCGGCTTTACCGTATAATACGGCACACCCGGCGGAACAGTTAAAACTGTTCCCGGTATTATGACATATGGCTGATCAATACTGTTTGCTTCGATGATTATGTTCATCGGGACCCGGTACGTTTGTGAGATGGAATATATGGAATCGCCAAGCCGGACAACATATGTGGATATCCCGGGAGGCATCGACAGCTGCTGTCCCGGGAAAATCAAATATGGGGCTGCAGCATTATTAGCTTCAACAAGAGACCTTAATGGAATACTCCAGCGCAAGGCTATATTGCTCAAGGTGTCCCCGGCACGAACGGTATAGAATATTTGCATATGACCTCTACCCTTTATTATCAATTTGCATAATATTCTATGATTTTATCAGAGAAAGTGTAACACAGGGCATAACGAGACCCGCCTATGTAATCAGCGTTACTCAGTTATATCACTACCCATCCCTGCGCTTATCCTCGTCCGTCTGATCAGCCCCGTGCGGCAGCTCATTGGAAAACTCCGTTGAAAATCCGGCCTTATAATCCCTGCTGATATGGCCTTTGTAATTTTTCCCACCCCTGGCTGTATGCTTTAGGAGTTTCATTGCGAAATAAGCACCTGTAAAAAAGGCAACTATCAGGATGCCTGCTATCAATCCGGGTGCCTGCCCCGGAATAAACGGCATGCTTACGATAGCAATGACCATCACGGCAAGCACAAGCCATGAAGTATACGGATAACCTGGCATCTGGCATTTCCCCTCCGGCGGACATCCGTATTTTTTCCGGAACCGTATTTGTGTGGCAATAATAACAGCATAGGTAAATAGAATGGCAAACCCGCCGGAACTGATCAGGAACAAATAGGCATTCGGGAACAGAAGACCAAAACCCAAAGCAGCTAACATGCCAAATCCGGAGAACAGTATGCCTCTTCGCGGTACATCCTTTTTATCCTGTAACCACCTTGGAGCATGTTGTTTGTCCGCAAGGGACCGGATCATCCGGCCGAGCCCAAACATAGCGGCAAGCATTGTCGACAGAATTGCGGTAATTAGTACGATATTGAGTACATCACCTGCCCAGCCTATCCCGCTTCGATCAAGTGCAGCAACCATAGGGCTGTCATTTTGTCCGATCTCCGCTGCCGGTATGAGCGGAAGGATTGCTGCGATTGAAAGGATATACAATCCTACAAGACTTAAAACAGTATATCTGATTGACCTTGGAACTGTTTTACCGGGATTATTTGCTTCAGAAGAGGCAAGTCCGATGATTTCAAAGCCGGCATACGCAAATATGATAATCAACAAACTACCTGTAATACCTCTGATGCCTCCCGGCATAAATGGTTCCCGTAATAAAGCTCCTGCTCCCATGCGCGGGGTTCCTGACAGGACGCCTGTGATCAGTAAAAATGCCGCTATAATGAACGAAACGATAGCCAGCAGTTTAATGGCGGCAAGGCTGCTTTCAAGCTTGCTGAGCTTGTCCGCACCTAATAAATTAAGCAGCGTCACACTGATAATAATAGCACAGCCAAGCCATGCGACAGGTATATTGGGAATCCATTGGCGAAGCAGAATGGAAGTGGCTGTGGCTTCACTCGACATGCCCAGCACCATTCCCGTCCAGTAGACCCATCCTGCCACAAAGCCGCCTCCAGGCCCGAATGCCTGTGCGGCGTAGGTTGAAAAGGAACCCGCATCCGGATTTGCAACTGTCATCTCCGATAATGCAAAAAGGATAAAATAAACCAGGATACCGCCAATAATATAGGCAATCACAACAGATGGCCCGGCAGCGCGGATTGCCACTGACGATCCCAGGAAAAAGGAACCCCCGATGACAGTGCCAAGCGCCATCATCGTAAGCTGCCACGCTGACAAACCCTTACGCGAATCGTTCATAATCTTCTCTCCACTATATTGAATGAACTAATTTTCTTTACGAATGGCTGCGCAAATAGCAGTGATTCTATGATGTTTGCGAAGACAGGCGTTTGGAAAATTTCATTCAACTAATATAGAACTCATAAATACATGGATATTTGAACTCCACTTGAATTATAGGGTTCCCATAAGAAAAAAAATCATGAATATGCGCAAGGCTACCTTAACTTTCACCAATAAACCCGCCGGGAGAGTGATGTGGGCAGCTTTGTAAAGGAATCGCCCCGTGCTGCATTAATCTGGGCTTGAGTGAGAAAGATACTTCCGGAAAGGTCTGCTCCTCTGATGTCAGCATCCCGAAGATCCGCACCCAGGAGATCCGTCCCGCACAAATCGGCTCCCCTCAGGTCAGCTGCTATAAGGCAGGCTCCTCTCAGGTTCTCACCTCTTAAGTTTTTTCCTCTTAAATCTGCGCCAATAAGATCCAAACCTCGTCCAAATGTTTTCCGGCTGCAAATATGACTCAATTTTTTACCATCCGTCTTTTCAGTCCGTATCTTCTCCCGCACTAATTCACTGACCTTTGAAATCAGTGAATTGACAGCTGCTCTATGTGCCGCCAAATCCAGCTTCAGGAGCGAATCCGCACTGAGGAGAGTCAGGCGTTCCGTTTCGCTAAACATCGAACTAAGCTCATTTTGAATATTTCCCCCCAAATCTGCTGCAAGTGCATCTGCTAAATACCAAAGCATTTCATGCAGCTGATATATGAGCAGGAATATATCAAACATTTGCCCGGAGGATTCCGGTACTTGACGCCAGTCACGCCCGCCATAAGTGATTTGAGCAACCTTCTGACCTGCGCCAAAACAGTCATAGGAAGTGCACCCTTTGAATCCCAGTTTCCGGAGGTCTTTATGAACGCTGCATTGAAAATTCGCTTGCAGGTGAAAACAGGGCTTTCCGGCATCTTTATTTTCAGGGAAGCCTTCTGAAGCCGAAAAATATAGTGCAGCACAGCAAAAGCCGAAACATTTTTCACAATCAGCCTTCAGACCGCTAAATCTGTTGTCACGGGAGGATAATGCCGCACCCCCATTTTCATCATTCATATATTTCATAAATTATCCCTTCAATCAAAAATATACTAGTATATGCTAAGCGTAGAGTCAATTATTTTTTACAGCAGAATAATTAAAGTAGAAGCCAATGTAGATCACAACCAAAATTTGCACTGGGAAAAGTCTCTATATTCAAAAATATAGAGACTTTTTCGTACTTTTTGAAGAGATATTAAATAACGTTAGTCATTTATACCTTTTTTACATTCAGCTGTCTTACCGGCCTTGCCTCTATATAGCCCCTATACCCCATCGGTGCCAGCTGAAATCTCGGACCGTCTTCATCCGCCCACTCAAACCCGTATACCTTGGGATCATAATTCTTCATTACCTCCCATAATTCGGATATTGCTTCACCGAATTTTTCGTCATCATATGGCTTTCCCTGGAAAACCATCATTTTACAAGGTAGAAGGTCAATTAACTCAAAGCCTTGCGGTATTTCTCCCATATAATCGGCTGGTACTTCAACCCCCTGGGTGTATAAAGATGTGCCGGGTTTTTGCATATTTTGAGGCATCCACATTCCGATAGGCTCATATAAGGCTTCTTTGATCCTTGACAGAACATCCCACACATCGCATCCTACCTCTTCGCAGTATTCGAAATAATGCGTCGCCTTAACACCCCGCTTAAGAATCAGCTTCCTTGCAGGTCGATCAACCACCTGCACAAAAACAGTGCTTGTACTAGGATTTTCAGACATAAGTTCCACTCCTTTTTGCAATGTAAGGTAAAAATCACGGACATTATTGGGTATAAAGAACTTGAACAAAGGTGCATTTTTACTGTAATATTGCGGCGTCATACCGAACTGTTTTGAAAAAGCCCTTGTAAATCCTTCGTGCGAGTCGAATACAAAGTCGAAGGCCACATCAATGATTCTCACATCCGGATCACGCAACCTAACAGCCGCCCGGGACAGCCGTATGGCCCGGATGTATTCGAAAGGCGTTTTTCCTACCATTTCCTTGAAAATTCTCTCGGCATGCCATGGAGAATATTTGGCTGCATTTGCCAGCATGTGGAGTGTTATTTGCTCGGTAATATGTTCCTGTATATACTCCTTCATACGTTCTACAGCGTTTATTTTATCCCAATTATCCATGCTCTCACCTCCGGAATAGATAATATCACAGGACAACTGCTTATTACTTGACCTGTTTTGCTATATATAAATACGCATATCTTTAAACATCCGATCCATGAGTGATCATAAGGATGTCACATAGGCTATATAATTCTAGGAGTCCGCTCGGAAACGAATGTATGCAGATTTTCAGACAATTTTTTTGTCCAAAACTTTCAAAAAAACGGCGAATATCCGGATATTTAACGCTTTTTTTGAAAGAATTTGGGCGGAAAAATGGGCG
>JBDKVA010000108.1:0-25780 GCA_039679375.1 Clostridiaceae bacterium
TGATTGTTACTCGTAAGGATGAAAAGAACGTTGTTATTATAAGCCTTGAGGAATACAATGCGATGATGAAAGCCGCAAGAAACGCGGAATACCTTGCAATGATTGACAGGTCAATGGAACAGCTTACGTCAGGTAAAGGTACTGTCCATGAACTGATTGAGGTAGGCGATGAATAAAATATGGTCGGATAAATCTTGGGATGATTATTTATCTTGGCAGGCTTTGGACAAAAGGATACTCAAACGCATTAATGAGCTTGTAAAAGATATAGAGAGAAATGGCTTATCAAAAGGTATCGGGAAACCTGAACCTCTGAGGTATCGAAAGGCTTGGAGCAAGCGAATCAATGATATGCATAGGTTAATTTATAACTTTGATGATAAAAACAACTTATGGATTATATCTTGTAAGGGACATTATGAAGATTAATAAAGTGATCCGGCCTTGACTCCGCCGTGCGGCCGGAGGGTGGAATCATCGTACTACAAAGCAATCCGCGCAGGGGTGTACATGGCCTGAGTCCCCGGTTTGGTTCCTGAAAAAAACGTCCATGCAGTACACCGCATTCCTTTACCGTGTGAAAACACAGCCAAGGAGAATGTCTCTGCAAGTCCGGTTCAGGAACGCCGCGACTGCTGAGCCGTAGTTTGAAAACCCCCAGCGCAAAAGGACGCCTTTTTCCACCGGTCTCATTGTTTTGTGGGCATACACCTGCCCATGAACATAAATGACCTGCAGAAGGAAACTGCGTCATATCTGTACCGATTTCAGAGAGTATGGTAATTTAACTCACAAGTTACTAGCCTATAGTGATATCCCACTCATTGAGATATGTCTTTCCAGCTTCAAGCGAAACAAGATCAGGCTGATTTGCCAGATCCTCAATCATATCCTGCCGTGCCGGAAGAGAGGTCCACGGCTCAATGCACAAATAAGGCGCATCCGAGTGCGGTTTGTGCCATAATCCGAGGTACTTCATTTGAGGATAGGATACAGTAACGGATTTGCTGCCATTCCTGGACCTCAGCGAAACACTGGAGGGCATTTCCTTCAATATGATTGCGTCGTTATCAAAAAGACTGTGATCGAGCAGCAGGCATTGGTCCTCTGTGAGAACAAACGGCCTGTCATTTCCTGAAACAAAGCAAGTCCCGGTCATGCCTACCTGGATTGGCTTGCTGCTGCCGTGGAAGGCAAGATAGTAATCAGAGAAATTCAGACCGGATTCGATAGGAACATTGAAGCCGGGGTGGCCTCCAAGCCCGAAATACATCGTTTTATTGTCCCTGTTTTCCACCTCATAGGCGGTATGCAGCGTATTTTTGTGCAGCGAATAACGGATGCGGTACAAAAAGGAATAAGGGTAGATCTTCCTGGTTTCCGCATTGTCCATAAGACTAAAGGTGATACAGTCGGACTTTTGACCTTCCGCTTCCATTTCGGAGCACTTGGCAAAGCCATGGATCGCCATATGATAAGTGTTCCCGTAAAGTGTATAGGCTTCATTGGTGAGCCGGCCTATGTATGGAAAAATATTTGTAGCTCTATTGCGCCAGTACCTGGGATCCCCCTGCCACAGATATTCGGTATTCTCATGGTCTCTGACGGACTGAAGCTCTCCTCCCATAGAAGATAGGACAACGGACAGAGACCCGTTTTTTATGACATGTTCCATGTTTCCCCTCCTGCAAACTGAATTTCATGCAAGGTTGCTGATGCTCGGCTAAACCTGCCAGATTAATTGAATGAAATTTTCTAAACGCCTGTCTTCGCAAACATCATAGAATTACTGCTGTTTGTGCAGCTATTCGTAAAGAAAATTTGTTCATTTAATATAGATAAATCATAATGAAAGAATATAGAAAAGTCAATTTATATATTTGACAAAGCAGATAAAAGTGATAGAATAATCATATCCCCCATGGGGGGATATGAAAGGGGAGATCATATGACTGGCGGACAAAAGCATGAAAACCCTTCAGAATGCCGGCATGAGCAATTGCATGAACATCAGCACCGGCACCAGGATACGAAAAAGGTGCTGGACAGGATGTCAAGAGCAATAGGGCATATGGAGGCGATCAAAAGGATGGTGGAGGAAGGCAGGGACTGCAGTGAGATCCTGATCCAGCTTTCTGCAGTCCGGTCGGCCATTAATCACGTTGGCAAAATCGTTTTGCAGGACCACATTAACAATTGCGTTGTAGATGCACTGGAAACCGGAGACAAAAAGGTTCTGGAAAACTTGAATAATGCAGTCGATAAATTCTTATAAAAAATATGGGGGATTGGTCCCGATGAGAAAGATAAAGCAATGGTTTTTGGATGAAGACAAGAGGAATTTCATATTTGTAATAATTTCGGGAATAGCGCTGCTGACCAGTCTTCTGGGCTGGCTGGACAGGATATTGCCGTTTGATATATCCTGGGCAGCTATCGTATTGTGCGGCATCCCTATCATTATCGGCGCCGTCAAAGGATTGGTATTCGATCATGATATAAAGGCGGATGTCCTTGTTTCGATTGCATTGATTGCATCCGTATTCATCGGTGAATATTTTGCAGCAGGTGAAGTGGCTTTTATTATGGCAATAGGGACTCTTCTTGAAAACGGCACTGCAAGGAAGGCACGCGATGGAATCGAGAAATTGATCAGGCTTACACCGAAGACTGCGCATGTAGTTCGTGACGGGAAGGAAATAACCGTCCCTGCAGATCAGGTAGCCTCCGGCGATATTCTGGCTGTCCTGGCGGGAGAGACGATTGCAGTGGATGGAATCATACTTTCCGGCCAGACGACCATTGACCAGTCTGTAATGACCGGAGAGTCCCTGCCAGTGGATAAATCGGCCGGAGATGCCGTAACAAGCGGAACAGTCAACCAATATGGGACATTTACCATGAAAGCCACAAAAGTAGGAAGGGATAGCTCGCTTCAGCGGATGATCCTGCTCGTAAAAGAGGCTGAAGCCAACAAAGCCCCGATCATCAGTATTGTTGATAGATGGGCAACATGGATGGTTTGGGCGGCTTTAGGGACGGCAGTTGTCACAGGTGTTGCAACAGGAGAAATCATCCGGGCGGTTACGGTGCTTGTTGTTTTTTGCCCCTGTGCATTTATTCTGGCAACTCCTACCGCTATAATGGCCGGAATAGGGAATGCCACGAAGTACGGCATCATAATCCGCTCGGGAGATGCGCTGGAAAGAATATCTAAAGTGCGGCGCATTGCTTTTGACAAGACGGGGACGCTTACGCATGGAAAGCTGAAGGTCATTGCCGTACGAAGCTTCGATGCCGGTATTGCTGAAGAGAAATTGCTGTGTTATGCGGCTTCGGCTGAACAACGCTCGGAGCATCCGATCGGAAAAGCAATCTGTTCCTATTACAAATCAAGGTGCGGCAGTACCCTGGAAATTAATGATTTTTCCCTGCTTGCCGGACAGGGTGTGCGGGCATGTATCGACGGCAGCGATATCATAATAGGGAAGGCTGACCTGTTATGCAGCGAAGGGATATTGCTTACGGAGCAGCAGAAAAGTGAAGCGTCGTATTTTTCCAATGACGGAGCTACGAGTGTTTTTGTGGGAATTAACCATAAGGCAGCCGGGTTCCTTGCACTTTCCGATACTGTGCGTGAAGATGCTTCCAGGATGATTGCAAGGATAAAGGAACTGAATATCGAACCGCTCCTCCTTACCGGTGACAATTCTTCCGCTGCACGGCACATTGCAGATTTAACCGGCATTTCAAATGTGGAATCAAACCTTCTCCCGGAGGATAAATTGAGGGTGATTCAGGGCTATGAGAACAATAATGAACATGTATGCATGATCGGTGACGGGATCAATGATGCTCTGGCACTGAAATCGGCCTATGCGGGTGTTGCTATGGGAGGCATCGGCAGCGACATCGCCGTGGAGGCATCCGATGCTGTTCTGGTGAGCGACGACATACAGCGCATACCATACCTTGTGAAAATTTCACAGAAGGTTTTACGTAAAATCAATGCCAATATCATTTTTTCGATGAGTCTGAACTTCATTGCGGTGGTTTTGTCCATAACAGGCGTCTTGAATCCGATATTGGGCGCGCTCGTGCATAATGCGGGTTCAGTGGCAGTAGTCATCAGTTCCGCTCTGCTTCTGACTGTGAAGGATGGAGATTAATTGCCATTTTAAGCACATTGAGTATTCACAGTTCTTCTTTTATAATAGAGTTATGTTATGTTAATCTGAATATTAAA
The DNA here is from genome assembly GCA_039679375.1 of Clostridiaceae bacterium. GTDB lineage: Bacteria > Bacillota > Clostridia > Acetivibrionales > DTU013 > JBDKVA01. The sequence continues at coordinate 4,247 of JBDKVA010000108.1, forward strand.
AATTTGCATTTATTGTGATTAAATTTTCAATATTCAAAAGTGGGGAAGTGATCTTAACATATATGGTAACTGCATTTGTAAAGAAAGCACTGGGTAACCTGCAGGTAAAGATACTTCTAATAATACTTGTGTTTTTATTTGCGCCGGTCATTTTTTCCCTTAATAACTATTTTAAACAAACAGAGCAGATTATAATTAAAAACACCTCCAGCCTGATCATGGACAATCTTGAGCAGGAGGGTGACAAGGTAGAAAATGTTTGCCTTGATATTATAACATTATCCAATATCATATTAACTGATGATATTATTCTAAACAATTTATCAAAAGAACCAGGCCTCGAATCATATGAAGATAGTTTTCAAATAAAAAATCCTTTATATTATACGGATGATGACGTGAAGAGGATTTCAAGGGTTGAAAATCAGCTCAATTTTATTAAGAGAAAGATTTTCTTTAATAATAATGCCCATGTAATCATAGTTGGCGCTGATGGGAATGTGTATTCCTCCATGAACAGCTTTGAAGAAGAGCTTACTATAAAATACGAATATATGGATAAGTTTCTTGAACAGGATTGGTTTAAAACAGTTAAATCAGGAGATAGAAGAGTAATGTGGAATGTTCCGTACAGGTATGGCATTGAGGAACTCGGAGGGGACAGGCATATTTCAATAGTAAAATCTATACGGAATAAATACTCACCCCAAAATGCGGCAGGCATATTAATGATCAATTTCAGTGAAAAAAACCTGGGCCGGATTATTGGAAATCCTGTTAACGGCTACTTCGCATTAATCAATGAGACAGACCAGATAATTTACAGTTCGGATAAAGCTATTGAAGATGAAATACTTACAAATAAAAATATTACTTCCAGAAATCTGTACTATGGGAGCGGCAGCCTTTTTACTAATATTAATAATGAAAGATTCATGGTAAATTACCATTCTATTTATAGATTTGGCATGTGTGCCATATCTCTGATTCCTTATAAGGATATAACACAAGAAATAAACTCCCTCAAGTCTAAGATCAGTTTGCTGAATATAATTGTATTCAGTGCCTTCTTGCTGCTGGGAACGGTTCTGCTTTTAAATACCATTTATCCCATACAGAAATTGCTCAAAAGGATGAAAAAAATGAAGGTGGGCGCTTACTCTGTAGGCTTTAAAGATAATGAAAATATTGACGATGTAAATGGATTGGTGCATAGCTTTGACAATATGATAAATAGGGCTGAAGAGCTTGTTGCAGTTGTGATAGAGGAGCAGAAGCTGGAAAATGACCTGCGATATGAGGCTTTGAGGGCGCAGATAAACCCGCATTTCCTTTTTAACACTCTAAGCACGATAAAATGGTCGGCAAAAATGAGCGGAGCTAATAATGTTTCAAAAATGATTTCCGCTTTGGGCAAGCTCCTGGAGGTTAGCATTAACAAAGGTGAGGAACAAATACCCTTGAGCGAAGAGATCGAGCTTTTGAAATGCTATGTTTATATACAAAATATGCGGCATAATGATAAATTTGAGTTACGCATTAAAGTGACGGATGAGAGAATATATTCATATAAAGTGCTGAAGCTGATTCTACAGCCAATAGTGGAAAATTCCATTATTCATGGATTTAGTGATATGGACGAAAACTGTATCATTGAAATCAGTATACATACGAAAGAAGATTATTTAATAATCGATATCGTGGATAATGGTTTTGGAATGGATAAAGAAAAGGTTGAACAGCTTTTGCAGGTTGAGAAAAATGAAAGGCAGAAATTCAACGGAATAGGGCTGAAAAATGTCCATGAACGTATTAAATTGAAGTATGGCGGAGGCTACGGCATTAGTATTTCTTCAGAAATAGGAAAAGGAACAACAGTATCTTTAGCAATTCCCCAAATAGAATAAAGGAAAGAGGGTATTGTAGTGATAAAAGTTGTAATAGTTGATGATGAAATGCTTATAAGAGTTGGAATAAAATCCTGTATTGATTGGGAAGAGCATGGCTTTGAAATTGCGGGTCAAGCCGGGAACGGATTAAAAGCGCTTGAAATAATTGAGGCAACTCATCCCGATATCGTAATGACCGATATTAAAATGCCTAAAATGGATGGGCTTGAATTAATAAGTGAAGTTAGAAAAAGGTTCCCGAGTATTAAAATTATTGTACTTAGCTGCTACAACGAGATAGATTTTGTAAAAAAAGCCATAAAACTTGGCGCCGAGGATTATGTTCTAAAGCTTTCTTTAGAGCCAGAAATCCTTCTGGAGGTTTTGTCGAAAGTAAAACAGCTTATACAAAGCGAATATCGTAATGATAATACTTCCCGAAATACGAAAAATGAATCAAGGGAGAATCAGTATATTATAAAAGAAGATGTCTATAGGAAAATGATATCAGGCTCAATAAGATATGAGGATTTTGCCAAAGAATTATCCTCATTGGGAATATGTATAGATTCAGGTTCCAATATCGTGATATGCTGTGGTATAGATGATCATTCTTATGCTCCGGTCATGAGCAAAATGGATGATCAATATTTATTTAAGTTTTCAGTTATCAATATACTTGAAGAAAGTATATCGAGTTTTGCCAATTGTGATATTGCAGAGGTAGAGGAGGGTGAATATATTATTCTTCTAAGGCGCCTCAAAACCTCAGATGAGCTCTGCAGCAAAGATTTGATTACCGGTTATTTAAAAAAGATTAATAATTCTTTAAAAAATTATTTGAATATATCTATTTCTTTCGGGGTTAATCCTGAACCTATTGAGTATACTCGTATTAGAGAAAACTATTTTAAAGCCAGGGCAGCGATGAAATATAAATTTTACTACGGAAGAGAAAGTATTATTTTTTATAATGATATTGGCGAGTTTGACAACAGGGAGCTATTATTCACTTACTCAAATGAAAAAAGTCTTCTGGGAAGGCTTGAAGACTTTGATGAATTGGGAGTGAATGCAATCATAAATGGTTTTTTTAATAGAATATCAGAATGCAAAACATCTGATCCGGAAAAGGTAAGAAAAGTATCGCTGGATATTTTTCACAGCCTTATGAAGTTTGCTAAAAAGTTTGATGTAAAGGCAAATTTTATATCTGACAATTTTAGTGTGCACCCTCTTGACTTTCTGATGACTTCAGAAACCGTTTCTGATATAGCTGTATATTTTGGAGAGTTTATAAATAAACTGTTTGAGTTTATATACTGCCAGCAGCTTGAAGCTAAAAGACCTGAAATAATAAAGCTTCAAAAATATATTGCTGAAAATATCAGCGAAAATATTACTCTGGATAAGGCTTCTAAGATAAGCAACATAAGCAAATGCTACTTATCAAGTATTTTTAAAAAAGAAACCGGAGAGGTCTTCGTGGATTATGTAAACAAGGCTAAAATGGAAAGGGCCAAAACATTGATTCAGGAAAATGGTCTAAAGAGCTGCGAGGCTGCTGAAAAAGTCGGAATAAATGATGATTCCTATTTCAGTAAGCTGTTTAAAAAGCATATAGGCGTGTGTCCAAGCAAATTATTAAGAATTAACAAGTAAAAAAAGTAGTAGTTCAAAATAGTTTTTCAAAACATTATACCAGCTATTCGAAAGATTATACAACATTACTGAAAGATTCTTAAGAAGCTCTTTATAACTATTTGTTCTTAAAAAGATTTTGCATGTACCGCTAAAGATTCATCATTTTGTTTTTTTCTATAATTAATATAATTAGATTAATATCCTGCAGGATTATCATGAATTATAAAAGGAGGATCATCAATGAAAATGAAACGTATCGGAACTATTGTTTTATCGGTTATGCTTGCTTTATCAGTGGTTTTAGCCGGTTGCGGTTCGAAAGCGGACAATACAGCGTCAGCAGGTACTGGAAATCAGAATAGCACTCAAACAAGCGACAAACCGAAGGAACCTGTAAAATTAAGTATATGGTCAGGATACCCGGAACTTGATTCATGGTTAAATAAAATGGCTTCGGAATACAGTGCAGCCAATCCTAATGTTTCTATAGAAGTTGCTTCCTTTCCTTTGAGAGATTTTGAAAAGAAGGTTACAACATCTTTACCTTCCAAATCATGCGCAGATATCGTATCCATCAATCCTAATTTGGCAATGCGCTTCGTAAAGGAAGATATGCTGCTAAAGGCGCCGGAAGATCTTTCGAAGTTTGTTACAGGCGGCGCTTATGCTCCGGCAATTGTCGATACGGTACAATATGAAGGTATTGTATATGGTATACCTCACATGTATGGTACCGCAAGTTTATACTGCAATAAAAAAATGTTTGAGGAGGCCGGGTTAAAAGAGCCGCCAAAGACAATGGATGAGCTATTGGAATATGCAAAAAAACTTGCAAAATATGATGCGTCCGGTAAACTTATACGTTCAGGTATGAGTCTTCGCCTGACCGGCGGCGGCAGCGGTCTGGCGGAAAAGTTCTGGATATTGATGATGCAGAATGGAGGATCAATAGTAGAAGAAGTCTCTCCCGAAAAATATAGGGCGGGTTATGATAATGAAGCGGGGCTTAAGACTCTTCAGATGTATATTGATATGGTTCATAAATATCATACTGATGATTTTGATATACTTCATGATGCTGAAGCCTTTGAAGCTGAAAAAACCGCAATGTTTGCCAGGGAAACCTGGGTGATTGGTGATATTAAGAGTAAAGCTCCGCAACTGGAGTACTTCACAGCGCCAATGCCCAATGCCAATATCGGAATTACCGAAGACTTCTTTGTTGCGAAATCCGATAATGAAAATAAAAATTTAGCAGCCTGGGATTTTGTAAGATTCCTGATGATGCCTGAGAACCATAAACAAATGACTGTTATGTCAGGGTGGCAGTCTGGGCGTTTAGACCTGGACATGGAAGACTTTTTTGCGGAAAATCCTCAATACAGGGCATTTTTCACAGAGTATGAAAAAATCAATACGATTCCTATGATAGATGAATTCGATGAAATAGAGACCAAGTTTGCAGAACGTCTGGCAAATAAGGGCTTTACAGATTCAAGCTTTGTTGACAACCCTGAAAAAATGAAAGCTTTCCTTGCTGAATGCGCTGCAGAAACTAATGAGATTCTTAAGGAAAATGGACATTTAGCCCAGTAAAAAACCCGGTGATTCTGCTGTAATAGGTTCTCTGCCTATTACAGCAGAATCTAACAAAATCTATTAGAATTCAGAGGTACGGCATATGTCAACAAATATTAAGGCAATAAAAAGAAGGAAGATATCCAAGCCATTGGGTTTCTGCATTGCCGGGCTCATGCCTATAATGCTGTTATATACCTATTTACGCTTTGTTCCCATATTCAGCACCTTTTATATAAGCTTTCATAATTGGAACATGGTATCTTCGAAAAAACCTTTCATTGGTCTTGAAAATTACAGAAAACTTTTTCAAAATCCTTTATTTATAGATGTTCTTAAGAATACAACTATAATTGCCTTCAGTATTCTTATCATTACGCTCCCTTTATCATTGATCGTTGCAAATGCACTTATAAGTAAAGTCAAAACAAAATCTTTTTTTGAATCGATATACTTTCTGCCCGTTATTATGCCAATGGTTCCAATAACTATAGCTTGGAAAGGGATTTTGGGAACGAATAATGGAATTTTCAATTATTTTCTTTCATTTTTCGGCATTAAGCCGCTGGCATGGATGACCGACCCGACATTAGCCATAGTATCAGTTATCATTATTACTGTATGGAAGAATTTGGGCTATAATATGCTGATTTTTTCAGTAGGACTGACAGGCATATCCAGGGAATATTATGAGGCGGCGTCGATTGATGGCGCTACCGGCTTTAAAAGCTTCAGATATATAACTATTCCGCTGCTGAAACCGGTAACATTATTCATATCAATAATGACTTTAATTAAAGGCTATAATGTATTCAGTACTGTATATATATTGGCATCGGATACTCAGGGATCTCCCGGTTATATTGTGAGAGTATTGGTCTACGATATGTTTGAGAACGGTTTCCGTTTCTTTAAAATGGGGCTTGCGTCAGCTGAAGCAGTAATATTGTTCATGATAGTTTTTGCACTGACCTTAATTCAGTTCACACTAAACAAGGAGAGGATAAAGGGAAGGTCAAATAGCCGGAAGAGGGTGAAAGCATGAATGCTGATATTGCAGTTAATAATGTTAATAAAAAATCTAAAATTGATTGCGGCGGTATCATAGGTATAATATTACTGGCTGTAGGTTCCATAGTTATGGTGTTCCCTTTTCTCTGGCTGATATCTACGGCCTTGAAAAATCCCACAGAGCTTAAAATATGGCCGCCCACACTTATACCAAAGCAATTTAATTTTAATAATTTTATAGGAGTATTTAAAGCTGCGCCTTTCGAGAGATACTTTTTAAACAGTTTTCTTTTGGCTGCGTTTTCCACTTTGGGAATTTTATTTTCATCTTCTCTTGCAGGGTATATTTTTGCTAAATTCCATTATAAATGGCTCAATTTCTTCTTTGCCATTATAGTAGGCACGGCAATTATTCCATTTGAAATATATATGATACCATTATATCTTCAGATGAATAGTTTAGGTTTGGTAAACAAGTTTTTAGGAATGGTTATGCCAAACTTGGTAATGAGCTTCGGGTTGTTCTTTATGCGGCAAACTATTGTTCAGCAAATTCCGGATGAATTGATGGAGGCCGCCAGAGTAGAGGGCGCTTCCGAATGGAGGATTTTCTTCAGCCTGATATTGCCATTGCTTCGATCAACAATGGCCGCTCTTGGAATATTTGCATTCCTTGAAGGCTGGAATTCATTTGTCTGGCCGCTGCTTATAGTCAGCAGCAAAGGACTATATAATATGGAGCTCGGACTTGCCATGTTCCAGTCAACTTATACTATCGATGTCAGTTTGATTTCTGCAGGCTCGCTTATATCTGTAATTCCGATATTCATTGTATTTATACTATTGCGAAAACAAATAATGCAGAGTATTGCTACAACAGGTTTAAAGTAAAGCTGGCGGAATTTATATTTCAAAGATCCCTGCATAAAAAATGAATAGGAGATTTATTATGATTTACGATAAAAAATCATTAAAGATGTTTTATTGTGATTATTTAAAAAACGACCTTATGAGATTTTGGAATAAGGCACTGGACCATGAATATGGCGGGATATTCACATGTTATTCGAATGATGGCAGCAAGCTATTAAATACCGATAAGTATGTCTGGTCGCAAGGCCGAGCCATATGGATGCTCTCCAGGTATGTTGAACTGATTGATAAGGGGCTGATAGGTGACACTAGACAGATGTACATGGCTCACGCACAAAAAACTTACGAATTTATAAAGAAAAATGCGATATTAAATGAGAAAGACGGTGTTTGTGCATACCTTCTTGAACGGGACGGAACTAAAAAGGAGAGTATACCGGGTAAGGGATATTATACAAGCTTTTTTGTAGACTGTTTTGTTATCATGGGATTTGCGGAGCTTGCAAGAGTGTCCGGTGAACAAGAACCGCTGGAGAAAGCGCTGCACCTTTATGACAGAACACGTTCGTATTTGGAGCGCGGTGAAATTGTATCAGAACCGTACCCTATTCCTGATGGATATAATTCACACTCGGTCCCTATGATAATGTGCAACGTAGCATTTGTGCTGTATGATTCGCTTAAAGCCTTCGGACACAGCAGATACCATCAAGTTGTTGAGGATGCCAAGGGTTATATGGACTGTATTCTTAATTATCATTATGATGAAAAAACGGGCCTTATAAACGAGATGGTATCAGCTGACTCTCCGGATGACGATACTTTGATGGCCCGGCAAATATGTCCCGGTCATGCGATAGAAAGCATGTGGTTTTGCGCAAAAGTTGCCGGAGATACGGATGCAGGCCGTGAAATATATAGTAAAATAGCCGGGGTGGTAAAAAATTGTATAAAAGTTGGATGGGATAAGGAATGTGGCGGATTATACCGCTGTGTCGGCAAAAATGGCGAAAGACCTGCGGGAAGAGAATCAAATCTGCCTTATGAGAATTTGATTAAGGATACATGGGACAGCAAGCTATGGTGGATCCATTCCGAAGCCTTATACTGTACATTGCTCTGTTATGACTTGACCGGTGATGCTGAATTTATTGATTTATATCAAAAGATTAGCAAATATGTGTTTAATGTATTTCCAAATCCAGATAAAGACATAGGTGAATGGATACAAATACTGGATCGCCGGAATAAACCGCTTGACAAGGTTGTTGCGCTTCCTGTCAAGGATCCGTATCATATTGTCCGGGATGTTATGCAAATAATTGAGCTATTAGCAAAATGATACACTGCAATAAGCATTAAAAAATAATGTGAAAGGTGATACCTATTCTGATGAATGCTATGAAAGCAGCGAAAGCAAATTTAGATTTATCACCCTGCTGAGAGCAAACTTGCATTGGTACTTATGGACCAATAAACATGGCCTCCAGTCTGAAAAACAGGGAATGAAATTGCCTCATATTACCGATACTACAATAGAGTGAGGTGATTGTGAAATGATAGAAGTAAGCGCTGCAATCATAGAAAGAGATGGAAAGATCCTGATTGCCCAGAGGCCGGGGAATAAGTCACAAGGTTTGAAATGGGAATTCCCCGGAGGCAAGGTCGAACCTGATGAGACTGCAGAAGAAGGCCTTAGAAGAGAGATCCGGGAAGAACTGGATATCGATATCGAGGTAAAAGCATTGCTGGGAGAAAATATCTATGAATATCCAAACGGAACAATAAAACTCATCGGTTTTTATTCGGAATGGATATCGGGAGATTTGAGATTGCATGAACATAAATCAGTGAAATGGGTTGCTGCGGATGAACTGAAGGATTACGATTTTGCGCCTGCGGACGTAGCTTTTGTCAAAAAACTGGAGGGGGATTTTAACCCCCGTCGCAGTATATAACAGAATTATTTTTTTGCCTTTTTCCGGCGGCGACGCCATCCGGCAAGCAGCGTAACAATGACGCCGATACATACGGAACAGAGGATAATGACGATCATAGGCGCTTCCAGCTTGGTGAAGAGCAGGTTCAAAATGACTTTTTGAGTGTTAATGGCGGCAAAGACAATGGCTATTGCCAGAAGAACGAGGCCGGCAATCAATTGCCAGCTGATCCGGATGCCTTTGGTGCTTTTATCCTGAACGTACGCCTGGACGCCGCCTATATTGTTCCGGGAATCCGTATTTGTCTCACTGCCGGGTTGGTGCAAGTCCTGTGACATTGTGGCTGACCTCCTTATATTACCTTAATGAATTTTGCGGAAATTTAATTGCTCATCTTTATAAAATAACTTCTGCCGCTTATATATCAACATTATATACCAAAAATTACTCCAGGACAGTAAATATTATAAATTATTGCGGTTTAAATACGGTTTAGGGTATATAATAAAATAAGCAACAGAATATTTTGGCCTTAAAAGTTTTACGGTCATTTTTGTATCGCCCGGAAAGCTGCCAGAAACTTACTTTTAAACACTGGAGGATATAAGGATGAATATTGGATGGATCAGAAAAACATTTTGCGTAATATTTTCGGTTATTATTTTGACAATCGGGACTTCAGGTGTAACCAACGCAGAAATTACCGGTGATGCAAGCATCGTGCCGGGTACGGAGCCTGAAAAACCGTTAGGCTTTGATATTGTTCAACAATCTGCTGCATACTCTGTCGAGCCTTTCAAGCTGGTATTCGGATTGAATAATATTGAGGGCAGTCTGGCGGAGAAAACGGAGAGGTATACCTCTACCGCCGTTAAAACAAGTGAAACATATAAAATAAAATCCATCGGGAGCACGTGGGGATATGTAGCCTTTGATACATACAGCTTTTTGAATGGGGACCTTTACTACTACCTGAAATATACGCCCATAAACAGCAAAGCCGGTGAAATTCGTTTCATCCTGCCCTACTTGCCTGGTCCCTTCGACTTAAGAACCGTTGAATATCCCAAAGGGCTTGATTACAGCACTTCAGTTATAAAACTCCATGAGAAGCAAAGTATTGAAGATAATGCTTTGAATAAAAATCTTTCACCGGGTTCGGTCTATATCGATTCCGATTCCCTCTTCTGCTTCTTTAGTTATGCCAGTGTTTATGAGAGGAAGCCTAATAAGATCCGTGAAGAGCTTTATGATAAAGCGGCAAATATATCCGTCACAGCAAAAGGGATCGTTGTCGCATTGCCATCCGGCGGTACAGGTTCCTTTACGGAGCAGTGGGGATTGATTTCAAAAGAAAAGCTTGTTGACTGGAAGGACAAGCAATCCGTAGACGCCATTAGAATCGCGGATATGAACCGTGTGAGGAAATGGGGCGGCGACGGCCAGTACTATATGCTTCCTGTAGGATATTCCCCATACAGTGCCGCGGGTTTTTACAGGAACAACGCCAACCATATAGGAAACAAGTTTATTACCGGCGGTTGTAAAGGAAGACTGTTCGAAGATTATGGGTTTGTCACAACAGATACCCTCGTCAGAACGCAGAATGATGACGGGTTCTGGGCTACGAGCCCCCTTTCGGACTGGCTGTACAAGGATTATAAAATCGGCGCGGGATTTTTCGATACCAGATGGGATACCGAGGCTGCGCTTTCGCTGCTGAGAGGCTACAGGAAATACGGCGAACCCGAAGCTCTTGAGGCAGCTTGCAAATTTGCAGACTTTTACTGTGACTTTACGTCGGAACATTCCTATAAGACAGCCAATGGAGGAACTCTGGTATACGACTACGGATTTATTCCCATACCGGGCATAAAAACGCATGTTTCATTGAATCATCTGTTGAACGAGATGAACTTCCTGCTTGAGATGTATATCACAACAGAGGATAAAACTTATGCCGATACTGCAGGCAAGATCCTGAAAGGGGTGCGTGATACTTCATCATCTTGGAGAAATCCTGCCAATGGCGATCTTCACTATGCCTATATGGGAAACGGCAAATACGGTTTAAAGGATTATCCGACGCTAACGCTGAATGATCTGAAATATTCCAGGAGCCTCATAAAGAAGGTTTTTGGAGTGGAGGATGCCGCGATAGCGAAGCTTATCACAATAAAGGAGAAGTATCTCACGGCGCATAAGATCGCTTATTAGGAGTTCCCGAGCATACTCTTGTCACTCAGCGAAAACTTCATTATATAATCGGCATTCATGGTCTGGAAGCTTTCGTCGTGCCCATTGCCGCTGCAATATAGCAAAGGCTGAATATCCGTCAGCCTTTTTTTGTTGCGTGCAATTTGGTTCCATCCAGTGCATTGATTTTGTATAAATTATTGACTTGCATACGGCGAAATAATATAATTTTATTCATAGAATGCATTCTATAAATAAAATTAGGAGGCAGCGATGGCTCGAAGAAGAGAAGACCCTGAAATCAAAAGAAATGTGTTTATTGCAGCAGCAAAGAAATTGTTCTTTACACAAGGCTATGACAATACTTCCATGCAGGATATATTAAAAGCAGTTGGAGGAGGATCTTCACTGTCGCCAAGTGTGTTTTACTATTACTTCCGGTCAAAGGAAGCGTTGCTTGAAGCTATGATAAATGATTATATGAACGATTATACCCATGATTTGCTTAAAGTATTAGAAGCCGATGAAATCAATTATCCGGAAAAAATGAAACAATCATTATCAATTATCAAAAGAGCTGTCGGCGATTTTACAAAAGTTGATACTTACTTTAGTGCAGCAAATACGCAATCGCAATATTTCAATTGGGTTATTGATATGAACGTCTTAAAAGCTATTGGAGTCCCTCTTGAAAAGATGATAGAACAAGCTCTTGAAAGTGGCATCGTTAAGAAAACGCTATTATATGAAAAAGTGAGTACAAAGATGGTAGTTCAGATGTTGCTGAATGCCATTATACCTATTTTCCATCAAGGCCGCGAAGCAGACGGGCAGCACCATTCTGAAAAATACCTGGATATCATTCCCTTACTTTTTGTTGAGTTTTTGGGTTTTCCAAAAGATATGTTTGATTAAAATGATTGATGTGGAGGTGCCAGTATGAACTATGGAATAATAACAATTGGTTCAAGAGGCGACATTGAGCCTTTTATTGCGTTGGGAAAGGGACTGATGAAACGGGGGCATCATGTTAGAATAGCGACCTTTACGAAATTCAAGGAATATATTGAATCAAACGGCTTTGAATATTCTCCTCTTGTGGGTGACGCAGTTGAAGTGATCCGTTTATTGATCGGTGAACACGTTTCCTCTTTTGAATATTTTAGAAATCTGGGAAAATTACTGAACCCGGTAAAAAAGCAGTTCCTGTCGGACATAGAAAAAGCCTGCCGTGGTATGGATGCAATACTGTACTCTCTCTTGGGAAGCGTTGCTTGGCATGTTGCGGACAAATATGGCATTCCATGCTTTCGTGTGAGCTTTTGCCCGATAGACCCGACTGGTGAGTTTCCTGCAATGACGGCGCCAATGATACCTTTAGGCGCGCCATACAATAGGTTGACCTTTTGGATCGGCGATAGGCTATGGTCCAATGTGACTCGAAAGCTGCTAAATGATTGGCGTATTGAAACGGGGCTGCAAAAAATCGGGCTGTTTGCTTTCCCATATCGCTATTCCCACGGAAAAGAAATACCAACATTATACGCATATAGCTCCATCATCTCACCCAAACCGCATGAGTACGGCAATGAAAAATACATTACAGGCTTTTGGATAAATGAGAACAAGGAAAATTACCAGCCTGATAAAAAACTTGCCGATTTCTTAAACGATGGTGACAAGCCTATTTATATAGGATTTGGCAGTGCAGTCGGCGGGGATTTCGACCAGGCGCTGTCCATCGTGTTGGAAAGCTTGAAGAAAACGAAGCAAAGAGCTATTTTATCTGCCGGTTGGGGAAATTTGAAGGGTCTGGAACTTCCTGAAACGGTTTTACAGGTAGATTATGTGCCGCATAGCTGGCTGTTTGAACGGGTATCGGCAGTAGCGCACCATGGCGGTGCAGGTACAACCGGGGCCGGTATCCGGGCGAAAGTCCCCAGCATCATAATTCCCTTTGGAGGCGATCAGCCTTTTTGGGGCAGCCGTGTATATAAACTGGGTATAGGGCCAAAGCCGATTTTACGAAAAAAACTTAATGTAAATAACTTCTCAAATGCAATTTATCAGGTTGCAAATGACCGGCAAATGATAGATAAAGCACAGAAAATCGGTAGCATGCTTAATATGGAAAACGGAGTTGAAAATGCCATTCAAATTATTGAACGGAAAGCAACCGAAAGCTGATTTACCGGTATAATTAGAAATTATTCCGTCAACATCATGGCGGATGCAGCAAATAATATAAATGAGCCCTTTTTGCATATGAAACAGTTTTTTTGTGGTAAACTGTTATTAGTAACTTATTGCTGCGAAATTGCAATAAAAAACAAAAAAATAGTTTTACATTCGCGGCAATAAGTACATTCGTTGGGTTGTGGGCGGTAGCCCACATTTGTATTGCAGCGAAAACTTCATTACAATGAAAATGATAAGCCGGACTGTCATTCCGGCAAGTACCAAATGATTCATGAAAACGGGTGAAGCTATGGAGACAAAAAGACGGATCCTCATTGCCGGCGGAGGGGCTGCGGGCATGATAGCCGCCATATCTGCAAGAAGGCTGGGAGCCGATGTTACGATAATTGAGAAAAATGCGCGTGTGGGCAAAAAAATACTGACTACAGGGAATGGCAGGTGCAATTTTACCAATATAAATGCCGACATTTCCTATTACCACGGGAATAATCCCGGATTCGCCCATGGCGTGTTGACTAATTTTACAATAGATGATACAATCCGTTTTTTCGAGGACCTCGGGATCGAACACAAGGTGGAGGAGCTTGGGAAGGTTTTTCCCATGTCGGACCAGGCATCCAGCATCCTTGACGTTCTTTTATATGAGATGATCAGGATCGGCGTCCGTATCATTTGTGATGCCTGTGTAAAAGAGATCACAAAAGAAAAAGGCGAATTTGTAATAAAGCTGGAAAATGGGAGTACATACAGGGGCGACCGGGTCATCCTTGCAGCAGGCGGCAAAGCGATGCCTTCCACGGGCTCCGACGGGAGTGGCTATGAACTGGCGGCTATGCTTGGACATCATGTCACGGATGTTTTCCCGGCACTTGTCCAGCTGATGCTGGAGGGTTCCTTTTTCAAGCAAATTGACGGAGTCAAGATCGTGGGGACTGCTGAAATCCTTTATAACGGCAAATCCGTCGTAAAAGACAGGGGAGATATCCTTTTTGCAAATTATGGCGTTTCGGGGCCGCCCATCCTTCATATCAGCAGAAAAGCGGGCGAGTTTTTGCTTGAGGGGAAGGAAGTGTTTTTAAGAATCGTGATGATGGATCAAATGACAAGGGATGAGCTCGGAAACATATTGGAAAGACGGTTCCGGAACGATCCTGGGAAGCCTGCCGACTTCAGTCTCGTCGGCTTTGTTAACAAGAGGCTGATACCGGTGGTGCTTGCGGAAGCGGGCATCAAGGATGCGAAAAGGCCGGTTGCCGGCTTGTCTCCAAAGGATCGGGAAGCGATCGTGAATGTGCTGACCGATTGGAGATTCAGGATCAGGGGTACAAAGAGCTGGCCGAGCGCGCAGGTGACGGCAGGTGGTGTGGATACGGATGAAATCGATCAGGATACGATGGAGTCTTTGCTGGTCGAAGGCCTGTATTTTGCAGGCGAAATCGTCGATATCGACGGCCAGTGCGGCGGCTTCAACCTGCAGTGGGCATGGTCATCCGGGTATGTCGCAGGGCGGTGCGCCGCCATTTGAGTTTGCACAATACATCTCTTAAGCTTGAAGCACCCGTTTTTCGCAATAAGGCCAACCGGCACAATGTATTAAGATAAATTGGAAATGGCGGTTACAATATGCTGAGGATTTCAGATATCAAAATAGCGGCCTGCCAGGCAGCTGATCCCGAAACGGAGCGGCAGGCTCTGTATGAAATAATACTTGCCAGGCTGAAAATCGGTAAGAACGATCTGATACGGTATGAGATATTTAAAAAGTCGGTCGACGCCAGGAAAAAGGATGAAATTTTTTATGTCTATACAGTGGATGCGGAAGTACGCAACCAGAAGAGTATGCTTGGCAAATCCGGTTCCAGAGGTATCATACCGACTCCCGGCCAGTCATATAAAGGTGTTCCGTTTGGGACTGCCGGGCTGAAAGAGCGCCCTGTGATAATAGGCATGGGTCCTGCAGGCCTTTTTGCAGGCCTGATTCTTGCAAGGAACGGCTACAGGCCGATCCTCCTTGAGAGAGGCGAGGATGTCGACGCCAGGACAGTAAAAATAAACCGGTTCTGGAACGGTGGAATGCTTGATACGGAGAGCAATGTCCAGTTTGGCGAGGGCGGAGCGGGTACGTTTTCCGACGGTAAGCTGACAACGCTAATCAGTGATATACGATGCCGCATTGTCCTTGAGGAGTTTGTCAAAGCCGGTGCGCCGCGTGAAATACTTTTCCTGAACAAGCCTCATATCGGAACGGATCTGCTCAAATCAACGGTTAAGAATATCAGGCACGAAATCATCGCGTGCGGCGGGGATGTAAGGTTTAAAGCGAAAGTCACCGATTTTGTCATAGAAGATGGGAAGCTCGAAGCTCTCATTATCAAGGATATTGAAACGCTGCAATGCGGTGTTGTACTGCTGGCGATCGGACACAGCGCGAGGGATACTTTTGAGGTGCTGTACAACAGGGGCGTAAGCATGAGTCCGAAGCCCTTTTCCATCGGTGTCCGGATCGAGCATCCGCAAGAGATGATCAACACCTCGCAATACGGAGAGGCCGCGGGACGCTATGGGCTGGGAGCCGCCGATTACAAGCTTGCATATCATGGTGCGAACGGAAGGTCCGCATATACCTTCTGCATGTGTCCCGGCGGGTATGTAGTGGCTGCCGCTTCCGAGGAACAGTGCGTTGTGACGAATGGAATGAGTGAGTATAAACGGGATGGAGAAAATGCCAATTCCGCCTTACTGGTCGGCGTTGGACCGGACGACTTTGGAAGCTCCCATCCGCTTGCCGGCATCGGATTCCAGAGGAAGTGGGAGCGTCTGGCCTATCTTGCGGGAGGCGCAAATTATTATGCACCTGAGCAGCTCACAGGAGATTTCCTTGCAGATCGGCCGAGCATTAGCTGGGGAAGCGTAAAGCCGACCTATCGGCCAGGTGTCGTGTTTGCCGAGATCAAAAATTGCCTGCCTGATTATGTGATTGAAACAATGAAGGAGGCCATCCTCTATTTTGATACCAGAATAAGGGGCTTTGCCATGCCGGACAGTATCCTGACCGGCATTGAGACAAGGAGTTCCTCTCCTGTAAGAATCAACAGGGATGACAGGTTTTTATCCAGCATCCCGGGAATTTATCCGGCAGGAGAAGGCGCAGGGTATGCAGGCGGTATCATGTCGTCGGCTGTAGACGGAGTGAAAACGGCCGAAAAGGTTATGGAAAAATATGCGCCGTTTAAATAATCAAATGGATTTGCAGGATGGACAATAAAAAGTTGCAAAAAACTTTAAAAAGGTATTGCACACAAAAAACCGGTGTGTTATAATCATGTCAATAAATTGATTGATACTACGGAGCAATGATTTTAATAAAAATAAAAGTACTATTGTAAAATAGAGCAGCAGCCTGGATAAAGGACTCCCGGATTAGATATGTGCAATGCCGCACGATTCCGAGGTATATGAACGCACTCAATGGAGAGTAGAAATTCTTCTTCTGTGCGTTTTTTTATTACTTTTTTCAGGTTTATGGCACAAGAGGGCTTTTTGCCTAAAAATGCATTTTTTATTTTACAAAATTGCAAAACAACCGGGTACTGATAGTTATGTATGGGAAGCAGGGGGTATGATCGATGTTGTTGCGTGAAGGAGAAGTCCGGATTCCATCCGGTTGTGCAATAGCCGGAATCATAAATAAAAAGGGTAAGGTTTTTTCGGGAAAAGATATCATCCGGTCCATATCGCTGATGCACGACCGATCGAACGGCCTGGGCGGAGGCTTTGCTGCTTATGGCATCTATCCCGAATACCGGGACCTTTACGCAGTTCATATGTTTTATGACCATAATGAAGCAAGAGATAAGGTTGAACATTTTCTGAACGAGCATTTTGATATCGAGATATGCGGCAGGATGCCCACCAGAAAGGTCGCGTCCATAACCGATGCACCGATCATATGGAGGTACTTTGTAAGTCCCCGGAAGGATAAGCTGGTTGAATCGGAATTGCAGGAGGATGAATTTGTCGTGCGATGCGTCATGAGGATCAACTCCTCCTTCACAGGCGCCTTTGTCGTCTCAAGCGGCAAAAACATGGGCGCATTCAAGGCAGTAGGCTATCCTGAGGATGTGGGAGAATTCTATATGCTGGATACATACAAGGCTTATATCTGGACGGCTCACGGGCGTTTCCCCACAAATACCCCCGGATGGTGGGGCGGAGCGCACCCTTTTACTTTGTTGGACTGGTCCATCGTCCATAATGGTGAGATTTCCTCCTATGACGCAAACAGGAGGTACCTTGAGATGTTTGGCTACAAATGTACGCTTCAGACGGATACCGAGGCCATCACATATATCTTCGACCTTTTGCTTCGAAAAAACAAGCTGCCCCTTGATGTTGCCGTCGCCGCAATGGCGTCGCCTCTGTGGTCGGCGATCGACAGAATGGATGAAGAGAAGAAGCAGCTCGTAAAAGCAATACGGATCGTATATGGAAGTTTATTGGTGAATGGCCCGTTTTCTATTATTTTAGGTTCGAAAAACGGTATTATCGCTTTGAATGACAGAATAAAGCTCCGTTCACTTGTTGCAGCCGCGAAAGGTGACTTTGTATATGTGGCAAGCGAGGAGTCCGCTATCAGGGTAGTATGTGAAAACCCGGACAAAATATGGGCTCCGAAAGGCGGAGAGCCTGTGGTCGCTTTTCTTGACGAACAAGCGGATTTTCTTGAGGAGGCAGATAAAGTATGAGCCTTAGCTACATGACGCCGGAATTTATAATAGACCGGAACCGGGACCGCTGCATCGGATGCCAGGTCTGTGTCAGGCAATGCGCCAACCTGGTTCACACGTTTGACGAAGAAGAACAAAAGGTCGTATCCGATGATTCTAAGTGTGTGAACTGCCACAGGTGTGTGACATTATGTCCGACCGGAGCGCTTTCCGTAAGGTACAATCCCCTTGAGTTCAGAGAGAATGCAAACTGGACGTCAAAAGCAATGAGAGAGATCTGGAAGCAGGCTGAAACAGGAGGCATGCTTCTCGCAGGGATGGGAAACGACCGGCCGTACCCCATTTATTGGGATCATATCCTGCTCAATGCCAGCCAGGTGACCAACCCCTCGATCGATCCACTGCGTGAGCCGATGGAGCTTAAAACGTTCCTTGGCAGAAAGCCGGATATCCTGAAGGTCGAAAACGGAAAGCTCGTGGAAACGCTGCCCCCGCAGCTGGAGCTTGAGCTTCCTGTCATGTTTTCGGCGATGTCCTTCGGCTCGATCAGCCTCAATGCCTGCGAAAGCCTTGCAAGAGCAGCTTCAGAGCTGGGAACCATGTGCAATACAGGTGAAGGAGGGCTTCACGAAAATTTGCGGGCTTATGGCAGGAATACAATTGTTCAGGTGGCATCGGGGCGGTTCGGAGTCGATGCAGAGTACCTTCAGACAGGCGCAGCCGTTGAGATCAAGATCGGGCAGGGGGCAAAGCCCGGGATCGGCGGACACCTCCCCGGTGAAAAGGTGGATGAGGAGGTTTCGGCAACCAGAATGATCCCGATCGGGTCGGATGCAATTTCACCGGCTACGCATCATGATATCTATTCCATTGAAGATCTGAGGCAGCTGATCTATTCGCTGAAGGAAGCGACAGACTACAAAAAGCCCATTTCCGTTAAAATCGCCGCCGTCCATAATATTGCAGCCATCTGTTCCGGCATTGCCAGAGCGGGCGCCGACATCATCGCAATAGACGGATACAGGGGCGGGACGGGAGCAGCGCCGGTCAGGATACGTGACAACGTTGGCATACCCGTTGAGCTTGCAATTGCAGCCGTTGACTCCAGGCTGAGAGACGAAGGGATAAGGAATCAGGTATCGCTGGTTTGCGGCGGCAGTGTGCGCAACAGTGCCGATATCATCAAGGCGGTCGCGCTGGGTGCGGATGCGGTCAACATCGCATCCTCGGCGCTCATAGCCATGGGCTGCCACATGTGCCAGAAGTGCTATACCGGCAAGTGCAACTGGGGGATCGCTACACAAAATCCCGATCTGACTAAAAGGCTCAATCCTGAAATAGCCTCCAGGCGACTTGTGAACCTGCTCACGGCCTGGTCTCATGAGATGAAGGAGATGCTTGGAGGAATGGGCATCAATGCGATCGAGAGCTTGAGGGGCAACAGGCTCATGTTAAGGGGCATCGGGTTAAATGACCGGGATCTGGATATCCTTGGCATTAAGGCGGCCGGGGAATGAATGATATCCGGCACTTGAAGGGCTTAATCCTGAAAGTTGGATGCAACCGGAAAATCGGAATAAGATTGGAGGCTGGAAAATGGATAATGTGCCGGATCGGATAAAGAAGAAAAGGATATATGCACGTGAGGAATATTGTGTAAACTGCAGATTGTGCGAAATATACTGCATTACTGCACACTCAGAATATAAAAACGACATAGTGAAAGCTTTTAACAAGTCTGCTGTAAGGCCTGTTCCGAGGATACTTGTGGAGGAGAACAAACCCATATCCTTTGCTTTGCAATGCAGGCATTGTGAGGAACCGGAGTGCGTAAAGTCCTGCATTACCGGAGCAATGCAAAAAGACCCTGAAACCGGCGTTGTCACAAATGATGAAACCAGGTGCATCGGCTGCTGGACGTGTATCCTGGCATGTCCTTATGGTGTAGTGATGCGGGATTTCAAACGGAAAAAGGTTGCCTCCAAATGCGATTATTGTATGGAAGCAGGCGGCGAACCCCAATGTGTCAGCCATTGCCCCAATGAGGCAATTTACTTTGGAGAAGCGGCTGATACCGACAGAAGTTTGAAAGGATGTGACAGGAAATGAGCTATGTGATCATAGGCAATTCCACAGCAGCGATTGCCGCTATTGAGGGGATCAGGCAACATGATAAAAAAACGTCTGCGACGGTCATTTCCGATGAGCCGTACCATACTTATTCCAGACCGCTTATATCATATTATCTCGGCGGCAAGGTGACACAGGATAAAATATACTACCGAGGCAAGGATTTTTATGTAAAAAACCATGTCGATACGATACTTGGCATGAAAGCGGAATCAATTGATACGGATAACCGTGAGGTGATTTTGCAGAACGGCAATAAAGTACCATACGGCAAACTCCTGATCGCTACCGGCGGAAAGCCGTTCATACCTCCGATGCAGGGGCTTGGCAAGGAAAATATCTTCAATTTCATCAAGCTGGATGACGTTAAATCAATTGAAAAAGTTGCAAAAAAAAATGCTAAGGCCGTTGTAATCGGTGCAAGCTTCAGCGGGCTGAAAGCAGTGGAAGCGCTTGTGCACAGGGGAGTGAATGTCACAGTAATCGACATCATGAGCAGGATCATGCCAAGGGTTTTTGATGAAACGGCGTCGTCCATTGCAATGAAAATGCTGGAGGACTATGGGGTTGAGGTTTTGTTGAACACCACGGCAGAGCGGATACTCGGAGAAGAAAAAGCAACCGGAGTGCAACTGAAGGATGGAAGCGTGCTTCCCTGTGATTTTGTAATACTTGCAATCGGAGTAAGGTGCAATATTGACCTGGTGAAGGATACCAAAATAAAAACCAACAGGGGAATCATTGTGGACGAAAGGATGCAGACCAGCATCCCCGGAATATATGCCGCGGGCGATGTGGCGGAAGGCTACAACTTCGTCGAAGACAGGATGATGGAAATTGCCGTCATACCTAATGCGTACAGGCAGGGTGAAACAGCAGGCATAAATATGGCTGGAGGGCAGCGGCTTTACAATAGCGGATTTATTATGAATTCAATGCCATTGCTCGGTTTATCCGTCATCAGTGCAGGTGTATCGGAGGAACGCGAAGGAATATGCACAAGGATCATGTATAAACCGGAAGAAGAATCCTACAGGAAATTTTATATAAGGAATAAAAAGCTTGTAGGATATCTGCTGCTGAATGAGATCGACAGGGCGGGGATATATACGGATCTTATACGGAACAAGACGGATATCACCGCTTTTGAAGACCGTATCGGAGAGGATGGTTTTGGTTTCGCAGCATTTCCGAAGGGCATGCGGAAAGAAAAGATGCTGGGAGTCCGCTCGGAAACGAATGTATGCAGATTTTCAGACAATTTTTTTGTCCAAAACTTTCAAAAAAACGGCGAATATCCGGATATTTAACGCTTTTTTTGAAAGAATTTGGGCGGAAAAATGGGCG
>JBDKVA010000109.1:0-1587 GCA_039679375.1 Clostridiaceae bacterium
TTTTGATTTGAAATATTTTTCTCTTTTGTTTCCACCAATAGTAAGCTTCGCATTCAGGTACTGTCAATAATTTTCCGCAAATTTCTTAACCGCTATGCAGCCGGCTGCTATTCGTCAACCAGTCTGCCCAGTTTTTTTTTGCATCTCATCCGGCTGCCTGGAGGTATGGAAGAATAATCCAGGTGCTTTAGTTTGGCTGGCTAACGAAACCAGGAAGCTTCCAACCTTAAGCTCCCGGTAAATTATATCCCGGCAGGCAATCAGTCTTTGTTAGGCTGCTCCAAATTACGGATATATGCAGTATTCTTGCCGGCACCGGTCTTTAGGATATATCCCTCTTTCAGTAACGATGCCAGAGTTATCTCAACAGTTGATGTGCTGATGTCAGGACATTTTTCCAGAATCATTCGTTTTGACAGCTTTTGCAGGGTGTTGTTAAACAAAACGCGGATACGTTCAGGCTTGGATAGACTGCGATTTTGCATCAATTCTACACGAGAAGAAAACTCTTTATAGGCGCTTAATATAACCTCCAGGTAGTACTTAACAAATGGGAAGCAATCGTTTCCTCCTTCATACCAGCCGCTTGAGCTTTCCAGCAATGCCTCATAGTAAGTTTCTTTTGTCTTTTCAATAATCATCTCAATACTAATATATTTGCCCACTATGTAACCTGAACGATACAAGAGAAGCAGTGTCAGCAAACGGCTCATTCGTCCATTTCCATCATTAAAAGGGTGAATACAAAGAAAATCCAAAACGAACATGGGTATGAGCAGTAGCGGATCATATTTTTCGGCATTAATTGCTTCAATAAAGGCGCTGGTCAGTCGGTCAACCGCCTCGGGGGTTTCAAATGCTGACAAAGGCTGAAAGCGAACCTTGGTGCGGCCGCTGGAATCTATTTCAGAGATAATATTATCTGAGTTCTTAAATCTGCCGCCGCTGGAGACCGGGCTGAACTGGTAGAGGTCTCTGTGCAACTGAAGAATTACATTTGTACGCGGCGCCACATAGTCATAGCTTTCGTGGATCGTGCTCAGAACCTCTCTATAACCTGCAATTTCCCGCTCGGAACGGTTACGCGGCTCCGCCTTGAATTTTACCAGAGCGTCCAAGCGATCATCGGAAGTATAGATACCTTCGATTCGGTTGGAAGATCCAGTGCTTTGGATAATCGCTATTTCGAGCATCGCCTCAAGTACATCAGGCTTCGCCTCGATAAACAATTCTTGTCTTCCTTTATATTCATGAATTGCAGACACCATATTCATTATTTCATGGTTCATTATTTCATTAGGAAAGGTCGTATAATCAAAATCTCTCAAGGACTTGCCTCCTTTCTGCCTAAAAGCTCGTTGTTCTGCACAATATTAGTGCTAAAATATGCAGAAGTCAAGCGATTTGGGTCAGATTAGAAGCTTTTCTTACTACACAATCCATTATAATTCCGGATTATTATATATAAATTTTGTAATGGACCCAGAAAAGCAAGGGTAGCTTTGATTACTTCATATCCTTTCACCGTAATGCTTTTAAGCCGGAAACGGCTGCTGGTGTAGAAACTTACACTTATTTAAATCCGGG
>JBDKVA010000110.1:0-2615 GCA_039679375.1 Clostridiaceae bacterium
ACATAGAAGATGATCATCCTTTGTTGGTATGTTTTTTGGCGATTATATATTAACAGGATTTCATCTTCTTTTCTATTGTTTTCCCTTTTTATTCCATTAATTCCCCTACAGTAACTTTACGCTAACCTAGTCAAACAATGGCGTGCTGAAATATCGTTCTGCGGTATCAGGCAAAATAGTTACCACTGTCTTGCCTTTCCCCAATACCTTTGCCATACGGATGGCTGCCGCCACATTGGAACCGCTGGAAATGCCGCACATGATTCCTTCCTCTCTGGCAATTCTCTTCGCCGTGTTTAACACTTCTTCATCGGAAACTACGCATACATCGTCATAAATTTCCGTATTCAAGTTCTTTGGGATCAAACCATCCCCGATACCCATCTGCAAATGTGAACCTATGCAGCCGCCGGAAAGAATTGCGGCATTCTCCGGTTCTACTGCCCAGATTTTGATATCCGGATAGCGGCTTTTTAAAATCTCACCTATCCCCGTAATCGTCCCTCCTGTGCCTATGCCTGCACAGAAGCCATGGATCGGGCCTTCGACCTGTTCCAGTATTTCCGCCGCCGTGTATTTCCTATGTACCTGTGGATTATCCGGATTTTCAAATTGCTGCGGGATGAATACCTTTGGGTTCTCCCTGGCTATTTCATAAGCCTTTTTCAGGCAATTTTCAATACATTCGCCGATATCGCCGTTATCATGGACTAAAATCAACTCCGCTCCGTAATTTTTAACCAGTTTCCTTCTTTCCTCACTTACACAGTCCGGCATGATGATTTTGACCTGATACCCCTTGACAGCTCCAATCAGAGCAAGTCCGATCCCCTGGTTGCCGCTGGTCGGTTCCACGATAACCGTATCCTTTTTGATCAAACCCCTTTTCTCTGCCTGTGTGATCATGTTGTATGCCGTTCTCGTCTTGATGGAGCCGCCGATATTGACACCCTCATATTTTACCAGTATCTCGGCGCAGTCCGGATCCGGCACCCTGTTCAGACGAATCATCGGCGTATGCCCAATTGCCTCCAGCACATTGTTGTAAACCAAACCTCACACACCCTTCCATTTAATTTATATCACTCACGGCTGCCTTCCGTGTTTACTTTTCTATAACGCATAGGTCCAGATAAAATTTTTAGGCTGTAGAAAAATCTTATTACTTCTGCTGCGTTTCAACGAGGCTGGTCGCATGCAAAGCCTGGCTGGTCGTTGACGCTGCCAGCTGCTCGCCCATGCATCCCAGGCGGGAGATATTTTGTTGCCTCGTTGTATTTTTCAGTATATACGCATTATATCCGAAAGTGGTATTTATTGCAACAGAACTCTACTATACAGCCTTTACTATAATGCTGGAATATGTTTAAAAATAAAAAACTTCATCACAATTTATAATCAAGTGATATAATGTATCTGCCGATAAGCTGAAATGCAGATACATTATATTGCTCCGCAGGAATTAGCCGCCCGCGCGGAATTTTCGGCCAAAGGGCCATGACGCCGAAACGTGCATGGGCAATTATATCATGATTTCTGCGGAAATCATGATATAATAAAGGAATCTTGAAAGAAAGAAATGCATTGTGCCAATATTAAACGGCACGGCAGGTGAATGAAAGAAAATTATGACGAATAACAGTTTTAATGACCTGGGTATATCACCTCCCATTTTGCAGGCCATCGGAGAGATGGGCTTTGAAAAGCCTACTGAGGTGCAGAGCGAGGCGATACCGCTTATTTTGAATAACGAAGACCTGATCGTCATGTCAAAGACAGGCAGCGGTAAAACCGCAGTTTTCGGAGTCTCCATATTGCAGATGACCGACCCTGATAAAGAAGGGCCGCAGAGCCTGATCCTCACGCCGACAAGGGAGCTGGCCGTTCAGATAGACAGCGACCTGAGGCAAATGGCAAAGCATCTCAAACATAAGACAGCCGCCGTCTACGGACAACATAACATGAACACTGAAATTCAAGTGCTGAAAAAGGGCGTTTCCATAGTTACAGGAACACCCGGCCGGATATTCGACCATATACAGCATGGAAACCTGCAGACAAAAAATATTCGATTCCTTGTCCTTGACGAAGCCGACAGGATGCTGGATATGGGCTTTATCGACCAGGTGGTGAGAATTATAAAAAAAATCCCCAAAGACAGGGTAACTCTCCTTTTTTCCGCTACCATACCGGATGAGATCCATAGGATCTGCAGCGAATATATGAAAAATCCGGTTACGGTTGAGATCGAATCTCAGACAAAAACTGTGGACACCGTCGATCAATTATATTACCGGGTAGACCATAATGAAAAGCGAGCACAGCTTAACCGTCTGCTTCTTATGGAACGGCCGGAAAGCTGTATGATATTCTGCAATACGCGGATCGCAACAGACAGGGTGCAGAGTTTCCTGATACGCAAAGGTTATGCTTCCCAGGCACTGCATGGTGAAATCCCCCAGGCCAGGCGGATGAAAACAATGCAGCAATTCAAGCAAGGAGAGTTCCACATACTCGTAGCTACGGATGTTGCCGCCCGCGGTATTCACATCGAAGGCCTGTCCCTGGTGATCAACTATGATGTTCCAGTTGAGAAGGACAGCTATATACACAGG
>JBDKVA010000111.1:0-8794 GCA_039679375.1 Clostridiaceae bacterium
TGTGCCGTTCATTTCACTGTATACGCCCATGATACCGCAGAAGTTAAACTTGCCGTCGATATTGTAAATGACTGTGTTGTCAAGAGCACTGACGATATAGTCGATACGGCCGTTCACCAGAGTAACCATGACTGCCCTTGCCTCCATGTCGGAAACAGGTTTCCCGTCCTTGGTCACCACTGCCTCCTCGATAGATTGTATATACCTGGAGTCTTTGTATGGTTCTATAACCGACGTGAATACGCATTCAAGGCTGCTGCCCGTCGTATCCGCATGAGCCAGGACATACTCCATGCTCTGCACACCGCCGTTGTTTGGAGCATAGCCGGTAGCGACGGTTACATCGTTATACTCTCCGAGCATTGTCAGCCTGAGGTGGCGATCAGTCTGTTCAGGAAGGACATTAAGTTCATCCGATATATCATAATCTGCACTGAAGCTTCCGGACGGATTATCATCCTTCCTCTCGTTTTCAAGCCACTGATAAGCTGCGCCGGTAGTCTGCGGTACGAGGTTCAGGCCTTCTGTCGAAACTGTCCCAGCCGTGCTGTGGAAGCTGTAGGTTTGGTCAGTTCCACCTTTCGCCCTGAAAAAGTCCACATTGTAGGAGTCTTTGTCGGAGACCTTGACCGTCACAACCGAGCGACGGTACATTTCCGTCTGCTGGTATGCATCGTTTGCCTCGACATCCATGACCTGCACATTGCCGGCGTCGTCAAAATGCAACAGGTTTCCGCCATCTGCCGGCAGCTGTGAAGAATTGTCCACAACGACTGTGTTATGGCTTAACGTACTTGATGCCCAACCACCATCCAACTGGCCAGAGATCCCGAGATCAGGCGCCATGTCCAGACCATACCCATGAATGCCCAGGTTCAGCTGATCCAGATGACTGGTCGATGTATTTGTTTTGCCGTAATACATCCAGACATCCCTCTGTGTATCCTCCTGAATTATGTTCTGTTTCAGGATAAAATTGATGACTCCCATTTTATAGTTTGTCGCAACGCTGCTTTTGCCGGTGCATACAAATTTAATAGTATGAGTTCCTGCAGCAAATACACCTTCCGCTACAGTAACGGTACCGGAATTAACACCCGTCGAACCATAAAAGTCAAAAGATGTAACTTTTGCATCATCTATATAGACGTCATAAATGCCATAGCTTTTTGCCTTATAAGGTGAAATCTCAATAGCGTATCTTCCATCTGCCGGCAGCTGGAATTCATATGTTACAAATGCACCTGCTGATGTCGCTTCAAGTTGTGTCGCCCCATTGGTAAAATACTTGGTAGCCGCACTGGAGTTAACCTTTATCATATTATTGAAGGATGTGCTGCCGTATACTTCCTTGCAGCCGGCTTCGCCATCTCTCAATATACCCAGGCCATAGCCCGCCAATACTGTGCTGCCGACATCCGGCTCTCCTTCTGCCTGGATAACGCTTATAACCTTGCTTATTATACTCTCCGGGTTCTCGGTGAATATGCTGTAATGCAGACCGCCGAAGGAATTGTTGTTCAGGTAGTATGCAAGCTGTGCAAACATCGAGTTTCCAGTTTTCTGATATCCCTTTATTGCATTTTCAAGGCTTGCCGCCATTTCAGGCACTCCGGCTCCGCCTGATTCACCGGGTTGTATTGCATATTTGCCTGCTGCCGTCATCAGATAGCATGCGGTTAACATTTTAATGAATGCCGGATTCTGATACAAATTCACTTTGGTGTAATTTGCATATCCATCAAGAGCATCCGCTATCAGTCCGACCATATCGGCAAATTGCCTGTTGCTGCTCAGGGATGTCTCCCTGCCTATTCCGTCGCGGTCCGTACTGTTTACCAGAGAAGGCAGGATATCATCGAAAACTAAGTCCAGCCACTTTGTTGTTTCAGACGGGTTGTCAAGGACCACCGCTGCAAGTGCAAGCGCTGCCTGCTGCGCTCCGCAGCTGTCCATTACTGCGGCATTTTCCGCCTGCAGCCTCATTTGTCTCAGAATATTATCCTCTATGTTTATGCAAATCCAATCACCGTAGGATTTCGGGTTTTCAAGACCATTTGTTTTTGCTTTATCCGAAAGGAAAGCAATGACGGCAGTATTGTCAACTGCCGGATAGAATGCGTCATAGGCTTTTATAAGGGTTTGCTCAAGGCCGCATTCCGCAGTTGTACCGGTAAACTCCACATCTGGGTAGATATCCGCTATCCTGTCGAGCAATACCAGTCCCGCTTCGCCATATTTCACATCGCTTGTATAAAGGTAAGCGTCAATCAAGGATTGCAGTATTGTACCCATGTCCTCATTTATACTCTCCGGTGTTACCATGTTCCATAAATAATCGAATGACTTCTGAACATAAGTATCTGCCGCAGCCACCGCGCTGTTCTTTGCATCTACAGCCCACGAATAGCCCTGATTTATATTGTTTATGGCATTCTGACGCTCCGTTGATGTATAGTACGTTGCGCTCTGTTTTGTCCTGTGCACAATAACTCCGGTATCATAAGCTGTGTCCATTGCAATCTTGAATGTATGGTCACCTTTCCACGAAGTTTGAGGATAGAACAGAAGCTTGCTTGACCCGTCTTCAAATATATCGAATCCGGGATCGCCGCCCGTTACTTCAATAACAGTATTACCGCCTTGCGGTGTAACACTTGCAACCGTAAACGCATGAACGCTACCATCGGGGTGTGTTATAGTTATTATCTTTCCGACAGCAGTGTCCGGAACAGTGGTATTAACAACAAATGCATCCATATTAGCGTTTTCGGCCTTGCGCATTGTCTGGACAACCTTGCCTTCAAACTTGCTGCCACCGGCATAGCTTTGCCCGTTTATAACAACACTGTCAGCCTCGACAGTATATATACTTGCCACTTCATCACCCAGATATCTTATAAATGCCATCTTGCCGTTCAGGGTAATATCACCGGCAGTTAAAGCAGCCGAAGGATTGGAGTTGCTTATGATCACATCTGTAATGGTGCTGCCCGGGAGGAAAGTACATGGATAAGTAACCTTCACCGCAACATCCCTTGAGTTGCCGGTCTCAAGCTTCTCAACAGACGTTATTTTAGCTGTGGAACCTGTCGCATAAGGCTCCATGACATTTATGAAGGTAGACTTAAGATCTGTACCTTCACGGCGCACGACCATCTTCGGCATATATATCTTTGGTGTCTGGATCGAAGTGTTTTTACTAAGACCTGATAATGACGGCGCTTTGCCTATAAAGAGCTCTGAGTTGTCACCTGCAAAGCCTGTTATCTTCATACCTGCCGTATTCTTAGTCCCATTGTTTGTAGTCATCGTAATCTCATATTTGCCATCCGGAAGCTGCGCCTGCTTTACATCCTGAATGGATGCGTAAGCGAAATATAAGTCTTCTCCGTTATATACCGAGCTTCCGGGATTAGCTTCGCTTGTAGGCAGAGTAACAACGGTGCCTTCGGGAAGAAGCCGGCCTGCGTCATTATTGGCTGGATTCGGATCTGTATTGTAATCAGTCATGCGTACATTTGCAGTAAAGCTCGAGGTTTTGCTTGTTGCATCGCCATTCAGCGTATATTCATGGCGGCTTCCTCCGTCAACCCTGAATATATCGAGAACATAACTGTCATTTAAGCCTGCCATTTTTATATACCAGGGCTCCCTGCCGTATTCCTCTGTAATATCAGGGTAAGCATTTACTTCATCAGCTTTCATTATCTGCACTGTATTATCGATATCGGCGTAATTTTTAACTGCGCCTCCGTAAGAAGCAGAAGCAGGCTGAACAGCGTTCTGTGAATTTACAACAACAGTATTGTGGCCCAAAGTTGAGAGAGACCAGTAATGCAGCTGCGAATGGGTGTAACCGAGATCGGGCAGCAGTTCCTGCCCGTTGCTCCAGAGCGCAAGGCTCAGAGGGTCGTAATGGAAGTGCCCTCCGTACTGGGGCAGATATGTCATGTACAGCTGGCTTGTGTTGTCGTCTGTGCCTTTGGACATCCTGGCTATGTTGGCGGCAGGCATCAGAACAGAACCCAGATTTGTCGGAGTACTTGCACCTGTTTCCCATGTATCTTGTATAGGGAACCATCTGCCGCTCGGGTAAACAACAGTGCTTTGAATATTGCCGGAAGCCTTAAGAACAGGATACAGGTTGCCCATATCCAGATTCTGTACATTCATTCCTGTTCTTGGAGATAAATAGCCTTCAGGGTCTGACCAGCCTTTTAAATACGAATTCATTGTATCATTTATGCCGTTAAAGCTCTGTACATGGTATGATAAAGTAACTTCCTTCCAGAAACCGTCAAGCAGGAAGCCGTTTCTCGCGTACTCATCGACCATATTGATCGCCTGATGGACATAGTCGGGGTTGCCTGAGTATTTGCCAAGGGATACAAGGCCTTGCCAGCTTTTAAAATGCATATTGTGGTTCTGGTTGGGGTACGTGTTGAAGAATTCCACATTATTGGCAAACATACCTTCTGTTATAAGCGCATCTGCATCCTCACCCACATGATCGCTTACGATTTCCAGCGCGTTCGAATCTTTTACAGCGCCATAAGCTACAGCATAATCTCCTATGTTGTCAAGCTCTTCAAAGTTCCATCTGTTGAATATGGCTCCAAAGAAACCAAAGGGCGGGCCCCAATCCCGTTGCACAAATGAGGCATTGTAATAGTAGTCATATTTCGGCATCCAGTCCTGATATGCCTTAGCCACTCTGTACAGCACATACGCGGCTCCAACCGGATCCTTTTTCGCAAGTGAGGATAATTGTCCCAATATGTAGTCCTCAGCTCTTCCGTTTAATTGTGCATCCAGGAAATACCTGTTGCCGTTTTCATCCTGGTAATAGCCGATACTTATTTGCTTACCGGTCTTTGAAGTCAGTGTCAGACTCCCGTTGTTCTCGTACATGTCGGGAGTAGTGGTATAAGTGAAGGTTCCATCTTCATTTAGTGTCCTTGTTACTTTTAAAGTAACTACTTCATTGCTTTTCTGAATCAAGCTGTCAGTTGCCGCATCATAACTGAAGCTGCCTGAAGCGGGGCTCCCGTTAAGCTGAAAGCCCATTGTTTCCGGAATCAATCTGATCAAAGCCTTCGCTTGATCACTTATTTCCGATTCGCTTTTATACTCATAAATTGTTTTATCCAAATCAGCTGAATTCACCGCAAAGCTGTTGTATATGACGCCGGCGTCTATAACCTGCTGCCTGTCAAGCATCATTCCGTACTT
The DNA here is from genome assembly GCA_039679375.1 of Clostridiaceae bacterium. Lineage (GTDB taxonomy): Bacteria > Bacillota > Clostridia > Acetivibrionales > DTU013 > JBDKVA01. The sequence goes on from JBDKVA010000111.1 coordinate 5,236, forward strand.
TTTGACCATATTACCTTTGCCGATAATTTTGCCATAGCCGTTACCTTTGCCGTTATCATTGTCTTTATCCGTATAGATATTCAGCCTGTATAAGCCGTCATTCGACATAGCCGGGTGCTTAACGATAAAGTAGAGCCTGGAATCCTTTTCAATTATTTTAAGGATCTCGGCTTCGAACTTGGTACCGAGCTGATTGATCCATTCGGCACAGAACCTGGTTTTTTTCACATTCAGATCATCGCTTTTGTCAAAGTAAACCTGTATTGTATCATACCCCATGTACCGCAATCCTGCATTTTGCGGAACAATAGACAAATGCGGCATCGGGGTATCACCAAACACGCTGGTCTCCGGATATTCTTCAAAGAATATACTGCCCGACCTGTTTGTCGTCGGCGCATACATGAAGTAAGCCGAATACCTGCAGTCGCCGGCTACCATGTTGTCGCTGCTAATGGAATTCCTTATCGGAACCCATGAGCTTGCAGCCTCTGTGAACGGACGCACCCTGACAACGTTAAATCTCCACTCCGCTGCATTTGACGGAACCGGAGCAGCAGTCGCCGAAGAGTTTACAAGCTTGTCGTACGGAATTTTCACCTCAGCTGTCCATGATGTGTCATTAACAGTGTACACGGCGTCGAAGTCGGTACCTTGAGCAAGGGAATATTCCTTGGAGTCTCCCAGGTATTGAAGATTAAGTCCGCCATATCTGTTCCTGCCATCATACGCAACCGTAGTATTATCAGGTTCCGGAATCAATACGGCATTATAAAAAGGCGTATCTGGCGCTATTGTGTCCGTTGGTGCAATAAAAATTGACATTCCTTCCAGCGGAACCGGCTTTCCTTCACAGTTTATAAAGAAATAAACGGCTTCATCATCATAGGTTACTTTGAACTGTGTGCCTGCTTTAGGTTCTGCATTATAGAATACTGTTGTAAAATCACCGTTCTGCTCTGCTCCCGCCCATGCCGCATCATAAGCTGCGCCGTCAATTACAGGTGCGGTTTGGGCTTTATGTAAAATTACATTCTTTTCAGTGAACACTCTTGCCAAAGGCGATTTTACAGTAAACGTGCCTGTAATTTTATCCCATTTAACACTGCAGTTCATCATATAGAAGAAATCTTTGACTGGAAACATTACAACTCCGTCGATCATTTCCGGAGCAGCGCTGATAGTCCTTTCATTTCCATTGATGTATATTTTGTCTATACCGGCATTAGCCTCCACCTCGAGACCGAGTATTTCATTTGCAAAGCTGATGCCGCCAGGATTTGATGAATCACCGCCTATCAATGCATTCCACCCCGTCAGAGATGCAAGCTCGGCAGCCGGCGCCATGTAAATGTCATCATTTCTGATAACACTGTCCGGCTGTGAGAACGCCAGCAGTCTGTCATCATAGAATATGACAGCCGGTTTATCGTCCTCAGTTAATTCCTCTGCAAAACTGCTTATGGGAATACATATAGCTGTCAGTGTGAAAATAGCAACAAAAGATAAAACGAAGATTCTTAAAAGATTATTCAATATAAACCCTCCTATCTCGTATACTTTATTTCGTTATGGTCCAGCCGGTTGTAAACCTGTCATGCTTCTTAACAGCCGCCTTTATCCTTTGAGTGATCCGAGCATCACACCTTTGTCGAAATATTTTTGCAAGAATGGATATACAATAAGGAGCGGTGCTGATGATACTACAATGACTGAGTATTTTAAAAATAGCTTCAGCTTTTCCGTTTCATACACAAGCTCCGTACTTTGAGCATCTGCCGCACTGGAGGCAAGCTGTGACGTAACAAGTATCTCCCTTAAAACTAATTGCAGCGGCTTCTTTTTTTCATCCGAGATGTAAATAAGCGCGCCAAAATATGAATTCCAATGACCGACACCGTAATAAAGCGTCAGGACGCCGATAAGGGCTTTTGAGAGAGGCAGGACTATCGTTAAAAACATACGGGGTATTGAGCATCCGTCAATTGTGGCGGCTTCTTCAAGCTCCGAAGGTATCGACTGAAAAAAGGTTCTGGTGATAATCACATTATAAACGCTCACCGCACCTATGATAATTAATATTAATCTTTTATCCAGCAGGTTTAAATTTTTTACAAGCAAAAATTGCGGTATAAGGCCCCCGGAGAAATACATGGTAATAAGAAGATAAACCATAAAAACACCCCTGCCCGGAAGCGATTTCTTGGATAGCGCGTATCCGGCCGGCAGTGTAAGCGTAAGGTTCAATAATGTCGCAGTAACAGTATAAAATATGGTGTTTCCATAGCCCCTCATTATAGCGGGATTACTAAAAACTTTAACGTAGCCTATTAAGGTTATGCCCTTGGGCAGCAGCCAGACTTCTCCCAGACCTACATAGGTGGGATCACTTATTGAACAGGAAAGGATATATATAAGGGGGTATAAAACGATCAGTAAAAAAAACGTTGCCAAAATATAACAAACAGTATCAAATACCCTATCTCCTTTGATTTTTGAGTTTGCAGCCATTCTCCGGACCTCCATTTAAAATAGACTTGTCTCACTGAACTTGCGCGCAGTGAAGTTTGCCATAAGCAGAAGTATTATATTTACAATGTTGTTAAAAAAACTGACAGCCGCAGAAAAGCTGTAGCTGGCATTTAAGAGACCCCTTTTGTAGACATAGGTCGAAATAACCTCGGATGTTTCCAGATTTAAAGGTGTCTGAAGAAGGAAAACCTTCTCAAACCCAACGGAGGCAATTTTCCCTATACCCATAATAAGGAGAATTACTATTGTCGGCTTTAGTGTAGGAAAATTAATGTGCCAGATCCTCTGAAGCCTGCTGGCCCCGTCAATCGTAGCGGCCTCATGCAGCTGCGGGTCTACTCCCGAAAGGGCCGCAAGATAAATAATGGCGCTCCAACCCATGCCCTGCCATATTCCCGATATTACAGTAATATACAGGAAGGATTCCGGCTGTATCATAAAGTACTGCTTTTCAAAGCCTAAGATTTCTATTGCTTTGTTTATAATTCCCGTAGACGGAGACAGCATGATAATTATCATACCCACCAATACTACTGTGGAAATGAAGTGCGGCGCGTAAAGTGTTGTCTGTACTATCTTTTTATATCTTTTGCTCTTTAGTTCATTTAGTAATAATGCAATGAAAATTGGCATCGGAAAGCCAAAAAGTGTTGAGCAAAACGAAACGGAAAGAGTATTTTTTAAAACAGGCCAGAAATAATATCCGTTTATAAATTCCTTGAAATGATGCAGTCCAACCCAGGGACTACTCCATATACCGATTGCAGGATTATAATTCCTGAACGCTATCTGCACGCCATACATAGGAACATAATTGAAAATCGCCAGAAAGATGACTGTCGGCGCCAGAAACAAATAAAGCCACCTGTTGGCAATGATCCGCTTGATTAACCGGCTTCTCTTCCTGGGCACTATAGTATTTACAGTGTTCACAGTGTCCATATCCTACCCGCTTTCTGCTTGAAATTTTGTACACATCCTGTAAGGCTTAAGCCTTTATAAATATCCGGGAGCCGTTATGAATTTC
>JBDKVA010000112.1:0-5605 GCA_039679375.1 Clostridiaceae bacterium
GCCGGCTGCATTGCTTTCCGGTTTTATCGATAATATCAAAGTCATATAATCTTCCCAGCGGGTGGTTTTCCTCAATATCCAATGTTATCTGCTTAGTCGCTGCCGCAGTTGCTGCCAGTGTGCCGAAAAACTCGGGACCGCTGTCTTTATACTGCACTTCTTCAAATAACAGCACCTGTTTTCGTTTGCCCAATTCGGATCGCAAGGCTTGTAAGCCTTCATCAAAAATTCGCTTAATGAGGTAATTAAATTTGATTTCTCCGGGAATATTTAATTTGAACGATATTAATGTTGTTTTATATTGCTGCAATAACTTTTTCTGCAATGCCGCCCGCTCATCTCTGGCTTTTAAAATATCGTCTAACGTTTGGCATGTTCCCTGATCGATTGCCTTCATTAGTTCGCCTCCCCGTCTGAATGCGATTTCTCTATCTAGCTATATCATAGCATCTAACACCCCCAGATAGCAAAATACACAAAATAGATTGCCGCTGGGAACAGTCTACTTTGTGTATCTGCACGGATTATCTGAGACGATCAGATAACCGGTTATCCTTATTCTTCTTCTTTAATTTTTCTGACTACGTCAATGATTGTTCCGTCCCGATATTCGATCAAGGCGATGACTTTGTCTTCGAACTCGATTTTTTCCGGCACGCCCACCAAGGAATAGGCTTCGTTTTTCAGATCTTCGATTGTCCGGACAGGAAGCTTCGCTTTTGTCAAAGATTCCAATAAATCCGGCCGCCTTGGATTTACCGCAATGCCTACTTCGGTAACGACAACATCAATGCTTTCGCCGGGAGTCGTAACGCTGGTTACGCTTTCCCGAATCGTCGGAATTCTGCCCCGCAATAGCGGCGCAACAATGATGGAACATTTTGCTCCCGCCGCGGTATCTACATGTCCACCCGGCGCTCCGCGCAAAATACCGTCGGAACCGACAACGACATTGACATTAAAATTGGTATCGACTTCAAGCGCGCCAAGGATAACAAAATCAAGCTTATTGACAAATGCTCCTTTATTAAACGGATTTGCATACTGAGAAGTAGATATCTCAAAATGACGCGGATTGGAATTAACCGATTCAATGGAAGTCGTGTCAAAATCCTGAGCATCCACAATAGTTCGAATCAGGCCGTCATTTAAAAGATCGATCATCGGTTTGGTGATGCCGCCAATCGCAAAGCCCATCTTGATATTTTTTTCCTGCATATAAGGTTTCAAAAACCGGGTAACTGCCAATGAGGGACCGCCGCCGCCGGTTTGGAATGAAAATCCATCTTTAAAATATGGCGTGTTTACCAGTACTTTGGTAGCGGTTTCCGCAATGATCAATTCCCGCGGATCTTCCGTAAACCTTAATAAAGCATTGGCTATTTTTTTCGGATCGCCAATTTCATCGACAACAACGACATAATCAACGTCTACTTGTTCAATACTGGGGGGAAAATTCGGATAGTCTACTAAGCAATCGGTAATTACCACCACTTTATCGGCGTATTTGGCGTCTACCATTGAGTAAGAAAGAACTCCGCAGTTTGCTTTTCCGCCTTTGCCCCGTGCGTTTCCGCAGGCATCGGAGGAGGGAGCGCCAATGAACGCAACATCAATATGAATATCGCCTGATTCAATAGCACGCACTCTTCCGCCATGGGAACGAATGAGCGCTGCTTTTTTTAAGCGTCCTTTTGAGATTGTCTCGCCGATCCGGCCCCTGACGCCGCTGGTGGAAATGCCGGTAATCACTCCATTTTCAATATACTTGACAATCGGATTGTGCGCATCTCCCAGCGAGCTGGCGCATATCGTAATATCTTTAATACCCAGGGAAGCTATCGTTTCTACAACCATATTGACAATATAGTCTCCATCGCGGAAGTGATGATGAAAAGAAATCGTCATTCCATCTTTTAAACCGCATTTTTGAATAGCCTCTTTCAATGTCGGTACCACTTTATCTTGAGCAGGATCAATATATGTCCTGACTGTAGGGCTGGCTTTTTTATATTCTTTGCCAGTACGATAATACTGACCCTGAAATGCTTCGACGCCATTGACTAGATATTCGTCGGGTATATCCCTGCCCACTTTATTAATCATTATAAGTCCCCCTCGTAAATGCCGGACGCCCTTGCCAGTGTTATTGTCCGTTTTGCTCCTTCAAGCATTGCCACATCCACCATTTGTCCGTCCACAGTAAATACGCCTATACCATCCTCTGAATTTGCTTTTAAAGCGCGGATATATTTTTCCGCTTTTTCAATTTCCTTTGGCGTTGGTGCGAAAACTTGATGCACAATGGGGATTTGTTTCGGACTGATAATAGATTTCCCATCAAAGCCCATTTGTTTAATCAGCTTTACTTCTTTTGTAAAGCCTTCCATATTATCAAGATCCGTATATACCGTATCAAAACACATAATTCCCGCTGCTCTGGCAGCAATAACCAGCTGGGCTCTAGCTCCGAGCATTTCAATTCCTTCCGCTGAACGCGTTGTATGCATCGTCCGCATATAGTCGCCTGCTCCAATGGCAATTCCCATCAGCCGTTCACTGCATTTGGCTATGTTATAGGCGTTGATTACACCCAGTGGAGTTTCCACAGCAGCCATCATCAATGTTTTCCCTACTGGAACATTAAATTCTTTTTCTGCCTTTTCAATCTCTTTTTCCACCACCAGGATATCTTCCGGCGTTTCCGTCTTCGGTAAGCGCAGCGTATCCGCTCCCGCGGCAACCGCGGCTCTGACATCTTCTTTGGCATGAGGAGTATCCCAGCCATTAATACGAACCACACGTTCTATCCCTCGGTAATCAATCGTCTTCAATGCATTATACAGGGATATTCTGGCAGAATCCTTTTGATTTTCCGCCACGGCGTCCTCTAAATCAAATATAATGGAATCGGGTTTATATACATAAGCATCTTTTATTAAGCTGGCTCGCTGTGCATTCAGAAACATCATCGTGCGGCGTAATCTGTTTTTCATTACATTTTCCTCCCCCACGGCAAATTTTCAACAATCTCCGCGGCACGAAAAACGGCACATTCCACTCTCGCTTTAATAGTACAGTCCAGCGCTCCCTTATCGACAACACTGATTTTGGCATTTTCAACGTCTAATCGCTTCAGGGTTTCTAAAACCACGGTTTTGATTTGCTTGCCGTACTGTCCCATCACATTGCTGCTGAGAGTCAGTTCAATACCGTTACTGCCGGGTTCGATTGCAATTTGCGCATCACTTGATTCCAAAGTTCCCGCGATTGCGCTTTTTTTTAGTATCATTTTGTACTCCACCTTCTTTTTTATGATGTTTAAATGCTAACCCCGTCAAGATTGAACAAGGCTGGCACTTTTTTAATACGCTTTAAACAAACTATACATATCACCAAAACCCGAGTATTTTCCACCAGATGCTGCCAATTCCCACCCAAATGACCAAATGGGTAATGGATGTCAGAAAACCTAATTTCCACCAGGTTCCCTGATCAACATAACCAGCGCCAAAATACAAAGGTGCCGGTCCGGTACTATAATGAGTCAATCCGGCGCACAGACTGGAAAGATAACCGAGTGACAGAGCCGCCAAAAGACTTGGAACACCTGCCGTAACCGCGACTGCGATGAAGGCGGCATACATGGCGCTTACATGAGCCGACAAGCTGGCAAAGCCGTAATGGGAATACATGTAAGCAACAAGTAAAATGGCCAGAGCATAAAATCCGCTGATCCCGCTAATCTCGGTGCTCACTCCCGTGGCAAACCAGGCGATAAAACCGACCTTAACCAAAGATCCCGCCAATCCGAGTACGATGCTGGCCCAAACGAAAGTATCCCAGGCTGTTTTTTCTGTGGCTACATCATTCCAGTCCAATACCTCCGTAATCAGCAGGACACAAATGGCCGCTAAGGCGATAATCACCGTATCAAGGCCAGTGTACTGGGATGTTGACCAAAAAACAAGCGATAAAATAAAGACAACCAGCATGACCTTTTCCGCAAATGAGGGTGAACCCATTTTTCTAAGTTCTTCTGCTGCCATCACACGAGCCTCCGGCGTTTGCTTCAATTCCGGCGGGTATACGGCATACAGAATGAGAGGAATCACGATTAGGGACAACAGAGCCGGTACAATAGCGCCCATGAGCCAAGTGCCCCAGGATATTTGCACATTCAAGGTCGTACTTGCCAATTCGGCAACCATTGGATTAGCTGCCATCGCTGTCATAAAAGTCGCGGAAGTAACGGCATTGCATTGAAAAACAGACTGGATCAAAAAAGCACCGATCTTGCGCGATGTTTCTCCCGGCTCTGATTTAAAGGTTGAACAGAGACTCCTAACGATAGGAAAAAGAACACTGCCGGCTCGCGCCGTGTTAGACGGGACGGCAGGCGCCATGATCAAATCACTTAATGACAGAGCATACGCCAGTTTTATTGTTTTGTCACCGAAAGCTTTTGTAAGTAAAAAGGCGATGCGCCGGCCCAGCCCGGTTTTAATAAAGCCGCGGGCATAAATAAAGGCCGATACGATTAACCATGTATTGGAGTTACTGAAATACCCCAAAGCCTCTTTAGCCGAAACAATGTTAGTCAAAACAACTGCCACAAAACTGATGAGCGCGATCGCACCGGTGCTCATCGGCTGAGCAACAAAAGCAATGATCGTGCCTAGGAAAATAGCGAACAGATGCCAAGCCTGCGGCTTAAGTCCAATGGGAGTCGGCACAAACCACACGGCCAAAACAATGCCGACAATCAACAAGGAATAAAACCGCCGATGACTCATTCCCAAGATATCCTTCTTTTTTACTGTACTGATATCGGACATATCTACATTCCCCCCTCTAAAATTTTCTCCCCAATGTCTCCAGTGATCACTGATTAACGAAGCGCGAATATATGTCGCGGTATTTTAGGAAGTACTCCAATAAGAACATAAAAGTAAAATGTATTTGAAATATTAAATAATTTTGTATATTCAGCATTGTTTCGTTCTTATTATTGTTATATCATGAAGAGGTAAATAGGTCTAATACTATAATATATATATATTATATATGATTTATCCTATAGTAATGGACGAAATTGAATAGGAGGGAACAGCCTTGGATTTTCGCCAATTGCATTATATGCTGAAAGTAGCAGAAGAAAAAAGCTTTTCTAAGGCGGCAAAAAAATTGTATATATCTCAGCCGTCTCTCAGTCAATACATCTCCAATGTTGAACAACAGCTGGGCGTTCGTTTATTTGACAGAACAACGAATCCCCTTACGCTGACTTATGCAGGAGAATTATACGAAGAGACAGCCAAAAATATATTGTATTTAAAAGATCAATTATTGTCGCAAATGGATGATATCGCCAATCTCCAGCGCGGCCATATTACGATTGGAATTTCTCCTTTTCGCAGCACCTACTTTTTACCGACCATTCTCCCGTTATTTAAAAAAAACTACCCCGGTATTGACGTCAGCCTTGCAGAGGGCACCATGGCCGAGCTGCTGGAGCTGGCAATCAACGGGGCTACTGATTTTTCGATCATGACCTTGCCGATTCCCGGAGAGTTGATGTCATATGATCCGATTATGACCGAAG
>JBDKVA010000113.1:0-12407 GCA_039679375.1 Clostridiaceae bacterium
GCTGTGGTTGACTTGCCCTTGGTTCCGGTAATTCCGACCAGCTTTAGCCTGTCGGCGGGATTGTTGTAAAAAATGGATGCCACCAGCGAAAGTGACTTTTTTACATCATTCACCAAAATACACGGAATCTTTTTATTATAATCCGTCTCACTGATATAGGCAATTATGCCTTTATCGATGGCCGCATCCAGATAGGATTCCTTGAAGTTGGCTCCCTTACAGACAAACAGCGTGTTCTGCGCGACTTTGTTTGAGTCGTATGCCACGTTTCGAATTAATTTAATTCCGGTTTCACGCGTACAATTATGATGCAGCAGCAGGTTATTTTCCTGCAGCTTCTGCATGTATTCCTCCAAAGCGTATCTTTCCATTTTTATCCTCGCATCTTTGCAAACTTTGTCCTGCTATTTGCCGTATGTAAACGAACCCTCTATTTTCCCGGATATTCCTGCAGCAGTCCATAACTCTTGTATTCGGTGTCGTCAAAATGCCACCATTCATTCTGCAGCGGTTTGAAGCCGCTGCTTTTCATGGCATTCTCAAGTATCAGCGCGTTCTTCTTCTGCTCTTCGGTGCATTTTGTATATTCACGTAGCGCCAGGACCGACCCATCATCAAAGTCGCTGGGCATGTCAACTTTCTTGCCGTCCAGAGTAACAAGCGTGCAGTCTACCGCGGCGCCTCTTGTATGGTTTGACGGGCCCTTCTCAGGATCCAGGAAAACAGCCTTGACGGGTGCGTTATCATACAGATACTGCTGGTATTTCTGGGCCCTGTAGCCGTCCCACACCTTGATCATGTAACCCTGCTTAAGCAGAATTTCATTTGCCTTTGCCAGCTTGTCAGCCGTACCCTTCCTCAAATAGCATACATTGGACTCATACACGGGTTTACCGACAATATTGTTTGATCCGGCGTATCTCAGCTCTATCAATATGTTATCTATATATTTGTCCACCATCACCATATCGGAATTCAGAAGCTCTGACGGATCATTTTCCGGCTTGGTGAGATTCAGCTTGTTGTACACGCTGCTTATCTGCGGTTCTGCGGCAATAGCGGGCTGATAGTTATTAAAGCCGCTCCGGGAAGAAACTGAACACGGTATGATGACTGGCTCCGCAACCGGCTGCAGCACATTTTCCGAATCAAAGATAAAGGTCTGCTGATAGATCGCCGTGTCATAGTCATCAGGCTTCTTTCTGCCTCCGAAGCAGAAATTACCAAGGCTGTAAATTATGTACTTGCCATCGTATTTTTCGACCGGCTGCAGCACGTGGGGGTGGTTTCCGATCACAAGGTCCGCCCCGGAATCGATCGCCAGATGGGCCAATTCCTTCTGGAGGTCGTTTTGCTTGTACTGGTATTCCTTCCCCCAATGGAAGTTGGCAATGACCAGATCGCACTCCCGCCTCAGCTTTGCCGTCATTTCAGCGACTTCCTTCTTGAAAACGGCCATGTCCAGCCCCTGCTCCACATTTCCAAGCTGATTGAAGCCTGCCATGCCGATTTTGATGCCCTTTACCTCCTTGTAGAGGACATCGGAGTAGCCGAAATAATCGATATCCGCGTCCTGCAACGCTTTACGGGTAGCATCATAGCCCTTCTGCCCATAGTCATAGGTGTGGTTGTTGGCCAGATTTGCCACTTCAACGCTGCCGGCCTTCAATATGTTTGCAAATTCCGGTCTGCCGTTGAACCAGTAATTGTTGCCGTAGTCGTATTTCTCCGCTTTTTCCGTCTCATTGCTCAACGTTGTCTCAAGATTGGCAATGGTAAGGTCATCCTGTGAAAGGATATCCGCCACATTTCGAAAGAAGTACGCGTAATCCCCTTTTTTCTGTTCAAAAATATAATCAAATGAATCACCGTAGTTATAGTTCCAATCCTGTCCAAGTGCGACGTCACCCAATGCACTGATCTGAATGGCCGCCTTTTCTTTGACATAACTGCGGCTGGAGCTATCTTCATGGCCGGCGGCAGAAGTATTGCCGGTCCCCGGAAGATCGCCGTTTGCCTTATGATCATCGGAGTTATCCGAAGCAGCCGTTTTTTCAGCTACCATATTGCCGGTTCCATATTGTTCCATTTCAGATCCGTTCGAAATCTTTTTATTGGTATATACGGTGAATATGATTGCCGACAGGACCAACACCAAAAAAAGAGACCTGAAAAAAACCTTGAAATTCATTCAATAAACCTCCCGTAAAACCCGCTGTAAAACAGCATAACAATTGGCCAAGCTATGTACCGCAATGCTATTTTATTATATTGCGCCGTATTTATCAATGCCAAGCTTGCGCGCGGCCATTATTTGTGCAAATTATCAGGTAACTTCACTCATCATTCTTACCATGTATTTTGACTTTGATTCAGGCGAATTAGTTCATCCGCAGGCATTTTGGCGATAGATTTTCATTTTGGTAACAGGTCTCCTTTTGGCATTGAAGCAGGGCGGGAAAAATGTTATACTAACCACATGCACAAATTTCCGCTGGAATAGCCTGATTTCGAGAAGGCATATGGCCATATACGGTGAACGGCCGATTGAAATTTGTAACCGTTAACCGTATATGATACAAAAAAGGGAATCCATAACGGATAATATAGCCCTTCCGGGATATAATGTTAACTGTTATTCGGATACATACTATATTTTACTGGAGTACTTATGAAGAAGATTCAATTAATGATATGCCTGCTCATACTGTTTTTGATGTACCCTTCCGAATCCGCTGCGCAGTCCGTCGATATACCCGGTGATATCGCCTATATTCTTATCGATTCGAAAACAGGGCAGGTGCTTGCCGAACAAAATGCAGACCAGAAGCTCGGCCCGGCAAGTACAACGAAAATCATGACAGCCATCGTCGCATTGGAAAACGGTAAACTGGATCAAAAGATGGATGTTTCGCAGCAAGCGGTGTATGACATCGGTAAGGGCGGGATGAATATAGGTATTATGGCAGGGGAAGAAGGCTTGACGCTCGAAAATATGCTCAATGTCCTTTTGATAAAATCCGCTAATGAAACAGCCAATATCATTGCAGAAAATGTAGCGCCTTCACGCAGTGAATTTGTGGAGATGATGAACCGGAAAGCGGCTGAACTGGGTGCAACGAATACGACTTTTGTCAATCCCTGCGGCAAGGATACGGAAAAGGAAGATGCAGGCCATCTGAGCACACCGCGCGACATGGCGGTCATGTCCCGTTACGCAATGACGATCCCCAAGTTCAGGGAAATCGTCGCCACGGAATACTATAAAGGCATGCCGGTTACAAACAAGCATGATGACTGGGGTATTTTGCGCAACACAAACCAGTTCCTCTGGTACGACAATACATACCCTTATACGCTGGACGGGGTTGAGCACAGATATAAGGTCATCGGCATGAAAACAGGTTATACCGCCGCCGCCGGAAACAACCTGATCACTGCAGCTGCCGGAGAAGACGGAATGGAGCTCATTTCCGTCGTCATGCATGTGATGCAGCCAAATAAAATATATGGATACTCGAAAGAATTGCTTAAATATGGATTTGAGAACTATTCCATGAAGAAAATCTCACAGGCCGGCCAGCTTGCCAAAACCGTGCCGGTCGAGGATACAACGGATGGAAATGCGCTTCTCGATCTCGTTACCGAATCGGATTTTGAATGCATGCTGTCAGTGGATACGGATCCACAGACTATCCAAACAAGGGTAAACACATCCCAGCCGGTAAAGGCGCCTGTCAATAAAGGAGATATTTTTGGAAATATCGAATACAGCTGTAATGGCGTTCTGCTGGGAAAAGTCAATCTCATCGCGGCAAAGTCCATTGCCGCGGATCCCGCAATAACGGAAGATGCAGCAGTCAACCATACCAGCGCGGAAACATCCTCATTTTCGTACATTACTTTTGGTATTTTGCTGACGCTGTCCGGCTTTGTCATACTCAGAATGATTCTGCGCAGAGTTTCCAAAAAGCTACGGAAAAGAAGACTCGAAGCAAAGGAGCCATAAGGGCGCTCATTCTCTGATCAGATATTTCCTCATGAATGGTATCCTAACCGTATATTCAAAGATCACGCCGCCTTTCGGCAGGTTTTTGATGTCCTCGGCTGTAATGCCTTTTGCTATGATCATCAGCAAATAGTAAATGACCATGCCTGATACAATAGCAATCGCGGTGCAGATCAGATTTTGCAGGAAAAAGGATTTGATCAGCCAGCCCGTCATAAACATCATACCTTCATAAGCCAGCAGAACAAACAGCCCCATAATGACCGACACACTGAGCGGCCTGTTGAACAGGCGTTTTACATCCAGCCGCACACCGGTCAGCTTTTTGATAGAGCGGTAATTCATATAGAACGCAAAAATGTAACAAACCGCGCTTCCGACAATTGCTCCCTTTATATTGACCGACTTTATCGCAATCAGATTGTAGTTGATGATAAGCTTCAATACCAGGCCAATGACCATGTGGACCATGGGCAGGTATGTTTTGCCGATGCCCTGCAGGATCGCCGTCTGGATCGACACCACCGATATGAGTATCATCGTCCATGAGCCTGCCCTCAGCAGATCCCAGCCATTTGGCGTCGTCGGGAAAAGGATGTATATGATAGGCTTCGCCATCACAGTCATGCCTGCCGCAGCAGGTACGATGATCATGAGAATGGTCTTCATGCTTTTTGAAATCCTCCGTCCAAGCGGGGCCCTGTCACCTATTTCCGCAGCTGATGAAACGGATGGAAGGATCGTCGTGGCAAGCGCTGTAGCAAGTGTGATCGGTATGAACAGAAGCTTCAGGTATTTCACGGAGAGTATGCCGTAAAGAGCCATGGCGTCAGTGACACTGAAACCGGCTGCAATCAGCCGCGTTCTCGTAAATTTCAGGTCAATGATGCTTGCCATATAGATCGCTACGGAGCCTAGCGTGATCGGTACGGCATACTGGAATATTTTCTTTAGTAGATTCCTGGTGGTATATTTGATCTGGTCTTTTATTACGGATTGAGATATCTCTTTCAGAATATCCGCCTTTTTTTTCATAAAAGTCCTGCAAAGGTATAAAGCGCTCACCAGCGCGCCAAGCGAAGTTCCTACCGTGCCGCCGGCCGCCGCGAATTTGACCGCTTCCAGATTGATGAGCGCCGCATCCGTGAATCCATGGCTTAATGCGTAATTCCTGCCATATCGGTACATGATCCATGCAAAAAGAATCGTAAAAATGCTGTTGACCGCCTGCTCAAGGATTTGTGAAATCCCGGTCGGGACCATATTGGACCGGCCCTGGAAGTACCCCCTGAAGATACAGGAAACTGCAGTAAACAGCATGGTGGGAGACAGCGCAAGTATCGTCAGATAAGATTCCGGCCAGTCGGTCATGGCAGAAAACTGTCTTGCAAATACCGCAGTAACGATGGTTGTTAAAGTTCCGAGCGAAAATAAAAGGGCGCCGGATACTTTCAGTGTCCGGTATGACACATCATACCGTTCAGAGGCCGCCTGCTCCGATACCATTTTGGAAATGGCGACCGGAATACCCGCATTGGTGATCATGAACACCAACTGATAGATCTTGTATCCCGCATCATATATACTGTTTCCTATATCGCCCAGTATGAGGGTCAAAACGGGCACATATAAAATACCCAGCAATTTGTTGATGATACTGGCAGCGCTTAATACGGTAAACCCTTTTGTGTTGGATTGGCTGTCCACTTCTTCCCCGCTCTTGCTACTGCAGCTTCTGCCGCAGTATTACTTTCTCTTGTATATTTTTCTTCTCAATTCCCTGAATGCAGTGATACCTTTTTCAGCACATAAATAAACAAACGGATTGAAAACGTAATCCAACATCCCAATGAACTCCGTAAATTTTCCTTTAAATCCTACCTTGAACTTATACAGGCCATGCATTGGATTGCTTTCGTCCGTATTTCCCGGAACACCTCTGAAATCATAAATGTCGCAGCCCTCTTCCATAGCCCACTGAATCATATTCCACTGCAGCAGGTAATTGGGCATCAGGTTCCTGTGCTCATTCCTGCTGGCCCCGTAAAGATACCAGCATTTATTGCCGTACAGGATCCCAATGGTTCCCGCAATGGGCTTCCCATCGAAATAAGCCATAAAAACCCTCAGATGGTCAGGCGCGAGGCAATCGAATACCTTCTCATAATACTCCCTGCCCCTTACTACGAAGTTGTCACGGACGCCAGTCTCCACGATCATCCTGTGGAATTCAGCCACATCATCCCTTGTGCCGACCTTCACCGTAACGCCCTTCCTTTCGGCCAGCCTGATATTGTAGCGGACTTTCTGGTGAAAGTCCTGCATGACCTGTTCCTGTGTCTTTCCCCTCAGATCCAGCCTGAATACAAATCTCGGCTGGATCCCTTCGTAATTTTTCAAGCCGCGGCTCACCTTAAAACCCAGGCCTTTTACGATTTCTTCAAATTGAGTGTC
The DNA here is from genome assembly GCA_039679375.1 of Clostridiaceae bacterium. Taxonomy (GTDB): domain Bacteria; phylum Bacillota; class Clostridia; order Acetivibrionales; family DTU013; genus JBDKVA01. The sequence goes on from JBDKVA010000113.1 coordinate 6,464, forward strand.
CTCTATTTCGATATCCGGGTCCATTTTCAATACATAGCTTTTATATTTTTTCGCCAGCTGCCTGCACTGTTCAAGCAGTCTTCCGAGCGTTTCCCCGTCATGCGGATCGCAGACCGGCCCCCTTGGAGAATACATCATGGTATAGGGCAAAACAGGGACCTTTCTGATCAGAATGCTCATGGAACCCTTGATACCGCCATTTTCATCCTTCACCGTCACGATTTCGTTTTTCCAGAAGGATTTGACCCTTGCCCACTGGGGAGACTGCATGAAATGCCCCTTTGGATTTGATTTCAAAAACGCTTCATATTTTGCTTTTTTATCCTGTTGATCGTTTACCGTTCCGGCCGGACCCAGGTTATCCTTTATCATTTCGTCCATTGAATTACTCAATTCTTCCACCTCATCATTATTCCATCTTTTGTCTAAAAACCGCCTTGTACCAGCACATGCTATCTACCTCAGATACATTCTGAATTTCACGTAATGGCTCATATGGGACTTGTACAAAAAAATCATCCTTCTTATCTTGTTGTCGCCCTTCATAAACAGGGGGTTGATCACTTTTTTCTCATCTGCCAGCCGCTTCATCCGATCAAGGTTTTCGCGCTCCTTTACATATTTGAAGGCTACCTTCAGCGGTATGACGGTCCAGAGGTAATTTGTGTTCGCTATTTCAAACTCAAGCTCTTTTTCATATATGTAGTCTTCGACGACATATTTTGCCAAGTTGTTCCCCGATCCAGTGACATAATAGTTGCTCCGTCCCTGCCTGAGGTTGACCTCCAGTATTTTGAACTGACCGTCTCTCTCGTCAAACTTGATATCAAAGGTTGAAAACCCTGTGAAACCAATGCTGTCAAGGAATCGTCTCAGCATCCCGGACAGCTCCGGATCATACTCGTTCATCAGTACGGCGGTGTTGCCCAGCCCGTGCGGTGTGTGCTCCTCCAGCATGACATGCGCCAGCGACATCAGCTTTACTTTCCTGTCCCTGCCCGAATAGCAGATCATCACTCTCAGCCTTGAGTCGTCGCCCGGTATGAAATCCTGAATGATCAGACGGTCATCGTAGCCCGTTATATAGATCTGTCTGATCACGCTTTTCAGTTCATCCATATTTCCGATCCTGTAAACCTTCTTCTGGGTTTCAAACGGATGCTCCCAGTATTTGATCCCGTTGGACGGCTTTACGATGACGGGAAAGCCAAAGGGCAGGACGAATTCGCCCTTCATGGTGCTGTCATATATGAACGTTCCGGGATATTTTATGCCGTACCGGTCACACATCCTGTAGAATTTGAGCTTGGTCAGCAGGTTCTCCATCAGTTCTTCATCAACATACGGCGCAATAATATTTTTCGCAAGCTGCGCCTTATTCTTGATGATCAGTTCCACATAGCTGTCACCGCAGCCCATCAGAATGATTTTTTTATCGGAGTATGCAGCAGCCAGATCGTTAACGGTTTGCAAAAATACCCCCTGCCTGTCCATTCCTGAAACTGCCCGAAAGTCTATGATCCTGCTGTTACAGCTTGGTCCTACATTGTATTTGCCGATGACAATCGACCTTACTCCATATTCTTCGTAAAAAGCTCTGGACATGCTGTATGTATTAATGTCGTTACCTAAAAACACAGGTACAAATTCCTTCTCAACGATCTTCAAATCCGGCAACCTCTCGATCTGTTTACTAAAGTATAACGCCCTAAATCGGCCTTAGCGACGCAATCATTTTTCGTATGTCACGTTCATTTTAGTATATTGACTGCCAAAGTTCAAGTAGATTGTAAGCAAAGGCTTTTGCCATGCTGCATAAATATACTTAAGCCAATATGGGTTACCACCCACAACCCAACGAATGTACTTATTACCGCGAATGTGATACTTTTTTCGGATAAAGCTTTATCCAAAGCATCTTGCTTCCGTATTATTAGAAGGTTCACCGGAAGGATGAGCATTCATACCATTTCCGGCAAATAAAGCTTCCTGTACTTTTTGGATGTAGTTTTGAGGTTCTTCCTGAACTGGTTCGTCATATTGCTCTGGTCATTGAACCCTGTCATAATGCATATGTCAGCAATGCTATGGTCTGTGTATTTCAGCAGGCTCGCCGCCTCGGCAATTCTCTTGTTTATGATGAACGACTTGATACTCATACCAATTCAGGGTAAAATGCAAGCATAAGGAGAATGATGCTTTATGGAGAACATGGGAATAGCTGATAAGCTCAGGCTATTAAACGGGAAGGATTTCTGGACTACTTACGGAAATGCCGCATCCGGTATAAGGGAAATAGTATTTTCGGATGGTCCTGCAGGCCTGAGATTCCAGCCGGGTGAAAATGATCATCTGGGTTTGAACGAAAGCAGCAAAGCCACCTGCTTTCCTTCTCCCGCAGCCCTGTCGTGCAGCTGGGATCCCGCTCTGGTGCAGGAGGTGTCGGCATGCATATCAAAAGAGGCTGCCGAAAAAGGCGTCGACATTGTTCTGGCTCCGGGAGTTAACATCAAAAGAAGCCCGCTGTGCGGGAGAAACTTTGAGTATTATTCCGAAGATCCTTATCTGACCAAAGAACTTGGAGCCGCATTCGTCAAAGGTCTTCAGGAGAATGGCATAGGCTCCTCCCTGAAGCATTTCGCAGCAAACAACCAGGAAGCATATAGAATGTCCATAGACACTCAGATCGATGAAAGAGCGCTCCATGAAATTTACCTGAAGGCTTTTAAAGAAATAATAGAAGAAGCCGGGCCCTGGACGGTAATGAGCGCATACAACAAGCTTTCAGGAGAATACTGCTCTGAAAATAAATGGCTTTTGACCGGGCTCCTGAGGGAAAAATGGGGTTATGAGGGAATGGTTATTTCCGACTGGTATGCTGTAAATGATATTATAAAAAGCATAAATAACGGTCTGGACCTCGAAATGCCCTCAGTTGACGAATTAAGCTTCAATCTGCTTATGGAGGGCTATAAAAATGGAGAACTCGATGAAAATGCCGTGAACAGAGCAGTGAAAAATATTACCGGCCTGATGAAGAAGTGTGACAATTCTATCAAAAAATACGGAAAGGCTGATTATAATAAACACCATGAGATAGCCCGCAAGTCAGCGGCCGAATCCTTTGTCCTTCTGAAAAACAGCGGATACTCCCTGCCGTTAAAGCCCGAAGATAAAATACTTTGTGCCGGTGAACTGATGAACAGCCCCATTATACAGGGAAACGGCTCTTCAAGGGTAAATGCCATGGAAGTGGACTCCATACCGGAGGAGCTTGTAAAAGCAGGGTTCCAATATACATTTGAACCCGGTTACAGACAGGATGACGAACAAATTGATGAAGAGCTAGCCGGCAGAGCGGTTAAAGCAGCTGAAAATGCAGATAAAATCATATTCTTTGCAGGACTTTTCAATTGCACCGAAGCTGAAAGCTACGACAGAGAAAACTTAAGGCTTCCGCGATGTCAGGATGATTTGATTGACCGGCTTTCAAAGCTGGAAAAGGAGCTTATAATAGTACTTCAGACAGGCTCGGCAGTTGAGATGCCATGGATTAACGGAGCGGATTCAATACTCCAGATGCATTTATCCGGGCAGGGCGCCGGAAAAGCCCTGGCAGACGTACTCTCCGGTAAAATCAATCCATGTGGCAAGCTGACGGAGACTTATCCTGAAAAGCTTTCACACATCCCGTCCTATTTATTCAGAGGTAACAGTGCCCAGGTAGAATACCGGGAATCGATATTTACAGGCTACAGATATTATGATAAAAAGGATTTGAACGTACTGTTTCCGTTCGGGCATGGTCTGTCTTATACGGAATTTGCTTATGAGGCACTGAATGTGGAAAGAACCGGAGAAAATTTCCTTGTTTCATTAAAGGTAACAAATACAGGGGCCTATAAAGGCAAAGAGATCATACAGGTTTACACCAGCCTGAATGAAAATGCTGCAATACAGCCCGTCAGACGTCTTGCAGCCTTCAGCAAGGTTTCATTGAAGCCCGGGGGAAATGCTGTGGTAAGCTTCACACTTACAGATCGTGATTTTATGTACTATGATGCGGGTCAAAAGGAGTTTGTATTGGCAACAGGATTAAACACCATAGAAGTCGGAAAGTCGTCACGCAGTATTGAACTCAAAGCAACAGTAGAAATAACCAAGTCCAACAAAAAATATGCGAGAATAACCGGGAACACTACTTTTGGAGAGATCCAGAGCATTCCGGCGCTTAGGGAAATTGCGGATAACTGGCTGAATACCCTTATGCAAAAGCTCGGTTTACAGGAGGATGAGGTTATAAATGCCAAAGAGCTTGAAAGGTCAATGTTTTATATGCCATTAAGGAATGCGGTTCAAGTTTCAAATGGTGAATTTTCATTTGCCGAATTAAATAGCTTCATTGACCTGCTCAATAAAAAAATTCAAGACATTGGACGATTGGCCTGATTACATCGGCCATCCCTACTGTTACTTTTCTTTTAATTGCTCGACGAGCCTTTTATATTGCTCCTCCAACGCTTCCTTGCCGCCGCTTGCCGAAGAAAGCTTGGCGATTGTTTCGGTCAGCCTCATTTGCAGCAGGGTACGTTCCATATCTTTTGAAGGATCGCCTGAAGAGTACGGATCCTTCCCGTTTCCGGATGAATTGTTTGGCATAACCCGTCTAGCCTCATACTCTTCAAGCTTACCATCAAATTCTTCAACTAAATTGTCCCTTATTACGAGCAGCCTGTCTGCGACGCCATTTACAAATGCTTTGTCATGAGAGACAAAGAGAATAGTCCCGGCATAGTCCTTCAATACAGACTCCAGAGCTTCAATAGACTGCATATCGAGGTAATTGGTCGGCTCATCCATCAGCAGTACATTGGCACTGGACACGAACATTTTTGCAAAGGCCGTTTTAATTCTCTCTCCACCGCTTAACACGCATGCTTTTTTGTACACTGCATCGCCCTGTATCAGGAGCCTGGCCAGTATGGTCCGGGCAGTCGTTTCTGTCTGGGCGCTGTCTTTCATGACATTTCTCAATACCGTTTCCTCAGGATCGAGGTTTTCAAAGCCCTGTCTGAAATAGGCCAATCTGGCCTTTGGCACAATGCTGATGCTTCGGGTTTCATTTTCATGGATCAAATTGAGCAATGTTGTCTTTCCCGAACCGTTTTCACCCCAAAGCGCCGTCTTTACACCGTTATACACTTTGAAGCAGGCGCCTTTGAAGACGCTGACAGTACCATAGCTAAAGTCAAGTTTCTCCCCGGTTATGATGATTTTATTCGCCGGAGGATTTGTAAGTGAAAAATCCAACTTAATCATAGGCAAATCTCTGGGCTTTTCCTTCACCTCCAGCTTTTCAAGCCGGGTCGTCAGGCTGTTTGCCGCACTATTGAGCTTTTCCTGCCTTTCATTTGCCTCACGCCTGTGAAGCCTTGCTTCGGAATTACCCATCCTTTTCGGTGCTTTCAACATTTTCTTCGCGCGGTGCTTCCTGCCTTCTATCGCATTCTCAAGTTCTTCTTTTTCCTCAACATACTTTTCGTATTCGTTAACCGACCGTTCATGTTCCATTTCGATTTGCTGCCTGTAAAACGTATAGTTCCCGTTGAAAATGCGGATTTTCCCATCCCCGACCTCGACGATTTTGTTGCAAAGGCTGTCAAGGAGACCCCTGTCGTGGCTGACCATAACAAAGGAATCCAGCTGCTCCAATTTTTGCCTCAACAGCTCAATTCCCTTGAAATCCAGATTTGACGTGGGTTCATCCGCGAACAGCAGTACATTATCTTTGCTAAAAGCATTCGCTATTTTAAGCCGGGTGTGTTCACCACCGCTAAGGTCATCCCTATCAAGCTTGCGCACAAGGTCAAATTCCTTTAGCAGCCTCTGATTCAGGTTTTCTGTCACCTTTCCTGTAAACTGCCGGATATAGCCAATATCACAA
>JBDKVA010000114.1:0-29391 GCA_039679375.1 Clostridiaceae bacterium
CACGAGCACGAGCACGAGCACCAGTAACAGCACGAGCACGTGTACCAGCACGAGCACGAGTACCAGCACGAGCACGAGTACGAGCACGAGCACGAGTACCAGCACGAGCACGAGTACCAGCACGAGCACGAGTACCAGCACAAGCACGAGCACCAGCACGAGCACCAGCACAAGCACGACCACGAGCTCTTCGTCAACCTCTTCTACAACAACCTGTAACCCATGCCTGACCGGAAGTGGAATTGGTACTCTGTCATTATTTTGCGATCTGAGGTTCAACCGGTTTAACATTCTGGATCCGCGCATTAATGCATCATGCTGTGAGCCTGGTAATACAGATCCGGATAATATTCAATTCAGGGCACAGAGGGTACCATCTCCAAGTACGCAATCATTGGAATTGACAGCCGATACCGGTACGCTTTCATTTATATGTGCGGGAAATACGCTGACAATATCCGGTATGGGAAGTGCAAGGTTGAGATTAAGCAATGGTACAGACAAGAATGGTCCTGTAACATTCACGTATACGTTTGTGGATAATGGCCCAGCAGGTAATCAGGATGACATCGGTATCGTAATAACAGGCGTCCTTGATCCGGATCTTAGCTTCACTACGTGCGGCTTGCGGGATCTTACCGGTCAAATTACGGTAGGTACCTGTTCATAAGAATATTTGATTTGCCTTCAAATCTTACCCTTGAGACTTAAGGGGACATTGATTTCTCTCTTCCCTCTTCCCCCTTCCAATGTCCCCTTGTCCCTGGGGTATATTTATTCAGAGACACATTCACACCCAAACCTGGCTCATGAAATATAAATCACTGTTGATATGATTTTCATATTTCCAACAGAGGTTCGAACTGGTTTTTCCATATCCATTTCGGGTTGTAACGCTGTCTCACCATGGTTTTGGAGCAGATTACAGCATTTTCTCTCATCATACGCAGCACGATCTCTGCGTGTTCTTCGTAATAGGACTGCTCTGAAGGCTGATAGGTCTCTTTTGTATCAAATCCGAAGTTCCTCGCATCCCACCGCATGAAGTAGGCGTTTAGGCACTTCCCTATTTCCTCAAGCGCAGGCACGGCCTGGTTCAGAACGAGGAAGTTGCCTCTGCTGGCGGCTTCCAGTACAGTCAGAGGAAATGCCTCAGAGTAGGATGGAGAGACAAACAAATTGGATAATGTAAATAGCTCCAGGACGCCTTTTCTTGGAAATGAATTGGGATAACCAAGATCCGAGGTGAAGGCCAGGTCTCCTTCCTCAAGGCCTGAACGAAGTCCAATGAGTTTGACTGCTGCTTTATAAACCAAAGGATTGATATCATTGGAAGGGAAATCGCAGAATATGACTTTCACTCTCCGCTCAGTTTTTTTTGCCATTGCTCCCGCAAAAGCTGCTACCTTGTCAAACTTTTTACCTTGTGTCAGTCTGCCGGGATAAACGATCAGGACATCGGGTGAAAACAGGTCAAACTGGTTTGAGACCGCCCTGACGTCATCGCTCATATGAGAGAGCAGGTCAAGACTGTTGCAGATGACCCTGCACCGGCCTTCCGGTACGTCGTACTGCTTCGCAAGCGCGCTGATACCTGCATAAGTAAAAGAAATGAAAATCGTATCCGGCATGGAGGAGAAACGTGCTGAAAAGGGCCATTGGGGCTTTTGCGGCCGATTTACCGGTGCAGAATGCGAGAATGAGATGAATTTAATATCCGGCAGCTGCTCCTTTGCCTTCCGTACTGCAACATTGTGGATCAGGTGCCAGCCCTGGTAAAGGATATCATGCATGATGCAGATATCCACATCCGAAAGCTTTTCAACCATATCCGAAGCTATAGCATCTGCCTCCTCATAGAATGTATCATGTACTTCACCGCTTGCCTTATCGTAATCAAACCATTGAATCTGTTTCCCATGAATTGAATTACATACCTCAACCCACTCAATCCTTTTGTCGCTGTAAATGCCGTATCTGCTGCTTTGAGGGCAGCCCTCGCATACAAGCAGCTTTACAGGGATATCTGCGTCAAGCAGCATCCTTAATTGTTCAGCAACTACATTTACAAGCGAATAAGTGGTATCCAGGTCGCCAAACATAGTCAATATTGCCACCTTCATCTTTTTGACCTCCCAGTAATAAAAATCTCGGGGCATCGAGCACCACTCAATTTGGGACACATGTCTTTGAGCATGTTCCCTGATCAAAGCTGGCGCACCTGACGCGCCATAATTCGTGATAATTTTATTATATGTGTATATTTAAAGAATGACACAGAAAGGGACAGGCGGGCAGGCAATTCAATGCGGACCAACCTGCCCGTATAAAAAGAGATCTGTTAGTGAGTGACCTGTTACGGACTTATATATGTGTTTTTTTAGATTTGATCGTTTTTGCATCCTTATAATCTTCACGCATTATTTTTTCATGGGTAGCTATTTCCGGAGCAGTTGTACCTGGATGGCAAAGATGCCATATTTCACTGTTTTCAACCCGTCCATGCGGACCGCATATAGCGTCCACTGATGCCGCAAAGGCCCGATCTTCAAGTCCCCACCCCCTGAATCTCTCGTCAAAGCCTCCAACTTCCTGGAAGTAACCACGGGGAATCAGGAAAAGCTCGCTCAAAGAATTTCCATAATATCCATAACCTTTTAGATTCATATCGGTCATATAGATGGCGGGATCCTTTTTGACAAGTTCGATGGTCTGCTCCTCATACAAAAAGTGCGTACCGGTAAACGGAAAGACCCAGCAATAACGGGAAAACAGTTCATACGCAGCTTCCAACTGCCATAAATCAAAGGCTATGTCCGCATCGGCAATTAAGAATATATTCCTGGTTGCCTTTCTGGCAGCTGCGTTTAAAGCAGCAGCCCTGCAGTAAGGCACAATATCGGAGTCGCCTATACAGATTTCCGCGTCAGGTATCAGTTTCTCATATCGTTTCAGCAGCCATTCCCAATTTCTTGAACGCGCACCTCCGTCAGACTTGAACGGTATTAGTACGGATATGCTCTTGTCAAACATATTGAAACCATCCTTTCATCAGCACTTGATTGGCTTGTTTGATGTTAATCGATTCAATTTATTATATTAAAATTTACATAATATAGTTACTGCATAATATTGTAACCATATAGCAGTTCGGAAAATATGATGATTTATGGGCTCTATAAGCTTTATACGCAGGTTCCCCTAATAAACTCAGTTTATGACGGGTTTAAACAAAGACGGTGTGTGACGATAGAATGGCGGTAGATATGATGATAAACGATATTACGCAAAAATATGACCAGGAATTTTTTGATTATACAATAAGCTCGGAACTGGGATCTTCTCCGGATGTTGCCGGAATCCTGATGAAATATTATCTTCCGAAGTCCGTAATCGATATTGGCTGCGGCTGCGGGATTTATATTAAGGCGTTCCACGATCTGGGAATTGAAGATGTCATAGGATACGATGGCAGCAAACATGCGTTAGAGAAAGGACTGCTTCCTGAAAAAATGTTTCTGCATGACCTTCGTGAACATATATTTATCGACAGGAAATACGATTTGTGCCTGTGCATTGAAGTCGCAGAGCATATTGATAACGAATATTCCATTCAGTTGGTACAGACGCTTACGAATGCTTCCGATGTTGTGTTTTTTACAGCAGCCTCACCGGGGCAGGGGGGGCTTCATCATGTAAATGAACAGTCGCATGAATTTTGGGAAGGGATATTCCATAAGTTCGGGTTCCGGATGGATGACAGGACAGAGGCTGTACGCAGGGAGATGGCCGAAAAGGGGGTTATTTATTGGATCGTAAGAAATGCCATGATATTCGTAAATCATAATCATGGTTGATATCCTGTAAAGGTTGCAGTTGTTCCCCATCTACTATATACTAATAGAATGTGTATGGAAATAATGAAATACATAAGAAAAGGCAGAAAAATGAACAGGGAGTTGGAATTCACAAAAAAAGATCTGAAGAAGCTTATCATTCCGCTGATTATTGAACAGATGCTTGCCGTAACCGTGGGAATGGCAGACACCATCATGGTGTCCTCAGTAGGTGAAGCTGCTGTTTCAGGTGTTTCACTTGTTGACATGATCAATATACTTATCATCAATATATTTGCGGCGCTGGCTACCGGCGGCGCTGTTGTTGCAAGTCAGCTCATCGGCGCAAGGGAACGGGACCGGGCGTGCCTGTCGGCAGATCAGCTGCTGCTCGTTACATTTACAATTTCGATAGCAATCATGACACTGTCGCTTTTATTGAGAGAACAGCTGCTGAGACTATTATTCGGCGTTATTGAGCATGATGTAATGAAAAACGCCCTGACCTATTTTTGGATTTCCGCCCTTTCATTCCCTTTTATTGCCATTTATAACTCATGTGCGGCACTTTTTAGGGCAATGGGCAATTCCCGTGTTTCCATGGTCACATCTTTTGTAGTAAATATAATCAATATTGTTGGAAATGCTATTTGTGTTTATGCATTTCATATGGGTGTAGCAGGAGTCGCTCTGCCGACGCTTATATCCCGTACGGTTGGTGCAGTGATCATGCTTGTACTCATAACGGATTCCAGAAGAGAAGTATATGTCAGATTCAAAGGATTTAAAATTAATTTTGGAATGATTCGCAGGATCCTATATATAGGCATACCGAGCGGCCTTGAGAACAGCCTGTTTCAGATGGGACGTGTTCTGGTCGTCAGTATTATCGCAACCTTTGGCACGGTGCAGATTGCTGCAAACGCTGTTGCGAACAACCTGGATTCGCTCGGAACCATCCCCGGACAGGCAATGAGCCTTGCAATGATAACCGTAGTCGGACGCTGTGTTGGAGCGCGCGACTACGAGCAGGCAAAGTACTACATAAAGAAGCTTATGAAAAGCGCCTATATAGTCACAATTGCCATGAATGCGTCAGTAATCCTGTCCATGCCTCTGGTGCTCCGCGCATATAACCTATCTGACGAAACGCTCAAGCTTGCAGCAATTCTGGTTCTCATTCACGACGGCTGTGCCATGCTGTCCTGGCCTGTAGCCTTTACATTGCCAAATGCCTTGCGTGCTGCAAATGACGTGAAATTTACAATGATCGTCTCCATTGCATCCATGTGGATATTCCGTATTGTTTTCAGCTATATACTCGGTAAATTTGTCGGGTGGGGTGCGATCGGCGTCTGGATATCCATGATAATGGATTGGATATGCCGCCTGAGCTTCTTTATTACCCGTTACCGCTCCGGAAAATGGCAGACAAAATATGCACCAATGCCGGCAACGATGTCTGTCGGGTGTGGAACATAAGCGAACCGTTGCACCATAACGTAGCGCCCTTTGCAGTTGACATTACAAATAAATGGCGCTTGCTTAAGGCTGGAAGCTGGTGATAGAATAATCGAATGAGAAAGATAAATACGGCATATAACATTCTAAATTCATTTAAACTGTTAAAGGGAAATACCCGGACATGCGTGGTATATGAGCCATTTTGGGGTATTCCGTTTGTCCTTTTCAATTTTTATCTAAGCCTGTACATGAAGGAGCTTGGCGTAACAAACATACAGCTTGGCTATATTATTTCCATCGGATACATCGCGGGGACACTATTTTCACTGATAAGCGGTGCGATAACAGACAGGCTTGGACGTAAAAGGACCACTCTTATATTTGATTTGATAAGCTGGCCGCTGACAGTCATCATCTATTTCATATCCAACAGCTTTGCATTATTTGCTTTAGCAACTATTACAAACAGCATGAACAGGATCGTGGCGGTTTCATGGAATCTCATGATGGTGGAAGAAGCCGACAACGAGCAAAGAGTAGCGGCATACAACATCGTTAATATCATCAATATCGCTTCAGGCGTCGTTATACCCTTAACAGGCATACTGGTCAGCGCCTATGGAATAATCATTTCAGAAAGAATTTTCCTGGCATTTGCCGCAGTAAGCATGACTGCAATGATGCTTCTTCGAAACCGTATTTACAAGGAAACTTCTGTTGGCCGGCATAATATTGAAGAGAGAAAGAAAAATCCTTCGCGGGCTGATTTGAAAAAAATCCTTCCGGTTCAGGCGGTAAAAAAGTTCAAGGGCAATACAAAGGCAATTATAGCGGCAATAGTTTATATACTCTTTTTTACCTATATTCCGCTTGGCACCTTCAACAGCCTCTACTTTGCACCTTTCATGACGGAGGCGCTGGGACTTGGCAAATCTTCAATATCGATATTGGGCGGTGTGTATTCCGGAGTTTTGCTATTTGTCTTTGTACTGATTAATCCGATTGCAGGCAGGCTGAATCACACTAAAAATATGCAGGTAGGCCTGGCTATTCAAGCGGCAGCATTAACAGCGCTGATACTGATACCGGCGGGAAGCCTGCCGGCCGCAGTAATATTCATAATAGCATATGCAGCGGGATTTGGCATATTCAGGCCGTATGTGGATTCCATGCTTGCTGAAGTTTCTGAAGGGAATGAGAGAGCCGGCGTCTATTCCATGGTGAATACAATAACGTGTATAGCAACGGCTGTCATAGGATTTATATCCGGAAGTATCTACCTGTATAATCCCAGGCTTATCTATGTGGCATCCATTATCATACTGGCAGTAAGCATCGTTTTGCTGGAGATATACTACAAGCTGGGCAAATCGGGGAAAGAATCCAGGCTGCCTGCATAAAACAGGTAATTGAGGCAATAAAGACAATAAAGTACAATAAGGATTTTATTATTTTCACTTGACTTTTTTGTGCCTCGACATTAGAATATACTTTGTCGGCTCAAGCGGACATTTATGAGGCCCATTGGTCAAGTGGTTAAGACACCGCCCTTTCACGGCGATAACAGGGGTTCGAGTCCCCTATGGGTCACCAAAGATTATTCGCGCAGGCGACATAATCTACGTTTTTAAAAGCTTCACGCATATATTTGGCCCGGTAGTTCAGTTGGTTAGAACGCTAGCCTGTCACGCTAGAGGTCGAGGGTTCGAGCCCCTTCCGGGTCGCCAAAAACGTTTGCGAAGGCAAACGTCATATGCTGGTGTAGCTCAGCAGGTAGAGCAGCTGACTTGTAATCAGCAGGTCGGGGGTTCGATTCCGTCCACCAGCTCCATTGAGAAGCCGCTTGCCCGTGAGGATAGGCGGTTTTGCTTTACTAAAATGCCAATCGAAATGACAGGGAAAAAGGTTGTGAAAAGGCCAAAAATAACACTAAAAGTTGTGAAGAAGTTGTGAAAATATCAAGGTAGTTGTGAAAGTAATTGTGTACTTCGCATGGATCTCTTATTATAAAATTATCATGATTAGTTGACAAAAATGAACACTCAACATATTATAAAACTTGAGGCTGTTTTAGAAAATGAAATAAAACCTGATTTAAAGACTCTCTATGAAGTCCAAGTGCAGACGAATGAGCATCTTGAAAGAATAGACAAAAACTTGAGGAACATGACAGACGGTCTGATGTATTGGAAACCAAAGTCGATGCACTTTCGACAAAAACGCTGCGCCACAGCTTTGAGATAGGTGCATTAAAAAGAAGAGAAGATCGAGCGAGGTAATTTGGAATTGTAAATTAAATATTAAGACGGCAAAAAACGCTTTTTATAGCGTTTTTAAATTTGCCTTTTTTAACAAATGGGAGACTTATGTGAAAATTATTACTGCTGTTAGTTCAATGCATATAGTTGTTTATTTTAAGTTGTGAAAATAGGAAATATGTAACCCGTATTCGATTTGCCGGACACAGTAGAGCTAGGGTAAAATAGAACTGTGGAAGGCAGCTTTAGTTAGTGACAAATAGATGGCATTTATTTAAAATAAAGGTATACATAATTTTAAGGAGTGATAGTCATATGTTTAATCAGCCTTTGTTTAAGATGGAAGAAGGTATAAAGACCTGTTGGGCAAGTCCTGAGAATCAAAAAGCAGAAAAGGGTAAAGGGGCGCAGCTGAAAGGCGGAAGAAAGGGGCGTCCATCTTTTCCTTTGGATTCAAAAGAAAGTGTGGTTTTAGCGGAAGCTAAGGGGAAAAGTGGAACCATTCGCCGTATTTGGATAACCATCAGTGATCGGAGTGTAAAGATGTTACGGGGGATACGTTTGGATTTTTATTGGGATGGTTCTGATAAGCCGGCAGTATCTGCACCTATAGGAGATTTCTTCGGTGTGGGCTTAGGAAAAATGATTCCCTTTCAATCCGCGTTTTTTTCAAATCCGGAGGGCAGAAGCTTTAACTGCAATATTCCCATGCCTTTTAAGACAGGAATGAAATTGGTTGTGACTAATGAAACGGATGAAAAGTTAAGATTGTTTTTTTATGATGTAGATTATACACTGGGAGATCAACATGGGAATGATGTGCTGTATTTTCATGCATGTTTTCGGAGAGAAAATCCCACAACATTAAAAGATGATTATCAGATATTGCCCGGGATTACCGGAAAAGGGCGGTTCTTAGGTTGCAATATAGGTGTTAAAGTAAATCAGGAGTTTTATACCACGACATGGTGGGGAGAAGGAGAAGTGAAAGTTTATCTTGACGGAGATCAGGATTTCCCGACCCTGGTCGGTACAGGCACAGAAGATTATATTGGCACAGCCTGGGGACAAGGCAGATATGATCATTTATACCAGGGATGTCCTGTTGCTGATCGTCTTGCCGGAGAATATTGCTTCTATCGTTCTCATATATTGGATCCTATTTATTTCTATCAAGATATTCGTGTAACCATTCAACAGATTGGGTATTGCGGTACGGAAGATAAAGCCTTTTTTCACTATCACGAAAGAGAAATTTTGAACAATGATGGTGAACAAGTTGACTTTTCACTTAAAAAAGACGGCGGCTTAATCTTTGAACGACATGACGATTTTTCAAGCTGTGCATATTTCTATTTAAACAGTCCTGCCAATGATTTGCCGGAACTGCCTGCGCTGAACAAAAGACTTGAAGGGATGGCCGGTGTTTGGATAAATCGTAAGGATGAGCCAGGAAATGAGTAATGATTTATGGCATTCTGTTGAAAGGCAGCGGCACACTTGGCCGAAACACCTTTGATAAAAAACAAGGTAGATAGAATAAGAAAATGGTATAATAGATGAAAGTTTAAGGGGTTTTTTAGGAACATAAGAAAAAGTTGTTGCTTAGTAAATTTATTGCCCGCCTGCGGCAGCGGCAGATGGAGGTACATGTGAATATAAGCGTTGGCTTCGGCAAAGGTAAAATGGATTTTGATGTAGACGAAAAAAGGGTTATGGGAATACTCCAGCCCAACAGTGTTAATATTGGTTTGACAGGTAAAGACGAAGTAAAAAGAGCTCTGGATAACCCCATAGGTTCTGCCAGATTGAAAGACATCGTAAAGCCGGGTGAAAAGATCGTTATCATTACGAGTGACATCACAAGGCCTATGCCGAGCAAGCTTGTCATTCCTGAATTGCTGGATGAACTCGGACAGGCTGGTATCAATTTAATAGATATTACGATAGTTTTTGCTCTGGGAAGCCACAGGAAGCATACGGCAGATGAGATGAAATACCTGGTTGGGGATGAGGTCTATTCCAAAATCAAATGCATCGACAGCGATACAAATGATTGCGTGCATATGGGCGTCACATCATTCGGGACCCCGGTTGATATATTCAGAGTTGTGGCAGAGGCCGACAGAAGGATATGCCTCGGTAACATAGAGTACCACTACTTTGCAGGTTACAGTGGAGGAGCAAAAGCGATCATGCCCGGTGTTTCCACAAGAGCAGCCATTCAGGCGAATCACAGCAAAATGGTTCTGGAAGAAGCAAAAGCGGGAGAGATAAGTATAAACCCCGTCAGGCGCGATATTGACGAAGTATTAAATTTTGTCCATGTTGATTTCATCCTGAATGTTGTGCTGGATGAGCATAAAGCCATCATAAAAGCTGTCGCAGGACATCCTGTTCTGGCGCACAGGGAAGGATGCTCTTTTCTGGATAAACTGTATAAGGTTAAATTAAAGAAGCGTGCAGATATCGCAGTAGTATCACCGGGAGGTTATCCGAAAGATATCAACCTGTATCAGGCACAGAAAGCGCTCGATAATTCCAAGCATGCCGTTCGTGACGGCGGCATCATTATTCTGGCTGCCAGCTGCAAGGAAGGCTTCGGAGAAGAAGTCTTTGAAAAATGGATCAACCAGGCTCAGACCTCGAAGGATCTGATCGATGAAATACAAAGGAATTTTAAGCTGGGCGGACATAAAGCCGCTGCGATTGCCATGGTCCTTGAGAAATGCAAGATATATCTTGTCTCGGAGCTTGACGGCAACCTGGTAGAAAAAGCTTTTATGAAGCCGTATAAAAGTATTCAGAAGGCTTTGGAAGATGCGACCCTGGAATTGGGGAAGGATAGCAGCATTGTTATTATGCCATATGGTGGTTCTACACTCCCTGATACCTCCGATCAACCGAAATAATTCCCGATTATTTTGGTAATAATGTTCTGAAGGAGGGATTGATGTGAGTGATGATATAGTGAAAAAGAGTATATTTAAAAGATGGTGGCTTTGGGCAATTGCTGTAATAGTTGTAATCGCAGCTACAAGCGGCCTTAATAAAAATACTCAAAACAATCAGTCGCAATTACCAGGGACAGCACAAAATAATACGACCATTAACAATACTGCCGCTCCTCAGAACACAGCACCCGCCATAACCGGAGAAGGTACGAAGATTGCTGATTCATATAAGGAAGGTATGTACAAAACAGGTGCTGATCTTCCGGCAGGGGAATATATCATTATCAGCGAAGGACTTTTACCGGCTTATTACCAGGTATCGTCCGACAGTTCGGGCAGTTTGGAAAGTATTGTTTCAAACGATAATTTTAGCGGCAATCGTTATATTACCGTAAAGGAAGGACAATATCTGGAGATAAGGGGATCCAGGGCATATGCTTTGGATAAGGCGCCAGGCTTGAAACCGGCAGACGGCAAATATGGGGAAGGCATGTACAAAGTCGGCAAGGACATTGATGCGGGGGAGTATAAGGTGACACCGGAGGAAGGCGCTGTTTCGAGCTATGTGGAAGTTGCAAAAGATTCTAAGGGTACATTGGACAGTATCGTCTCAAATGACAATTTTCAGGCCGAAAAATATATTACTATGAAAGATGGGCAATATATCAAGCTGGTCGGTTGTTATATCAATACGAAATGAGCAGGGATAAATCGGAATAGATTATAAAAAACCTTAAACTATAGTATATAGGGCGGTATATAAACACTGCCCTATATTTTTTTGATGGAGCATAGCGGAGTCGGCACAACACCATACCTTATTCTTCATTGCCAGAATCAGGCAATACATATATAATATAATTAGAAGGAGCTGGTTTGTATGGCTTATTTCATGCTTGTTATAAATCCAGGCTCAACATCTACCAAAATCGCTATCTTCCAGGATGAAACACCGGTATTTACAGAAACGTTGAAACACTCAACAGCGGATGTTTCGAATTATTCTCGCATTTATGAGCAGCTGGATTTCAGGAAAGAAGTTATATTGCAGACTTTAAAAGACAAGAGCTTTGATACCGGCTTATTGCATGCCGCCGTAGGAAGAGGAGGGTTATTAAAGCCAGTCGAAAGCGGTACATACGAAGTGAATGACTTGATGGTACATGATCTTAAAATCGGTGTACAGGGTCAGCATGCCTCAAATCTTGGCGGCATCCTTGCATATGAAATTGCAAAGCCATTAAAGATCCCGGCGCATATCGTCGACCCTGTCGTAGTCGATGAAATGGAAGAAGTGGCGAAATTGACGGGTTTGCCGGAAATTGAGAGAAAGAGCATATTCCATGCATTGAACCAGAAGGCTGTTGCAAGAAGATATGCCGCAGAAAAAGGAAAAAACTACAATGAGCTGGACCTGATCGTAGTGCATATGGGCGGCGGCATCACGATCGGCGCGCACAGGCATGGCAGAGTGATAGACGTCAATGATGCACTGGACGGTGAAGGCCCATTCTCGCCGGACCGGTCGGGGGGGCTTCCTGCAAGGCGTGTAGTGGAGATGTGTTTCAGTGGAAAATATACTCAGGATCAAATGCACAGGAAAATTGCCGGACAGGGAGGGTATGTCGCCTACTTCGACACAAATGATGCCAGACTGGTTGAAAAGGCTGCATCTGAAGGAGATAAACGGCCACAGCTGGTGCAGGAGGCTATGGTATATCAGATTGCAGAAGAGATTGGAAAAAGCGCTGTTGCGCTTTCAGGTAAAGTGGATGCAATCCTCCTGACAGGAGGGTTGGCTTTCAGCAATAAAATCGTCGGCAGTATAAGGGAGAGGATTGAATTCATAGCACCGGTTTTCACTTATCCGGGAGAAAATGAAATGCTTGCTTTGGCACAAGGCTGCCTAAGGGTTCTGACAGGTGCCGAGAAGGCTAAGGAATATAAATAATACCAGCGTATTAAGCCAATAAAGTTCTCAAAGATGATTGCGGAGCGTCAACATGCTCCGGGGAGGAATGGGGGGTCATATGATACATAAGCTCGATGAACTTGAAACGTTGATCGTTGGCAAGCCAAAAGGCAGGATCGCTATAGTAGCCGCCCACGATGACAATGTTCTGGCTTCCATTAAGGAAGCTTATGAAAAAGGTTATGTTGAACCGATCCTGATAGGAGACAAAGAAAAAATATTCAAAATATCGGATGAGATAGGTCTGGATGTTTCGGGAATGAATATCATCAAGGAATTGGAAGATACCCAAAGCGCGCGTATTGCCGTAAACATGGTCAACAACAGGGAGGCCGATATTCTAATGAAGGGTTTCATACATACAGCAGAGCTTTTAAAGGTAGTACTGGATAAGGAAAATGGACTTCGTACAAAAAATCTTATCAGCCTGCTACATGTATTTGAGGTAGAATCCTATGGAAAACTGCTCATGGTAACAGATGCAGGAATCAACATAAATCCTGACCTCAAGCAAAAAGCCGAAATTATTCAGAATGCGGTCAATGTTGCAGCGATACTCGGGATGGAAAAGCCGAAGGTCGCTGTTCTATCTGCGGTTGAAGTGGTGAACCCGTCGATTGAGAGCACGGTATCAGCTGCTGCACTTTCAAAGATGGCACAGAGGGGACAGATCGTGAATTGCCTGGTTGACGGCCCTCTGGCTATGGACAATGCGATAAGTACCGGAGCGGCACACCATAAAAACATTGATAGCGAAGTGGCCGGAGACGCGGATATTCTGATGGTTCCAAATATTGAGTCGGGCAACATCCTTGTCAAAACTCTTGGTTTTTTATACAAGTCCAGATCGTGTTCCGTACTTGCCGGCGCAAAAGTACCGATTGTAATCACCTCAAGAGCAGACGGCAGTTCAGCTAAATATTATTCGATCATACTGTCACTTGCTCTACTGTAAAATTGAGAATATAAAAAATTAGGAGGATAAACAGATGGCAAATCAAATTTTTTCAATATGGGTTGAGAATCAGATGGGTGTTCTTTCCAAGGTGGCTGCCATATTCGGGGAAGCCGGTTTAAACATAGACAGCGTGGCTGTAGGTAATACAGAAAAAACTGCCGTGAGCAGGATCACGATCGTTACGGATGGTTCGGAAGAATCCGTGGCGACCCTTATTTCCAAAATGAATGAATGCACCAACCTGGTGAAGGTAAAAAGGATAACAGACGACAGTTCAGTGCAAAGGGAACTGGCTCTCATCATGGTGGAAGCACCTGAAGCAAAAAGACAGGACATCATAACGATTGCCGATATATTCAGAGGGCAGGTCGTGGATGTGGGTTTACGCACGATGACGCTTGAAATAAGCGGCACTCCGGATAAAATACAGGCGATGGACGACCTTTTGAGGCCTTTTGGCATACGCGAGATCGTCCGCACAGGAATTATTGCGATAGACAGGGGAACCCGGACGGAATAGGATGACCAGCCCGACTTTCCAAATGACAATAACGGATAAATATAGTATAATTTCTATAGGCCATGAAATAAGATAACTATATATTCTTTTATTAAATCACTGCCGATATATGACACATTATGAAAAGGAGAGCACATAAGATATGCAATACAGAAAATTTGGAAAACTGGGGTTTGATGTATCCGCCTTCGGCATTGGCTGCATGCGCCTGCCTCTTAAACTGCTGGCTGACGGGAAAACGGAATATGGGCAGATCGATGAAGAAAAAGCAATAGCCATGATCCGCTATGCAATTGATCATGGAGTAAACTATGTGGATACTGCCTATACATATCACGAAGAAAACAGCGAGAGAGTGGTAGGCAAGGCATTGAAGGACGGTTATCGCGGAAGGACAATGCTGGCAACGAAGCTGCCTGTCTGGAAAGCCGAAAAGACTGAGGATTTTGAACGGATGCTTGATGAGCAGCTGGATAAGCTGCAAACGGACCATATTGATTTTTATCTTCTTCACACCTTGAACAGGGAAATATGGTCCAAGGCTAAAGCTATGGGTGTTCTTGGCTTCCTTGACAGGGTTAAGGCGTCGGGGAAGATAAAATATGCAGGTTTTTCCTTCCATGACCAGCTTGATGTTTTTAAAGAAATTATAGACTCATATGACAAATGGGATATGTGTCAGGTGCAGTTCAACATATTGGACGAGCATAAGCAGGCAGGGATAGAAGGTATCGGGTATGCCGCTTCCAGGGGTATTCCCATTGTGATTATGGAGCCGCTGCGGGGCGGCAGCCTGGCAAACATTTCCAACGATATAAAAGCTATCTGGGATAAGACAGGAATGAAACGCAGCCATATAGAATGGGCATTCCGTTGGATATGCAATCATCCGGAGGTTACGGTTGTCTTAAGCGGAGTCAGTACAATGGAACAGCTGAAGGACAATATCAGGATATTTGAAAACGCCCTGCCCAATTCCATGAGTGAACAGGAACTGGCTATAGTAAACGAAGTCCAGAAATGCTATAAGAGCAGGATCAAGGTAGGTTGCACGGGCTGCAGGTATTGCATGCCATGCCCGTCCGGAGTTGACATACCAGGCATTTTCGGCCGGTATGACGATGCGATGCTGTTTGATACGCTGGAAGACCACAGGGTAAAATATAAAAGGAGTATCATCGGGAAAGGAAAGGATCCGTCGCAGTGCGCCGAGTGCGGCCATTGTGAAAGTGTCTGCCCGCAGCACATCAGTATCATCGAAAAGCTGAAAGAGGCTCATGACGTTCTGGGTTCCTGACCTGAGTATGCCTTTTTTCGCGTTGTGTTTGACAAATGATAAATTTCATGATAATTTGTAATAGTATAAAAACCATGAAGGTTTTAACTGCATAAAAAGCGAACAAAACGAAGGCTGAATAAAGCGATATAAGCAAATAAATGAAACCATGAAGGGATTCTGTATGAAACAGATCTTTTTATGGTTTTTTGTTTACCATGCAGGAAAAATTTTATCAATTGCGAAATGAGGTAATTGTATGTGGAAAAACAGTTCTGTTAGAGAGATTGTAGTCGCCGGCTTATTTATTGCTATAGGGCTTGTACTTCCAATGGTTTTTCATTTTTTCGATCTGGGCAGCTCATTTTTACCTATGCACATTCCTGTACTGATTTCAGGGTTTGTGCTTTCAACGCCTTTTGCCATAATTGTGGGGGCATTAACGCCTCTCCTCAGTTCAATCATTACAGGCATGCCTCCGTTATATCCCGTTATGCCCTATATGTTTTTTGAACTGGCTGTTTATGCTGCTGCAGTCAGTATTTTAAGCAGAAAATTGAAGTGGAATGTATACCTCACATTAGTTTTAAGCATGGCAGCGGGAAGAATTGTTGCCGGAGCTGTAGTATGGCTCATGGTGGTAGTATTTGGCGCAAAGCTTCCCAATCCTTTCGTATTTGTTTCAGCTGCTATTGTATCAGGAATACCGGGTATTATTATTCAACTTATTGCAATTCCTCCATTGGTTATACTCTTGAAAAAAATAAATATTATCAGAAATGAGGTTTGTAAAATTGGATAACCGTGAATATTTCAACTCTATAGCCGAGGAATGGGATAATATGGTAAGCCATAATGAATATAAAATCAGAAGCATATTAGATATGGCTGGGCTCAGGGAAGGATTCAGGGTACTTGATGCGGGTACAGGAACAGGGATTTTGACACCTTTTCTTCATTCGTATGTTGGAAATAGCGGCAGCATCATAGCGGTTGATCTGGCTGAGAGGATGATTGAAATTGCACGGAATAAATATTGCTTTGAGAATGTGCATTTTGTAGCGGAGGATGTTTTAGAAATGGATATTCCGGAGGGATACTTTGACTGCATTATGTGCTATTCCATGTTTCCGCATTTTGACGATAAAAAAGCCGCAGTTCAAAAGCTGGCACGTTATCTCAAAAAAGCTGGCAAACTTGTGATATGCCATTCCCAAAGCAGGGAAGCAATTAATAATCTGCATAGAAATATGTCTGAACCGGTGAAAAACGACAATCTTCCTTCGGCAGACATATTAAAAGAATTTTTTGACAGCTCAGCGATTGAAGCTATCTCTGTAGTTGACAATGAGGACATGTTTGTTATTATTGGTAGAAAGATTTGACGCTTTTCTGATATAATGTATCTGCCGTTAAGCTGAAATGCAGATACATTATATCGCTCCGCGGGAATTAGCCGCCCGCGCGAAATTTTCGGCAAAAGGGCCATGACGCCGAAACGCGCATGGGCAATTATATCATGATTTCTGCGGAAATCATGATATAATAAACAGCATACGAGTAAATAAGCCGGAGGAAGAGTATTTATATGCGAATTGCAGTTGTCGATGGTCAGGGAGGCGGAATGGGAAAGGCAATGGTCGAAAAGCTCAGGTGTGAATTCGGCGGGGACGTCGAAATAGTAGCGCTTGGCACGAATGCTCTAGCGACCGCTTTAATGCTGAAGGCCGGCGCTAACGAGGGAGCTTCGGGAGAAAATGCCATTGTATTCAACTCAACGAAGGTAGATGTCATTATGGGAGCAATCGGCATCATTGCTGCGAATTCAATGCTTGGGGAACTGACCCCGCCTATGGCGAAGGCCATTTCCGAAAGTCCGGCTAAAAAAGTATTGGTACCGCTTAACAGATGCAATATTTTGATAGCGGGGGTAAAAAGCGAACCACTCCCGCATTATATTGACGATGCAATAATGATGGTTAAAGAATTAAACAGAGGTGAAAAAAATGTGTGAAGCAAATGTATTTCTCATTGACAGACAGGGAAATGAAAAGCTGGTTTTGGAATCAGTAGACAGGATCGTACCCGCAAATGGTACCATTGAGATGGAAAATATCTTCAGCCAGAGGAAGGTCGTTAAAGCAAGAATTAAAGAAATGGCGCTGGTTGACCACAGAATAGTACTGGTGGAAGAGTCATAACAGCAGTCTGTCGGAAAAGCCGGAAGAACTACCAGAAGAAACCATAAAGAAATATGCTGATAAGGTAGAATTCGTACTTGACAAATCCATACGCTGTAATGTAATATATAACTTGCGTCGGCTTGGCCGGATCGAGTGGGCAGGAAGGGACGCAACACATATGGAGGGGTTCCCGAGCGGCCAAAGGGGGCAGACTGTAAATCTGTTGTCAGTGACTTCGGTGGTCCGAATCCACCCCCCTCCACCAAACTTAAGTTGAGGACCCTTGAATATCAAGGGTCCTTATCACTTGTAGATTACTTTTTTGTACAGTACAAAATTCCAGGTCACTACCGCGGCAGTCGCGAATACCTTTGCAATAAGGTATTGCAGCGATAATTCCGCGGTCAGAGCGTACATAATCAAGTCCGAGGCTCCCAGGTTGAATACAAAAAGCGCCAGATACATCGCAAGCTGCCTTTTAAGATTTGCCTGGGATTTAAATGACCAGATCCTGTTGATGAAAAAGTTGAACCAGAAAACGATCGTAAGGGCAATAGAATTGGACAAAATGACGGATAGCCCTATGATATCCCTGAAAATAAAGAGCAGGGTGAATTCTATTGCAGCGCTGCTAAAACCTGTGATAAGATAACGGGCGATCTGACCAAGGGATTCGGGCGTAAGAAATTGGGACAGATATTTATTTTTACTGAGTTTATCCATAATCTTTTTCACTCCGGTCTTTATTCCAGCCTCTGTAAGGGAGGGTTCCACCGCAAGTAAGGGTTCCGCTGCCAGGTTCATTTACCTATCAGCGGAACAATTTTTTCATCAATGTCTTTTTCATTTGTCGGTTTTACAACATTATCATAAAGAGACCAGGTTTCAATATGCTCGACAGTTTCACCAGGTGAGAGCAGTACGAACGGGCTTAATGATTCCATTTCAAGGAAGGTGCTGCAGGTGTAGGTCTCATAGGATGAATTAAAGTCCGGATACTCCATATCTTCCTCATGCTCGTATTCTTTTACAAATAGATGGCCATTGTTTGCGTAAGCTGCCCATCCGGCTTCATTGTACAGCCCGATTTTAAATGCGGCGGCGGACTTTTTGTCCTGAGTTAGTGTAATGTATCTTTCTCCCCAATTGACTCTTTTGTCATTCAGCTTTGTATATGGCCAGAGGGATATTGCACCGTTTGGCAAAAGCTTTGTCTCTCTCGTATTCAGAGGTATGATTTCAGTGCCTCCGGCTGCCATCATGCTAAGGCACCAGGCCGACAATTCCACATCCCACAGGCCTTCATTGGTTAATCTGTGCAGGATGGAGACCTTTGCCAGATCAGGAGTCATTGATATTTCCATTTCCTTTCTGATCTGTGTGGAAGGCTCCGCATCCTGAGTAAGCATAACACCGTATTTCTTTTTTCTAAAGGAAACCTTACTATTGTCGGGGCTATAAGATCTGACCGGATGCTCGGGGGCAAGCCATAGCCTGTGTCCTCCATATAATCTGTATTCGTCTCCGCCTGTCTTCCCCGAGTGCTCCGGAAATTCATAAAATTCATTTTCCCTGCCGGTGAAACCGAATTTAATAATACGAGGCCCGATATCTGTGGTTGCTGTCAGATCAATCATGCCATTGGAGACTTCAAGGCAGTTTTTCCAGCCCTTGTATTCTACTTTTTTGATGGATACATCACTCATAAGTCAACCTCCATTCATTTATGCAGCATTTTCCTCATTATTATATAAAATGCACGATGTAATCACAATACATATTTTCCGGCATTGGTTGCAGCTGCAAGTTGAGCTGTGGTATAATAATGTTGATTTGCAGGAAATGACACTGGAGGTTGCAAAAATGGAATTTTCAAAAATAAAATTTACTAAAATGCAGGGCCTGGGTAATGACTACATCTATGTTAACTGTATGAATGACTGCCCCGATGATCTGCCCGGTTTGTCAAAAAAGCTCAGCGACAGGCATTTCGGGATCGGCTCGGACGGCCTTGTATTGATCATGCCTTCAAAGGCAGCCGACTTTCGGATGAGGATGTTCAATTCGGACGGTTCAGAAGCTGAAATGTGCGGCAATGCCAGCCGGTGTGTAGGCAAATATGTATACGACAACCGTCTTACGGATAAAACGACGGTAACGCTTGAGACACTGGCAGGTATCAAGGTGTTGGAGCTGACGGTCAGAAACGGCAAGGTGGCTTCCGCCAGAGTGGATATGGGCGCGCCGGTTCTGAATCCTGCCGATATACCGGTTCGCAGCACTAAGGATCTTTTTATATCTGAACCTGTGAAAATAAAGGACAGGACGTTTCATGTCACCTGCGTTTCCATGGGAAATCCGCATGCCGTCTCCTATGTGGACAATGTAGCCGGATTTCCGCTCGAAGTCTATGGCCCCGCTATGGAAACGAATGAGCTTTATCCGCGTAAAATAAACAGTGAGTTTGTTGAGGTGCTGGACAGGAAAACACTTAAGATGAGGGTGTGGGAAAGAGGCGCAGGGGAGACTCTGGCCTGTGGTACGGGAGCCTGTGCGGTTGCAGTAGCGACCGTGCTTAACGGCTTGTGTGAAAGGACCGTGACGGTAAGGCTGCTTGGAGGGGATCTGGTGATCGAATGGAATCCTGACGATAACCATGTTTATATGACAGGTCCTGCGGTGACGGTATTTGAAGGCGAAGCAGAGCTGTAAGAGGCAAAATATGCTATACAGCTTCTAAAAAGCAACGGAAAAACCTTCGGAAATTTTAGAGAGTTTCCAGATAAATTTGCAGGAATTCCTGCAAAAAAACAGGAATAAGCTGTGCGAACGAATATTTGCAGGAAATGAATAGAGAAAAGGAGAACAGATATGGCATTTATTAACGAAAATTATATGAGGCTGCCCGGAAATTATCTTTTTGCAGAGGTGGCAAAAAGAAGGGACAATTATATGAAGGCGCATCCGAACGCTGATGTGATAAAGCTAGGCATCGGAGACGTCACGAGGCCGTTGGCGCATGAAGTCATCAAAAGCCTGCACACTGCAGTGGATGAAATGGCAGATGAAAAAACATTCAAAGGTTATGGCCCGGATGGCTACGGCTACGGCTTTTTGATCAGCGCCATCATTGAAAATGACTATAAGCCCAGGGGAGTTACGTTGGATGTGGATGAAATTTTTGTCAGCGACGGCGCAAAGAGCGATACGGCAAATATTCAGGAGATTTTCAGTGCGGACAGTATCATTGCGCTTACGGACCCGGTATACCCTGTTTACCTGGACAGCAACGTAATGGCAGGCAGAGCCGGTACATACGACGGCGGCAGCGGAAAATTCAACAAGGTCGTTTACATGCCATGCAGCGCGGAAAATCATTTTTCACCGGAACTGCCAAAGGAAAAGGTGGATATGATCTACCTCTGCTTTCCTAATAACCCTACCGGTACGACTCTTTCGAAAAAACAGCTCAAAAAATGGGTCGATTATGCGAAAGCCAATAAATGTGTCATCCTGTATGACTCGGCATATGAGGCGTACATCAGCGAAGCGGACGTCCCTCACAGCATATATGAGATCGAGGGAGCAAAGGATGTGGCGATCGAGTTCAGAAGCTTTTCAAAAACGGCGGGCTTTACGGGAACCCGGTGTGCCTATACGGTTATACCAAAATCGCTGATGGCGGAGGATGCAGGGGGAGGGCAGGTTTCTCTCAACAAGCTCTGGTACAGAAGGCAGACCACCAAGTTCAACGGTGTTGCCTACATCATACAGAAGGCGGCACAGGCCGTATATAGTCCGGAAGGCAGGAAGCAGGTCAGAGCAGTGATCGATTACTATATGACCAATGCCTCCATTATCCGCAAGGGGCTTCTGGATCTGAGCATACAGGTATTTGGCGGGGTCAATGCTCCGTACATCTGGTTGAAAACGCCAAACAATATGGATTCGTGGGCTTTCTTCGACAAATTGCTGGAAGAGGCCAATATACTTGGAACCCCGGGTTCCGGCTTCGGACCGAGCGGACAGGGCTACTTCAGGCTTACTGCCTTTGGAAGCAGGGAAAATACGGAGAGGGCTCTGGAGCGGTTTAAGACAAGGCTAAAATTGTAATAACGGACGTAAACTGTATTAATTCCACTGCAACACTTATATTGCAGTGGAATTAATTTTTTCTCTTTGTAAGGATTCCATAAACCAGCCATATTCCAAGTACGGCTGCGCCGACGAAGCCGATGAAGCCTATAAGAGGGATGCCAGCTATTTTCGGTTTCATATCGGTGGTGCAAATCAGGCTTGAAGCAATGATCAGCGCGGCGCTTATATTGGATATGACAAGCTTATCCATCATTCGCCTTACATCCCTGAGAGTTTCATCCGCGCCGGACAGCTCCATGTTCAGCTTTGTCTGCCCCTTAATGGACATTTTTAAAATGTCAGATAACTGGGCAGGGATGTCCATTGATTTTTTAAAGAATGTGTATGCGGATTTTCCGGTATGCCGAAGCTCCTTTTTGATATCAAAGTCGGCAAAGGCGAATTTTGAAAGATGGCCGGATACAACCTGTATGAAATTGACATCGGGGCAGCAGACGCTCAGTACGCCTTCGATGGTAACCAGTCCGCGGACGAGCATGCTGATGCCGGAGGGCATGGCGATATGATGCTCTTTCGCAAGATTCTGCATTTCACTGAGCAGTTTACCCAGATTGATGTTGCTCAGGTTCATATTGCCGTATTTGGTCAGCATGTCGTCGATATCCGTATACAGCCGTGCGTGATTGATTCGTTCCTTTACCTCGCCCATAGTCAATAGAGTGCTTTTAAGCTCAAATACATCATGGCTGACCATTGATTTTACAATGCTTTTAAAAAGCTCCCTGTCATAATTGGACAATTTACCGACCATGCCAAGATCGAGCCAAACAATCTTACCGTCGCGGAGCCATATATTGCCCGGATGCGGATCAGCATGAAAAAAGCCGTCGTCCAGGATCTGTTTGGTATAATTTTCAGCCAGATTTATACCGATCTCATTCATGTCATAACCCAATGCGGTCAATTTATCCACCTGGTCAATCGGGATGCCTTCTACATATTCCATGACCAGCACTCTTGATGTTACAAGGTTATAGTCCACAGTCGGACAAGAAATGTATTCAATGGACCTGTTCAATTCCGCAAATTCCTTCAGATGTCTGGCTTCCTGCTGAAAGTCCATTTCCTGCTGTGAGGTGGCCCACAGCTCGTCGATGATCGCATTAAAATCAATCACATCTCCTGTAAGATTTATGATATTCAGCAGTTTTGCAGCTCTTCTCATCAGAACGATATCCTGTTTCATCGTTTCGCGGATATTTATGCGCTGAACCTTGACTGCTACTTTCCTGCTGTTCTTTAAATATGCGGTGTGAACCTGCGCGATCGATGCCGAACCGAGTGGTGTGAAGCTGAAATTTATAAAAAGTTCCTCAATCGGATGTTTTAGTTCTGTTTCAACGATTTGCCTTACTTCCTCGGGAGTCATCGGCTTCACGTCAGCCCTAAGTTTCATCAGTTCATCACAATAGCTTTGAGGAAGCATGTCGGAGCGCATGGACATGATCTGGCCTATTTTAACATAAGTAGGTCCCAGATCTTCCAGAATGTTTCTAAGCTTCTCCGGCGAAACGCCGTGAATGATATTGTGGCGTTTTAAAACAGCCAGTATCTCCTGCATTCTGCCGGAATGACGAGCTTCGGCATCGTTTTTATTTCCCTTGGCTTTTTTATAAACCATCGGTTACTCCATCGGCATCAAAGCTATTATTTATTGGTATGGCCCTATTTTAACGCTTTAATGCATCAATATTTTTGCTTACATTATATCATGATTTCCGCAGAAATCTTAATATAATGTATTTGCATTTCAGCTTATTAGGCAGATACGTTATATCATTTCAACTGAACATATCAACGCTCGGCAGAGGGCATACTAAAAAAAAGAAAAGAATTTGCTCGTTTAAAGATATCGAGGTTGCATATGAGAGTGACAAAATATATTTTTACAGTCTGCCTCCTTTTACTGTGCGTTTTATTCGCTAATGGCATATATGCCATGCTGGAGCCTGCGACCGGCCGGCAGTCACCTGCGCCGATCACTGCGGACCGTACGGGGATAAACCTGCTGGAGCATGAATATAGGCATAACGAGAGCAGTACAAACGAAGAGAATCCATTAAACTTATTGGTGCTGGGACTTGACAGGGACGGGACACGATGCGACGTCATCATGCTGTTCAATTTTGATCCGGGCCTGTCCAGGCTGAATATTCTTTCCATAGCAAGAGATACCAGAGTTCGAAAGGATGGCAAATACGGCAGGATCAATGCATTGTACTCAAAGGGCGAGGAGAAGATGGTCGCAGAAAAAGTGACTGAAATAACCGGATTGCCTGTCCATTACTATATCACAATGGATTTCAGGGGATTTCGGAGGCTTGTGGATACGCTGGGAGGCGTCGAATTCTATGTACCATTCAGGATGGACTACGATGACCCGACCCAGAACCTTCACATCCACCTTAAAAAGGGCAGGCAGCTGCTCAACGGAGTGAAGGCTGAACAGCTTGTCCGGTATAGAAAGGGCAATTACTCAGGGCAGGGTTATTCCGAGGGCGATATCGGCAGGATTGGAATGCAGCAGGATTTCATAAAGGCGCTGATCGAGCAGAAATTGAGCATACGGTACATCTCAAGGGCGGATGAACTGTTTGCTATCATGAAAGAGTATATCCATACGAATCTGACTATTTCGGATATTACTCACTACCTTGGAAGTGTAAGCAAAATTAAAAGCAGTGAAACAGGGACCTATACTTTGCCCGGTGACAGCCAGATGATAGGGGACGTCTGGTATTACATCCTCAACAACAAAGAAACAGCAAATATGATCAGTAATCATTTTTATCGCTGACCGCAGGTGTTTTTACTCTTTTTCTGCCGGATCAAATTCATAGATTGTTTACAATTAAAGTTATTTCAACAAACTATTTTTAAGGTAATTTTAAGGTTTGTATGAAAAAATGAAGAAAAAGGTAAAGACAGGATTGGGGAGGTATATCAATGAACACAGTAACACCTGGTACGGGGCGGATTGTCCCTAAAAAAAAGAAAAAGGTCAAAATTATTGCTATATGCCTGATTGTGGCTTTGCTGGCAGGCGGCGCATATGTATTCATCCGGGTCAGAGGAAGCAAATCCGATGGAGCAGTTGCCCAGAGGACGACAAGGGTCATCAGGGGTACACTGACCGACAGTATAGCCGGCTCGGCGCCTATCCAGTCATCAAACCGCAGTGAGCTGTCACCGAAGGTTACAGCAACTTTAGAACAAATTAAATGCAAGGAAGGAGATCAGGTTAAAGCAGGGGATGTACTGTTCGTGCTTGACAACACCGATGCACTGCTGAATATAGAAAACGCGGAGAATAGCATCGATCAAATGCAACTGACTCTTGACAGCACGGCGAAAAGTGTGAGCGGATTGACCGTGGAAGCGCCCTATGCCGGACAGGTCACTAATATCAATGTGAAGCTCGGTGATGAAGTGAATAAGGGAGGAGCCCTGCTGACAATAACAGATGTGTCAAAGCTGAATGTGACGTTACCTTTCAGCGGACAGGAAGTCCGGAACATAACTGTCGGGCAGGCCGCTGTGGTATATCTGCAGGATCTCATGCTTTCAGTCAATGGAACTGTTACATATAAAAGCAGCAAACCATATTCATCTGCTTCCGGCGGTGAATTGTACAATGTGGAAATTACGATCAACAACCCCGGTTCGCTTGAAGAGGGTATGAAAGCTACTGCCGAAATATCGGCAGGAAGTGCTTTATTAAATAGCGTAAGCAGCGGCACGATTTCCTACATAAATAACAAAGTGATAAAAAGTGATGCTGGCGGCACGGTGGTTGGTCTGAATATAAGAGAAAATGAATTTGTCAACACCGGTGATGTGCTGTTGAAACTGGAGAATGATGATTTATTGGTCACATCGTCTTCAAATGAAATGAAAATGGAGAATCTGAAGGCTCAACTGGAGATCCAGAAGAAACAGCTTACATATTATACGATTACGGCGCCATTTGACGGCACCATCACAAAGCTGGGTTCAGCAAATGAAGGAGATACGGTAAAACAGGGTGAAACGCTGGCAGTTGTATCCGATATGGGGCATCTTGAATTTTCCATATCAATCGATGAGCTGGATATATCACAGATAGCAGCAGGCCAGACAGTGGAAATAACAGCGGACGCGATTGAAGAATCAGCTGAGACTCCATTTGCCGGGAAGGTAAGCAAGGTGGCTATGGAAGGAACAAGTTCAAATGGCGTGACAACTTATCCTGTAACGATTACAGTAGATGATTCGGCGGCAGGAAAGCTGAAGACCGGGATGAATATCGATGCGGAAATCATGATCAACGACAAGTCGGATGTCCTGATGGTCCCTGTGGAAGCAGTCACCAAAATGGGTGACAGGAGCTTTGTATATGTAGTTGGTACGGACAGTACAGCAGATCAGAGCGGACAGAGCGGTCTTAATAACCAAAGCGGTTCAGATAGTGCAGTCGGATCAGGAGGTACGGCAGGTGCAAATGGAGAGGCCGCTGCCCCGGGTGGATTTAACCGTGCAGGAAGAAATAGTGCCGGTAATTCGGCAACCGGCGCTGGCAACGGC
This sequence comes from Clostridiaceae bacterium, assembly GCA_039679375.1. Lineage (GTDB taxonomy): Bacteria > Bacillota > Clostridia > Acetivibrionales > DTU013 > JBDKVA01. Next base: position 26,143 of record JBDKVA010000114.1, read on the forward strand.
AGTGTATCCGGAGCCGGCATGACGGGTGGCAGACCGCAGGGAGCACAGGCGCAGGATTCACAAACCCAGTCATCGCAAGCTCAGGGCGCACAGGCGCAGGATTCTCAGGATCAGTCTGTTCTGTCCGGCAGCAGTACACAGAATGGCGCCTCATCTCCGAATACGGATGTGAATAAACAGCAGGAAAACAGCAGTTCAACAAATACCGCAAAGAGCGACATTAACAGGATGGCTCAGAGGACAAAAGCCGACTCCTATTATGCAGGTGCAACTTTGGTTATGGTTGAAACAGGTATCAGTAACGACACCTACATTGAAATAATAAGCGGGCTGACGGAAGGTCAGGAAATCGTTCTTCCCAAAACAAGCACAAGTACGGGAACAAGTTCAAGCAGCTTTTCGGGGAAAAGGGATAATATAATGGGCGCAGGCGGAATACAAGGCGGAGGCGGTATGCCGTCAGGCGGAGGGCCCGGCGGGTTCTGATTAATGAAATTTGGAGGTTAAAGAATGATATCCTTAAAAAACATATACAAGACGTACAACATGGGAGAAAACAATGTTAACGCCCTGTCCGGCATTTCACTGGAAATAGCGGCGCATGAGTTCGTAGCGATCGTAGGGCCCTCCGGTTCCGGCAAATCAACACTGATGAACATACTGGGGTGTCTGGATGCTCCTACCTCGGGAAGCTATATGCTGGATGGCAATGAGATCAGTGGAATGAGTGACAATGAACTGGCTGAGATCCGTAATACAAGGATAGGCTTCATATTTCAGGGCTTTAACCTTCTAAAAAAGCTCACTTCGATAGAAAACGTCGAATTGCCTCTGGTGTATCAGGGCGTCAGTCAAAAGGACAGGCACCTAAGGTCCATAGAAGCGTTGGAGGCTGTTGGGCTGGGAGACCGTATAAAACACACTCCCAATGAGCTTTCCGGAGGGCAGCAGCAAAGAGTAGCTATCGCCAGAGCGCTGGTCAGCAATCCGCCTATATTATTGGCTGATGAACCGACCGGAAATCTGGATTCCAAGTCAGGCCAGGAGATCATGAATATTATGCATGATCTGCATAAAAAAGGGAATACGATCGTACTGATCACCCATGACAATCATATTGCCATGCAGGCCGAAAGGGTCATCAGAATCATCGACGGGCAAATATCCGAAGACAGGGAGGCGAGCTGAATGGGTTTTATAGAAGCGTATAAAATGGCTATCAAAAGCATACTCAGTAAAAAAGGCCGCTCCTTCCTTACCATGCTGGGCGTCATAATCGGCGTAGGCGCAGTTATTGCAGCTGTTGCGTATGCACAGGGCACCACCAAAAACATAACGGATTCCATATCCAGCATGGGCTCCAATCTGATACAGATCAGTATTACGGGCAGGGGAAGCAATAGGAAGGTCTCCTACGATCAACTGAAGACGTTCTCCGAGGAAAATAGCGGTACGATCAGCGGGATAGCGCCCCAATTGTCCACGTCGGGCATTACAGTCAAAAAGGGCTCGCTGAGCATGAAAACCACAACAATGATGGGTACTTCTCCTGAGTACGAGGAGATAAACAGCAGGCCGATATCTTCCGGCCGGTTTCTGATCGATAGCGATGTTGAAAACAGGTCAAAGGTGGCAGTGATCGGAACGGCAGTTGTCAATACACTTTTTGCCGGTGAAGAACCGATCGGCCAGAAGATTAAAATCAATGGCACGATATTTACTGTAATCGGTGTGCTGGCGGAACTGGAATCAGGTGAGACCAGCACCCAGGATGATTACATCATTGTACCTGTAACTGCGGCACAGAGGCTGGGCAGGAACACTACGATCCGCAATTTCTCAGTGCAGGCGGTCAATTCCGAGGATGTTGATGCGGTAGTAGAAAAACTGGAAGCCTTTTTACTTGATATTTATAAAAGCGAAGATGCCTACAGAGTGACTAACTCGGAACAGATGCTTGAAACGCTTGATGAAGTCACCGGTACAATGATGGCAATGCTTGGCGGTATAGCGGCTATCTCTCTTGTTGTAGGCGGCATCGGCATTATGAATATCATGCTCGTATCCGTGACGGAAAGAACACGTGAGATCGGAATCAGGAAAGCGATCGGAGCGAAAAGGAAGAATATATTGGTTCAGTTTTTGATTGAAGCTATTATGATTACGGGATTAGGAGGTTTATTGGGCGTTTTGGCCGGCGCGTGCGTCATCAAATTCATCTTCGGGGGCTTTGACCTTGTGCCTGAGGCATATTCACCCTTCTGGATGATTACGTCATTCGGCATATCGCTGCTTGTGGGAGTTATCTTTGGCATGTTCCCCGCTGCAAAGGCGGCGAACCTTAATCCGATAGAAGCGTTGAGATTCGAGTAGGGGCGATCACTGATCGCCCGCTTGACTTAAGGGTGATCACCGGCCGGATTTGTTAGGGCGACCGCCGGCCGGTGTGATCATTGGTTGCCCTATTGATTATACTAGTAAATATTGCCATTCAAACGGTAACTACGCCATATGTTTTCAAAAAAATCATCTTCCTTGGGGATTGACCTGACTTTCCGCCAATTGAAGGAGCACCTTCCGTCTGCATACTTTACTTCCTGTACCAGATCTCTCCTGGAGCCGTCGTCTAGAGTGAACTTAAATATCTCAGGAAGGTTTTCATAAGGGCGTTTACCATTATTGTCGGAGTAAAGTGCGGAACCGCGGCTCTTTCCGCCATTCTCCGCATAGTCGGCCATTGCGCTTAAATATACATACTGACATATCAGCATATCATAAAGTCTGTATACCTTGGATAAGTGACTGCAGTCATCAATCCGGACGATGTCCTGAAAGTTTTGAAGCTCTTTTGCAATCTCCTCAATAGCATTCTTTATTCCATTGCTGTCGCGGATTGCGGCTCCGACCCTGCTCATTCTTTTTGCAGTGTTATTCCATATCTCGGATACATTATTTCCTCCGCCTGCTGCCAAATCGCACAGAGAGGTTGCCTTATCCACCTTATCGAAAACCGCATCTTTGAATTTTTCGAAAGCCGTAGGTTCGCCCTGGCAGTTACGGGCTATGAACTGAGCAGCCCTTGTGGATCCTGCCTGTCCGGCGTTGAGCGCACTTCCGCCGGCACGATAAACGCCGTGGCTTGCACTGACCTCCCCGGCGGCAAAAAATCCTTCTATGTTGGTCTGCCACCATTTATCAATACCAAGACCACCATTATTATGCTGCGCACATAATGCGATCTCCAAAGGT
>JBDKVA010000115.1:0-27520 GCA_039679375.1 Clostridiaceae bacterium
CTTGGAAACACAACCAGAATAAATAGCGCTGACGATCCTACCCTGGCAATCCCACGCATTAGAAGACAAGGGGACGGTTCTATTGTATGCTCCGTGAGACAGACAATAGAACCGTCCCCTTGTCTTACCCTTGGCTTAGGGCGAGATTGCCGCGCTGCGCTCGCAATGACAGTGCTGCGCACTTTTCCCATATTCCGCATCATCCATAAATAATGCATTCGCCGCTCAGGTCCGGATCATTCTCCGCTGTATGCTCTCCTGTAAATCTCCTCAAGCTCCGTCACCAGCGGCAGACGTGGATTTGCTGTTGTGCACTGGTCCTCGAATGCTTTATCAGCAAGCTCGGCAACCTTGGATGCAAATAGTCTGCCGTCCACCCTGCATTCTTCTATGGTCATCGGCATATTGAGCTCCTTCATCAGCGACCTGACTGCAGCAACCAGGCTCTGCACGCCTTCCTCCACCGTAGATGCGGGAAGACCGAGCGCCTTTGCAATTTCCGCATACTTTTTATCAGCGATAAACGTTTCATACTTCGGGAATGCAACAAATTTTGATGGTTTTTGCGCATTATATTCAATGACATACGGCAAAAGAACCGCATTTGCCCTGCCATGAGGAATGTGGAACTCGCCGCCCAGTTTATGCGCAAGACTGTGGTTGATTCCAAGGAATGCATTTGTAAACGCCATACCTGCGATACAGGAAGCATTGTGCATCTTCTCCCTGGCGAGACTGTCGGCGCCGTCCTTATAAGCTCTGGGAAGATATTCAAACACCAGCTGGATCGCCTTGATCGCAAGACCATCAGTAAAGTCCGAAGCCAGAATGGAAACATAAGCTTCAATGGCGTGCGTGAGCACATCAAGCCCCGTATCTGCCGTCACAGACGGCGGAACGGTCATAACATATTCCGGATCAATGATCGCCACGTCCGGCGTCAGTTCATAATCTGCAAGAGGATATTTCATATTCTTTTCCTTGTCGGTAATGACGGCAAAGGACGTCACCTCGGAGCCGGTTCCGGATGTGGTAGGTATCGCAACCATTTTGGCCTTTTGACCAAGTTTGGGGAATTTATAAACTCTTTTCCGGATATCCATAAATTTCAGCCGCATGGAGTGGAAGTCCGCATCCGGATGCTCGTAGAACAGCCACATTCCCTTGGCCGCATCGATAGCTGAGCCTCCGCCGAGAGCGATGATCACATCGGGTTTGAAGCGGTTCATCATGTCGCAGCCCTTCATGATTGTTTCTACAGAAGGATCCGGTTCGATCTCGGAGAATATTTCACAATGAACATACTGCTGCCTCTTTCTCAGGTAATACAACACCTTGTCGACATAACCGGCTTTCACCATGAATGGATCCGTGACGACAAAAGCTTTCGTAATGTCGGGCATATCAGCAAGGTATTGTGTCGCGCCGAATTCGAAGTATATTTTTTCAGGTATCTTGAACCACTGCATATTCACTTTTCTCCTCGCCACCCTCTTTTTATTGATCAGGTTGACCACAGATACATTCTGCGTTGTGGAATTCTTTCCATATGATCCGCAGCCAAGTGTGAGTGAGGGCATATTGGTATTGTAAATATCCCCGATAGCTCCATGCGTGGATGGAGAGTTGACAATCAGCCGGCCGACCTTAAGCCTGTTCGAAAACTCTTCTATGATTTTCTCGTTTTGAGAGTGTATGACTGCCGAATGACCCATCCCTCCGAATTCGACCATCTGCTCGGACCGGTCGATACCGTCCTTCGTCGAATCAACGATATAATATGCAAGAATAGGGCTCAGCTTTTCTCTGGAAAGCGGATGCGCCGGGCCTACCTCTTCCTGATACGCAACAAGGATTTTTGTTTTTTCCGGCACTTCAAGCCCTGCAAGCTTTGCGATGGTATACGCCGACTGCCCGACGACTCTTGGGTTCATGGCACATTTGTTTTCGTCGATGGCCGTTTTGGCCAGTTTATCTGTCTCCTCAGTATTCAGGAAATAACAGCCGTTTTCTTTCATGAAAGCTTCAAATTCGGGCGCTATCTCCCTGTCGACAATCACTGCCTGCTCTGAGGCGCAAATCATGCCATTGTCAAAGGATTTGGACAGTATGAGATCTGTAGCTGCCCTTTTCAGGCTGGCAGATTTTTCAATATAACAAGGTACATTGCCCGGTCCGACGCCAAGCGCGGGCTTTCCTGTGCTGTACGCCGCCTGGACCATCCCGGCTCCGCCCGTTGCCAGTATCATGGACACTAACCTGTGGTTCATCAGCATTTGTGTTGCTTCGATCGAAGGATGTTCAATCCACTGTATACAGTCATCCGGCGCCCCGGCTGCAACTGCAGCATCACGAAGGACCCTTGCCGCTTCGGCGCTGCATTTCTGAGCCGACGGATGGAATGCAAATATGATCGGATTCCTGGTTTTGATCGAAATCAATGCCTTAAACATTGTAGTGGAAGTGGGGTTTGTCACAGGAGTAACCGCTGCCACAATACCTACCGGTTCTGCAACCTCAAAATAGCCTTCATTCTCATTCTCATTGATGATCCCGACGGTTTTTATGTCCTTTATGCTGTGGTAAATATATTCTGTAGCAAAGATGTTCTTTGTGATTTTGTCTTCGTATATTCCTCTACCGGTTTCCTCCACCGCCATTTTTGCAAGCTTCATGTGGTCATCCAGCCCGGCTATTGCCATGGCTTTCACGATCTTATCGATTTTTTCCTGATCATAAGTCAGGAATTTTTCAAGTGCTTTCCTGGCCTTGGAAGCCAATTCGTCAATAGTCTTCCTTACCTCCCTGTTTTCGCTGTTGTCTTCATTCAGACTGTCTTTCATTTTCTCCGTCATAATCAATACCTCCTTTATGGTATTATTGTTCATATCCGCCTTATGTATCCGCCGGTTTTTCTGCTTACGATCTGTCGCGCGCTTTGTATGAAAAATTTATTGTTAATTATTTAACAATATCATTGTAATACTTTGTTAAATAATTGTCAATATATTATTTGCTGATTATTCCATTATGTTGATATTTCTTTCATCCCGGAATATAAGTCCGCTTTGCTGCTTTTGGGATCGTTAAAATATAACTTCCGCTAAACTTTTTCGAGGAACTTCACTAACCAGCCCGCTCCGTTCCTCAATAGCTTTCGCCTAAGCGAAAGGTTTCATTAGTGTAGCCTTTCTGCGAAGCAGAAAGCCATTAAAAGAATCGGAAGTAATATTTTAGCCGACCCTTGGCGAAACCGTTGCGGATATTGCCGCCTTTTGATAGAATAAGTTTATGTACACCTGCCGGATACAAATTGCCTGATAAGGAAGGTAAGATATGTTTACGGAGTCTGATTACGAAAGCTGCTGCTTCTCAGGTATAAAAGCCGATTTCGATGAACTTGGCAAAGCAAAATTCAAAAAATGCAATTTCAGAGGCGCCGATTTCTCAGATGTTATGATTAACAATTGCTATTTCGATTCCTGCGATTTAACAGGGATAAAGCTGAACGGAGCATTAATAAAATCATCTGCTTTTGTAAACTGCATTTTCAGGTATGCCAATTTCTTCGGTGCTACGCTGGATGATTGCAAAATGACCGGTTCCTCTTTCCTTAATGCAAAATTCACGGCATTCACCATTTTAGCGGGAAATTGGTCTTATACAGTGTTATCCGATGTTGATTTCAGCGATATGACGCTCAGCAACATCAATTTTGAATATGCAAATTTATCAAACTGCAATTTTACCAAATCCGTCATAAGCGGATGCAATTTTACTAATGCCAAGCTCACGGGGACAGACTTCAGGTCGGCAGATATCAGAAACAGCTGTATCGACAATGTCGACATTATGCAGATGAATCTGAAAGATACCAAAATAGATATGGAGCAGGCGGTTATCATTGCGAGAGCGTTAGGCGCAAAATACGAACCATAGAATAGGAGTCCGCTCGGAAAACGAATGTATGCATGAGAATATCCGGATATTTAACGCTTTTTTGGAAAGAATTTGGACGGAAAAATGAGCGAAAAGATGCGTGCAGGACTTTCCGAGCGGACTCCTGGAGTAAGATATGAAACAAAAGGCAGGATGGGACTGAAGCAGAATGACTGAGGTGTGATATGGCAAGAAAATCTTATATTACAAGCATGCCGGATAAAACAGGGGCGTTTTTGCTGGCCTCAAAAATTATCGCAAAACATGATGGCAATATCGTCCGTGTCAGCTATAACAAGGCAGTTGACCTGCATATGCTGTTCATCGATGTGGAAGCTTCCGATAAAAACCTGGATGCAATAGCGGAAGAATTGGAGAGCATTGGCTATCTGAATAATAAAATATCCGAAACCAGGGTGATTATCGTAGAAATCAAGATACCGGACGTGCCGGGGGCTGTTCTGCCCATACTCAAAATCCTGGACAGGTATGATATCAATATTTCATACATGAATTCCAGCGCGGATAATACAAAATACCAGAATTTTAAAATGGGCCTGTTGATTGAAAACCCGCGTATGATTAAAATGCTTCTGGAAGAAATCAGCGAGCTTTATCAAATCAACATCATCGACTATGACGATTCCGAAAAAAGTCTGGACAATACCATCTTCTATATCCGGCTGGCGAACGAAACGCAAAAGCTGTTGAATCTGGGCGAAGAGGATACGATGAATTTCATAGCCGAATCCAACAGGATACTGCAGGTGCTTGAGGAAAATGGTGAAAACCCGTACAAGGTCTTTGATTACATTCGCCGATTCGTTTATTATATCAGCAAAAACCGGGGCAACAGCTTTTATGCGGAGATTTCAAAACATCAAATCAACGATTCCGTCACATTATATGGGATACAGCCTCCCTGCGGAAGCAACACTTATTTACTGGATTCCCCCGGCGAAATCGTTTTGATCGACACAGGCTATGCCATTTACGCAAATGAACTTATGAAGGTTTTGGACGATCTATTGCCTGACTGGAGAAGCCGCTGTAAAAGAGTGTATATCACTCATGCCGATGTGGATCATTGCGGACTGCTCTCGAAGCTTGGCAATGTGAAGATCTGCCTCAACCGGAAGAGCGCGGACAGTTTGCGGCGGCAGCTCTCGGGACAGCCGGATTTCAGGGAAAACAACGAATTGAACCTTGGATATAGCAAGCTCAGCCGGATTATTTCCGGTTATAATCCGCCAAAAGCCGATCAGTTTGATATTCTGGACAGCAATACCCCTGCTGAGCATGATGAACTGCTGCAAATCGGCAATTTTTCTGTCGCGGATCTGGATTTTGAAGTATTCGAAGGAAGCGGAGGCCATTTACGGGGTGAGATGATTTTCGCGTGCCGTAAATATGGCATAATTTTCACCGGCGACAATCTCGTCAACATCAGCGGCTTTTCAGAAGAGCTATCGGTATTCAATTCGCTTGCTCCCTATCTGATGCGCAGTGTTAATATTGATTCCCAAAAGGCAACCGCTGTGAGGAATCAAGTCAAAAAACTTATAGAAGAAATCCGGGCGGATACCCGGCATCCTGTTTTGATCTGCGGTGGTCATGGGCCTATTTGCATCAGTTGACTGAAAAGCTAAATAGTGATAAGTGCTATACAATTTTACCATCCCAAAGTTGAATTATTCTATCAGCATTACGCAATATTGTTTTATCATGTGTAACGGCCAGTATGTTACAGTTGATAGGCTGAATGAAGTGCATAATATTGACTGATATTTCGTCGAGATGTATAATTAATTAGCTGATATTTCGGTTAATCTATTGTTTGGAGATGGGAAAATGATTGTAAAATCAACTGAAATTAAAAACAATTTCGGTAAATATCTGAAGCTGCTTGAAAAAGAAGACATTATTGTGACCAGAAGCGGTTCTCCTGTTGCGCGAATTACAAGGCATAACGACTGGAAGAATATTGACAGGGTTTGCGAGCAGGCTGCTCAGTATGAATGTAATTATGACGGCATCAAAATGACTTTTGAAGAATTCCTGGAAATGCGTGAAAAAACAGAAGACAGGTATGAGTACATTGACGGAATGGCTTTTTATGTAGCTTCTCCTGTTATAACCCATCAGCGTATCCTTGGAAATCTTCATGTTATTTTCCGTTTATGGTTCAAAGGCAAAAAATGTATGCCCTATCTTTCTCCATTTGATGTAGTACTTAAAAAAGGTGAAAACAATATGAATCTGGTGCAGCCGGATATGCTGGTTGTCTGCGACAATGAGAATAAAAATGACATGGATAGGTATACCGGTATTCCTACTCTGGTTATCGAGATAATCTCCCACTCATCCACAAGAATGGATCTGGTGAGAAAACTGGATCTATATATGCAGACCGGAGTGAAGGAGTACTGGATTATCAATTACTTTAACAAAGAAGTGATCGTATATCTGTTCAATGATAACAGCATAGAGAATTTCAAGGTCTATTCAAATGCAGGTAAGGTTGAATCATTTACATTCAATGGACTTGCGGCTGATATGACAGAGATTTTTGAATGAATGGCATGCACTCTTGTGTCACATGACACCAGTCACTTCCATAAAGCCTCTGTAATATAAATGTTATTAAAACTTCATATCCCTGTATCCATTTATAGACATTATCTGTGATATTATAGTAGTGAGATAATAAATATTATCGTTGCTTTAAATGAATATTTCGTATCAATCGGGATAAAATCGATTCTCCTCAGTTGGCAGAGTATAGGCTGGTGAATGATAAGATTGATTTAGCACCAGCCTCCCCTGCCAGCCGCATAACCGGCTATATGCTCTGAATATTCGCATCTCATTGATCTACAATGATAATATTAGTTCATTCTTCCTGAACTCAATATCCTGAAGTTTACGATTCATAGACGATATATTGCTCTCCAGAGTGCTAATGATCCCCGAAATTTGATTTCGTACCGACCGAAGCTGCTCACTGTCATCCCTTATCCTGCTGCGTACATTTAGATCGGTGAATATGTTATCAAACCAGAAATCAACAGCTCTCGTAGTCGGATCAACGCCGTAGAATCCGCCTGTTCCCTGCATATTTATATCCGAGAGCTCCCTTTTCAGGTCGTCCATCTGTGAACTCAGTCTGTGGAAGGCCTCTTCCGCATCATCAATATGCTCGTACTTGGCCATATGGCTGAAGATGCCGCCTCTCGTCCATACGTCATAAGTCGCCCATTTTTCAGCGCTTCCAAGGTGGTCCATAGCAGCGTCCGCAGTACTGATGGCTCTGTTTGCAGCTCCCAATGCCTCCTTCGTTTCAACAAGCTGGCGGGATAGAAAGCCTTGTGTCTCATCCAGTTCTCTGTATTTTATTGCCGCTTCACTGCTTAAATCGTTTCTGAGCTTCTCTTCCCTGATGTTCAGCTCCTCTTCATATTCACGCTTCTCCTGATTTAATACAGCCAGCTTTTCATCCGCCTCTTTGCATTGATTACGTAATTCCTTTACCTTTTCGCAAGCTTTATCATATTCCATTTTCGCCGAGAGCATTTCTTCCGTTTCCTTGTTCAGCTTGCCTTCATACCTGCCAATCAGCTTCAGCATGTATACGGATAATTTCTCCGCCTTCATTTGCTCAACATCCATGGATTCTGCTTCATATTTCTCCAAAAGGGTCCCGACGTCATTTTCCGCCTCAGTAACCCTGGTATGCAGTTTTGCCGACCGTTCCTTCATCACAGGCAGCATACTCAGCCTGTTTTTCAGCTCAAACAAACTTTTGCTATCCATAAGCACAACTCCTCAAAATATAATCCGTTCCAGACTTATTACGAAGATTATATCAAAAAAGTCTTGAAATCATCACTTTCCATTTATTAAAAAAGAAAGACAACGGTAAAACCCATTGTCTTTTTGTTTTAAAATTTCAATATCATAATTTATGCCATTCTTGCTTTATATCCTGTTGACGCCTGATTTCTTCGCTGCTTCTGCAACCGCTTTGGCAACATTGCTTGCAACTCTGGGATCAAACGGAGCCGGAATGACATATTCCGCACTCAGTTCCTTATCTGTTATAAGCCCTGCTATCGCTTTTGCTGCTGCAATCTTCATCTCATCATTGATGTCGCTGGCCCTAACGTCCAGAGCGCCTCTGAAGAGACCGGGGAAAGCAAGCACATTGTTGATCTGGTTCGGGAAATCGGAACGGCCGGTACCTACAACACTCGCTCCAGCCTCTTTTGCTTCGTCAGGCATGATTTCCGGAGTGGGGTTTGCCATAGCGAATATAATAGGATCCTTTGCCATCGTCTTAACCATATCCTTCGTGAGCATACCTGCTGCAGATACGCCGATAAACACATCGGCGCCGACTATAACATCCTTCAAAAGCCCCTTCTTTTTTTGCAGGTTGGATATCTTCGCCATCTCAGTCTTTTCTGGGTTCAGGTTGTCTCTTCCTTCATATATAGCGCCTTTTGTATCGCACAGGATGACTTTTTTCAGCCCCATTGACATCAGCAGCCTGGTAATGGCAATTCCGGCAGCCCCGGAACCGTTTACGACTACTTCAATATCCTTAATATTCTTTTTGGCAAACTTTAATGCATTCAGCATGGCTGCCAGCACAACGATCGCCGTCCCGTGCTGATCATCATGGAATATCGGGATATCGCATTCTGCCTTCAGCCGTCTTTCTATTTCAAAGCACCTTGGAGCGGAGATATCTTCCAGATTGACTCCGCCAAAGCTTCCGGCAAGTAATTTGACCGTCTGTACAATCTCGTCGACATTCTTGGAACGTACGCAAAGCGGGAATGCATCCACATTGCCAAAGGTCTTGAACAGGACACATTTACCTTCCATAACCGGCATTCCCGCCTCGGGTCCGATGTCACCAAGTCCTAGAACCGCGGTGCCATCCGTAACGACCGCTACAAGGTTCCATCTTCTTGTCAGCTGGTATGAGAGGTCGACATCCTTCTGAATAGCAAGACATGGTTCTGCAACACCTGGGGTATATGCAAGCGAGAGATCCTGTTTGTCCTTGACAGGGACTTTGCTGATCACTTCAATTTTGCCTTTCCACTCTCCGTGCAACTTTAATGATTCTTTTCTGTAGTCCATTTCATTTACTCCTTACAAATAAATTTATATTTTCTCAAATTCACATACACCAATGTGGGTTACCGCCCACAACCCAACGAATGTACTAATTGCCGCGAATGTAAAACTATTTTCTTGTTTTTTATTGCAATTTCGCAGCAATAAGTTACTAAATATGATTAACCGTATATTTCAACTATGGCTGTGAGCTTAAAGCTATATTAACATCAACATCAAGAATAGCAAATATTCCTTGTACAATCAAGATATAGATAATGCAAAAATGAAGAAATCCGACTATTCGACTATTCCTCAACTGATCCATTTACTCTCCAGCCGCATCTTATTATCATTCTGTACCGAACCGTATCGTAAGCCGACCTGCCCCTCAATAGTTACAGCAAGGCATTGCCGGAATCATTTCAGCATATTTTCAAACAAACTCTCCACATTTGCCTCCAGCCCCCCAAAATATACTGATCTGGCGATTTCGCCATTCCTGTAGACATTCATCTGGCCGATCTGATAATCTGTAAATGTGTATACGGTGATCCATTGGTTTTCAATATCCACGATCCAATACTCGGACACACCGGACGTCATGAAGGTGTTCAGCTTGTAAACCATATCTCTGCTTCTTGTACTTGACGATAATATCTCCAGTGTTAAAGACGGCGTCCCTGTATACCTCCTCTTCTCGTTTATATTGTTTTCCAGATCACATAAAATAATCAGGTCAGGCTGCAATACATCCGGATCCTTAATATCCTTTTTCCTGAAATGGACGTCAAAAGGCGCCATAAACGGTCTGCATTTTTTACCTTTGAAGAATTCCATAAAGATCATGTGTAAATTTCCCAACATTTCCTGGTGATCAATATCCGGTGAACTCATGATATAGATCTCACCATTCAGGAATTCCATCCTGGCATTGCTTTTTGAGTAGATTTCCATGAACTCCTCGTATGAAACCGTTTTTTTGTTGTAATCGTAATTCACTGCATTTTCGCGAACGGTATAATACTTTTCGATGTCGGAAACATAAGGCACGAGCCTGGCAACCCTCACGTTGTTTTTCGTAATGATGACTTCTCCATCCTCATCCGTAACATGCTTCAAATACTGGCCAAAACTATTTTTCATCTCACTTGCCGTAGCAAACATAGAACCACCTCCTGATAAATATTGTACATTTGTTTAGACATATTGTCAAGTATTTAGGAAATATTATGTCCGATCATTTGCCTAGTTTACCCCAATTGTTTGTCTAATCTTATGTCCAATTTATCATGCAAAATTCCCACTTTATTGTATTTCTACTTTAGACTACTCTTGAATTTGAAGATTTCCAATGTCATAATAGGATTCAATAATGTGATGATAAATTAAATAATATAAAAAGGTATTGGAGGACTATGCTGATGCATGATATGAAAAACGTTTATCTGATCGGACTCGGCGCGATAGGCGGCGCTTTCGCAGGCAGGATTGCCGAACACTGCCCGGAATGTCTGAAAGTCGTTGTTGATAAGGAAAGAGCCGAAAGATACGGCAAATCCGGAATATCAATTAATGGAAAAACCGTTCATTTTAATTTCATGCAACCGGAGCAGTCAGAAGAGAAAGCCGGACTCATTATCATTGCAGTCAAGCAGCACCATCTGGTACAGACAATCGAAGACATCAGAGGGCTGGTTGGGCCTGACACAATCATTCTTTCCCTCCTGAACGGTATATCCAGCGAAGAAATCCTCGGGCAGGAGTTCGGGATAGAGAAAATGCTCTATTCCTTCTGCGTCGGAACGGATACCGTAAGGACCGGAACAGATATCCGCTATGCAAATATCGGCAGGATCGTCTTCGGCGACAAATCCGGTTCCCGGTCATCACCTAAGGTTCAAGCCGTTCGTGGCTTTTTCGATTCTGTGCACATTCCATATAACATTCCGGAAGACATTATAAGAGAACAGTGGTGGAAGTTCATGATGAATGTCGGCATTAACCAGGTTTCTGCTGTTCTGAGGGCGCCCTACGGTCCGTTCATGGTACCCGGCGATGCAAGAGAACTTATGTATGCAGCTTCCAGCGAGGTGATTTCGATAGCTGAAAAAGCCGGCATCAATTTAACTGAAGAAGATATCGGGAAATATATCAGGATCCTGGAGACGCTTTCACCTCAAGGCAAAACTTCCATGTGCCAGGATGTGGAGGCCGGGAGGAAGACGGAGGTCGAAATATTCGCCGGAACCGTAATGGAGCTTGGCCGCAAGTATGGGATTGAAACTCCCATCAACAATGTGCTGTATAAATTAATAAGAGCAATCGAGCAAATGGATAACGCATAAAGGTGATCATTCTGCTTTTTGCATAAGTTATTCCGCTTTAGCACTTATTGCTGCGAAATTGCAAATTCGTTGGGTTGTGGGCGGTAGCCCACATTAGTAGCCTGCCGAAAGATCGACTATATGACTTAGGCTTTTATTATTGAAATAAGCCTCAAGATTGTCAGCACAGATCCTTACTACCCGCTCAAGTGTCTCCTGAAGGCTGTATCCGCCGGAAACATGCGGCGTGATTATGGCGTTTTTCATTTTCCACAGCCTGTGCCCTTTTGGAAGTGGTTCAGGGTCTGTCACATCCATTGCTGTGCCCAGAAGACGGCCGCTTTCCAGTGCATCGCACAAGGCTTCCGTATCAATTGCACTCCCGCGCCCTACATTGATCAGGACAGCATCCTGCTTCATAAGCGCGAGTGTATCACGGTTAATGATCCTGTCCGTCAGGCTGGTAGCCGGCAGGCTCAGCGAAACGATATCCGCCCGGGGCAGCAGTTGTTCCAGTTCATCCATAAAATGCAGTTCATCGAGATAGTCCGGTTTATTGGGATTGGAGCGTCTGATGCCTATTGTATAAGCGCCAAGGGCTTTTACCTTTCTGGCAAATTCGCCGCCGATATCCCCAGCTCCGATGATCAATGCCACTGAACCATATATGGATTTGACCTGTCCCAAGGAGGACCATTCCATTTCCGGCTGCCTGTCCCTGTAAAGATGCAGCTTTTTGTAAAGCTCCAGCAAAACGCCCAGCATATACTCGGAAATAGCAAGGCCATATGCACCCGATGCATTTGTCAGAATAGCACCCTGCGGCAGGTTTTGCTTTTTACCGTATTCACCGACGCCTGCACTTGAAAGCTGCAGCCATTCAAGGTTTTGAGCTTTTTTCAACAGGTCGGCCTGCGGAGTTCCCATAATTATATTCGCATTGTACACCTGTGCCTCATCGACATCTTTTGAGGACGAATAAACAAAGCTTGCGGAAGGGGCTTTCTCTTCCAGCAGTCTCTTATGCTTCTCATTGACAGGTATCAGAACCAGAATATTCTTGCCCAATTTAACACACTCCTTATGCCCGTCTTATTTCGGATAATCGAAAATATTATAACAGATGTCCGTTGATTTTGATACAAGTTCTGCAAAAAGCTGTTACCCTTTTCACCTCCCTTTCAATAACCTTTTCCAAAAACCTTTTTCAGAATCTTTTCCAAATGATTAATATAATTTTTCTGTATGTTGTTATTTTATTGACAAACAAGGGTATATATCGTATTATCACGATATATTAATATGTTTGGAAAGAGGGTCTCCATATGAGCTTAAAAGTTGTTATCATAGGCGGAGTTGCCGGAGGTGCAAGCGCAGCGGCAAGGCTCAGACGGCTTGATGAAAATGCAGAAATCATCCTTGTTGAAAAAGGTGAGCACATTTCTTTTGCAAATTGCGGTCTGCCTTATTATATCGGTGAAGTAATAAAAGATAAAGATAAGCTGCTGGTACAAACGCCTGAGAAGATGAGGGAAAGATTCGGGATCGATGTGAGAGTAAACAGCGAGGTTACAAAAATCGATCCTGAGAATAAAACGGTAGAAATTCTAAATAGAACTGAAAATAAGGTTTATATTGAGTCCTTTGACAAACTTCTCCTCTCTCCCGGTGCCGAGCCGATAAAGCCAAGACTTACCGGAATTGAATCCGGCCGTATATTCACGCTTCGCAATATCCCTGATACTTACCGGATCAAGGATTATGTCGACAACATGAAACCTCGCAGAGCCATTGTGGTCGGCGCCGGATTTATCGGCCTTGAAGTAGCAGAAAATCTCCATATGCGCGGCATAAAGGTAACGGTCGTGGAACTGGCCGACCATGTGATCGGCCCATTGGATTATGAAATGGCAGCTCTGGTGCATCAGCACATGAAATCAAAGGAAGTTGAGCTTTACCTCAAGGATGCGGTTGAATCCTTTGAAGATACTGATACCGGCATTGTTGTAAAGCTAAGCAGCGGTAGGACGCTCAAGGCGGATATGGTAATCATGGGCATCGGAGTCAGACCGGAATCTCGCCTTGCCGCCGATGCCGGCCTGAAAATAGGGAAAACCGGCGGAATATATGTTAATGAATACCTGCAGACCTCCAACCCTGATATTTACGCTGTCGGAGATGCCATTGAGGTGAGGGATTTTATCAGCGGGAATGAAGCCCTGATACCTCTTGCAGGACCTGCAAACAAACAGGGAAGGATCGCTGCAAACAATATTTGCGGTATGAGTGAGAAGTTTGATGGTACCCAGGGAACCTCTATCGTTAAAATATTCGATATCACCGTGGCTGTGACCGGCAACAATGAAAAGATATTAAAGAAAAACGGGGCAGCATATGAAAAATCCTATACCCACTCCGCATCCCATGCAGGCTATTACCCTGGCGCTATTCCCATGTCCATCAAGCTGCTTTTCGCAAAAAACACAGGTAAGCTTTTAGGTGCGCAGATCGTCGGTTATGAAGGCGTCGACAAGCGAATTGACGTGCTTTCAACTGCAATGCGTGCAGGTATGACGGTCTATGACCTGGAAAAGCTTGAGCTTGCATATGCCCCTCCCTATTCTTCTGCGAAAGACCCTATAAATATCGCGGGATTCACCGCTTCGAACATCCTGAAAAAGGACTGCAATGTGTTCCACTGGGATGAGGTTGCCGGAATTGACAGGGAAAAGGGAATATTGATAGACGTCCGGACTCCGGAGGAATACGGATTGGGAACGATCGAGGGGGCTGTGAATATTCCCCTTGATACACTGCGCAGCAGGCTTTCAGAAATACCGAAGGATAAGGAAATATATATTTTCTGCCAGGTGGGTTTACGAGGTTATCTGGCATGCAGAATATTGATGCAGATGGGCTTTGGCAATGTAAAGAATTTAAGCGGTGGTTACAAAACATACCATATGGCTATGCAAAAGCAGTCCAATGAAAACCTGTACGAATATGACAGGATCATGAAGGACGACGAAATCAAGCCGGTCGATTGCGGCAGCAAAAAATGCGCGCCGGATGTCAGAATACAGCTGGATGCCTGCGGGCTGCAATGTCCAGGGCCGATTATGAAGGTCTTCGATACAATGAAATCCATGAATTATAATGAGGTCCTGGAAGTTAAAGCGACAGATCCGGCCTTTCAGGAGGATATCCGGACCTGGTGCAAAAGTACCGGGAATCAATTGATAGGCGTAAATTTTGAAAACAATACCTTTACCGCGACTATCAGGAAAGAGATGAAGCCCGGCGAAACTTCCGCAGCCAATAAAAATAACAGCAAGTCCATGATCGTGTTCAGCAATGACCTGGACAAGGCAATTGCTTCCTTTATCATTGCAAACGGTGCTGCCGCAATGGGCAGAAAGGTTACCATGTTCTTCACCTTCTGGGGGCTTAATATTCTGAGGAAACCGGATAACACAGGGGCTGGCCGGGTAAAAAAGGATTTGCTGTCAAAGATGTTCGGGAAAATGATGCCAAAGGGCTCGGCGAAGCTATCTCTCTCAAAGCTTAACATGGCCGGGATCGGACCGAAAATGATACGCGGCCTGATGAACAAAAAAAATATTGCTTCACTGGAAGAGCTTATAGATCAAGCGATGAAGAGCGGCGTGAATTTTGTAGCCTGCAATATGTCAATGGACCTGCTGGGGATTAAAAAAGAGGAGTTGATCGACGGTGTGACAATCGGAGGCGTTGCATCATTCCTGGGTTCTGCGGAAGAATCGGATATGAGTCTGTTTATATAAAAGCTGTAATTTGTCTAAAATTATATCTAATACTATTACTATTTTACCTAAATTCATTATTGACTTTAGGTAATTTTTTGTCTATTATATAAATGGATATGATTAAATCAGGAGGGATTCTTATGGTTATTACAACATCGGATATACAGAATCGGTTTGGGCTATACCTTAAAATGACTGAATACGAAGACGTCATCATCACCAAAAACGGCAAAAAAGTCGCAAAGCTTTCTGCCTATAAGGAAGAAGAGGATCAGTGGGTATTCCGGGAATCGTCGCCTGAGTATGCATTCGCCCATGAAAAGGTATCCTACGAGGAATTCATCAAATTGACAGAAGATAGCGAACACAGGTATGAATTGATAAACGGAGATGTTTATTTCCTTGCTTCCCCACTCTATCCGCACCAGAAGGCAATCAAGGAAATACTCGGTGAATTTTCCATTTGGTTCAGAGATAAAAAGTGTGAACCTCTTACCGCGCCTTTTGACGTAACTCTGCACAAAAGCGAAAAGAATATTTGCGTTGTACAGCCCGATATCCTTGTCATATGCGACAGGGAAAAAATCGGTGAAAACGGCAAATATACAGGCGTACCCACGCTTGTAGTGGAGGTGCTTTCCGAATCCACTTCAAGCAAGGACAACGTTACAAAGCTGGATCTCTATATGAGTACGGGAATAAAGGAGTACTGGATCGTGAATACTGAGACCAAAGAAATATATATATACGTATTGGGTGATAAGCGTGTCAGGCATGTCATGAGCTATACCGGAAACCAGCGGGCGGAATCACGCTGCTTCAGCGGTCTGGGCATCGATCTGCAGAAGGTGTTTGTATGAGGGATTCGCTCCTCGCCGGCTTATGCAAACCGCCGGCAAATGAAGACATATCAGTAACTTATTGCTGCGAAATTGTAATAAAAAACAGGAAAATAGTTTCACATTCGCAGCAATAAGTACATTCGTTGGGTTGTGGGCGGTAGCCCATACTGGATAGAGACTGAACTCCGGCTGTTCAGGAAAGTAAGTTGATTTTGATCTTCATTCTCCGCTGACCAAAAAGGTCAGCTTTTTCTATAGACATTGATAAAGCGCATCAAATTATCCATCGTAAGCGCAAGGTCACTTTCACTGCGTAGTTTGGCCTCCTTAAACGGTACGGCTACACGGTTGATGCTGAAAATTGCACTGACTCCTTCATCATATACACCCTCTATGTTATCGCCGATATCGCCCACGATAGCTATAAGCGGAACGCCGACTTTCTTTGTACGTCGCGCTACGCCTATAACCACCTTTCCCCGGAGCGACTGGAAGTCAATCTTTCCCTCACCGCTGAATACCAGATCCGCACCTTTCAAAAGCGTATCAAAATGCACAATATCTAAAACTGTTTCAATGCCCATTTGCAGCCTGCTATTGAAAAAGGCCGCCATCCCCCCGCCCATTCCGCCTGCGGCGCCTGCACCAGGAAGGTTTATAATATCTTTGCCCAGATCCCTTTTTACAATTTCCGCCATATGCGCAAGGTTTACGTCAAGTATCCGTACCATGGCTTCATCCGCACCCTTTTGAGGGCCGAAAACAGCTGAAGCACCCTGAGGGCCGCAGAGAGGGTTATCGATATCGCACATTGTTATGATCTCGACTCCTGCAAGTGCCGGGTTCATGCTGCTTATATCGATCGATGAGATATCCGACAATGTTTGTCCGACCGGTATGAAAGGCTTTCCTTCCGTATTCCTGAAAGACACGCCCAATGCAGCGGCCGCACCGGCGCCGCCGTCATTTGTAGCGCTTCCTCCAAGCCCTAATATGATCCTTTTGCAGCCTGCCGACACAGCGTTCTCCATAAGCTGGCCGACGCCGTAAGTGGTAGTTTTCTCAGCATGCTTATCCTCGCCAACCAGAGGAAGTCCGGCTGCTGCTGCCATTTCTATCACGGCAGTGTGATCAGGCAAAATACCATAAAAGCTTTGTATATCCTCAAAATAAGGCCCTTTCACTTTTACCGCTGCCTTTTCGCCGCCGATAGCAGCCAGAAAGGAATCTACGCTGCCTTCCCCCCCATCTGCTACAGGAATGCTTATTACTTCAGCATTTGGGTAATATTTATGAATGGTTTTTTCCATAATGCAGCAGATTTGGCTGGACGACATTGTGCCCTTAAAGGAATCAGGGATGAGTAATACTTTTTTCATAATGTCCTCCTTTGCAAACAACTTAAATTTGAAGTAAAAGGGAAGGTATTTATTTGCCTCCCCTTTACAACAGAGCTTAAATCAAAATATGTGTAAAAAATCGGTTAAAATATAAGCGTGAGTATATATACGCCAACCATAGAGACAATACCTTCAACCAAAGTAACCATGGTTTGTGTTTTATAACCCTGTTCCGGAGTCATTGCTCCAAAGTTTGTAACTACCCAGAAATAAGAGTCATTAGCATGCGACACGGTCATTGCACCTGCAGCGATAGCCATAACCGTAATAGCCGACATCACTGTGGAATCCAATCCCAAAAGCCCCATAAGCGGCGCCATGATTCCGGCTGTGGTAGTAAGCGCAACAGTAGAGGAGCCTTGGGCAGTCTTAAGGATTGCTGATAGAATGAACGGGAAGAAAATTCCCAACGTCTCCAAAATCGAAGAGTTCGCTGTAATATACTGTACCATGCCGGATACGGCAATTACCTTTCCCAGCACTCCGCCGGCCGCGGTAACAAACAATATCGGGCCTACGATTCTTAATGTATCATCCGTTATTTTATAAAAATTCTTTATTTTCTTAGTATCGGCAAGCAGCCATACACCAAATAGTGTTCCCACGGCAAGGGCGATAATAGGGGTGCCAAGAAAGCTGCAAATGTTGAAAAGAGTACCGGTCCATTTTGCCATGGATGCGATCGAACCAAGAGCCATCAGAAGAATTGGAACGATGATGGGGCTAAGTGCAAGTAGGCCGTTTGGCAGCCTGCCATATTCAGCTACGATCTGTTCGTAGGTTTTTACGATTTCACCGTCTTTTACTTCAACGTTTGCTTCATCAGACGATTTGACCTTCCTGCTGATATATCTTGCATAGAAATATACTGCGATAAGCGCAGGTATGGAAACAAGCGCGCCCATCCCCATTACCAGAAGAAGGTTGTTACCGACACCGAGGGTATTTGCCGCTGCAATCGGGCCGGGCGTTGGCGGAATAAAGACATGGGAAGCATACAGACCGCCTGCCAGACAAACCGTCAAGGCTACGCTGCTGTATTTGGTACGCTGTACAAGGGCTTTACGTATAGGATTTAAAATAACAAATCCGCTGTCGCAGAATACCGGAATGGATACGACCCAGCCCATAATAAGCATTGCCAGGTCAGGATGTTTTGGACCTACCAGCTTAATTACCATATCCGCCAGCTTAAAAGCGGCTCCCGTTGCTTCAAGAATGGAACCGACCAGCGCCCCCAGTATAATTACAATACCAATGCTTGTAAAAGTGCCGCTGAATCCTGTACCGATTACATTGGCAAGACCCAGCACAACCGTACCGTCCGCCTTTGTAACGTTTACAAGCGGGATACCGGCAACCAGGCCCAGAAGGAGTGAAACAGCCATGATGGACAGGAATGGATGGATTTTGAATTTCGAAATCGCCAGTATCATTACAATGATTGCAATTACAAACGCAATAATAAGACCTAGCCCTGACATAAGATAACCTCCCATTTGTTATTTTTACTGCTGAAAGCCGATGCAAGTTCGTCAAATTATACAAAAATAGCTTTTGCGAACTTGCTTTTCTTATTGATATTATACAATCCTGTAATTCTTAATTCCATGTCTTCCATAATGAATTACTATTATAATTCATGTTACCGGGAACAACGTCATGTAAGGCTAAATAACCCGGATCACTGCCGCATCATTAGCCTAAAGTAATAAGGTCCTTCTTAACATCCCTGAAAAACAGTATAGCCATATAAAAAACAGGACTGTTGCTTGGCAGGCGTACATCATATCCGGTGAGTTCTTCGAGCTTTTTCAATTTGTATTGCAGCGTATTTTTATGGATAAACAGCTTTTTTGCAGTCTGTGTGATAGAGCCTTCGGAAGTATAGTATGCTTCCAATATATAAATCCACTTTTGCATTTCTTCAATACTGCAACCCGCAAACACTTTATGAAGATACTCCC
Organism: Clostridiaceae bacterium; assembly: GCA_039679375.1. Taxonomy (GTDB): domain Bacteria; phylum Bacillota; class Clostridia; order Acetivibrionales; family DTU013; genus JBDKVA01. The sequence goes on from JBDKVA010000115.1 coordinate 19,388, forward strand.
CCTTCATCTGCTTAGGTATATCATCCATGAATATTTCCATGTTCATTTGGTCATACAGCATAATGCGTTTTGCGGGTGTATGGCAAGCGTGAGAGGCCCTGTTTGCCCTGGTGTAAGCACTCTTTACATCGGTGGTGCCGTCAGTGCTGTTGTCAATTCCGACAAGCAATTGTACATTATATTCACTCTGGACGGATTTTATCAACTGCTCGGCCAGATCGCGCATTTTTTCATTACTGCGGGGCGCTACCAAACATATTAATTTTGTAGTAAGGCGCAGGTAAATATTGTCCATCTCTTTGTCTATAAAGTTTTTGACAGCATGCTCCACCTTTTCAATGATCTTTTGCCCTTCACCGGTGCTCGCCAGCTGTTGGAAATCCTCAAGCCGCACAACCATGATACGCCTTGGACGCGTGATATCAATATGCAGTGCAATCCCCCGCTCAATAAAGGATTGCCCCTGTCCCAGCCCATTACCCAGAATCCAGTCTTCCAAATAGCGGCTTTCAATTTTCTTATCAAATCTCTCGCGTTCTTTTAAGTAACTATCGCGCACTAATATTTCAGTCATCTTTTTTACAATCTGTCCGTAATTATATACCTGCTCATACTCGCCTGTTATTCCGACGACACCTATCGTTTCACCATTGATAATTATCGGGAGATTGAGCCCGGCACGAGTGGTAGCAGTCTCTGCTTCACGGGTAACATAGAATTCGGCCAGATGCTCATCTACTATTTTTTTTGCGCCTTCATGGAAATTGCCTATACGCATTGGGTTCGTACTTGCAATGATATACCCCTCCGCGTCCATAATATTTATATGCTGTTTGACAATAGTGCTGATTTCGCTTGCAATTTGCTGTGCGCTTTTTGCAGAAATACGCATACCGCAACACCTCCAAATTATCTATAAATAATTGTAACATATCTTTTCCCGTTAATTGATAAAAATATATAAGGAAATACAATAACTGTGTGGTAATAGCAACGATATACACCAGTCCAGGGAGAGGGTAAAGAATGAATCCATTTAAAAAGGCAGTCACATTATTAATGACAGCTGTATTAATATTATATTCAGCCGGCTGCAGTTCGATAAACAATCCATCCGGTGCTTCAAAAGAAAATATGAGCCTTAAGGTCGGCGTCATGCCGGCAGTAGACTCCGCACCCATACTGTTCGCTGATAAAAAAGGATATTTTGAAGAGCTTGGGCTGGATATGGAGATACAGGTTTATACAAATGCCATGAACAGGCAGAGCGCACTTCAGAGCGGTGAGCTTGACGGTGCGATGACCGATGTTATCGCGCTGATCAACAATGTTGAGAACGGTTTTGACATAAAGGTTACGACAAGTACGGACGGCATCTTTCCATTTCTGATTAAAAAGGGATTTGAGGAAAAGAAGGATATTAAAGCAGGGATGATGGAGGTCAGTGTAACAAATTATCTGTCCGATCGGAGCCTTGAAGATAAGTATAATGTGGAAAAAATTTATATAAATGAGATCCCTGCAAGGCTTGAGATGGTACGCAACGGAGCGCTGGACATGGCTGTGATACCCGAACCGATGGCATCACAGGGCGAGCTGGACAGGCTGACAAAGAAGGTTATTGAAAATAGCGATGCATTTTCACCGGATGTCATGGTTTTTACCGGTAATGCCATCAAAAATAAGGAGACTGCATTAAAAATGTTCCATGATGCCTATAACAGAGCCATTGAAGAAATCAATGAAAATGACGCAGAAGCCAGAGACCTGCTGATTGAAACACTCAAACTCAAACCGGCAATCAGGGACAAGATGATCTTGCCTAAATACAATAAAGCCAGGGTGCCGGATGAGCAGTATCTTCGAGGCATCATGGACTGGAATGAAAAGGTTCTTAAAAAGAGTATCAGTCTGCAATATGAAGAGCTGGTCGAAGGGAAATTTGTAAAGTAATGATACAGGTGAAAAACATAATGGTCTGTTATGGAAATGAAACAGCTCTGGAAAATTTCTCTCTAAATATTGAAAGGGGAACCACCTGTGCGGTAATTGGCGCGTCAGGCTGCGGCAAGACCACACTTTTGTATGCTTTAGCCGGTATCGTTAAGCCAGGCTCCGGCCAGATCATCATCGGCGGGGAACAGCTTCACGATATCCGGAAAAGTACCAGCCTGATCCTACAGGATTATGGACTCCTTCCATGGAAAACCGTCTGGGACAATGTTGCTTTCCCCTTGAAATCCAGAGGGATGCAAAAAAACGAGATCATGTCCAGAGTTTCCTCTACGCTAAGAAGTCTGGGTATGGAGGAATATGTAAAGAAACTTCCGGGCGAACTTAGCGGCGGACAGAAACAACGGGTCGCCATCGGAAGGGCGTTGGCTCCGGAGCCCGACCTGCTGCTCATGGATGAAGCCTCTTCGGCTCTCGACGCAATAACAAGGGAACATATGCAGAACCTGATATTACAAATCTATAAAGAGAGACAGATCACTATTATCATGGTTACCCACAGCATTGAAGAAGCTGTTTTCCTCGGGCAGAAGATCGTTGTTATGGAAAAGGGGAAAATCAGTCAGATCATGGATAACGCCTATTTTGGATTGGACAACCTTCGGAACAACCTGGAGTTTTATAAAATATGCCTTCAGGTAAGGAAGTGGCTAAATGAAGATGCTTAAATTAATTTTTCGTAATAAAACACTATACGCAATCCTGACGGTACTGCTTTTCTGGTACCTGCTTCATTTTGCTGTGGGCCCATCCACAATACCCTCCCCCTATAAAACCATTGTAAATTTTATTGAGATTTTTCCAGGCACGCTGAGCCTTCATCTATTGGTAAGCCTGGGCAGAATATCTGCAGCGATTATCATCTCCCTGATATTTGGCAGCATAATCGGCCTTTGGACCGGAATGAGCGAAAAGGCGGATGCTTTTGTTTCACCTGTCGTATATATACTCTATCCGCTACCTAAAATAGCCTTTCTGCCGATATTGATGATATTGCTCGGCCTCGGCAACGCGCCTAAAATCATGCTTATTGTCATTATCATAATCTTTCAGATTATCATCGCTGCAAGGGATGGCGTACAGGAGATCCCAAAGGAGCTCTTTTACTCCGTACTTTCGCTTGGCTTGAGCAGGGCGGAGCTATACAGGCACCTGATACTGCCGGCCGTACTGCCTAAAATAATCACTGCGCTCAGAATCTGTGTCGGCGTGAGTATTTCGATATTATTTTTCGGAGAGAATTTTGCAACCACCTATGGCATCGGCTATTTCATCATGAACAGCTGGCTGATGGTCAACTATGTTGAAATGTTCAGCGGAATACTGGCTCTAAGCATCCTCGGCCTGATCCTGTTCAAGCTGATCGACCTGCTGGAGAACAGGCTTTGCGCATGGGTAAAGACCGGAAAGGGCGCCTAAGCTTCCGAAAATCTGTTTAGCTTCTTTTCAACGGTTATTAGTGTGTTTTTAATATCACTAGTAAAGTTATTATGTTCCAGTTTAAAATACAGGCAACGTACAAGGTTCTTGGAATTAACCCTCGCCACATATTGAATCCGTGTTTTATCCCACTCGCAGCATCGGCTCAATCCTAAAATCCAATTATGGATCAATGGAGAAGGCATTAAGTTATTCCTTATTATTCTGTAAACAACACGGGCGATCCGTTCATCCTCTTCATTGCATAAAAGATCCTTTCCATTCCACAATACGGCTTGAATGGCTTCCAAAACTTCAATACATACCGATTCATCACTTTCGCCGCACTGCACGAGCTCATCCATTGCATCTGCTCCATGGGCTGCTCCATGAGCCCATCCGCAATCATCCGTATAACCGCGCAGATCCTTTTCCCGCCGATAATAGGCTAGTAATTTGTCTTTAGCCATTGTAAACATTTTATTATCCAGAAAAGGCTTTTCTCTATGCCGCGATAATATCAATACGACGGCAAGTATGGAAAATGTTCTTGTGAAGACGGTGTTATCCCCAAAACTGCCGATATGGTAAAACAAATGATTGTCATCCAGTAATAAAGACAGCATTCGCCGGAGCTCTTCTTCATTAAAATATTCCTTCCCGCAAATCCACTCGCAAAAGGTGCTGTAAATCAAATCATCGCGCAGTTCCGGATCGGGGTCTCCTATATACCGAAGCATCAAGCCGGCATAAGAATGTACATTTTCCCCTTCAGCAAGATCATAATTATTGTCCCGCAACTTTATCAAGTTCAATATAAGCTGTTCTTTTTCTTTCATTTTTTTTGCTCCTTAATTCACAGTAGCTTCTTATGGCTTGTTTTCTGAAATGCAACTGATGTTTTTGCTGAGAAGGTAGAGGCAGTATTGATTCATACTGATTCCTTCCTGTTTTGATTTTTCAGATAATTCTTTATGGAGTGATTTTGGCAGCCGAAGCTTAAATTGGCCTGAATAATCCTCCAATACACCAGGCTCCGCTATTTCATATCCACTTTCCAGTGCGGCCAACAGCCATTGTTTTTTTGCATCCTCAAGCATTTGCATACCCTTATCCAGTTGTTCCGCACATGTCAGGCAACCCTTGAGTTCCGGAATAGACAATACATATCCGCCTTCAGTTTCATCCCTTACTACTTCAATTTTATAGTTCAAATCCATGTAATATTCTAAATTTTTCACAGTTCATCCTCCTCACTTTCGATAATTTCCCTGACCAGCTTGATATATACAACCTTTATGGGTTCACTCTCCGGGATGGTTACAGGCGGTTTCCCATGTTGACAGGTTTATCACCACCTTTAGTTTATTATACTATGGTGTCATATATGGTGTCAATATTAATATAGACTTTATTCACTCAATTATACATCTGCACCTATCTGCAGCTTCATCATTCTTATTTCATAAGTAATCACGGAAGCTGCAACACCTACATTCAAAGAATCACACATTCCAAGCATTGGAATCGACAGCAACTGTGGATTGCAGGAATACCATTCCCCGCATATCCCATAGCGCTCATTCCCCACAACTAACACAGTATTTCCGATATAATCAAAGCTTTTATATGTTTTGTCCGCTCTTGTATCAGCCAGATAAATATGAAAATCATGGGCCTTCAACCAACTCATACATTCACCAATATCACCAATCTCTATGATAGGTATCGTAAACACGGCACCCATACTACCCTTAACAAGCTTTGGATTTGTAAGCCTTATTTTTTTGTTGCAAATAAGCACGGCATCTACTCCCGCGCCATCACAGCTGCGAATGATGGTTCCGATATTGCCCGGTTTCTCAAGACCATCCAATACCAGAATTAAAGAATCATCCTTTACCTGCAGATTACCAATTTCATAGTCAGGAATTCGTACGATAGAGGCAAACCCATCCGGATCATCTCTGTCAGTTATTTTTTCAAACAGCTTCTTTGATATTATAAAAGTCTCTGCAGCCCTGTTTATTAGACTTTCCACCAATTCAACCCCTTCTTCGCTGTAGATTAATTCCGGACAGACAAGAAGGCAGTTTATAAACAAATCAGTATCAAGAAGCTTTTGATGTGACCACATTCCTTCTGCTGCCAGAAGCTTTTCGGATTCATCGCTTGTGTTATTCTGAATATGTTTTATCTGCTTTATTACAGGATGCTGGCTTCCGATAAATTTTACTTTCGATTTATATTTATCAAGTAAACTGTCTATCAAAATATTATCCATAGGAACCTCTATAACACAATATTCCGGCAGCACATATGGCAACGCTAAAGCCTTTTCCGCAATGCTCATGCTTAGCCTTGCAAACTATATTCCTGCATGTAGTAATCTTAAAAGAATCGCGGGACCTAATAAATATAAAAAACTCATTAACACATTTATTGCACAAAACCCGCCGGAGCTATTGTCCGACGGGTTTGGCGCAATTACTCAATAATATGCTGTTTTGAATATACGATCTTTTTGATACAGTCATAGGAAAGACAGAATACTGTTGTTAACTGTTCAATAGATAATCCTTTGCGAAATCGTAATCTTATTTCTGAATTCCTTCTTTGCAGGTATTCCCGGCTTCCTGAATTTTCACCCCAGCCTCTGCGCCCACTCTCAGGGCTGGGGATATAGACCATTTCGCCTTTAATATATTTCTGAATTTCCTTGAGCAGCTCTTCCGGGAAGATTTCATCAGCTTTTTTATACTTCATTCATTCTCCGCTCCTTAAAATTATTAGTTTTTTAAGGATGCAAAGTCTACATTATAAACTGTCCAAATTGTAGTAAGAATGAAAGCCGGCGATTATTTATCAGGCTCCATGCAATCAACCGCCAACTGTTTATATTGCAGACTTTGCATGGAGCTTTTTACTTAAGAAATTAATAATTTTGACCATACTGACCCTCCTTTCATTTTATGCTGTATCGCAATTACTGAATCCGGAATAAAAGATAACCACCCCCTGAAAAGTAAAGGCCGTAACCGGTACAAAGCACCAATCACAGCCATCCTCCATAAATAAAGCCCGGAACAAAATGTCCGGGCATCATTCACAGAAGCACAGCGTACTGTAACTGATACCCTTTAATATAACCATAAAGCCAACAGAAATAAAGCAACATATGCCTGCAAGACAGCAGGCTTAAGCTTATACTTGATTCACTGTCAACTTATTGGCTATTTAAGGGTATTAATCATGTTACCATACGCTCCGCATTACTATTATTTTACATATATAATATCAATTTCAATACCGCCAGTCAAGCATATTATCATTTAAGGAACATGGCTGATCAGGTATTGAATAATTATCTTTGTTATGTAATTTGCTGCCTAGATATGATTTAATTATTGTAATAACTGTCATAAATTGACATAAAAAGGCAAGATTTGCCTAACTTATTGTTTACATATTAATGATTGTTGGGTATAATATTATAGGTGATGATTATGAACTATTTTTTTGCGACTACCTTACGTGAAGCAAAAAGAATGTCAGCGCTTCGTGAATCATATGAAAAGCAGCTTGCGAGCCTGCCTAAGGGTTCGCTCCGGCTAAAAGAACGAAACGGTCGTAAATATTTTTACCTTGCCTACCGCCGCGACGGCAAGGTCGTAAGCGAATATGTCGGAAACGATGAATCCGTAGTTGCGGATTTGAAAGAACGGCTTGAGCGACGGAAAAATATTGAAAAGCTGCTAAAAAGCATTAAGAACGAGCTGCGTCTGATGAACAGAGCGTTGGAGGTGGCAAGATGATAATATACCACGGCAGTAAATTGTTCAATCAAATCCTTTTCCGTACCGACAAATCGCTAACCTATTGCCGCTTTACAGGATTCGAGAAGTTGGAGGCGCAAATTAATGGAAACGGATCAATTTAATCTTGTCTTGCAGACTATTTCCGCACATTTTAAGGTGTTTTGTCTTGAAAGAACAAGAGTGAGCATCATATGAAAGGCAAGGAAGCATTTCGCCTGTTCAAGGAGTATGGCGTACTTGATTACCTCGGTTCTTTCTATGATGTGCTGCATTCTTTCGGGGATAAATACATCGTCGCAGACATTGATGAGTTTATAGCGGCTCGTCAGACGGTTTAGGTAAATAATAGTTTGCAGCCAGTCAGAAGTTAATGGCCAAACTCATGAGGATAGCGAAAATTAAGCTTTAAAGCTAGCTACACCTTGTTCAAGTATGGCCGGACATCATTGACAGCAATATCATACTCGCTCATACCGTTCCCTCCCAAAGTTTCATTGAGTTGGGTTATTATTGATTAAAATCGACCTTAACATAACCGTCATCAATATATTCTGCATTTACTTTCTTAAAATATTTCTTAAGCTTCTCATCATCGTCAAAATAGAATACTCCACCATGTCCATTTATACGAGAAGATGCATATTCAGTTACCTCTACACGATATTTTGCGCCAAAGCCAATGTACACAGAAATATCTCCAGCATCGGATTTATAATAAATCACTTTAACTTTAGTTTTTTTCTTCCCTTTTCCCACAATAAACGCTCCTTTACAAAAACAAATGATTGTTATAAACACGAAGTGTATTTAGTTTCGCCATTTTTCGGGCAAAATGGCTATATTATCGTCTCCAAGCTCAATTCCGCCATGCGACATAAGTAAA
>JBDKVA010000116.1:0-37793 GCA_039679375.1 Clostridiaceae bacterium
TTGTCTTCTCTTCCATCAGGAAGGTATCCGTATACGACCTCATTTGCTTCTATGTTTATGATCTTAGACAGTTTGTCCACAAGAAGCGTCCTTTGGTCTCTCATATCGTTGGCGGTATTTCCGTCCAGCTCGGATATGTAAATCTGCCTGTTCAGTTGCTGTATCTGCGTAGCGTAGGAATTTACCTCCTCCACCTTGGTCTGCACCCTGTAATTGATATCCTGCTGCATGGTTTCAAAATGCGACGCCATGCTGTTGAAATATTTTGCCAGCGTTACGCCTCTCTGCTTGACCAGTGCTCTGACAGCCGAACTGCTCGGATCCTTTCCCAGTTCCTGGAGTGAGCTGTAAAAATCGTTCATGATTGTCGTAAAGCCGCTGTCCGACGGCTCATTGAAGGCTGCCTCAATGTCGGAGAGCGCCTCCTCCTTCGCGCTCCATTCACCGTAAGATATGTTCTCGCTCCAATACTTGAAATCCAGGTATTCATCCCGCACCCGCTGTACGCCTGTTACCTCGGCGCCCGTACCCATCATGCCCGTGCCGTCATAAAGCGCCATAGGTCTTGCCGCCGCCTGAATGCATTGCTGCCTTGAATAGCCGGGAGTATTGATATTATTCAAATTGTGGTTTACCGTGTCCAAGCTGCGTTGAGCCGTAAAAAGCCCTCGTACTGCCACGTTTAATCCAAAAAACGATTCGGACATAAACATTAACCGCCGTTCTGCCGCTGTGCACCGGCTGAATTTCTAATTTAATGTAACACAGGCGATGTCTGCGCATTCCGCTCGTCACGCACAGTAAAGAATGACAAGCGTCCGTGTCTTACCTTCCGACGAGGCCCAGTTTGTTAACTATCGTTTCCATCATGCTGTCTATTACGTTAAGGGCTCTAGAAGCAGCGTCATATGCAAATTTGTATTTCATCATATTGGTCATTTCCTCATCCATTGAAACACCTGTAATGGAGGTTCTGTAGGCATCGGCGGACTGTACCAGCTTTCCCTGGCTTTCCGATATCCTGTCCGAGTCGGAACCGTTATTGCCCATATTCAGAATAATGGCCTGGTAATAATCGTCCAGACTGAGATATCCTGTATCGTCATGGATAAGTGACCCGTTCCTTAAGTTTGCTATTTCAAGCGCGTTGGAGTTATCACCGTCAGCACCTGTTTTTGAAGCGGCAATATAGGTCAGGTCCGACAAATTCGGGTTGAGTTTGATATTGCCCATCTCAAGCGGCCTGCCGGAATTGATCGTCACAAAAAAGTCCTCTCCGGAAGTTGCGGGGTCCTTCATGTTCATTCCGCTTTTATGAATATAGTTGATCTCCCGCAGCATGACATTCACCAGTGAATTGAGCCTATTCTTCATATCGGACACAATGTTCGTTGAATCAGATACGACCGAGAATCTTGAGCTTACATCCTCATCAATATCCAGCCCGATATCCGTCGCGGCTGCAAGATCGGTGTACACCGTACCTCCGGCTGTACCTGTTATGCTGTCCCAATTGGTTCCTGTGCCGGTGACTACGGATGCCTGAATGCCTTTTGTATTTAAAATGGCATTATATCCTGCAGCTTCTCCTGCAACAATATTATCATTAGTGAAAACGACCGTGTATTTATTGTCATCCGTCCTGTAAGGCGGAGTACCCAATGCATTGAATACCGCAGTGAAATCATTCGTCTGCGCAGTAGCCGCTATCTGGCCGAGTGAACCGACGGCAGTGTTGAAATTGGACAACTGCGACTTGGAATAGACCGAATTATTGATTACATTATTGCCATGAGTCGTTACAAGCCTCAGATTGTAATCCAGCCCCATTTGATCAAGCTGATTGGCATAATCCGATATTTTGCTCTTGATATCTGTAAACTGAGCAGCCGTAAATCCGCTGGCATCCGATATGTCAACCACAAAAGCCACGTCCGTTTTGGTGTTCGGAGTGCCGTTTTCATAGCTGCCGACAGCTCCGGATACCTCGCCCCTGGACTCCATCAAGCCCTTTATAATGCCGCTTTTGAGATTAACCTCGGTATTGGTTCCGCCCAGCTTGGCAACGTAAAAATTGTCTCCCGCATTCCTTTCTGCCGCATAAAGATCCGTACTGGTACCCTTCTGAACAACAAAATACCCCCCGATGGTAATATCAAGCTGCCCGTCCTGCATCTCATTCACTTCGGCCTTTACCAGCTTCGTCAGCCTGTCGGTCAACGAGTTCCTCTGGTCACGGTAGTCATTTGCCGTATCACCGTTTACCTCGGATTTGAGTATTGTTACATTGAGATCTGCGATCTGCCTTGTAATCTCATTCACTTCATCGATACGTACAGCAATTTCCGAGTTCAAATCACTCTGCAGCCTGTCAAGCTGCGTACCCATGTGGTTGATCTGCTGCACAAGAGCTTCGCTTCTCTGGCGGACCAGCGCCCTTACCGTGAGGCTGTCCGGCTCCTTCGACAATTCCTGCCACGAATCCCAGAATTGGTTCAATACATTCTGAAGACCGGATTCCATCGGTTCGGCCATGATTGCCTGAACATCCTGGAAGGTCTTCTGCCTGGACTCCCAGTATCCCAGAGTCGTATTTTCCTGCCTGTAAATATTATCGAGGAAGGTATGCCTGATCTGTCTGATTTCCTGGATATCCGCGCCAAGGCCGAGCTGGATCAGCCCACCTTTGGAATATGTTGTCTGAACCGGGCCGTTTTTAATCATCGCCTGCTGCCGGACATAGCCGGTTGTATTCACATTTGAAATATTATGGCCTGTTACGAAAAGTCCCCGCTCATTGACCATAAGGCCTGAACGGGCGATCTCGTAACTGGCGAAACTGACGCCCATATTACCTCCTAGAGTTTTATATCAAAAAAGTTTCTTTTCTTCAAATTACTGGACATGCCGGAGGTCCCATAGTTATTGCCTGTTGATCCGGCATCTGTCAGCAGGTTTATGGAAAAATCTATATAATCAAGTGAATTTCGAATGAGTTTCGAATTTAATTCGTTTGCAGTGCTTAATTCATTTACCAGCTTTGAAAGTGTATTATGGCAACCATTCAGTTTCTCAGCCTGTTCTCCGGAAAACCGCTCCTTAAGGTTTGTAATGGTAATATCGGAAGCCTTGACATTAAGCTGAAGCGCTATTTGTTCCACCAGCTTTTCGCGTTCCTCTTCAAGCTTCCCGAGCTTCAGGATCATAGACTGTTCAAGGCTGGTTATACTCTCCAGTTCGGATACTTTTCCCTCAACAATCGCGTCCGTTTTGTTTTTGGAAAGCTTCTGAATGCCTTCATATAAATCTGTTTCCTTTTTCAAAGTATCTATAAGCGTGTCAATTAATTTATTTTCCAAAGCCACACCACCTGTCCGATCTATGCATCATACTGCAGGCATACAAACGTAAGCCGATATATTCTTTCAGTTTGCGATACACCCCGGAAAAAAAGAGAGTTATGTAAACTCCCCAAGGTTGTTACGCTTTTTTATCGAAAACGTTTTTTATCACCTTATCCATGATGTCATTGCCGGTCACATTATAAGTGCCGGCTTCAAACCTGCCTGTGATATCGGCTACTTTATTCTGCCGGATATCCGGCACATCCTTCAGTGCCTTATATGCTGTCTGAATGTCCTTAGCTTCGCTCGAAATAGATACAACATCCTTTTTCGAAGCAGCCGATTCAGACTTTCCTATTCTTCCAATATTCTTTTGTGCACCATAAACGCCATTAATCTTTGGTATTTCACCTGGTATTCTCATTGCTTCCAACCGCCATTCTGCCGCTATGCGCCGGCTAAAATTCACCTTTTATTTCCACTTATCACGCATAGCAGGAAATGATAAGCAGTTCATCCGGGCATCCTATTTATATTATCGGTAGAACCTGTGAGTTGATTAACAGCTTAAAACAAAAAAGATCAAATGCAATTATTCCTTTTTGTTCCCATCTTTACTCAGGTATCTCACCGCAAAATTCTGCTTGTTCGACTGAGAAAAGATATCTATCTCACTTTTTATCTGGCCGGCGACATTTTTGAAGCCTGCTGCGAGGTCCCTCTCGCATACATCGCAAAACCTTCCGCTTTTAATGGATTTGCCGCAATTTTCACACTCCAGGATCATATTCCCGTCATCACCGGTTATCTCAAGTCTGCCTTCCTTAAGGAACCTTTTTATTTTTTCGATCCCGATATCCAGTTCGGTAGATACCTGCGTTACGCTCGCGCCCGGATTATCATACAAATACTGCTTGACTCTTTGAAAATCATCCTCTTCAGCTTGCTTGCATACAGGACAGATCGGCGAACCTCCGATATAATTGTAAATCTTTCCACATTTTCTGCAGTTTCTAACGTCCGGCATGTACATTCCCTCCTATTATTGTTTTCTTCCCGTTGCTACCACCAGTGCAATTATCTTAGCGGCTCCTGCCTGTTTCAGCACTCTGCTGCACTCTTCAAGCGTCGAGCCGGTAGTCATTATGTCATCTACCAATAAAATTGATTTCCCGCCCACTTTCTCCGGCGCCGTAACAATAAAGGCACCCTGGACGTTCTCATGCCTTTTCTGTCCGTCCAGAAGGCTTTGCGCCTCTGTTTGCTTCAACCGCTTCAAAAATTTAGATCGTTCCGGTATTTTAAGCTCCCTGCCTATAAAACGCGATATCAGCAAAGCCTGGTTATAACCTCTGGAAAGCTCCCTTTTTCTGTGCAGCGGCACACTCAGCACCATATCATACTGCGTTATATCCGACATTCCGGCAAGTCTTCCTGCAATAAGCCTGGCATATGTTCTATAATAACCCGGTTTATTCTGAAACTTGAACCGGATGAGCGACTCCTTTACGATACCTGTATAATGAAATATGCTCATGACGCCGTCACAATAGCCCGTTCCTTTATTCTGCGCCGTATCCAGGAATGCTTCCGTCATAAAAGGCAGCTTTTCATAGCAGGTGCTGCAAATGTGAAGGCCGGCGTCATCGTTCATAATTTGTCTGCAAAATATGCACTTTGCCGGGTAAACCGTATTGGCAAGCCTGTTGAAAAAGCCCAACCGGCAGCCTCCCTTCCAGATACCGGAAACCGGACACCAGATACAAGACCTGAATATGACTTCAGAAAAATTTCCTGATCTTATCTCAATTCTCTGAGCTCTGTTTTTCGCTCTCTGGTCTCTGTTTTCCAGTCTCTGGTCTCTAATCTCTGCTTTTTTTGATCTCCGCTCTCCGTTCTCTGAGCTCTGTTCTCTGGTTTCTGGTTTCTGGTCTCTGCCTTTTCGGTGTGTCCCGTCTGGCTTTAGCGTCAGAAGGGGACATTCCTCGGACCCAAAACACCTGCTCCTTGCTGAGGTGTGTCCCCTTACCTATTTATCGTCATATCCGAGAATTTTTTTAGCTTCATTGACAATCCTGAATATCTTAAAGTCTCTCTTTCATTTTCAACCATATCATGCAGCGAGCCTTCGTCGCCAACCAGCACCACCATCGATTTAGCCCTGGTCACAGCCGTATAAAGCAGGTTTCGCGTCATCAACACACGTGGGCCTTGAAATACAGGCATTACGACCACAGGGAATTCCGAGCCCTGGCTTTTATGTATCGTTACGGCAAATGCCGGCTCGATCTCATCCAATATGCTGTAATCATACTCAACCAGTCTTTCATCATCAAACAGCACCTCAATGCACTGTTCCTCTTCGTTTATTTTACGGATCAGCCCGACATCTCCGTTGAAAACTCCCGTACCATCCAAAAACCTGTTCTCTGATTTTTCCCACCTGAGGTCGTAATTGTTTTTCACCTGCATGATGCGGTCGCCTTCCCTGAAAGTATAATCTCTGGACACTTTCTCTTTCTTCCTGCGGTCTGTCGGGTTTAAAACCTTTTGCAGTTCAAGATTAAGGTTTACCACGCCTGCCGGGCTCTTTTTTGAAGGCGACAGCACCTGGATGTCCTTCATGGGATCAAATCCATAGGTATCGGGCAGCCTTCTGCTGCACAGGTCAACGACCGTGCGTACGATTGAATCCATCCCATTTCGCGCGACAAGGAAAAAATCCTTGTCCCGTGCATTGAGGATGGGGACCTCCCCTTTATTGATCCTATGCGCATTGACTATGATCATGCTTTCACCGGCCTGCCTGAATATTTCCGTCAGCCTGACCGTTTTGACCGCATTGCAGCTGATGATGTCTTCCAGTACGCTCCCGGCCCCAACAGACGGCAGTTGATCCGCATCACCCGCCAGTATCAGCCTCGAGCCCGGAGGTACAGCCTTAAGCAGGTGGTTCATCAACAATATGTCCACCATGGACATTTCATCTATTATAATAACATCTGCCTCAATCGGATTGTTTTCGTTCCGCTGGAAAACAAGCTCTCTGTCATCACCTGCATAGCTGATTTCAAGAAGCCTGTGGATAGTTCTTGATTCAAAGCCCGTAGCCTCCGACATTCTCTTTGCCGCGCGTCCTGTCGGCGCTGCCAGGGTGACCTTGTGCCCGTCGCTGTTCAACAGGCTTATGATACTTTTGATTATCGTTGTCTTGCCTGTCCCGGGGCCGCCTGTTATGATCAGCACACCGCTGGTCATGGCTTCCCGGATCGCCTCCCTTTGCATTTGAGCCAGTTCAATTCCTTCCTCGCCCTCAAGCTTCAGAAGTTTCTCCTCGAAATCGCCCAAATCCGTATTGAAGCGGGTCTGTGACAATTCCAGAAGCTTTTTGCAAACACCCTGTTCCGCATTATAAAAGGAAGACAGGTAAATATGATTTGATATGTCATCCCTTTCCGTCACAACAGTTTTGTCAAATATCAGTGATATCAACGCATCCTCAATGTCGAGCGTTTCTGTCCCGAGCAGGCTCCCTGCCTGTTCCTTCAGGATATCCTCCGGCAAATAGGTATGACCATTGGAGGCTGCATGGGATAATACATACTTGATCCCGCTTTTGATACGGAATTTGGAGTTTACATCGATACCGAGCTTCATGGCGATCCGGTCAGCGGTTTTGAAGCCGATGCCGAATACGTCTTCACACAGCCTGTATGGGTTTTCCTTTATCCTGGAGACTGCCATGTCCGCGTATGCCTTGTGTATTTTGAGGCAGATGGAGGCGCTGATGCCGTACTCCTGCAGAAACATGACAATTTCCCTGAGGCCGCGCTGTTCATAAAGGGCTTGTCCAATCGCAGCAGCCTTGTCCAGACTTATTCCTTTTATCTCCGATAAACGCTGAGGATTGGTGTTAATGACATCCAGTGTCTCAGTACCAAATCTGGCTACAATCCTGGCGGCTGTTGCAGGGCCAACCCCTTTTACTATTCCGGACGCCAGGTATTTCTCAATGGCCTCCGCTGTTTGCGGAAGAACCTTTTCATAGAGCTCCACCTTGAACTGTTCGCCGTAATCCTGATGACTTATCCATTTTCCACTCGCCTTTATGGTTTCCCCTTCATTGATAAAAGGCATATAACCCACCGCAGTGACCATATCCGTTCCGCTTTTTATTTCGCAGACGGTATAGCCGTTTGCTTCATTCGTATAGATAATATCCTGGATAATGCCTTCCACAACGACCAACGCCATCTCTCCGATCATAAAATAAGTCAGCAGCAAAAATGAATCTGATGGTTACTTTTATACATTATGCTTAATATATTATATCATTTTTCGCCGGGTGAAAAGACACGAAAATCATCAAAGATCCGCAACCTCTCATCCAGCGGTATTATTTCGATGCTGGAAAAGTCGTCCTTTAATTTTTTGAGTAATTGACTTGTATGATCGGCAGAATTCATGTCCACAAAGATTATATTCTTATCTGAAAGCGCTTTGGAAGCAAAATTCTTTTTAACAACATTTCTGACGATATATTCGATATGGTCTTCCGCATCCTGAACAAGCACGACAACGCGGACATTCGGACGGCGCCCCCTTACCCGGCAACGTACCATGTCGGCGGCTCCAAACACAAGTACCAGCAGTCCATATGTTGCCAGCAGGTAGATGATGCAATCAAACATATTTTCCAGCATACTGACTCCTCCCTGTATACTCTCATTAGATTACTAATATATTCGCTTTTGTAGTTGTTTGTTCACGGACAAATAATGGTATATAGTAATAAATTATATGAAATTGATAAAATTACATGTTATAATAAGTAAATGCAGGCTGTATTCCCCTTGATTGTTTTATTAATTCAACAAAAGATGCTGCCCTTTATTGTGAAAAGGAGGCGCTGCTTTGATAAAAATACCGGTACCCCAATTAACTCCGGGTATGAAACTCGCAAAGGATGTCACACTCACTGACGGACGGCTCTTGCTTCTTGCCGGCTTTGTCATAAAACCGTTATATATACGGAAACTGGAAGCATTCCAGGTAGCAAATGTGTTTGTCGAGGATGCCCCATATGTACCAATAGAGGATTTTGAAGAAGAAAGAGTATACAAGCATGCCGCTTCGATAATAAAAAACATTTTTACACTGGCAAAAAAGGAAAACTGCGTGGATGTGCCAGCTGTCCGTGACACTGTAAGTGAAATACTGCAAAAGGTTTTGGAAAATGAAACTGTCATGCTGCAGATCACAGGCATAAGGGATATAGACAATTATACCTTCCTGCATTCTGTGGATGTCTGCATCTATTCCACAATGATTGGAAAGAAGATGGGGTTTGGCAGAGACCTTCTCATGTCTCTCGGTATGGGCGCCATATTACATGATATCGGGAAATGCAAGGTTCCCATCGAAATACTCCAGAAACCTGACAGACTGTCCGAGAGTGAATTCGAACTAATGAAGCTCCATACGGTGCATGGCAGTGAAATTATCAAGAATTCATACGGATTGAGCTTTTCCATGGCCAATATAGCTTTCCAGCACCATGAAAAATGGAACGGCTCAGGTTATCCCCTGGGCATCACCTCCAATTCGATCGACCTCATGGCAAGGATCGTATCACTTGTAGATGTATACGATGCCCTCACTTCGGACAGGGTATACAAAAAAAAGGAACTGCCGCATATTGCCGCCGAATATATTAAAAATAATGCAAGTACTCTATTCGACCCGTTTATCGTTGATTTATTCATAAACAACATCGCAGTATACAGCGAGGGAACGGTCGTCCTTTTAAATACCGGCGAGCTTGGAAGCATTATATACACCAAAGACTCCGGCACTATCAGGCAAAAGGTGAATATTTTTTCAAACAAATCAGGTCCGCCGGTGCTGCAGCCGTACATAATAGATTTGAACGAACGCAAAGATGTGGAAATTATTGAAGTATTCATTTGAGTAAGTAAAACAGGCGGAGATTAACTCCGCCTGTTTTGAATCATACAAATCAGCCGGTTGTGCCGGTTGACTTTACAACCCGCAGGCTGCATTTTTCAGTATATCCGCTTTATCGGTCTTCTCCCATGGCAAATCAATATCCGTCCTCCCGAAATGACCATATGCCGCGGTCTGCTTATAAATGGGCCTTCTGAGATCCAGATAGCTGATGATGGCCGCAGGCCTCAAATCGAAATATTTCTGCACCAGCTGTATCAGTTTCTCTTCCGGCAGTTTCCCCGTCCCATACGTGTCTATCATAATGGATACCGGTCTGGCTACGCCAATTGCATAAGCAAGCTGTACTTCGACCTTTTTTGCGAGTCCTGCAGCAACGATATTTTTTGCAACATACCGGGCAGCATAAGCAGCAGAGCGATCAACCTTTGTCGGATCTTTTCCGGAGAATGCACCGCCGCCATGCCTTGCATATCCTCCGTACGTATCTACGATGATTTTTCTGCCCGTAAGTCCCGAATCTCCCTGAGGTCCGCCGACAACAAACCTGCCGGTAGGATTGATAAGGTACCTGGTCCTGCTGTCGATCAGTCCTGCAGGAATAACCGGCTTTATTACATGCTCGATGATATCCCGTTCGATCTGATCATGCATAACGTCCGGGCTGTGCTGTACGGATATCACGACCGTATCCACCCTTACAGGCTTATCTCCGTCATATTCGACTGTTACCTGCGATTTTCCATCCGGCCTGAGATAATCCAGAACCTGGCTCTTGCGGACATCGGAAAGCCGTTTTGTGAGCTTATGGGCGAGTGAGATGGGCATTGGCATAAATTCCGGAGTCTCATCACAGGCATACCCGAACATCATTCCCTGATCTCCGGCTCCGATTGCCTCGATCCCGTTATCAAACGCTTCGCCGCTTTTCGCTTCAAGAGACTTGTTCACGCCTATTGCGATATCGTTCGACTGTTCATTGATAGAGGTGATCACTGCACAGGTTTCACAATCAAACCCATATTTTGCCCTGTCATAACCAATTTCCCTGATCGTATGGCGAACCACCTTTGGAATATCAACATAACAGTTCGTCGATATCTCGCCCATCACAAGCACAAGACCCGTAGTCACTGTCGTTTCGCAGGCCACCCTGGCATTGGGATCCTCCGCAATGATGGCGTCGAGCACCGCATCGGATATCTGATCGCATATTTTATCCGGATGGCCCTCCGTTACGGATTCAGAAGTAAAAAATCTTTTTGCCATTTTAAAATCTCCTTTCAAATCCTCATAATTAAGTATTTTTCAATCTTATATAAAAAATGAATAATCAAAAGCCTCTTCCTGAAAAGAAGAGGCTCTATAGCTGATATTTTCTCATCTTTCAGGATAAAATCCTGCAGGAATTGGCACCGCTGCCTTCCGGCCGGTTGTCGGGTTTCATAGGGCTCAGTCCCTCCGCCTCTCTTGATAAGCTTTATTCAAATGACCCAGTGTCGTTTTGTGTTATGTCCCTGCAAAAAGCGACTCAAACTCTGCACCTTCGAGTTTTTCCTTTTCAAGCAGCGTTTCTGCAATTTTGTGCAGAATGTTCATATTCTCGTTTAGTATTAATTTCGTCTTTTCATAAGCGGTATCAATGAGGTGTTTTACCTCTTTATCAATAACCGCCGCTATTTCTTCGCTATACTCCTTCGTATGCCCGAAATCGCGTCCTATAAAAATTTCATCATTTTCATCAAAAACCATATTGCTGAGCTTCTCACTCATTCCAAATTTGGTGATCATACTCCTTGCTACACTGTTTGCGTGCTTCAGGTCGTTTGACGCTCCCGTGCTGATCTCTCCAAGCACGAGATCCTCCGCCGCCCTGCCGCCCATAGCGATAATGATCTCCTCCATGAGCTGTGCTTTGGTATGGTAGCTCTTATCCTCGTCAGGCTTGTGAGCCGTATAACCTCCAGCCCTTCCGGACGGAATGATGGAAACCCGGTCGACCTTGTCGGTCGTCGAAGCGACCTTGACTGCGATGGCATGGCCGGCTTCATGATAGGCTGTGAGCTTCTTTTCCTTGTCGCTCATTACCCTGCTCTTTTTCTCGGGACCGACAACCACCTTGAACGTAGCTTCCTTTATATCATCCATATCGATACGTTTTTTATTTTTACGAGCAGCCAGTAACGCTGCTTCATTGAGAAGATTTTCAAGATCCGCGCCGGTAAAACCGGGAGTGCTCTTTGCCAATTCCTCAAGCTTGACATCCGATGCAAGAGGTTTCCCTTTCGAATGCACCTTCAGTATTGCTTCACGTCCCTTTATGTCCGGCAAGCCTACGAAAACTCTTCTGTCGAACCGGCCTGGTCTAAGCAATGCCGGATCAAGAATATCAGGCCTGTTTGTTGCCGCAAGTATGATAACACCTTCATTTACACCAAAACCATCCATTTCAACGAGCAGCTGATTGAGTGTCTGTTCACGTTCATCATGCCCGCCGCCCATGCCTGCGCCTCTGTGGCGTCCTACCGCATCGATTTCATCGATGAAAACGATACATGGAGCATTTTTCTTGGCCTGTTCAAACAAATCCCTCACTCTGGATGCACCAACGCCGACAAACATTTCGACGAAATCGGAACCGCTTATGCTGAAAAACGGAACCCCGGCTTCACCTGAAACAGCCTTAGCCAGCAACGTCTTACCTGTGCCGGGCGGGCCTACCAGCAAAACACCCTTTGGTATCCTGGCGCCAAGCTCGATAAACTTCTTGGGTGATTTGAGGAATTCAACGATTTCCTTCAGTTCTTCCTTTTCCTCATCCGCCCCTGCAACATCATCAAAAGTAACTTTCTTCTTGTCGTCCGTATTTACCTTTGCCCTGCTCTTGCCAAAGGACATGACCCGGTTTCCCCCGCCTCCCTGGGACTGCTGAAGGAAAAATACCCAGAATATCACAAATACAACGATCAGCCCTACTGTGGGAAGGATAGCGACCCACCATGGCGCAGACGGCGGCCTTTCCACCCTGAAATCCTTTACCTGGCCTTTGTTGTAAGCTTCCGTCACCATTTCCGTAAAAGAATCGACGGATGATATATAAACAATATACGTTTTGTTCTTCGTATCTTTGTTGGCATTGACCAACTCAACGGTCGCTTCATCGCCTTTCAGAGTAATACTTTGAACGTTGCTGTTATTGATATGCGACAGCATTTCCGTATAACTTAATTCTGCCGGTTTTCCCGAACTGGTATAAAGCGTCAGAATGAACAGCGCTACTACAAAGATTACTATATATAAGCTTAAACCTTTAAAATACTTCAAATATCTCCCTCCCGGCTTATTGCAAAACCTTTCCTGCACTTAACTATATTAACATAAACATATTTAAAACACAATAAACGCCAACCATTTTTACTATATACTGCTACCAGCCCGGTTTAGTCTGAAAGATCAGTGGGAATTCGAATAAATTTCTCTTTTCAGAGTGCATACATCCGGAAGGTTACGGTATTTCCCCGCGTAGTCCAGTCCATATCCGACGATGAATTTATCCGGTACGACAATCCCTCCGTACTCAATCACAATATCAACCTTTCTCCTCGTTGGTTTATCAAAGGCAGTGCATATCTTTACGCTTTTAGGGCCCCTTGTATTAAAAAGGTCCTTCAGGTAGCTGAGAGTCAGTCCGGTGTCAACCAGATCCTCAACAATCAGCACATGCTTTCCTGCTACATTCAGATCCATATCCTTTATAATCCGGACAACTCCCGAGGATCTTGTGGATGCGCCATAACTCGAAACGGCGATCAGATCCATATCCACAGGTATTGTGATCTCCCTCATCAGATCAGCCAGGAAAACAAAGCCGCCCTTCAGTACGCCGACAAGCACCAGCTCTTCTCCGGCATAATCCTGTGAGATGCGTTCGCCCATTTTTACTACCATCTCTTTTATTCTCTCACGGCTAACCAATATTTCCTCAATGTCCCCCATCATAATGAAGTCCTCCGGTTATATTCTATTTTAAGCGTACTTTTAGTATTTTCAGTTACCTTAAATTTATCACTTATTTTATACCCAATGATCCATACTACCTCATTGCCTGTACAAACCAGCGGGATATCATCACGCAGCTCCCTTGGCACCTTCATATCGATAAGATATTCCTTGAGCTTTTTCGTGCCATTTGATTTAAGCGGTTTAAAAATATCTCCGTCTCTCCGATTTCTAATATTTATTCCCCTCTTGAGGCTGTCGTAATCAAAATATTGCTCGAATGAATTATAACCTATATTACCATATTTATCAACATTTAAGACCGTCTCGACAGAAGTTACGACCACAGCTTCAAGCTCCTGTACAACCGTGCTTCCGGGTACAGCCAGACTGACTTCAAATAAGGGCGTTTTTTTCCGCTTTGAGATTGAGTGCAATTGTCTCAAGCTGTTTTTATAAATATGCAAAATCCCATAAGATACCTCTGCTTTAAGGCCTCCGGGAAGCTCAGCCTGTGCGCCTGTCCTGTCCTTTGCAACAAGCTCCGAAAGCGCCTGGTAATGTACGCTTCCTATTCCCTTTACATTTCCCGCAGCCTCCATGACCGCCTGCTTCAGCACTCTGTTCAGGATTGCCGGATGCAGCTTCTGAAGCAGTTCCAGCTTCATGCCGACTTTTCCGCCGCCGCTTTCCGTGCTACACTCATGAAATGCTTTAAGCGCACTCATCTCAA
The DNA here is from genome assembly GCA_039679375.1 of Clostridiaceae bacterium. GTDB lineage: Bacteria > Bacillota > Clostridia > Acetivibrionales > DTU013 > JBDKVA01. The sequence continues at coordinate 14,044 of JBDKVA010000116.1, forward strand.
GATATTCCCGGTCTTCTGCGGCATGCGCGGAAAGCCTGCACAGGCTGTCGACAATATCCGCCCCAAAATTTTTTTCTAGAAAGGGAAACAATTCAAGTCTTACTCTATTTCTGGTGAAATCACTTTTCAGATTAGAGCTGTCCGTCCTGGGCGAAAGCTCTGCCGCTTCGCAGTATTGCTCAATTTCACTCCTGCTTACCTGAAGCAGCGGCCGGATCACAGCACCCCGCCTGTATTCCATGCCGGCAAGCCCCGCCGTACCTGCGCCCCTTATGATATGCATCATAACGGTCTCCGCCTGGTCATTCCGATTATGGGCCACCGCTATTTTCGCTGCTCCGATTTCTCCGGCATACTTTTCAAACTCACGGTAGCGTGCTTCCCTACCTGCTTCCTCAACAGACATGCCAAGCTTTTTTGCCATAGAAGCAATATCCACGTGAACGGTCAAAAGCGAAATCTCCATCCGTTTACACAATGCCGCTGTATAGGCCTCATCAATGGGTGCTTCTTCAGGGCGCAGCATATGGTTGATATGAATTGCATGAAGTTTTATTCCGAGATGCTCCGAAAGAGCGTGGAGGATATGGAGAAGGCAAACCGAATCCGGACCGCCGGATACACCGACGACCACCACATCCCCCGGGTCTGTGAGCCGGTTGGCCCTTATGGCGTTCAAAACCTTCTGTTGAAGCTGTCTGATTACATAATTAATGCTTGCTATATTCATCCCTCTTTAAATTTGAAAACTTTGTATATTCGCCAAACCACCTGAGTTCGATGGTCCCTGTCGAGCCATTCCTGTGCTTTGCGATAATGACCTCCGCAATGTTTTTCTTTTCCGTGTCCGGATTGTAGTAGTCGTCGCGGTACAGGAACATAACAATATCGGCATCCTGTTCAATCGCACCCGATTCTCTCAGGTCACTGAGCATCGGCCTGTGATCCGTTCTGGATTCAGGGCCGCGGCTAAGCTGCGACATCGTTACGACAGGTACATTCAACTCCTTGGCAAGGATCTTTAATGAACGTGAAATCTCCGATACTTCCTGCTGCCTGTTTTCCGTCTTGCCCCTGCCCTGCATCAGCTGCAGGTAATCGATCACCACAAGGCCAAGGTTCTTCTCGAGCTTGAGTCTTCTGCATTTGGACCGGATATCCATTACAGATATGCCCGGCGTATCATCAATATAGATGGGCGCTTCGGAAAGCGGCGCCAATGCCTGCGCTATTTTATTCCAATCGTCATCCTCAAGTTTTCCCGTCCTCATTTTATGGCTGTCTACCATAACTTCGCTGCAAAGCATCCTGTTCACCAACTGATCCTTCGACATTTCCAGGTTGAATATGGCTACAGGCACATGCTTCTGGACAGCGGCATACTGTGCGATATTCAGCGCTATAGCAGTCTTGCCCATACCAGGCCTGGCCGCAATCAGAACAAGATCTGAATTCTGCAGTCCGGCAGTCTTTTCATCAAGGTCCGTGAAGCCTGTCGGTATGCCCGTTATAAAGCTTTTACTGTTGTACAGCTCCTCCAGCCGGTTGAAGGTCTCAAGAAGCACATCCTTAATGTGTGTAAAGCCTTGTGTATTCCTCTTCTGCAGTATGTCAAAAATACTTTTTTCAGCCTTGTCCAGAACGTATACGGCTTCCTCTGATGCCTCGTAACTCATTCCGGATATATCGGAAGCAGCCTTGATCAGCTTCCTGAGGAGAGACTTTTCCTCGACAATTTTCGCATAATGCCTCGCATTGGCCGTAGTAGGCACTCCATTGGTTATGCCGGCAAGGTAGTCCAACCCGCCGATATTGTCAAGGGTCCCCCTCAGCTTAAGCTGCTCTGAAACGGTAATAATGTCCACCGGTTTTGCCATTTCAGCAAGGTCGATGATCGCTTCACATATTTCCCGGTGATCGTCCCTGTAAAAATCCTCGCTCCTGATCAGCTCCGTTACAGTTGGTATGATATCCGAATCCAGAAGCATACATCCAAGGACAGCTTGCTCCGCTTCCACATTATGAGGAGGGATTTTCCCGATAGCATTCACATCCACGATGATAGTCCCCCCAAATTACTCATGTATGATCTTTACATTGATTTTCGAACTTACTTCAGGATAGAGCTTGACCTCTACCTCCGTCATACCAAGTGACTTGATCGGATCCGGAAGTACGATTTTTTTCTTGTCTATGTCCAGATTGAAGTCGGTTTTGAGTTTGTCCGAGATGTCTTTACTGGTAATCGATCCAAAAAGCTTCCCGTTCTCGCCGGATTTTGATTTGATCACTACAACGATATCCTTGACCTTCAGCGCAAGCTCTTTAGCTTGAGCCAGTTCACGGTCTTTCTTGGTCTTTTCGGCTTCCTTTTTTGTTTTCATGACATTGATGTTGCTGGCGTTGGCTTCAGCTGCAAGCCCCCTTGGAAAAAGGAAGTTCCTGGCGTAACCGTCGCTTACATTTACCATATCTTCTGTCCTGCCTAATCCTTTTACATCCTGCTTCAATATTACCTTCACTGTACCGACCGCCCTTCTGCCTGATATTCTCATGAAGTGGGAGGTTAGATGTGGGAGGTGGGATACGAGAATAAGTATTACTACGAAGTAACACTCACTTCTCACTTCTCACTTCTCACTTCTCACTTCTCACTTCCCACCTCTAGTTTGCATTTGGCTTATTCAACTCATTCACATACTCCATTATAGCATATTTCAACCTGTCTTTGGCGTCCTCCGGAGCGATATCCGTAAGCTGTGCTCCTGCAACAGTAAGATGGCCGCCTCCCCCCAGCTTTTCAAGGATCATCTGGACATTGATCTCTCCGAGGGATCTGCCGCTGATCCATACTTCACTGCCAACATTACACAACACAAAGGCGGCATAGATACCGGACAGGTTCAATAGCTCATCCGCCGCTTTGGCAGCTATCAGCTGCGCGTTTTTTACCCCCGGGGGACAAAGCGATATGGCGATCTCGCCATTTATTACTTCGGCGCTGCGAACAACATTGGATATATTGGAATAGGTCGTAAGGTCGTTCTGGAAAAGCTGCTTCACCGCAACGGTGTCCACCCCCTGCCTTCTAAGGTAGGATGCCGCTTCAAATGTCCTTACGCCGGTCTTGAATGTGAAATTCTTCGTGTCAACAACAATCCCTGCATAGAGTGCTTCCGCTTCTATCGGTTTGAGCCTCAGTTTTTCATCTATATATTGCAGTATCTCGGTAATTAGTTCGCTTGTAGAGGAAGCATAGGTTTCCTGATAGGTCAGGACGGTGTCCTGGATATAGTCGGCCCCTCTTCTGTGGTGGTCAATGACTACGACCTGGCCTGCGCTGCCGATAAGCTCCGGCATCTCCGTGAAGCTGGGCCGATGTGTATCTACAATAATAAGCAGCGTTTTTTTATTGATCATGTCAAGCGCTTCGTTTCTGCTTATGAACAAGTCCTCATATTCCGTACTTTTCTGTATTTTTGTTATCAGGCTTTCGATGGTCGGATTTACCTTGTTCAATATGATATACGCGTCCCTGCCTCTGCTCCTGACTACCCTGTAAAGCCCGAGAGAGGCCCCGAGTGAATCGATATCGGCATTTTCATGTCCCATGATGAATACAAACTGCGACTGGTCGATCAACTCCCTGAGTGCATACGCAATGACTCTTGCCTTTACCTTTGTCCTCTTTTCAAGCTCTCTCGTTTTCCCGCCGAAGAAGCTGAAGGCGTCGCCATTCTTTATTACGACCTGGTCGCCGCCCCGGCCCAGAGCCACATCAATGGCAGCTGCAGCAAAATGAAAATTCTCCGAAGGATTACTGCCACTCAGTCCAAAGCCAAGACTGAGCGTTACCGGTATTTTGTTTCCGACATTGATTTCCTTTACCGTATCAAGGATCTCGAACTTTTTCTCCTCAAATTCCTTCATGTACTTATATTCAAAAAGGAAAAGATACTTATCCCGCTCATACTTTTTGATGATGCCATTCGTATAGGACATCCACTGGACGACCTTTTTATCGATTTCTGCAAGCATCTGAGGACGGTTTGCGTCCTCCATGCTTTGCATGAGATCATCGTAATTATCGATTACAATGATTCCGGTCATGATCTTTTCATCTGCATATGACTTTTTTAATTCGACAAATTGCGTAATATCAATAAAATAAAGAATCAGGATACTGCTTCCGGCATTCAGTTTCCGGTCCTGCCCGACAGCATTGCATAATACCTGATAATGCATCCCGTTTAACGAGACCTGTTTTGAAGCACTGGATGAATTTTTCGAAGCACTGCTTAAACTGCCGCTTACGGAACCGGCTGCGTATGAAAGAGGCGCGTCGGCATTGGCTGCAGTATGGCTTACGGCCGCTATCTCTTCAACAAATGGTTTAATTACCTTCTCAGAAATATCCTCCTGCTCGGAAATCTTTTTAAAAGACGAATTGTACCATACGATCGAACCGTTCAGCTCTGTTACGACCAACGGCATCGGGAAATTCAGAAGCGTATCCTTTGTAGCCGCGTCAATGTTGAAGTTAAGATTTTCTATATAACTGGCTATTTCGACCTTTCTCCTGGAATTGGAGCTGATATTGTAGTAGGTCAAAAACGCAAGCAACAAAAAGCCTGGAATGGCGATCCGCCATTCGAGCAATGCAATGACAGATACCAGCAGTAATATGATCCAAAGATAAAAGCTGACACGCGGAATAAAAAGGCCAAGAAATTTTTTACTGTCCATGTTTACGAAAGAGATTTTACCTCTTTCATTTCTCCTTTCTTCTAAAACTGCCCAAGTGCCTTGATAACTCGGTCAAATCACCATAATATTTCTCTACATCGTTATTTTCCACCAGCCCCAGTTTCACTTTGTCATGTATCCTGAGCTCTATGGCATTATAGCTGATACCCAGCCGTTTCCCCAAAAGATAGCTGATCAGAATGATGTTTGACAGTATCTCAGATACGGCTTCATGCATTTCCTCCCGCACGCCCTTTGCCAATACCCTGAACAGATTTGCCAGATCCGTTAGAAGCTCGCTTTTGAGCCATTCAATCAGTCTGATATTCCTGGTAATGTCTATTTCCTTCTCCTGAACCGCCATATAATCCACCCCTTAACTGCAGAGACAAAATTTATTTCTGTAAGGAATATTTATAATCATTCGCTGCAGCACTATTATACCATAGAATGGATAATGGCGTTCAATTTCCCAGGCAAAAGCTGACATAGGGCTAACTAGACGGCTGATCCTGATCTATCGGATAGGACCCTAAAAATTTAAAAAAGGAAGTCTTTTTCTTCACCATCGTCAACGCATCCTTCAGATCCTCATCCTCTTTGTGCCCGATGAGGTCGACAAAAAATATGTACCTTCCAAGCTTATTCTTAGCAGGCCTTGACTCAATCCGGCTAAGGTTAATATCCCATAAATTGAATATACCAAGTATTTTATAAAGGCTGCCCGGCTCGTCGTCCGTAGAAAAAGCGATCGATGTCCTGTCTCTGCCGGTCCTTGCCGTTTGGGTACGTCCGACAATAATAAATCTGGTATGGTTGTTATCATTGTCCTGGATATCTTTTTTAATGATTTCAAGGCCATAGACTTCCGCAGCCGTTATGGAACCGATCGCAGCATAACCGTTCGCGCCCTTTGCCACCTCGTCTGCTGCTGCTGCAGTGCTGTAGGCTGCCTGCACCTGGGCATAGGGCAGTTGTCCGGCCAGAAACTTCCTGCACTGTCCCAGCGGCTGCGGATGGGACAGTACATATTTTACTTCGGAGAGCTCAGTCCCCTTCTTCGCCAGCAGGTGTTCCCTTATAGGAATGATCAGTTCTGCTTTTATCAAGAGGTCGACCTCCAGCCCGATCATATCCATCGTCGCATTTACTGCGCCTTCAATCGAGTTTTCTATAGGCACGACAGCTTCATCTACAATATTGTCCCTTACTGCCGCAAGGATCTCCGGAATGGAGGAAAACTCCACTGCAGTATGCTCTGTGCCGGATACGTATTTTTTCAGCGCCTCATGGGAAAAGGTTCCCTTGGGGCCGAGATAACCTATTCTTACCATAAAACCTCATATGCGGTATGCGCCGTAACGTTTATACCAACCGCCTTTTGGACTGTATTCCTATAAAATGCATATATATCATAACATCATTGAAGGATTTTTCCAACAATAATGTTTTAAGGACCGGTTCAAAAATATTTCATATTTTTTGTTTTAACTCAATAAAACAGGGTAATAAGTTAATACAACCGAGGGGTTGTTTAAATAATTACCAGGAAGGGAATGAGTCCAAAGGAAAAGCAAGGAAAGGACCAGGAACCAGGGTAAGGAAAGTAAGAGGACCAGCAGTTGAATCGAATCAGGAATCATGACTGCTCTGGGAGAGCAGGGTAGCGGCCGGATTAATAAGTTGGAAATCCGGCCGTTTACTATTTACGGCGACAAAAAGAGCCGGAATCATCCGGCTCTTTCATTTTGTATTGTTTTAATTCGAATTTCTTGTCTATTCAGCGGTATAGGGCAGCAATGCAACGACTCTTGCCCTCTTGATGGCTGTTGTCAGCTGACGCTGATGCTTTGCGCAATTGCCTGAAATCCTTCTCGGGAGGATCTTGCCTCTCTCCGAAACATACTTCCTCAATTTCGCAACTTCTTTATAATCTATATCCGTAACTTTATCAACGCAGAAGGAGCAGACTTTTTTCTTAACCCTTCTCATCCTCATGCCGCCCTTACCTTCGCCCTTGTCGTACGAATCTCTGTTATTGTTCCTGCTGTCTTTTTTTCCACCTGGCATACTAAACGCCTCCTTTCTAAAATCACTTAAATATCCTAACGAAACCGGTTAAAGTGATTTGCTATAACACAGAAGTTATTTTAATCAATGCCTCTTAAACATGTCAGAACGGCAGCTCATCATCCTCTTCCACCGGGAAGAATCCGCCTTCGGGCTGTTCACCAGAGGATGCGGCATTTCCGGGAGCTCCGGCCTGTCTGAATGATGACGCTCCGCCTTCATTCTTGCGGCTTTCGGCAAAATAGACCTCATCCGCGATGACCTCCGTAATGTAATGCTTTTTGCCCTCGTTGTCATCCCACGACCTGTTTTGCAGGCTGCCGACCACTACAACCTTCAGTCCCTTGGTAAAATATTTACCGCAGAACTCCGCCTGCTTTCTCCATGCAACAATATTGAAAAAATCTGCCTGCTTTTCCTCACCGGGCTTGGAAAACCTCCGGTCCACAGCAAGTGAAAAAGTGCATACAGCCGTATTGTTTACACTGGTGTACCTCAACTCAGGATCCTTTGTCAACCTGCCCATTAAAATAACCTTATTCATACAATCACCTTATTTTTCTTTTTTAATCACCATATACTTGATTATACCGTCCGTGATCTTGTAAATTCTCTCAAGCTCACGAGGGAAATCAGGTTCTGCGCTGAAATTGACAAAAACGTAGTAACCTTCATTCTTGTCGGCAATTGTGTACGCAAGCTTCCTCTTTCCCCATTCATCCATGTTTTCCAACTGTGCTGAAGATTCAAAAAGACCCTTGAATTTTTCTACTATCGCTTTGATATTTTCTTCTCCAACGTCAGGATTGATGATAAATATGGATTCATACTTGTTCATCATTCGACTTTCACCTCCTTCTGGACTAAACGGCCCTGTAACATGAGTACAGAGCAAGGATTCCGAATTGTTATTTTATCACACGGAATAAGATAGTGCAAGCCCCTTCTTTGTCATTTTGTCATGCTGTAATTCTAAACACAGTGAATAATTTATACAAGCTTATTGAGGCAGGCGACTGGTGGCCGCTCCTACAAGCCTTTGCTGATTATGATGATCAAAAACAGCATCGCGGCAGCAAGAAGAATGTTGATCACTGCATTGGCCGACAGCCTGTTGTGAGGTATTTTACGGCTATTCTGACTGCATCTATTACGGCTTATGGTCAGGCCGTTTTCCTTTATGTACAGGTTAATGATACTTTCTGCTTCCTTTAAAATGAAGTCATTTTTCACATCTTTACACTTTGATGGATTTTCGAGCTGATTACACTCTTTCGCAACCGGCTCGTTCTTCAGAATAAGTATTGCCTCCTCAATCAGGTTAGAGGAAATGTTTTTGATCACGATGATCCTTTTCGTATCTCCGGCTACCATATAATCCTCCGCCAATAAACGATATCAAGCGCATAAAGCAACTGCAGCATTAGTTTGCGGAAAATAGCCGGTTTTATACAAAAATTTCCCCGTGAGTCCGCTCGGAGACTCCCGGGATTTATGAACCGGGTTTTTTCCACACCTTTGCCACAAGTACGGTCAAATCGTCGCATGGCTTGTTATCACAGCATTTATTGGCTTCTTCCAGTATATTGTCCGCTATCTTTTGTGGATTCAGGCTTTCAAACTGCTGTATGAACTTCATTAACTGCCGGTCGCCCGGAGCCTCACCTGCAAAGCTGTCAATTACGCCATCCGTAACCATGATGATCATATCGCCTGCCTCCACGCTCCTGTGCGCCAGTTCCGCATCCAGACCGGGCAATATACCGGCAGGGAGCGATGCTGACCGGATCATCTCCACTTTTCCCGCCTTTTTGATATAAGTCGGCGCCGCACCGATTTTAACGAATTCCACCTCTCCATTAAAAAGGTTGATCATAGATAAATCAATCGTACAGGACACATCCTCGCTTGATTTGAGCACAAGCATCGAATTGATCAGGCTGACTGCCATATCCTTGTCGAATCCCGACTCCAGGAAGCTTTCCAGCATATTGACCGTTGCCTTGCTCTGGGTCGCGGCAGCATAGCCGGTTCCCATACCATCGCTCAATGCCAGGGTATATTCACCTTTTTCACTGTTTCGGAAGGTAAAGCTGTCGCCTGATATATCGCTTCCAAACTTCGGAGCCCTCGCAATGCCTGTTGTCAGCTTCAGATTCTCCGCTTCCACAAGCTTCAGGCAGCAAGTGCCATCCCTGCTTTGCCTGCACTCCTCCGTTTCACGCATCATCCTCCTGCCGGCTGCTCCGGAAACTGTTTTTTCGATCACACTGATACAGGCTCTGGCTCCTCCGCATTCACTGTGAAGTACGCTGATTTCATATTTATTACGGCTGTTTTGGTACGCAATGACCTCCTTGGCCTTAACACCCGCATTATACAGTGCAACTGATATTTCATCCTCAAGGGAACTCATGAATCCGATCTCCGTGCTGATCTCGCCTGCAAGGCCTGAAATCACCCGTGACATGCCTTCGAACTGTTTGCTGATCACTCCGCGGCTTTCATTCAGCTTGCTCTTCCAGACGATCCCTACCCTGTATAGTTCATACATATTGTTCACCGCAATGACAAAGTCGCTCACTCTGGCACATTTCTCAAGAAAATATCCGGGGATATCACATTCTTCCACCCTGCCTTTTGTCTCAAGATTTTCGACGATTTTGAACATGACCTGATAGGTATCGTAAAAATTCCGGTCCCAGCAATGCATGCAAAGGCTGCAATCGCTGCAAATCCGGTCTGCGACCCGGTCGAAGAGCACATTGATGTCCTGTTTCCCGCTCACCATCTTCGTATCTGCAATTTCACCGAATGTTTTGGATAATTCCTGAAAGGCTCTGGAGAATTTCTCAAGCTTCTCTACCGTGATATCCCTGATCCTCTGCGAATAGCCCCTCCGATCGGTCAACAACTCGGTATCCCTTTTGAACGGGCCTGTCACCTTGCTGATCAATTTATTCGGTATGATGAAAAATGCAGCAACAGCTGCAAGAATCTCCCTCAGGTAGAGCATAGCCTCCATTGCGCCATTCAAATATGCAGCCAGGATCATGTTGCCCATTACAAACCCAAGCGCCGATCCTGCCTTGCCCAGGCTGCCCAGTATCCCCGCAAGCATCCCGCAAAGGGCATAGGCGCCGGTCGCGGATGGTGTAGTCGCGGAAGAAATACTGGTTATCAGGCCGATAGCAACGCCTGTGGCCGCTCCGACGCCCGCCCCGCATTTATAGCTGAAGAAAAGCAGCACCAATACACAAAGGATATTTCTTATAGAAAATCCAAATAATTGCAGTGCTCCGAATCCGGATAAAATCAATGCAGCCGTAATAGCAATACTGATTGCTTCTTCACCTGCAAACAATGCTTTTTTTACAACTCCCGCTATAACGGGGATGGAAAACCGGAATATGAAAAACAGAACAAACCCGATAAACGAACTGAAAACAGACTTCAGTATATCATAGAGCAAAAAGCCCTGCATTCCTGCAAGAAACAGCTGCGGAAGCATCATCGATACAAACAGGATCCCTGCGGCCTTTACATTCATTTTGGAACTCAAATCCTTCAGGGGAATACTCAAAACACTGAACAAAAGCATGCAGGCTGCATTGGTATAAACCAGTTCAAGCGAGCCCTGAACAGCAGCACCGAGGAGTACCGCAGCCGCTGTAATCACCTTCATTCCTGCAACACCTGACGCCGCAGCAAAAAATGCAGCGCCGAATGGCAGCATTCCGCCTGCAATATTGCTACTGCCAAGTAAAAAGGCTGAAATGAGCATCAGATAATTATTTTGATATAAGAGAATTTTTCTTAGAAACCCGCTGGCAAAGCTTTCTTTACTCATTGGAATTGTAGCCGTCTTCATCTTTTGTATCCCCCTGTCAGAAACGTGAAAATAGCCGTTGCATTGCAAAAGCCTTTGTCAACGATTATAGCGGTGACCAGGAGTATAATTTGTCATTTCGTCGCGTACAAATCAAGAAATGTTTTGACAGGGAATTTCATTTAACCGATTTTTTATCTTTTTATTAACTTAGCTTAAATATCAACAGCTATGGTCTAAGTTCATTTTCCATTACTTTTTGCCGGAGTTTGTAAATAAAAATCTCGGGGGCATCGAGCACCGTCGATTTTAGCCGGATTTGCTGAGCAAATGGATTTTATTTTTTTCCGCCGCTGTTTCCGCCTTTATTATTCTTTTTATTTTCGTTGTCCTTTTTATTTTGTTTATCTTCTACAGTCTTCGGATTATTTTCCGATTGTCCGTTTTTACCGGAAATATCTGCGTCCAGCAGCTGTTTAAGCAGTTCCTCCTTCAGTTGCTGCATTTCCTGCTTTTGTTTCTCCAGGATTTCAGCTATATCCTGCCTGCTATAATTGCCTTTATTGTTGCCATTTTTATTAATATTGTTTTTGCTGCTGCTATTTACACTGCTGTTTTGGCTGCTGCTGACAGCGGCATCTTTGTTTCCGGCCTGATTGGCGCTTCCTTGCTTTTTATCCGTTTCATTGTTTTTTCCATCATTTCCGTCTTTCGTATCTGTTCCATTATTTTGATGATCCGGTTCGCTTATTTTTTTAAGAATCTCCAGCTGCTCGGCAAGCCGCTCCTGAAAGGCAGCCTCTTCCTGTTCCCCTAGTCCGGGTTCCAAGGGAACCGTACTACCGCCGTTATTTATTTTCGTTTCGCTCTTGTTGTTATCTTTGCTGACCTTATCATCTTTATTATCATTGGCAGTCTTCAGTTCTTCCGCCTTCTGCTTTTCTTCTTCCAGCTTCTTCATTTCTGCCATTAGCTTTTCCGTCTCTGTCTTTTTGTCCTTGGCTTTTTTTATCAGATCCTTTACGGAAGCTTTCTTTAGATCCTCAAGCTTCAACTCCGGTTCACTCTCCAGAGCATCTTCGATCAACACAAGCTTGCCCGGTGTAACGCCGAATATTCTTGCATCATTGCGCTGCGTAACGCTTGCCTCTCCAACAAGTACCTCGGAGTTGACACTGTCCTTTTCCAGCTTCTGTGACGCCATTTCTGCAAGTTTTTTTGCAAGCGCCTCCGATTTATTACCACTATTGCTTGCAACCGTTAAGAGTACAGCATTTTCAATAATCGGCTCTTTTGCGTTAGAACCGGCATTTGCTTCGTTTACCGTATCATTTCCTGATACACCGATCTCACTGCTGCCTTCGGTTTTAGCCCCGGCCTTAAGATAGCCCTGCTCCAGAGCAATGCTTAAAATTTGCGCAACACCTGATTGCAGGCTTGTATTTTTAAAGTTCCTGTTTTCAAGAATTTTCTTACCGTCGTCATTGAGAGCTTCCATCTTTATGATTCTGTCGTATATATTCACTGTCAGCTCAATACTTGGGTTTATGTCAACATCCACATAGCTGTACGGCACCGTATAGCTGTATGCCCCATAACCGATCCCGAGGATGAATAACGCTCCTGCAGCAATAGCTGAAACCTTTGATATCAGCCTTGCTACTTTAATATTTTCAGAAGGCTGATTCAGGTCAATTTCACTTCCAACGGCCATATGTGAAAGTACTCTTATTTTTTTGAATGAACCATCCTGAGCCAGGATTATTGCATATTTCCCGTTTATCTCCGCTATGATTCCTCTCATTTGTCAGCCCCCCTCCCATCTCAAAGTTTTATGTAATCCCTTATGTATTCATAATCCCCTGTCGCTATAACGATCACAGCTATAATATATTTTCGAAAACGATCCATAAATTTTCGGGGTAATTTTAAAGCTTTTTCAATTTCAGCCAAAGGCAAATATTTCTTGACCAGCACTTGCTGCAGCATATCCGGCCTTGATAATATGAGCCCGACAATTTCACTGCACTGCCTGCGTGTTTTATCATGTTTCGGAGATGCTTCAGCAAGATCTGAAAATGTGATTTTCCAGCTTTTCAGCTCATTTCCGAGTTCCTCCATCTCCATCCTTCTCATCTGCGTTACTTTATTTTCGTTGAATAACCGTACCGCTTCATTGCCGCTCAGGTCAAATTCCTCGTCCTGTTCTTCCATGTACATATTAAGCGATATTACATTTCTGTTTCGCTTTTCCTTACGATAATAATCAATCAGCCTTCTTTTTATAATATTCCGGGAAAATGAAAAGAAATTTCCCTTTGAACCGTCGAATGAATTGATTGCTTCTACAAATGCCATCATGGCAATGCTGAGTTCGTCATCCATACCATATACCATATATTTTCCAGCGATCTTTTCCGCGCAGGATGCAATAAATGGCTTATATTCCTCTACAAACCTGTTTATCTCCGCCGCATTGTCTCGAATGTTTTCTATACGGTCATTAATAGCGGTAAATTGCATTTTTCCCCCTAACACTACAGCGCAAGTTTCCATATGACTTTAGGAGTCGCTGAAATATGGCATATTTTCCGTATTATAAAAATTATAGCATAGCTGAAGATTCAATAAAATTGTATTGGACATATATTAATCTAGTTGTAATATTTCTGAAAAGACAATTTAACATGATCCTTGAGGATAATAAAAACAGCAGATGCCACAAAATCTGCTGCTTTTATTCATAGTTCTGTATGATTTTAAAAATCTTTCCTGATTTAAATACTTGTACGGCCTTTACTGTTCCATTTGTTTGCCAAGGAAGCCCGCAGCTGATTGAGCTAACTTTGCTTCAACTTCGCCCATTTTACTGTTTGGGTCGGTTGAGAGAAGAATGACAGCACCGATCGGATCGCCTTCCGATATAATAGGCGATACGACCTGAGAAGAGTATTTCTTGTCGGAGCCTTCATCCGCCAATATTGTGATGCTCTTGTCATCAGAGGACTTTACAACAAGAGTTGTTTTTTCTTCAATCACCCGTTCTACTTCCGTACTGAGTGATTTTTCGAGGAATTCCTTCTTGGATGCACCTGATACTGCTATGATCGTGTCTCTGTCTGCAATGCATGTGATATGTCCGCTTGTTTTATGAATGGAGTCCGCATACTGAGTTGCAAAATCGCCCAGCTCCCCGATTGGTGAATATTTCTTTAATATAACTTCGCCGTCTTTATCGGTAAATATTTCCAGAGGGTCGCCTTCCCTTATTCTTAAGGTCCTTCTGATCTCCTTGGGTATGACTACCCTGCCAAGATCATCTATTCTTCGCACAATTCCGGTCGCCTTCAATGTCCTTACCTCCTTAACTGTATTGTTTCTTATTGCCTTTTTAGTATTAATAATTTATTGGAGTTTTATACATATCGCAGCTAGGCTGTTAGACTTTGTAGCATGAAAATCGCTGCGATAGACAGATGTGCCATATCTTTGCAAGTAATTTTAAAAGAATGGTTTTGACAGCTGAACTGACGCAAAAAACCGGCAGATAACATGCGATATATCACAAAAGTCTTCTGCCGGTTAAACATACCCAAACCTTATTACTTGATAGAGCTATATACTACTGTGTTTTCCTTGTATGCGGCATTCTTGGCCCACTCGGCAACCTTGGCCGAAATAAGCTTGTATCTTACAAAATCTATTCCGTACTCATAATCGTACTCTTTCGCACATCGGAGGCTAACCGGCTCATCCTTTGCATACTTTTCCTCAAGCTTGATAATGTGGTAGCCTTTATCTGTCAGAACAGGAGTCTCCGTAATCTTACCCGGTTCCAGTGCAAACGCAGCTGTTTCAAAAGGCTCATACATCCTGCCTTTTCCAAATAAATAATCTCCGCCTCTGGTATTGGAGCCCGGATCCTCGGAGTTCGCCTTTACAAGGGTCACAAAATCCTCCCCGGCCTTTAGCTTGGCAATCAGATCCTCTGCCTTCTTTTTGGCTGCATCCTTCTGCTCCTGCGTTGCCGTACTTTCAACAGAAATCAGTATATGCCTTGCCCACACGGCCTCTTCCAGACCTGTCCTCATTTGTGTATCTTCCTTGTACCATTCCGGATTTTTGGTATAATACGTATCTACATTGGCATCCTCATCCGTTATTTCCTGGGTCCAGTACTTCTGGACCGTATAGTTCTGAACCTGCACGCTCCGAAGGTCGTCTATCGTAAAGCTATATTCCTTTTCGAACGCCTGATTCGCCTTGATCCTGTTCCCTTCACCCATGGTGTCGATAATCTGGGTCTGGATATAATCGTCGATACCCTTTAATTCATCCTTTGTAAGCGATATTTTTGCTTCCTTTGCCTTGGCATACTGTATCTTCATTTCCTTCAATGCGTTCAGCGCCAGCTTTTTGGCGTATTCCACAGCGTCTTCGCCTCCAATCGGCGTTGCCCAGAAAGTTTCCTCGCTGATATTGGATGACGCGGCAGCATTTTGGTACAAGGTCTGTTTCTGAACCGTAAGATAATACTTGAATTCCCCTGTTTTGATCTTCTCTCCGTTTACTGTTGCGACATAACTGCCGCTTACGCTGAACCAGACTAAAAGGCCGGCCGCTATTAAGGCTATGGCTGCAAATATTATCAGACCGTATTTCAGATATTCGGGCATTCCGCGCTTGCCTTCCGCCGCATGATGCTTGTCCGTTTTTGTGCTTCCTTCATTTTTATTCAAAGCAATCTCTCCCCATCTTATTAATTAAATACATTATATTAGATTATCCGTTTACTTCATAGCTTTTTAAATCCTGTAATAAAATCTTAATATTTTCAAGAAGCCGCGACCGCTGACCCGATAATAGTTTGTACACCAAATACGGATTTGAACCGGCATTGAACAGCAGCTGGCGCTTGTATTTTTCGGCGGCCTTCCCTATCGCCTGGAAATTGATCTTCTTCGCATTCGCTATCTGAAATACAACGGTATCGTTCTTTTCCGATACGGCTGAAACGCCGAGGGAACAGGAAAGCGATTTGATATGGGCTATGGAGATAAGATTGCGTACGGTTTCGGGAATGTCGCCGTACCGGTCGGTCAGCTCGTCTTCGATATCCAATACATCCTGTCCATCGCGGATGGACGCAATTTTTTTATACATATCAATTTTTTTGCCCTCGACTCCGATGTAGGAATCATCGATATAGGCACTGACGTTGATATCGATCGTAATTTCCGCCTCTTCCTTTTTGATTGGCTCACCCTTCAGTTCACTGACCGCTTCATCCAGAAGGCGGCAATACATGTCATAGCCAACAGCTTCCATATGGCCGTGCTGCTCGGGACCGAGAAGATTTCCGGCGCCTCTTATCTCCATGTCGCGCATGGCGATTTTAAAGCCGGAGCCCAGCTCCGTGAATTCTTTAATAGCCTGCAGCCTTTTTTCTGCAACTTCGGCTACGATTTTATCCTTTTTATATGTAATATATGCATAGGCAAGCCTGTTGGAACGGCCTACCCTCCCCCTTAGCTGGTAAAGCTGCGCAAGGCCCATCCTGTCGGCATCCTCTACAATGATAGTGTTCACGTTGGGCATATCAAGGCCGGACTCTATGATCGTGGTACACACCAGCACATCGAATTCCCCCTTGATAAAGCTGATCATGATATCCTCAAGCTGTCTCTCATCCATTTGTCCATGGGCGACAGCCACTCTTGCGTCGGGCACCAGCGCCTGTATTTCCGAAGCCCGCAGGTCGATCGTCCTGACCCGGTTGTACAGGTAAAATACCTGTCCCTGTCTGCCAAGCTCCCTGATGATTGCATCCTTTATAACATCTTTGTTATATTCCATCACATAGGTCTGTACCGGGTATCTCTCCTCGGGCGGATCTTCGATCACACTGATATCGCGGATGCCTACAAGCGACATGTGGAGCGTCCTGGGTATGGGCGTCGCCGTCAGCGTCAGGACGTCCACACCTGGAGTGAGATTCTTGAGGCGTTCCTTGTGGGATACACCGAAACGCTGTTCTTCATCCACGACCAGCAGCCCCAGATCCTTGAATTGGATATCCTTTTGCAGTAGCCTGTGCGTTCCGATCAATATATCCACATTCCCCGCCTTGACATCCTTCAGGATCCTCTTTTGTTCGCTCGGCATCCTGAAACGGCTGATCATCTCTACCGAGACAGGGAAATCCTTCAGTCTTTCTACGAAGCTGTTATACTGCTGCTGGGCTAAAACTGTCGTAGGCACGAGATATGCCACCTGCTTCCCGTCCATAGCAGCCTTGAAGATCGCGCGTATAGCCACCTCAGTCTTGCCGTAGCCCACGTCGCCGCACAGCAGTCTGTCCATCAGCTTGCCCGATTCCATATCATCCTTGATTTCCTCTATGCACTTAAGCTGATCCTCCGTCTCCTCATACGGAAACTGCTCTTCGAACTGGCTCTGCCAGACGGTGTCTTTTGAAAAGGTAAACCCCTTTGAAGCCTGCCGCTGTGCATATAGTTTGATTAGCTCCGCTGCCAGCTGCTTCAAGGATTCCTTTACTTTGCTTTTGGTTTTGTACCAGTCCGTACCGCCCAGCTTGCTTACCTTGGGCAGCTTCCCTTCCGAACCTATATATTTCTGTATCAGATCGAACTGGTTTGTCGGAATGTATAGGAAAGCACCTTCCTGATACCTTATTTTCAGGTAATCCCTTTTGACGCCTTCGACAGACAGCTTTTCTATCCCGATATACTGCCCAATCCCATGAGTCTGGTGAACGACGTAATCACCAACATTGAGTTCAGTGAAAAGACTGATAGGCCTTCCTTTATGTTTACTCGAAGTTTTTGCAGGCTTTCTGTCCTGCCCGAAAACCTCCTTGTCACTTACTACGACAAACCCGACAGTCGGATATTCAAAGCCTTTATGAAGGCTGCCATGGGTAATGATAATCTGCCCCGGCAATACAGGACTGCTGATCTCATCCATATAAACCGATTCGATTTCCTTGCCGCCTAACGCTTCACGCAGACGCTCGCCACGCCCTTTTGTACCGGATAACACCAGTATCCTGTTTTTGCTCTTCTTCCAGGTGGAAAGGCTTTCGGCAAGCATGTCCACATTCCCCTGGAACGACCCCATGAGCCTGCACGGAATACTATATACCTTTGCTTCCCCTGATGCCAGGTTGTCGGCGTTGATCGTATTCAAATAAATGACCTTTTTCTTCTCCAACTTTGAGTAAAGTTCTACAAAGTCATAGAACATACTCCTGCTTTGGGGCAGAAGCTGTCCTTTCTCAAGAAGCCCCTTGCAGATTTCCTCATGCTCAAGCAGCAAGTTTTCAAGCCTTTGCTTCTGCCTGGCAGGCTCATCCATGAAGATGAGCACTTCATCCCCGGCATACTCTTCCAGGGAAGAAGGAATATCGGCAATGTAAGGGATATATCTGTCAATCCCAGGGAAATACCAGTCTTCTTTAAAGCGTTCAATATCCGCATTGATTCTCTGTGCAAAATTATGGCCTTTTTTTCCCGTCTGTGTCAGGTCGCTGCTGATCGACCTGATGATGTCTTTCTTTTTCTCCCGTTCATATATAATCTCACGCGCCGGAAGGATCCTGACCCGGTCAACCCTGCCGGTTGAACGCTGTGTATTGACATCGAACTGCCGGATGGAATCGATTTCGTCTCCGAAAAGCTCAAGCCTCACTGCACTGTCCGCATCAATGGAATAAATATCTACAATACCGCCCCTGACTGCGAACTGCCCGCGCCTTTCTACCGACTCGACCCTTTCATAAGCCATCATAACCAGCCTGCGTGCAAGGTCATCCAGGTCGAGGCGACTCTCAAGGCCTATTTCGATGATGTTTTTTTGAATAAGCTGAGGTTGTACAAGTTTGTGGGAAAGAGCTTCCACAGAAGTCACAATGAATTTATAATCTTTTCTCAAAATCCTGTCGAGGACCATCAGCCTCTGATAGATCGCATCATTGCTTTTGGCCTCCACATCATAGAGCATGATTTCCTTGGTAGGATAAAAAAGGACTTCCTCGCCCATAAAAAAGGTGAAGTCCTCATATAGCTTCCTTGCCTGCATTTCGTTGAATGCAACATAGATTCCCCTGCTTCCGGAATGGCTGCAGAGGGCATAGGAAATATGGGCCTTCTGGGATTCAGAAGGCCCTACGATATTTACAGACCGTTTATATTCCTTCGCCGAGGTCAATGCCTGTCTGTATTCTTCCAGTTCAAGAAGCGGATCAATATAATTTATCATAAAACCTTCCAAGCGCGGTTTGCATTATATATTAATTGAATAAAATTTTCTAAACTCTCATCTTTGCAAACATCATAGAATCACTGCCGTTTACAAAGCAATTCGTTAAGAAAATTGATTCATTCAATATAGCTATTGTCTTTCCCATTGTATTGGTTCATCGCGGAAGCGACACCGCCGGTCATTACTGCAACAGCAGCATCTGAAGCACGTCCGATGCTTTGCATAATGACCGCGGATTCCTCACTGCTGAACCTGCCCAGTACATAATCCGCCAGATCCCATCCCTCAGGCGCCTTTCCTATTCCGATCCGGATCCTGGGGAAATCATCGGACTGAAGCTGATAAATGATCGATTTCATCCCGTTATGCGTACCTGAACTGCCTTTTGGGCGTACACGTATCGTACCTGCCGGCAGATCCGCATCATCATATATCACGATAAGGTTTTCCAGCGGTACCTTGTACCATTCCATAATATCACGGACACTCTCTCCGCTCAGGTTCATAAAGGTCTGCGGTTTGACCAGCAGAACCCTCTCACCCTTTATCGCGCCGTCACCGGTAAGGGCTTTGTGCCGCAGCCGGTCCACCTTTACGCCATACTTCCCGGAGATATAATCAATAGTACGGAATCCTACATTGTGCCTCGTATTTTCATATTTATTTCCCGGATTTCCCAGACCAACTATAATGGTCAATTTCTCCACAGCAGCGCCCCCTGTTAAACCGGCTGAATATCATAGCAGCCCTCTGCACTAATCTCTTTGCGTAAAGAGCGTACTGATGGAAATATCTCCATAAATCCTTTCAATAGCTTCTGCAAAAATTGCCGCCACGGAAAGCGATATTATTTTATTAACGGGCTTGTTCTTCGGTAATGGAATAGTATTTAGCGTAACAAGCTCTTTTATGCAGGAATTTTCGATCCTTTCGAAGGCCGCACCCGAAAGTACCCCATGTGTGCAGCATGCGTACACTTCCTTCGCGCCCATTTCCATCAGTGCATTGGCTCCGTTTACAATCGTACCTGCGGTATCGATCAGGTCATCGACCAGCACGACCTTTTTATTGGCAACATCGCCTACAATATTCATTATTTCGCTTACATTGGCCTTCGGCCTTCTTTTGTCTATTATGGCAATTGGAATATCCAGACGCTCGGCAAATTTTCTGGCACGGGTCACGCTTCCCACGTCAGGCGATACCGCAACCACGTCGTCGAACTGATCGAATTTTTCACTGAAATAACTGGCCAGTACAGGAACTCCCATCAAATGATCCACCGGAATATCGAAAAAGCCCTGAAGCTGCGGCGTATGCAGATCCATGGTCAAAACCCTGTCCGCTCCTGCAACTGTGATCAGATTGGCAACCAGCTTGGCCGAAATGGGATCCCTCGCTTTAGCCTTCCTGTCCTGGCGCGCATAGCCGAAATATGGCATGACCGCAGTAATTCTTCCTGCCGATGCCCTTTTCAAGGCGTCAATCATGATAAGCAGTTCTACGAGGTTATCATTTACAGGTGTACATGTGGACTGGATCACAAAAACGTCAGAACCTCTTACGACCTCTCCTATGTTAATGGCAGATTCACCGTCACTGAAAGTGCCCACTGTTGCGATACCCAAAGGCAACCCTATCTTTTCCCCGATTTCTTCGGCAAGAGCCCGGTTGGAATTTCCAGAAAATATTTTGATATCCTTGCCATGCAGGTTCATTTTTCTACTCCTTTAGTTGTTTGTTTGATAGATTCCTTATCCCTTACATTACCATATCACAATACCCCTTAAGTTTCAGCATATATTCTCTCACTTTTTATCCGTTTTTTCAACAAAAAAAAGACACTTATTTGTAAGTGCCTTTGTTAACCTTATTCTTCAACGGTTGTTGTCGAAACATATTTGTCAAGAATTGCTTTTTGAATTTTATCCCTTGTGACAGCATTTATTGGGTGAGCAATATCTTTAAACTCCCCGTCGGGTGTTTTCCTGCTGGGCATCGCAATAAACAGGCCGCTCTGGCTTTCTATAACTTTGATGTCATGTACAACAAATTCGTTATCAAATGTCACAGAAACGACCGCTTTCATTTTTCCCTCAACATCTATCTTTCTTATGCGGACATCTGTTATTTCCATAATATGCTACCACCTTCCGTTAATTAATGTACAATATATATTCTATATAAATTAATAATTTCCTTCTTTTTCTTACAATATTTTTACAGTTTGCGATAACGAAATTATACGATTAAGAAAAAACCAAAAATGATATCGGATAAACATGCCGGAAATATATCTACCGCAATGAGCTTAACTTAAGGCATACGCTTGGAGTTATACTGGTTATGCCATTCTCCTCATCCACACTCTTTAGCGTCAGCAGTGAAAAATAGTTTTCAACAAGTTTTTTTAAAGGTTCCTGCGTTTGAATCAGCACGCCTATTCCCGCCACTTCACATTCAAATTCCTTTGCCAGCTCCAATATTCCCCTGGCTGTACCTCCGCCCTTCATGAAATCATCAATGAATAACAGCCGGGAATTTCTTTTGAGAGAGTGCAACGGCAGCACCATTGTCTGCATCTTTTTCGATGAACCGGAAACATAGCTGATATTAACGGAAGCGCCGTCCATAGCCTCATTGTAATGCCTGACGATAACAAGCGGCACATTCAGATATTTGGCTGTGATAAAGGCAAGCGGGATACCTTTGGTCTCTACCGTAATCACATAATCGATGCCTTTATTGTAAAAACTACCGGCAAATATTCTTCCTATTTCCGTTACCAATCCGGGATCATAAATGATGTCCATCATATAAAGATATCCGCCCGGAAGGATCCTTTCCCTTTTGGAAAGCTCCCCGCACAGATTTTCTGCAAGCTTCAGTGCATTCCCGCCGGAATAGAACGGCAGGTAACGTACACCGCCGGAAGCGCCTGTTATTGTTTCGACCGTGCCTACACCTAATTTTTCCAGCGAGCCTCTGATAATGTCGATATCTTCACTGACAGAAGACTTGGCGCAGCCAAGCATTACTGTGAAATCGCCAAGAGAGAATACCTTTCCGGGAGAATCACAGAATATTCGTTGCAAGATCGAAATTCTCTCATTTCTTTGAAGCTTTTCCATAAACACCACTCATTCATAATAATTGCCCATGTGCGTTTCGGCGACATGGCCCTTTGGCCGAAAATTTCGCGCGGGCGGCTAATTCCCGCAGAGCGGTATAATATATCCGCATTACAGCTCGTGCAGCAGATACGTCGGGGACATTCCTGGCAATGGACCCTGAAGGTGTGCCCCCTTTCATTATACCATACAATATCCGAATGTTTATAGTGCATTTTTGATAAATGTTCGTAATCAGTACTTATTGTTTAATATTTTTTGGAAATGCTAATAAAATGGATGATTTTGCATATACTAATGTGGGCTACCGCCCACAACCCAACGAATGTACTTATTGCCGCGAATGTGAAACTGCTTTCTTGTTTTTTATTGCAATTTCGCGGCAATAAGTTACTGATAAGTGCCTGTATAAAAACAGACTCCCGGCACCCTTAATATGCGGATCCGGCATCAGCATGATGTGTTTTATAACAAGCACCGTGAGCTGTATTTTACATTTATGAATAAATAATGTATTATGGAATCATCACTAATTTATATAGGAAGTGTTTTAATTTGCTGATTGACAGTCTTTTAAGATCGAAAAATATAAAGAGAATTCATTTTATAGGTATCGGCGGAATCAGTATGAGCGGACTTGCCGAGATCCTTGCCAGCCAGGGCTACATCGTAACCGGTTCGGATATGAAGGCTTCCTCCATTACACAAAAGCTTGAGAAAATGGGGATAAAGGTAATAATAGGCCATTTTGCCGATAATGTAACAGACGCCGACCTCATCGTCTACACGGCGGCTATTAAAAGCAGCAACCCGGAACTGATTGCTGCCGGACAAATCGGCATTCCCTGCATCGACAGGGCCACACTCCTTGGGGAGATCATGGGAGGATATCCTGGAAGCATTGCAATATCGGGTACTCACGGAAAAACCACCACCACCTCCATGATTTCAATGATCATGCTGGAGGAAGGGCTGGACCCCACTATACATATCGGGGGCGAATTGACCCAGATCGGAGGAACGACCAGGATAGGAAAAAGCGATTATTTCATTGCGGAAGCATGCGAATACGCGGGAAGCTTCCTAAAGTTCCATCCATACCTTGCAGTGATCCTGAATGTTGAATTTGACCATGCAGATTATTATAAGGACCTGGAACAGGTGAGAACAGCCTTCGCGGGCTTTGCGAAGCTGGTACCGGAAGACGGCTGTCTTCTGGCTTACGGCGACGATCCGGCTATCGCTGCCATCATGGGTCAGGTATCCTGTAAAAAAGTAACGTTTGGACTTCAGAGTGATAAAAATGACTGGAGCGCAGCAAACATCACATATGACGACCTGGGCTGCGCAAAGTATACATTGCTTCAGTACGGAAAACCGGTCGCAGAAATAAAGCTGAAGGTTCCCGGCATCCACAATGTGAGCAACTCTGTTGCAGCAATTGCAGCATGCAGTATAATGGGCTGCAGCTTCAGCTCGGCTGTAAAGGCGCTGCAAAAATTCGGCGGCACCCACAGACGTATTGAAATGAAAGGCATGTGCGACGGTATCACCGTTGTGGATGACTACGCGCACCACCCGACCGAGGTGGCTGCGACGCTGAAAGCTGTCAGGAATTTTGCCCAGTCACGGATCTGGTGTATTTTTCAGCCACATACCTATTCCCGGACAAAATCTCTTATGGATGATTT
>JBDKVA010000117.1:0-8838 GCA_039679375.1 Clostridiaceae bacterium
CGCAACGAAAGCCTGTGAACTCCGCCAGGTTCGGAAGGAAGCAACGGTAAGCAATCACTTTCGTGTGCCGCAAGGATGCCTGATTAGAGTCAACTACACGGGTTACGCTTGTAGAAGTAAGTCGACAGCAGGTGCACGGCCAATCAATTATATAAGGGGATACTTCGGGAATTCGATTGCCTGGAGTATTCCCTTTCAATTTACCCCTCGCTTTTGGTATAATATAAGGTAATATCAAATGGTTTAAAGCTGGTACCATAATGGACAGTTTTGGCAAGGAGAGTGTACGATGTCTTATATCGCATTATATAGAGAATGGCGTCCTACGTTGTTTGAGGATGTGGTAGAACAGGAGCATGTGGTAAAGACACTGCGATACAGCGTAAGCACCGGAAGGGTTGCACATGCCTATCTTTTCTGCGGTACAAGGGGAACCGGAAAAACCACGATGGCGCATATCCTTTCAAGGGCGGTAAACTGCCTGCATCCCAATGGCGGCGATCCGTGCAACCAGTGTGAAATCTGCCGTGATATCCTTGCGGGCAGCTGTGTTGACGTTCTTGAAATCGATGCAGCCTCCAACAATAGTGTGGATAATGTACGCGCCATCCGTGACGAAGTCATATACGCCCCGACAAAAGCCAGATACAAGGTATATATCATCGATGAAGTCCATATGCTCTCGACCGGAGCATTCAACGCATTGCTTAAAACGCTCGAAGAGCCGCCGGAGCATGTGATTTTCATATTGGCAACCACCGAACCCCATAAACTCCCGGCTACCATTCTTTCACGATGCCAGAGGTTTGATTTCAGGCGGATTTCACAAGACAGCATTGTAAAGCAGTTGAACAAGATTGCATCTGCCGGAGGCGTCGCACTGGATCCGGATGCCGCCAGGCTCATGGCCCGGATGTCCGACGGTGCAATGAGGGATGCCATCAGCCTGCTTGACCAGTGTATTTCACTCGGCAAAGGAAAAATCGGTTATGATGATGTGCTGTCTGTCGTTGGTATCGTCAACGATACCTTCATGACAGAATTTGTTGAAAACATGCTTAGGAAAAATATCCCTGCGATACTTGAAAATATCAGCCGCCTGATCATGGACGGGCGTGACATGGCGCATTTTGTCTCCGATCTGGTCCTGTATCTCAGGAACCTGCTTATATGCAAGGCAACAAATGGTCAGTGCGGCGGCCTCATTGACGTGCCGACCGCCATACTGGAGGATATGAAAAAGCAGTCGGGCGCCATAACACAGGATGAAATCATCCGCCAGGTAAGGGAGCTTTCCGCACTGGAAACAGGGCTCAAATGGGCTGCAAACCCGAGGGTATTGCTGGAGGTAACATTAATAAAGCTTTGCGGCAGCAGCAGTCACGCTGATGCTAGTATTGCAGACAGGCTTACCGCTATTGAAAACAGGCTGCAGGTAGGCAACTTGCCACAGGCAGGTGCTTTACCGCAAACAGCTGGCATAATACCAACTGGTGGTTTGTTACCGGCAGGTGATTCATCCCGGGCAGGCGATCCTTCCGCCGCAGAACCGTCCTCTCAGCTTGCGGCTGCCACGGCCGCAGGCCCAACAAATAATCAGGACACGTCAGCCGGACACATCCCCGGTCCGGCGCCGTCTGCAGCGTCGGCAAAGGCTGAGGAATTCAGCCAGTGGCCTAAGGTAATGGATTACCTTAAAAGCATGGGAAGAATGAAAGTCCACTCCTTCCTGCTGAATACAAAAGCTGTGATGCTGGATGAAAACAATGTAGGCCTTTTATTCAGCACTAAGGAGAATTTCACCAAAACGCTGGTCTCCAAAATGGAACATATTGAATTGATCGAAGAAGCTATCCTAAAAGTAATAGGGCGCGAGATGAAGGTGAAGTGCCTTGATGATGAGTCCTTTGATAAAGTAACGGCTAAAACCAGACGCAGCGAGAAGGACGAGTTGATCGAAAAGGCCCGAAGTATCGCAGACAAGGCAGGGCTGCCGCTCGAAATCCTCGATGAGTAGAATACTCTTGTGCAAAACTACCCTGTTAAGTTATAATGTGAGAAGTAACAGGAGAAGATTTCTATAATTGAGAGTTACCATTATATATGTATGCACAGATATTCCACAATGAATAAAACAGCTGTGCACACGATAAATCAAGGAAATATATGCGGCAAAATGCCTGACTATTTCGAAATTATTTTGTCGATATATATAGAATGTTTTTACTATAGGAGGACTGGATATGGCAAAAGGTGGTTTCCCGGGAGGTTTTGGCGGAGGCAACATGGGCAATCTCATGAAGCAGGCTCAGAAGATGCAAAAGGATATGGAAAAGTTACAGACCGAGCTGCAGGACAGAGAGGTTGAAGCAACTGCCGGAGGCGGTGCAATAAAGGTTATTGCCACAGGCAAAAAACAAATCAAGGAGATCAGCATCAACCCGGATGTAGTAGACCCCAATGATGTCGAAATGCTGCAGGATCTGGTACTGGCAGCCGTAAACGAAGCACTTCGCATGGCCGATGAAATGGTCAACGGTGAGATGTCAAAAATAACAGGCGGTTTGGGCGGACTTGGCGGGATGTTCTGATATGAGCTACTTCTACGCACCACCCGTCGCAAAATTGATCGAAGAATTTGAAAAGCTTCCGGGCATTGGTCATAAGACCGCCCAGAGGCTTGCTTTTCATGTGTTGAATCTCACACAGGAAAAGGTGGATGCCCTTTCGAACGCCATCCGGGACGCCAAGCTGAAAACACGCTACTGCTCCATATGCAGCAATCTTACGGAAACTGATCCCTGTGCAATTTGCAGCAGTGCCAACCGTGACCAGGGAATCATCTGCGTGGTAGAAGACCCGAGGGATGTCGTTGCAATGGAAAGGATCCGCGAATTCAAGGGGCTTTACCATGTGCTTCAGGGCGTGATTTCGCCAATGGAGGGTATTGGTCCGGAGGATATAAAAATAAAGGAATTGCTCAAGAGGATCCGGGAAGGCGATATCCGGGAAATCATCATCGCTACCAACCCCGACGTCGAAGGCGAAGCAACCGCCATGTATATCTCGAAGCTTCTCAAGCCGGTTGGAATCAGAATCACAAGAATTGCTTACGGCATCCCGGTTGGAGGAGACCTGGAGTACGCCGATGAGATGACCCTTTCAAAAGCGCTGGAAGGCCGCCGGGAGATATGAGTTCATAAGCTTTCTTACATCAATACCTTTTTTTATATTTCAGCTTCAATAGCTCAATATACTCCTCCACCCGTTTTATAGCTTCATCGGGCAAATCGGAAATATCAAGCCGGCATACGTCTTTTGTTCCGGTATTTGTTTCAATTTTATTTTCAAAGCGGCCCAGCAGATAATCAACAGAAGTCTCATAAATATCCGCAAAGGTTTTTAATGCATCCGGATCCGGCGAACTAACGTCGTTCTCATAATTTGAGATAGTCTTATTATGAATACCTGTCCTTTTGGCAACTTCCTTTTGTGTTAAGTTCTTTGCTTCACGTGCATTTCTAAGGCTATCTCCCAGTGTTTTCAAATCTATCCCTCCACTCTTACATTATAATTAATTGCAAAAAGCAAAGAGTTTTATTCCCATTACTTTAGAATATTGTGTTGACATCCAATTTTTTGGGACATATAATCAAAGAAGTAAAGGAGTGTATAATATTGCATGAATGCAAGCATAAACACAAGTATAGTGAAGAGTCTCTGCGGAGGTATATTATTCTTTATTTGTCCGAGTATCTTGATATGCTTATAAAGTCTGCAGACCACCCCGGCAACGATGTGTCAGGATATGAAAAGAAAATAAAAGCACTGCATGACATATTGGATGCACTTAGCCGGCTTGAAAGCCAGTAATACGCAAGCCGGCCGTTTTACAGCAAGTTGTCCCTGCCCCGGTTTGTGCCAGATCCAGATCATAACCATAAGGATATGTAATTATTCCTTTCGGTTATGATTTTTTTATTTTATTTTTTATGAAACATAATTAATATTATTGCGTATATTTAAATGTGAGCTTAAAAAAATTAATTATCACATTAATATTATTAATAAAAGTTCACATGTACTCTTGACAAATGGTTTTTACAATAATAGTATATATTATGGAATAATTAATATATTTAATGATCATATTAATTATATTGATAAAAACATGATATATCTTTAGATAAATTAAAGGAGCGTATGTATGACAAGAGAAGCATTAGGGAGGTGCCCGGTCTGCGGACAAAATACCAAGGTCACTGCCATCAGCTGCGACGCATGCGGAACCCGGATCGAGGGTCATTTCCAGCTTTGCAGGTTCTGCAGCCTGACAGCTGAGCAGAAATCCTTTATCGAAACCTTCATAAAGTGCAGAGGCAATATAAAGGATGTGGAGAAGGAACTTGGCATCTCCTACCCCACTGTAAGGAACAGGCTGGAAGATGCCGCAAACGCACTGGGTTACAACAATGATCCGGGATACAGCCAAAGCTTTGATGAAGCATCGGATCAAAGGAAAGAGATACTGGATCAGCTGGAAAACGGTGAAATCACAGTGGAAGAAGCAGTCAGCCTCCTCAGGGAGTAATCACCGGTACGCTCGCACCTATGACACGCATCAATCGGATCGCACAAAATTTAACATGAAGTTGCACCAAAGAACGACTACCCCGGTTTGGGAAAGGAACACAGTTAATATTAAATTAAAAAGTAAAAATAATTCAGGAGGTAAAAGAACATGTCGTTAAGTGAAGAAAGAATAATGATACTCAAGATGCTGCAGGAAGGAAGAATTAACAGCGATGAGGCTGCAAAGCTTCTTGAGGCACTAGATGAAAGCCAGAAGCAGGAATCCGGAAACGCAAGAAATGCAGGAGGTTTTAACACTGGCAGGACACAGCAAAAACCCCAGCACAATTATTATGACGAAGTAGCCAAATGCAGGGAGAGGATTAACGAATGGAGACGTGATCTCTCAAAGAACTACAACCAGAAAGATTTTGACAAAATGGTCGACGATTTCAGCCAAAAGGCCGAAAAGATCGGTAAGGATGTTGCAACCGTTACGTTTGGCGTTGTTGACAAGGTTGTCGACTTCGTAGGAAGCTTTGTTGACACCGGTGCATTCAATATTTTCGGGAATTGCGTCGTGGTTGAGAAAAACTTTGAAGCGGAGGCTGTCGAGGGCAGTGATCTTGTACTGCAGGCTACAAACGGACAGATAACGGTAAAGAAACACCAGGATAGCAAAGTCCTCATCAAGGCCAAGATCCGCTGTTCACAGCAAAATGCCGATGAAGTGCTCCTGTTCGCCAATGAGAACAATGTCGTCTCACTCAAGCTTGCAAAGCCCGACACATTCAACCTGAGCGTAGCTTATGAAGTATTTGTTCCGGCAGTAAAATTCAATAAACTGTCCCTTGAGACAAAGAACAGCAAGATTTATGTGGAAGATACGCTTTCGGAGGAATTCGTCAGCATTACAAAGAACGGTACCATTGACCTGACAGGTGTTAACAGCAATAAAATCGACGTAAACACAAAGAATGCAAAAGTGGTCGTCAATTACTTAATCGGCAGAGATATCAATATCAATACCGCGAACGCAATGATCGACATGAAAAATTTAAAGACTGAAAAGCTTAATGTCAGCACCGTCAATGGCAAAGTTCTGCTCGATAACCTGCAACTGATTGAAAATGCCATCGCAGCAGAGCTTATACTCAGGACTAAGAATGCAGACATCAAGGCCAATATGAATGATACCGAGGACAGGGGCTACAAAGTGAAAGCCCGCACGTCGAACGGCGGAATCAACCTGCTGATACCAAACCTGCTTTACCGTAACGCCCCGAGAGCGGATGGAATGAGCAGGGAGGCTGAGGCTGAAACAGCGAATTACGGCACTGCTCAGCAAAAGGTCAATATCATTGCCGAGACACAGAATGCCTATATTGAAGTGGTCAAATAGTCCGATAAAACAAAGGATAGGAAATGGGTTGCAGCAATAGACATTGCGGCAGCCCATTTTTATTGATGGAGCATAGCGGAGTCTTGCTCCAAGATCAAAGGGGCTCGATGCCCCCGAGATTTTAATTCATAAGCACAATGGGGTCGTGCTCAAGCCAGCAGCGATATCAGAACATTGGGTATGAAAACGGCTACCCCGATCCCGAATATGAGATCAAGCCAGGCAATGGATCCGAGGGAACAAGCAAAAAGTATAAGCGCCAAAGGTGTGCCGATTATTTTTATAAGCACACTTGTTTCCTTCTTCCAGATAGAATCCCATATGGATTTCGCATCGGGAATGCTGGGAAACGAATGCATTACGATCGACACCCCCAGCCATGTGAGAAAAAGATATAGTATGTTGGAATAATCCCTGAATTTGATGATTTGTATGGCTGCAGGCATTGATATCAAAGCGCCCACGATCGTATTCACAATAAACGGACCGATCCCTATGAGTATGTTTTGCAACGGTTTTGCAGGGACCTCATGCTGGACATAGCCTGCCGGATTGCCGATACGGAAGTAGCACACATCAAATACCGCTACCTTTGAAATCCTGCAAAACAACTGATGTGCCAGCTCGTGGACGATAACTCCCGGAAAAGTGGCAATAGATATGACAAAACCAGGTATAATCATGCTGTTTCCTCCCTGACAGATTATTCGTATAGTTTGGATTTCCCATCAATGATGCTTTTTGCATAATCGTAATAAGACGGATCCAAGGCTTGGAGCAAAGCCAGACAGCTATCCCTGTCCTCTGTCTTATTGTTAAAGTGATAAGCCAGCGTCAATGTATAAACAGAATTGATGCTGTCGCCGTCATATTCGTAGGCTTTATTTGCCAGCTGCAATGCAGATTCATACAGATGACGCTTCAGGTCGATTTTGCTTAAGGATGCATATGCTTCAGCAGACTCCTTATTATATTCAAGTACGGTATTGCACTCTGCAATCGCTTTTTCAAATTCGCCTGTCTGCCTGTAGACTGCTGCAACACCCAATCTAAGCATATAAAGGTCGGGCCTCAGCGATATGGATTGCAAATATGCAGACTTCGCATCCTCATACGCTTCAAGATCAAACAACGTATCTCCCAAGGTATAAAACCCCATAAAGTCATCCGGGTACTTTGCAACATATCCCTTCAGCTTTTCGCACTTTGTCTGCAGCGGTGCATCCGTATACAGGTTGTAAATATCAACAAGCTCCTGATTAAGGTTATAATAAGCATCCAGGATCCCAAGGGCCTCATTGGCCTGATCGATCACTTTTACCTCGTCAGAATTGCTGCTTTCCTTCCCTTCGATCAATTCAAATGTCTCTATTGCCTCATCAAGCTGGTAGTTCTTTACATATGCGACAAACAGCTTGCCGCATGCAATGAACGATTCAGGGAAAATTTCCGTTACTTTTTTGTACTCCCGGACTGCCGTATTGAATTTTGCTTCTTTTTCGGCTCTCAGGCCGCGTTCATAGGCAATTCCCGCATTTAACGATTTGGAAAATGATAAGAGTGAAAAAACCATAATTGCAAGCATAATTGTTGAAAATACCTTAATCGATTTAGGGACCGGATATTTCATGAATTTTTGCCTGCATTCGCTGCACAGTGGAATCGTATACCCTTCCAAAACGGAAGGGCTGCCGCAATTTTTGCAGACGTGCCCGTCATCACCGGCAGTTTCATCATCGCCTGTTGCAGCTTCGCTTGTAGCATCAGCCTCTGCATCCGGACCAGCACCTGCTGCATCATCACCTATGGTATCCGATTCGGCATCCGCGCCGGCATCATCAGCGGCTGCATCATTACCTGCAGCCTCACCTGCTTCTGTATCAGCGCTTGCTACTGATGCAGCTTTCCTGAAGTGCTCATTATCCGGAGAAGAGATTTGCGTGTTTTCTGTTGAATTAATATTTTCGGCCATAATTACCTCACAATTTTAAATTATGGTGATATTCAATGTGGTCTACCGCCCACAACCCCCCGAATGTACTTATTACCGCGAATGTGAAACTATTTTCTTGTTTTTTTTGCAATTTCGCGGCAATAAGTTACTAAAATACAATAACATTTTATACATTTGTTACATACAATACAAGCATTTTCATTCCGTTCAGCAAGCCATAATAAATACTGTTACTTGCAGCCCGTAGATCATTGTTTGGCGGGAAGGTTGCAATGAATGCGAAAGACAGTAGATTACCTGGCTATTATATGCTATAATAAAACACCGAAAATACATGCTAAGAGGTGTTATATGTTTGACAAGCTGGAAGCCACGGAAAACAAGTACGAGGAGATAAACCTCAAACTGAGTGATCCGCAGATCATATCCGACCAGGACGAGTACCGCAGGCTCATGAAGGAATACTCGGAGCTTGGCGAGATTGTAGGAAAATACCGTGAATACAGAAAGGTCAAATCGGATGTCGCCGAAGCAAAGGAGCTTCTGGACGGTACGCTGGATAAGGATTTCCGTGAGCTGGTGCAGCAGGAGTATGATGAAGCCCGCCAAAAACTCGAACAGATAGAAAAGGAATTGAAAATACTGCTCATGCCAAAGGATCCAAATGACAACCGCAGCGTTATCGTTGAAATAAGAGGCGGCGCCGGCGGTGAAGAGGCAGCGCTGTTTGCGGCGGATCTTTTCAGGATGTATACGAGGTACGCTGAACGCCATCGCTGGATATCGGAAATTATCGACATGAATGATACGGAAATCGGCGGCATCAAGGAAGTGGTATTCTCCATCGAAGCTACCGGCGCATATAGCAGGCTGAAGTATGAAAGCGGCGTACACCGTGTGCAGCGTGTTC
>JBDKVA010000118.1:0-10368 GCA_039679375.1 Clostridiaceae bacterium
TGTCGACTTACTTCTACAAGCGTAACCCGTGTAGTTGACTCTAATCAGGCATCCTTGCGGCACACGAAAGTGATTGCTTACCGTTGCTTCCTTCCGAACCTGGCGGAGTTCACAGGCTTTCGTTGCGCAAGACCCAATTTTCATCGCCACTTGCATGGAGCAGACCCTACAAAAGTAAAGCCTCGAACAGGCATTCAACCCTGCTGCAGCGGATTGCAGGTGCAGGGCACCGCTACCTCCCCGTCTAGCACGGCCAAAGATTGACTCTTACCTATTATACTCAATATGCGGAATCTTATCAACATATTTCAATCCTGGTTTGCAAGTAATTTCTGGCAGTCGATTTTTGGCAAAAAAATAAAGCACTTGATAAATATTTATAAATAATACCGATAATATAAGTGCTTTACTAAATAATATGAAATCAGCCATAGTCTATATTAAAAGGAGGAACAAAAATGAAAAATAGTATTATTGGCTGTGGCAATTTTATTGTACCACTATTTACTAAAAAGTTATATTAAATTTCTGTAACAAATCAGTGAACAAATGGATAAAATGCCACCTTTCATTCGAATATAAACCGCTCTACGGTATCATAAACAGTACATGCACCAATATCTCTTCCGCCTATTACGTATATACTGCCGTTTACATATTCCGCTCCGTGAGAACTCTTAGCCATAGGTAATGAAACACCTGCCGACCATGTATCTGTCCCGGTGTCATACACATTCATATAATTATAAGTGGATCCGTTAAAACTTCCGCCAATTAAGTATATTTTTTCTTCTACCGCTATTGCTTTAGCATCACTTACAATGCACGCGTTGTATGGTTGGCTATATGTCCATGTATCGGTGACAGGATCGTATATTAGGAAGAAAGAACCCCCAAAGACATATATCTTTCCGTTCACTGCTGCTGAGGTACACCAGGCAAGATCAATAGGCATGCTTGCTTTTGCCGTCCATGTATCGGTTGCAGGATCATATTCTTCTACTGCATGTGATTGCCTGCACATATCATCCAAACCGCCTACGGCATATATCTTTCCGTTTACAACCGAGGCCGTAAGCCTGCACCTTGCAGTAGGCATACTTGCCTTTGCGGACCATGTATCCGTTGCAGGATCGTACTCTTTTACAGAATCCGTTATACAACATTCGATAGACCCGCCAATGACATATATCTTGTCATTTACTACAGCTGATGCTCCGGATTCTATCCAGGTATCCATGTTATTTTTCGCTGTCCATGTGTCGGTTAGCGGGTCGTATTCCACTACAGTTTGATCATAGTAATCTGAACCGCCTATTGCATATATCTTGCCGTTTACAGTACCTGTCACAAATTCTGACTTTGCTGCCGGCATGTTTGATGCGGATACCCAGGTATTTGACTCGGGTTCCGGCCCGGTAGGAACAGGTATTGTCCCGTTGGCTGTTCCAAGCCAGAACGGATTTACCCTCTTTTCCGCCGCTATTCCCCATGCCGTAGCTCCGACATGCTCGCGGTGATAATAAATCCACGGGATATCTGTTGTTACATCAAACCCTGTGGTCAGCCCGCCTATATCGGAAGCGTACAGAGCGCCATTTGAAGCTCTTCCGGCGTTTATTACGCTTAGAACATCTCCTGCTTTATCTTCCTGTTCCGTAAGCATATATGCCGTTGCCACCTGGGATGTTCCTTCGTACCAGATGCCGTCCTTGTCGGTATTAAAGTCAAATCCCCATGAATTATCCAACTTATGGTGACCTTCCGCATAGGTCAGGCCTGCTTGATAGCTGTACGGCAGATCTAAAATTGAAAGTATCGTCCAGGTCTGTGTATCAAGCGGAACAATCTCCTCATTTGTAGTTACGCCATCCGGATCAGTTCCTGTCCAGAACTTGCCTTCAGTGCCGTCCCACATAGAAAGCACAAAGGTCTTCGCATATTGCGCACGGGTCTGCCATTTTGCCTCCCCGGTTATTTCATACAGACGTGTAAATGCGGCATACAGGTCGAGGTTATGTTCGGTGGACTTGAAAGTAAGATTCGGAAATTCAGGACCTGGTTCCCAGCCCTCGTAGCCTCCCATATATCCGCCATTGCCTCTTGTATCTCTCATTTTTTCTTCAATAAAGTTACCCATTCGTTCAACTGCAGTAAGATACCGGCTTCCGCCCTCGATCTGGTAATATGAAAGAAGCGCCAGCATAGCCCATGCCATGTTGCCTGTATTTGAACTCACACAATATTGGTCTTCATACCAGTTGGTATAAGAAGTATCCCACCAGCCAGGCATTCTCACCGTACCTGATACCCCGTTTGGTGTCCAGCCCGGAGGAAGTATCAGTTCTCCCGCCTGATAACCGTTTCTAAGTCTTCCGTCAGTGTAGTAGCGGTCATGGTTCTGTGCATAAACAAGTGCATCAGCTATCAGCCCTGCTCTTTCGTTTTCGCCATCTGCAAGGAAGGCTATAATAGCCATTGCGTTGTCATAAGTGTATGCCACATTGCGACATATAGAGTCAAATTCGTAGCTTGAATTTTGAGCCTTATAGCTTACAAGCAGACGCGGTTCATCCAGCCGTGGCTTGTCAAACTGGATGTCATCGATATAGAAGGTAATATCCTGATTACAATTCCGAGCATCATTTGTCACCCAGCCAAACCCGCCAAGGACATAGCTCAGGTCATAGCCCGTCAGCGGAATACTGTAGGGTGTCCAGTAATCGTTAAGTGTCACATAACCGAGTGATATCTTCGGAGAAGAATCCGGGTATGGGTTTGTCGGCTCTCCGGTATTGGAATTTCTGCCGACGCCAGCGCAGAAAAATTCGACACTTTCTCCGCCAACGGCTCCTTTTGCCCAGAATGTCAGCTCCGTTGCCCCGGTCAAATCAATACCTGCATTAGGGGTGTTGCCCCAATTAAGGCTTGGAATTCTCTCGCTGCCCTGCAGTTGGCCGTTCATAAAGTACCAGCCGCCCCAATTTGGGGATATGCCACAGGTATAGCTGGCTTGAATGCATGTTAACCCTGAATGGACATCCTGCGTATAATTCTCAATTATAGTCGGCGCATGACCAATCATTCCTTTTGCACTGAAGTTGTTGCCTGCTGCAAAGGCATCGGTGTAAACATCATAAGTATTGTGGAATTGATCCATTACAGATGCAAGATAATCCGTACCGGACAAAGTGCCGTCTGCCGCAGCAATAGGAACATTTATGCCACTGATTAATAAGCAAATCAAGATTGTCATAGAAAGATAACGCAATAACCTCTTTTTCATTGTACTACCTCCCAGAAAAAATTATCCCCAATAAATTTTAGGAGACGTCTGATTTAAATATAAATCAGGAAGGCCGTTTTTGAGATTCACTGATTTTGCTGGATTGTTCACTTTTTTTACTAAAACCAGCTGGCATTTGAAAGCCATCTAAAGCTTCGTTCAGGAATGAATTAAAGGACTGCATTTTTATAAAAATTGCAGCGGCACAAGAGATAAAATCTGCATCCAGCAACTGTTGATCCGAGACAGGATACTCCAGATACCAACTCTTATTTTTTATGTATTCAGCCTGCGGATGAGCAGGGTCGTACCCGTTCGGCATATTTTTCAATGCGGTTCCTTTCACAGTAAATATCTCCGTGAAGGCGGGCGCAGATATAATCTGCTGCCACTCGTCGCCATGCGTGACAATATGGTCCCGCACCATTGCGGTCGCGTTCTTAAACATGTCTGCGAACAGTCCGCCGCCGAGGAAAGAGCGATTACCCGGTTTGATCATAATGTAGCAGCCTACCGGGATCGGCAGCTTGCCCTTAGAGGAAATATGAGCGCGGAATGCGGGATTATATGGAGCTTTATCATGACTAAACCGGGTATCCCGTACTAGCTTGAATGTCAAATCTTTTGGCTCTAATAGGGGAATGCGGCTGTCACACTCTTTGAGCTTCAGCATCAGAAGTCTAATGAGTTCTTCAAACGACTGATTGGCCCGCGCTAACTTTTGTTTGTTTGCGTGATACCAATCCCGGTTGTTGTTTTGTTCCAGCTCGGTAAGGAAATCCAGAATGGTCTCCATGTTCATCACATCACCTCCTGCCCGTTGAGTACAGCAGAAAAGCTTTTTGATGCTATTAAATCACGAATCCATACCGTAACATTCTGTGACGAATGATAGGCGGGAAGGCTGGCAAAGACCTGTGAAAGCTCGTCTAGCTGCTCCATAACATCGGTGCAGTTAACAATATCTTTATAGCCGCACGATTTCATAGATTGATAGCTAAGCCTGGCAGGGTCAATGCGATGACTTGCAATGGCGTAATTGATTTTCCGTTTGCAGGAACAGACCCCTGTGCCGCTCAAGCCGCAATACTCACTCAGGAAAGCTGCCATTTTCCTGCGGATGCGGGATAGACTCTGTCGGTACGCTTCCGGAGTGCTCCCTAAAATGTCTGCTGCGATCCGGCTGTCCAGACGGAACATTGTTCCTAAAATATAGATGCAACGGCTTTCCGCGTCCAGACATTGAAGCATAACATTGCTGCATGAGAGCTTGAGTTCCTGCTCCAGCAGCGCCTGCTCCACACCGCCGCTCATATCAGGCACATCCTTTTCCGTGCCGGAGAGGATATCCTCCCCATAGGCTTCAAAACTCAGGGGGCGCTTTGAAAACATCCCTTTTTGATAGCTGCACAGGTGATTGACCGCAATCCGGAACACCCACGTAGTCAGACTGCTCTCCTGACGAAAGACAGCCAGACGGGTCATGACTTTAATCAAAATTTCCTGCGTCGCGTCCTCGGCGTCCGGTATCGTTCCCAACATGCGCAGAGACAAATTGAAAATCATATCCTCAATACTGCTCAGAATTATTTCGAGTGCTTTCTGATTGCCGGATACCGCTTCCTGAATAATTTGTTTTTCATTCTCTAAATGATTCATTTATACACCTCCACTTAGTTAGACATAAAAAATGGAATAGTGTGACAAGCTCCATAAAATTTATTTTGATCTCCAATACAGGGATACAAATTCAGAATACCACATTTATAAACAAAAAGAACCATACAAAAGTAAATTTCAAGGAGGACGTCCGGTGAAACAAACCAGACCGCCGCCCATATGCAAGGTTCGGCTCTTGTAAAGTTATCCAACATTATGATAGAGTAAACAGTAGAGCTATTTATGATATATTTTACATAGTAAATAACTAATGTAAGAATAATGTGTGCAATTTACCGTATGTTATAATGTGGTGTAATAGTAAGTAACTTATTGCTGCGAAATTGCAATAAAAAATAAGGAAATATTTTCATATTCGCGGCAATAAGTACATTCGTTGGGTTGTGGGCGTTAGCCCACATTAGTATGTGGTCAAATTACTTGGGGAGGTGTCTTGATGGCGGATATTATAGAATACAGGATCTGTGGCGACGACATGCAAATGGTGGAGATCGAGCTGGATCCCGGTGAAGCGGTCAGGGGCGAAGTCGGGGCAATGCTGTATATGGAAAAGGGAATTGTGATGCAGACGTCCACCGGCGGGGGATTATTCAACGGGTTCAAGAGGATGGTGACCGGTGAGAGTTTTTTCATAACAACTTTCTTCAATAATAGCGGATTGAAAAGCAAAGTAGGATTTGCTGCGCCCTATCCGGGAAAGATCATACCTGTTGACTTATCCATGCATGGAGGTACATTCCTGTGCCAGAAGGACGCCTTTTTGTGTGCTGCCCGGGGCATAGAAATAGAGGTGGCATTCACAAAACGCCTCGGTGCGGGGTTCTTCGGCGGAGAAGGCTTTATATTGCAAAGGCTTCAGGGCGATGGCCTGAGTTTCCTTCATGCAGGCGGCACCATACTACAGCGGGAGCTTGCACCCGGCGAAATGCTGCGTGTCGATACAGGCTGCCTTGTAGGGTTTGATGAATCCGTTAGCTATGATATACAATTTGTAGGCGGTTTCAAAAATGCATTGTTTGGCGGTGAAGGACTTTTCCTTGCATGTGTATCAGGACCGGGTACGGTATATCTTCAGACTCTGCCGTTGGCAAGGCTTGCTGACAGGCTGCATTCCGCGGCGATAGGACATACGGGACAGACCAGAAACACAGGCGGCATAGGCGGTGATATAATAGGAAGCCTATTCAGGTAAAAGAAAGAATCGGTAATTGCTGCAATAAGATTGCAGCCTTCATGTTCGAAGCTGAAAGGGGGAGATTGAATTGAAGGTAAGAAAGGCTGTTATACCGGCGGCAGGATTGGGAACGAGGTTTTTGCCCGCAACAAAGGCTCAGCCTAAGGAGATGCTTCCGATCGTTGACAAGCCCACCATACAATATATTGTTGAAGAGGCAATCGCATCGGGCATAGAGGATATCATGATCGTTACCGGGCGCGGGAAGAGAGCGATTGAGGATCATTTTGACAAATCATATGAGCTGGAGGACATACTGAAAAGAAAAGGTGATGAGGGACTGCTTTCGCTGGTACAGGACATTTCCAATCTTGTGAACCTCAATTATGTCAGGCAAAAGGAACCCAGGGGGCTCGGACATGCGATCCATTGCGCGCGTTCATTTATCGATAACGAACCATTTGCGGTGCTGCTGGGCGATGATATCGTCGATTCGGAGGTACCCTGCCTGAAGCAGTTGATTGATGTTTATGAAAAATACAACACAACGGTTTTGGGTGTGCAGCGTGTGCCGGAGCAGGATGTTTCGAAATACGGCATCATAGCCGGAACACAGGTAGGCGACCGCATTTACAAGGTATCCGATCTGATAGAAAAGCCGGAAAGGGATAAGGCTCCGTCCAATGTTGCCATACTCGGGAGGTACATCATATCACCGGAGATATTTACCTACCTGGATAAAGCCGAGCCGGGCAAAGGCGGCGAGATCCAGCTGACCGACGCGCTGAAGAAGCTGCTTTCGACGGGTTCCATGTACGCCTATGATTTTGTCGGCAAACGTTATGACGTGGGGAACAAGCTGGGATTTCTTGAAGCAACCGTGGAGTTCGCATTGAAGAGAGACGACCTCAGGCAGGAGTTTTCGGCATACCTCAAAAAAACAGCCGGGACGCTGTAATGATCCGGCTGCATAAGGAAATACATTCTGAGGATAATTAAATATAAGATGTAAATAATACCTGTAAAAAGATTTGCAGGTATTATTTATGAAAAGACGGAAAAGACCTTTTGTTTTGCTGTGCGCCATGCTTGCAGCAATGCTTTTGCTGAATATGGCGGTGATGTATGTATTTTTTGATATCAATCTGCTGCACCTGCAGGAGTTGTTGCGGGAAAGTGATGAATCAGGCCGTGCTGGAAATGGAGGATCGGCGGCGGGCAGCGAAGCTGGGGCAGGCAGTAAAACCCAAGCAGACAGCGAAGCTGGGGCAGGCAGTAAAACCCAGGCAGATGGCGAAGCTCAGACAGGAGCCGATTCGGAAAGTAACAGCCAGAGACCCGGCAGTGAAGGTACGGGTTATTTCATGACACGTGCACAAGTTGCTTCACTTGAACATCTTAGCCTTGAAGACAAGCTCGTGGCTATGGATATCGTTTCAAAGATTGGTATGTCGGAGGCAAAGAGAATATATGATATGTCTCTTGACGGCATTACTCAAGAAGAATATGCTGAAGTGAAAAGATCTGTAGGAGGCAAGCTTTCAGAATCGGACATCCAAGCAATAGAAAAGCTCCTTAACCGAAGTCTCTTCGCTTCACAAAGCGAGCCGGACGGAAACTGAAACTATGCCTTTTTATGGCAGTAACAAAGATGCTCTATACGAGATATCCCCATTTAAATAGGCGATTCCTGCATGGAGCATCTTTTTTTGGAGAGTTGAAGCCGGCTAGACGATCTCTGTAATCTTATATTCCGTTGAACCAAGACCGTACTTTTCCAGTTGTTTCAGCTGAATGAACGGATCCTTGCCATGCAGCCGCTCGAACAGATGCCCATGGTCGCCCATTGCATGGCCCTTTGGCAGACCGGCTGTTATCAGGTTCTCAAACTTGATGGCGTCCAGACTGGCCTTTTCGATTGCAACAATATCTGTCGATGCCATTACACCTACATCCGGCACCAGCGCTGGCGTGGTAAGGCCCCAGCAGTCGCACAACGCGGTGATGTTCAAAAGGAAGTTGATATAGAATACATGGCCTGGCTTGAAACCCTTCAGTACCGTCTCGGTACACAGAGCCATTCCTGTCTGGAAATCTTCATATTCGTTTGCCATCATTCTCATTGCGGATACCGGGCAAACCTTTACACAATGCTGGCAGAGAGTGCAATCGTGGTAGTTCACCTGGTACTTTCCTTCGTTATTGAACTTGTTGGCAAAATGATTGCAGCTGTTTACGCATAATTCGCAGTGAATACAGATATCCTCGTTCCACTCTATACCGCCCTGAAGTCCATGTATCTGATGCCTGGTCCGGTCTGTGACGCAGCCCATGGCAATATTCTTGCAGGCTCCCGCATACCCGCATGCGCCATGGCCTTTTATATGCGAAAGGTCTATTAAAACCTCTGCATCGTGGATGTTGCCTGCGATATCGACGTTCTTGAATGTTTTGTAATCAACATTTTTTTCATAATAATATTTACCCGTCACTCCGCAGGCATTTACAATCGGTACACCTAAGAAATCCTCGCTGTAACCTCTGACCCTGGCGTCTGTGACGGTCTGGTCTGTTATATAAACCTTTGCGCCATATCCCTTCAGCTTGTCCACCAGAATCTTGACAAAGAGCGGTGGAATGGTCGAGTAGCCGATAGCCCTTCCAACATGCATCTTAATGGCGGTCAGCTTCCCTTTGACAACATCCTGCATACCCATCCTGTCGACCAAACGGCCGAATTTGGCCGGGAGAGTAACGTCAGCGTCATATTTGTCGTATTCTACTGAAGAAAATAATATGTCTGTAGCCATTAAAAACTCCTCCTGTTATTATGATTATTTTGTATATTAAGTGAATCATGCCATCCGTCCAACCCGGAGCGCTTGAGTGCGCCGAATATATTGCTTTTGATTTCCCTGTTATCAATCGACAGCTCCTTCAGCAGGTCCTTGATGTATTGGCGCTTTGTATGGCCGTTGGCAGCACAGGGATTCTGAACAACCGTAATGCCGTTTTGCTTCACGAAAGCCTTAATTTGCTTTTCTTCTACATAAATCAGCGGCCTGATCACTTGTATCTCCTTTTTGTCCAGATAGGTAACCGGAGAAAAGGAGTGTATGCGACCCTCATAAAAGGTGCTCAAGAGCAATGTCTCAATGGCGTCATCCCGGTTATGCGCAAGCGCGACCTTGTTGCAGCCAAGCTTTACCGCCGTATTGTTGAGAGCTCCCCGTCTGAGGTTGGCGCAAAGCGAACAGGGATTTTCCTTCTTCATTGCTTCAAAAACAATTTTGCCGATGTATGTATCCTCTATAACATATTCTACCCCAATATCATCACAAAGCCTTTTTACTGGGGAAAAATCCACCCCGTCCAGTCCCATTGATATTGTAACTGCTTTGACCTCAAATCCGAGAGGGTAGAAATCCATCAGTTTTCTTAGTGCAATCAATAATGTCAGGCTGTCCTTGCCACCCGATACGCCTATTGCGATCCGGTCGCCATCCTGTATCATTTCATAGTCCTGGATAGCCTTTCTTACCTGCCCTAAAATGCGTTTGATATCAAACACTCCTTAATGCGAAAACCGAATTTAGTTACGTCTCATATTATAGAATAATAGCAAAGTCGTATCAAGCAATATTCTAAAGTAATTTGACCGGCAAAAGTTGTCTTAATTTGCAAAGCCGTATCAGGGTGGGGCAGGCGTTTTTTGCTATTGCCATCATGGATAAAACCGATTATAATATAGCTACCGGAAGCGCCGCCGAGGAAAACGTTCAAAAATTCGGCGAAACGGCGAATGATGTGCCGGGAACACATTGAACAAAAGTATGGAATATAGTAAAATATACTCTACGTCAAAAAAGAAGTCCAATATATCCTTTAACCGGGATATACCGGTTGTACTCGATACGCAGTACCGCCGAAAGTGTGAATAGTAATATCGGGGTGTAGCGCAGCTGGTAGCGCGCTTGGTTTGGGACCAAGATGCCGCAGGTTCAAATCCTGTCACTCCGACCACAGACTGTCCAAAAACCCGCTATTTTAGCGGGTTTTTGGCGTATTTGACGTTTTTTGATTGTGTTTTAGCCTGACTTGAAGAAAACCGAAACTAAAAAACAGAAATATCAAAAAAAGCAGGAATATCAAGCGTCGGTAAATTGATAAAAATGGCCTACATAGCCGCTATCAGTTTTTGTACTCCCACCATATTGATTGCTCTTCG
>JBDKVA010000119.1:0-25060 GCA_039679375.1 Clostridiaceae bacterium
CATATTGTTCAGCAGTCCGATTGCAGTAGAAAAGCTGTAATTTGCATGCAAGATACCACGCTTGTAAACATAGGTGGTAATCACCTCTGAAACGTCAAGGTTCAGGTCATTCTGCAGGAGCAGAACCTTTTCCTGACCGACGGTAGTGAGTTTTCCCGCAGTAAGAATGAACATGATAACTATAATGGGAAGAATTGAGGAAAGATTGATGTGCCAGATCCGCTGCAATTTTGAAGCACCGTCTATGACAGCTGCTTCATGCAGCTGCGGGTCCACCGCAGATAGCGCCGCAATATAAATTACCGCTTCCCATCCCATCTCCTGCCAAACCCCAGACCATACATAAATATGGCGAAACGCAGAAGGCTCGGCAATAAAATAGATTTTCTCCCCGCCTAGCATTTCGATGATGGTATTGATTGAACCGATGGAAGGAGATAGCATTGCAATAATCATGCCGGCCAGAACAACAAGTGAAATAAAATGCGGAGCAAACACCGCCGTCTGAATAACATTTTTGTACCGGCCCCGGATCTCATTCAGCAGCAGCGCAAGAATGACCGGAATAGGAAAACCGGCAAGAAAGGAGTATATGGAAAGAGCAAATGTGTTTCTGATCAGCGCCCAGCAGTTGTAGCTTTTAAAAAAGCTCTCAAAATATTTAAAGCCGACCCATTTACTTGCTGCAAATCCAAGAGAACCTTTATAATCTTTGAACGCGATTTGGATTCCGTACATGGGTAAATAGCTGAAAATAAGCACCGCCGCAAATGCCGGAAGCAGCAGCAGATAGTAAGTTCGATGCTTCCAGATTTCATTGCCGAGGCGGTGCGTTTTCTGGCGCATTTTCCACGGCCTTGCCTCATGGATTGATGTTCGTGTTGTCATTGCCTGGAATCCCTTCTTTCCATTTTGTATTTGCATTGCCGGAATTCACGCAAACCGGAAAACATCTGTGCCGGTCTTTCAACCTGCCTGCATCAGGTACGGCTAAATTCTAAACATGATTGATTTTTTTATCAACTGCAAATAATTGCAATTGTATATTTTGTTCAAATGCCGGATTTATGCGGATCTATCCCAGAGATTTTGCTGAAAACAGCACTTTTTTTCAATCGGATTCACTTCTTTTGCAGTGCCGCAAAAGAATGGATGATTATAAAACTTGTGCCGCCTGGCGTTTTGTACTAAAATATTGACATTAAACAATGATAATATGCTATGCGAAGGGAAGCGGCTACGGATGAAATTGTTAAATTTTTGCGGACGCCACGGCAGCCTTGAAAAACACAGGTACCTTCTGCAATTTGTTTCTACTTGTGTTACACTGATTCTATTCCCGTGTATCATGTCGATGATTATAGTTTCCAGACAGTCTTCCGCAAAGCTGACCAGTACTTATGAAAGCTATTATATGGAAACAACAGAAAAATTCGCTTATTACTTTACTAAAAAGCTGAATGACATATGCCTGAGCTCCTATGTCATTTCCGATGACAGCAGGAATCCAAACAATAGCGCCTCCTGCCTGGATCAGATGACTCTGGAACAGAACAGCTTCTATCTGTATCCTGCGATTCAGACCATTGCAGAATACAACAAAACGACGGCTGACATGTTTGGCATTTATTATTATGAGATTGACCGCATCCTGACAAAATCCTCTTCATTTTCCTTTAAGTCCTTTGCGGACGATTATCTTAACATTCATGGTTTTCTTGATGAACCGCAGCTAAAGAGCTTCTTTTCCTCTGATAGCGCTAATCTGGTGTTTTATTTCAGCGATTCTCCGGATGACCGCAGCAATCTTCTGATCGGTGTGCGCACAAAGATCGGCCGCAGCCGCAAGCCGGTGCTGCTGATCTATAAACTGAGCGAATCTTCC
Organism: Clostridiaceae bacterium; assembly: GCA_039679375.1. Classification (GTDB taxonomy): domain Bacteria; phylum Bacillota; class Clostridia; order Acetivibrionales; family DTU013; genus JBDKVA01. Next base: position 1,886 of record JBDKVA010000119.1, read on the forward strand.
ATTGACACTTCCCTCTTAATGACGAACAATCCTTCCGCAGTACAGTTTTTTGTGCTCAATGAAAACCACCTGCCGCTGATTTCCTTCGGGCCGGAATATTATGAAACGCTGGGACTGTCTGCCTTGCTGAAGAATTACCGGAACGAAGAAAAATTTTCCCTTACGCTTAAGGCGAAGTCTGAAGAATACGTAGTCAGCGCCTATAAGGATTCCGCCACGGGTTTCACCTATATGCTGGCTGCTCCTCTCGACCAGATCGCAAACGGAACGCAGGAGTTTTATTCAATGAACATGAGGATTATGATACTCATGATTTCAGTCCTGCTGGCCGCGAATTTCATGATGATTTACATTAATTATCGTCCGATTGCGGGACTGCTCAAAAAACTAAGCAAGCGTGAAAAAAATGTGAATGAATTTGAAGCAATTTCTGATGAAATTAACAGGATGACGGATGAAATCTCAGAGCAGAACATGGTCATCGTGGATAGTCTGCTGGGCAATATCTTATATGGCATCCCGATCTCGGAGGAAATGGCTAAAAGAATCAGCATTCCGTCGGACTCCTGCTGCTTTTTTGTATTTGCCTTTTGCTCAGCTGCCATCGATACCACGCGGCGAACGGAAATTGTCACTGAGCTTTTACAGCATTTTTCCACTAAAACCTACATCACCGATATCCTGTTTCAAGGGCTGACAGTATTGATTTGTATGTCTACGTCAGACTGCAAATCTGAGATCTTTGAATTTCTGAATCACTATCTTAAACCGGATTCTTCTGCCGGCACTGAGCTCCGGCAGGGAATCACCGTTTCTTGCCTGAATGACATTAAATTTTCTTTCGAGTCCTGTTTCCCGAACATTCTGGAAACGGGATTATCTGAACCTGCAGGAGGTCCGGAGAAAAAAGGTTCCCAGCTTTCACAGGATCCTGGCAGCAAGCTTATGCAGCAAATTGCACAGTATATTGAAGCCCGGTTTACCGATTCTTCTCTCAGCCAGTCATCGGTTGCGGACTATTTTCAGATCTCAACCTATTCCCTTAGCCGGCTGTTTAAAAACAAATCAGGCATCGGGTTTACGGAATATGTGACCGGAAAACGGATCCGGATGGCACAGGATCTGCTTGTAAAAACAAATGAAGCGGTTTCGGCTATCGCCGTCAATGTTGGGATTCCGAATGTCAATTACTTTTATAAGGTATTCAAAACTTACACCGGTATGTCGCCTACCAAATATCGGGATAATTGCTGAAATATATAAGCTGAAAAATGATTTGGGGTGAACAGCGCACGTCATGTCTTCGCGTTTATTTCACCGGAATCATCGGATTTTTATTTCGCTTCTTACGGCATCAAGTATGGATATTTCCTCCTTAAACACAGGCTTCATTCTCAGACGGAATTCAATTTTATTTTCTTCCAGCCTGTATCTGGGATTAAGCTGGGGGCCGCAGCTGTTTGACCCGACGCCGCTGTTTTTGTAGTCAATATTAATAATTGTTTCCTTCCGTTTTATCAACTCATATGGATGCATCGCTTTCTCCAGATCTTCAGGCGTAAAATGGGCCGCGTTGAAAGAAAAGCTATCCATGCCCATAAACAGCAGCCCAGCGCCCCGCAGGTCGGTAAACGCCGCCCATTCGGCACAGTAACGGCTTCCGTTCTCCTGCGGCATAAGATAGTTTTCAAACATTCCATCCACTGTATTTTCGAATTTGCCTGCGAAGGTACTTCTCCTCTTGTCAGCATAACTTTCATGCGGGCCGTAGCCGAAGTATTCTACAATCTCGGTACCTTCAGGCATTACAAGCTGCAGTCCGAATCTGGGCAGGAAGGGAAGACCGTCTCTGACATCTGCTTTCAGTTCCAGAAAAATATTGCCGTTTCCATAAACAGTCCATATTGCAGCCGCTTTTATTATTGGACTGTTTGCATAGCCTCCAAGTGAAAATACGGTTCGTATGCTGATATGTTTATTATCTTCACTTGCAACTTCCGAGGAGTATACATGGATATTGGCTCTGTTATAACCTTCCTTATACCATTCTTCTTTGATATTTCTGTCATTATCGGCAGGCGCCCTCCAGATATTAAACCTGGGGCGTTGGCATATCATACTTTTGCCATTATATGTTATTGCGGTAAACATTCCGTAATACAGGTTATACCTGTATTCAAACTCAATACCATAAATAACTATTTCTCTTTCTGTTTTATCAATGCGGATAGCGGGAATCTTTGCTATGTCGACTATTGTCTTTTCTATTTTTCCTATGGGCAGTTCAAATTGCGCAAACCCTATTTTGTGGCCCCTTTCAGCCCACTCGTTTCCTGTTTTCAAAGTGTATTCCATCATGAGAAAATACCTGCCGTCAGCTCTTTCAGGCATTTTATACGGCAATGTGAAATAACGGGCCTCATGCGGGTTGATATCAAGTTCATTTATCTCTCCTGAACCGACGGTTTCACCGTCCTTCTCAAGCTTCCAGTTCATTGCGGTTTGCGATAGATTTATAAAATCATACAGATTTGTCACCTTTATTATTCCCGAGCTTAAATCCACCGCTTCCGTCTTTACAGGCGCTATTACGTTTTTAAGCTCGAGAAGCCCTGTATGCGGAGTTCTGTCAGGATATACCAGACCGTCTATGCAGAAGTTCCCGTCGTTTGGCTTATCGCCGAAATCCCCGCCATAGGCGTAATACTCCTTTCCGTCGGCGGTACAGGCTTTTACCGCATGGTCGGTCCACTCCCAGACAAATCCGCCCGCAAATCTTTTATATTTATACATCAGTTCCCAGTATTCCTTAAGGTCGCCAGGCCCATTGCCCATAGCGTGGCAGTACTCGCAAAGGATATAAGGACGTTTCTCCTTTTCATTATTAAGCACAAGGTTTTCCATGTCGGCGACAGAGGGGTACATGCGGCTGTAAAGATCAAGGCAGGATGTATCCAAACCGTTGCCGCCCCCTCCTGTAGCGCGTTCATAATGCAAAAGTCTTGTATTATCCCTGTCTTTTGTCCATTCAGCCATTTTTATGTGGTTTACCCCATATCCGGACTCATTTCCCAATGACCAGATAATTATCGAAGCGTGGTTTTTATCTCTTTCCACCATCCGTATCATCCTGTCGAGGTAAGCCTTTTCAAATTGAGGATCTTCGGAAATCATATCAATATTTCCTCCGGGGCCTGCCCCATGGGTTTCGAGATCGGCTTCATCTATAACATAGAAACCAAGTTCGTCACAAAGCTCCGGAAACCTTGGATCATTTGGATAGTGAGAAGTCCTTATTGCATTTATATTATACCTCTTCATCATCAGCAGATCATACCTCATATGATGAAAAGGTGTTGTATGCCCCAACTCAGGATGGGAGTCATGGCGGTTTACGCCTTTGAATTTAACCGGCTTTCCATTAAACAATACAGCTGAATCCTTTATCTCCACCTTTCTGAATCCTACCTTCGCGAGGATGACCTCATCCCCCTGGTACAGGAAGAGAGAATAAAGGACCGGAGCTTCAGCCGACCAGAGCCGGGGTTCTGATACACACATCTCAATACAGCTGTCGGAGGTTACGCTTAATGTGCTGTCATAAAGCACTCCGCCTGATTCATCTTTTAGTACAGCCCTGACAGATTCTTCACCGCTTCCGGAAAGGTCGATGCAGCACTTAACAGCACCGCTGCTAAAGTCTCCGTTTAAGTCGGTTTTTATAAATATATCGGAAATGTGCGGCTTATTCCTCGACAAAATATAAACATCCCTGAAAATTCCCGACAGTCTCCACATGTCCTGGTCTTCAAGGTAGCTTCCGTCACACCATTTCAAAACCATTACAGCAATTTTGTTTTTTCCGTGCCTTATAGAGCCGGTTATGTTAAACTCAGAAATCATATGGCTGACTTGGCTGTAGCCGGTGAATATACCGTTAATCCATACATAGAAGCAGGAGTCTACTCCTTCGAATACAAGCCTGTATTCCCTGTCCTCCAGGTTTGGTATATTAAATTCCCTTACATATAATCCGGCAGGGTTGTCGTTTGGAACAAATGGAGGATCACAGGGATAGGGATAATTTACATTTGTGTATTGGGGTATATCATAACCGTGCATTTGCCAGTTTGAGGGCACAGGAATGTTGTCCCAATCATCTGTGCTGAAACTGTCGGAGTAAAAAAGCTCCTCGGCATCATATACAGTATCATGGTATTTAAACTTCCAGACTCCGTTAAGGCTTTTATAAAACCTTGATGTACCCCTTATGTTTTTAGCAGCTTTAGCCTCATTTTCATATGGTATAAAGTAGGCGTGCGGATTTTCACAATTCACATGCAGAATATGCGGATTCTCCCAATATTTATCAACAATAAACATGCTGATACCTCCCTGAATATTATTAAAAGCAGTCCATATGCTTTTATATTATACAGACCGTTGTTTGATATGATATATCAGATGTGTTATACTTTTTGTGTTATTTGTCATATTATAATTTCTTTTCGCACAATTTTTATGAACTTTATTATTCCGGAGTGAAAACGATATGCAGGAAAATATTAAAACAGACGGCGCTCATGTTCAATACAGGATATTAGGAAACCACAGTTCCAAAGAGAGGATTGGCGCCGGGTGCATGGAAAAGGGCTGCGGCGTGGATTTTAAAGACACCTTTCCTGCGGACTTTTCCATTGTTTATGTTTTGAGCGGCAAGGGAACATACACCGACTATAATGGCAGAAGCTACAATATAATACCGGGAAGCTTTTTCATGCGGTTTCCGGATTATAAACATACAACCGTTATAGAAGGCGCTGATTGGCATGAACTCTTTCTGGCGTTTGGGCCGCAGCAGGGTAGGGCGTTTGTTGATATGGGCTTTATCGATCCGGAGCAGCCGGTTGGATATATAGGAGCTCAGCCCGCTATTGCCGGACAGGTACATAATTTATGCATGCGCCTGCAAAAAGCTGAACAATCTGAACTCCCCTACATTTTCAAGAGTATGTCAAGCCTGTTTTTTGATATGCTGGAAATGAATAACCTGGGGAAAAAGAAGTGTGAAAATGTCTTGCTTATGGAAAAAATCAGCGAATACATTGCCTCTTGCCTGCAAGAAAAAATAACCATCAATCAACTTTCACACAAGTTTGGAATAAGCAGCTCAAAACTTCGGAAGGATTTTAAACAGATAAATGGGATAACCATCGGCAGATACCTGATCAGGAAACGGATTGAGGTCAGTTTTAAGTATCTTGGCGATGCCGACCTTTCTATCGGACAAATTTCCGAAAAACTGGGATATAAAAATATTCACGATTTTTCAAATCAATTCAGAAAGCTGACCGGCCACCCTCCCAGTTACTACAGAAAGTAATCGAATATTTATTTCCAGCCCTTTCCCTTACCTCCAAACAAGACCATCAGGCCTGCGCCGATCAAAATAACAGGCACGATCAAAGGTCTTACGCTAAAAGACAGGAACCTGCCTAAAGAAAACGATATGAAAAATATTACCGACAGCCCGCCTAGAATACCGATCGGCACAAGCAGCCCCTTGTCTCTCGTTCCAAAGGCGTATAGCTCAAAAAGACCAAATGCAACAGAGAAAATATATAATGGCCACATGATGTCCCATCCGCCAAAGAGCATGTTGATCTGGAATGCGATGCCCAAAACGAGTAGTATTCCGCCTGGTACGAGGATCCCCGGGTCCTTTTTCCTGCCTGAAAAAAAGTTGATATGGAAAATCAGGCCCGGCACCAACAGGAATAATGCAGGCCAGAACCTGCCGATGATACTGCCGATATCGAAGTAACTCCAAAACGGCTCTATAATATCTAAATTCTTTAGAAGGAACAATGCACCCAATAAAATGAAAATCGTCCCTAAAACCTTACCTGTTCTATTCACAATAAACCCTCCTAATCAAGTTAAGTGCAATTAAATGCTGCATCATATAAGGCACATCAATGCCGTTCCGGTAATGTGATCCTGATGCATCCTTCTTACCGGCATAACTTCAGCAATTATTAACCTTACATATAATTATAACGTTATCTGAGAAAAATGTCTGATTATTCAGCTGAACTTATCGATAAGGAAGTTTTGGCTATGTCCCATATTACATAACGTATTCCGGATGCAATCAAGTCGGCTATCTTCATTACTTCATGGAGCCTGGTGTTCTGCAAGACGAGAAAATCCATAAAACCGCCGAAATTGACAATACCGGTAATAAACATATCTCCCACCGGCATCAGCTCCTTATTGACGCCTGAACCCGGCTTAATAGGCCCTGCTCCGATCCCCACGTACCCGACATGATCCATTTGTCCAAGACATGCATCGATCGCTACGACAAAGGGCTTCTCACACTCGGACGATATATATTTCATTACCTCATCAAGATTCTTTGCATGTACAGGATCTTCGAGGGTGCCATACACATATACGCCTTTATATTTCAGACCGGATATTTTATACCCGATCAAAGGGCCCAGGCTATCGCCTGTCGACCGGTCCGTGCCGATACAGACAAAAACTACAGATTTAAAGCCGCTGCAAAGCGCGCTGCTGATGTGCCTGTGGAGCTCATCCGTGAAGGATTTGAAGGCGGTTGCACTATTTACATTTATATACTGCTGGCTGACAGCTGTTTTAGAAAACATAGCCAACTCCCGGTTCCATTTTTATATATTATTTCCATCCGTACTGTTTTTATGACTCATGTTTTCTATTGCCCGCGCTTCTTTATGCACTTCTTTATGCACACTTCTTAATTTACTTTATCGTAAACATCTGATATGATGGCAATAAGGGGGTGGAATTACGGAGTCATTAAAAAAGAGCGGCCCATTTATTGAAGATATTGTAAATGGTATGTATGACTGGGTTAGAGTTCTTGATATGCACGACAACGTCATTTTCATGAATAAGGCAATGTCCGACGCTTTCGGCAAACCTATGATCGGGACCAAATGCTATCAGATTATCGGCCGTACTGAGCCCTGTCCTAATTGTACCTCCAGAAAAACAGTTTTCGACGGCGCATCACATGAAAAAGAAGAATACATCAACGGCAGAGTATTTTCTGTAATGTGTTCACCTATAAGAAATGCTGAAGGCAAGATCATTGCTGCTGTTGAGGTCCTCCGTGAAACCACCCAGCTAAAGCAGCTGAACCAGAAATTGCAGCTTCAGAATGATAAGCTGAAAGATGAGCTTGAAATGGCCAGAAAACTACAAACAAGCCTTCTACCGGAGCCTCCGGAAGATGACCGTTTCGATTTTTCTTTTCTCTATTTACCCTGTGAAGCACTGGGCGGGGACTTTCTCGATATATTCAGGATAGACCGTTCTCATATGGGATTGTATCTGGCAGATGTATCAGGTCATGGAGTTCCAGCCTCGTTATTGACCGTATTCCTTCGCTCCTCATTGAACAAAAAGCTGGTATCCCCCGCAAAGGCACTCGAGGAGCTATATTATGAATTCAATGGGAGCAAGCTGGATGAAAACCTGTATATTACCCTGTTTTATGCAATCATTGACCTTGAGAAAAAAACAATGCTTTATTCCAATGCCGGTTTGAATGTAAGCCCTGTTATATACAACAGTACAAGGTTTGACCTGTTGAGGCTCCCCGGGATCCCGATCAGCAACTGGATGGAAAAACCCGAATACAGCGACGGCACTGCCCGGCTTGAGACCGGCGACAGGTTGTTCCTCTATTCGGACGGCATATTGGAGCTGAGGGATAAAAATAACGAGCAGTATGGTGAGGACAGGCTGTTGAACATTTTACTGAACGGTACAGCAAGTCAAAGGCCGGAACAATTGCTGCTGGACATAAAAAAATCAGCGTTCCGGTTTGCGGGAATAAAATCCGAAAACAGGCTGCAGGACGATATCACCATGGCATTGCTTGAAATGAAATAAGAATCGCCGGGCCGTCTCATGAATTGCTGTATATGCCTTTTTTCAATATATCAAAATAAACCCCGCTCTCCTCCATAAGTTTATCCATGGACGCTAATGCCTCATCGGCAGATATATTTTTCCATGCCTCGATATATTTAGCCTGATACCCTTCCAGAAAAAGCAGTATGACCTCGATTGCCTTATTCGGGTCAACTCCGCTTCGTATTTTGGAAAGGTCAAGCCCATCAAAAAACATTTTCATGGCAAAGCCGTAGAGCTTTTTATAACGGTCCTGCACTGCCTCTTTGATGGGATCCGGGGTGTTGATAAAGGTAGTGAATATCATCCTGTAAATGAGCGGTTCCTCCAGTGCAAGCCGGAGCTTCATCATCCCGGTAGCGGATATCCTCTCAAAAAGGTCGGAGGACGCCGTCCCGTTGCCGGTACTGATCTTTCCTACAGCTATTTCAAGTGTTCTGTCCAGAACATAAAGGTAGAGATTTTTCTTATTACCGAAATAGTGAAAGAGTATCCCCTTTGATATTCCGGCTTTTTTTATGATGTCGTTTGTGGAAGCATTCACATAGCCTTTTTCGGCAAATACCTCCATGCTGGACTTAATTATCTTTTCCTTTTTTGCATCCGAAAGTTTTTCAAATGCCTCATATACATTCATTCCAAATCCCCTTTTGTACCTTTCCTTTACATTAGGAGTCTACTCGGAAACTCCTGCACGACATCTTTTCGTCCATTGTTTCCGCCCGAATTCTTCCAAAAAAAGCGTTAAATATCTAGATATTCACCGTTTTTTTGTAAGTTTTGGACGAAAAATGACCTGAAAATCTGCATACATTAGTTCCCGAGCAGACTCCTATCCTGCGATATCCTTCCTGTTATAAAAAATATAGGTGCCTGCAACAGCCAATATCGTCACGGCGCTCATAATGATCAGGTATAAGGTTTCAATACTGCCTGATTTTATGATATCAGCAGGTACGATATATTTAAAAGGCGTGATATATTTCAGGTTCTCCAGCTTTTCCGTAACACTTGACGCAATGTTTATAAAGTATATGCCAAGTACCACGCCGATCGACAGGGGGAATATGGTCCCGGATTTCACTACAAAAACGGATATAAACAGGCCAATGGCGGCAAAGACCAGCTGCAGCAGAAATTGCCCGAAATGCAAAAGCAAAAACGCTTTCATGCTGAATTCCTGATCCGTTACAGCAATAAATGCCAAATAATCTGCTGCAGCAAAAATAATATTGAACAAAATGAAATAAAAAAGCAGGCAAAGTATTTTAGATGATACCACGCTGGTTCTTTTCACCGGTTTAGCCAATAGAAATTCGGCTGTTCTTTCACTCTCTTCCCTTGAGAGAATGCCCGCTCCGAATTGCATTGCATAGATGGCGCTGAACAGCAGGATATATTGGAATATATACGCAAAGAATGGCAGTATTTTTGAAAAGTCCATGTTTTCAAGGCTTAATGCAGAAATCATACCCTCCGGCATTTGCTTGAGCATCTCATCCATCGCATCCATTTTAAGGTCCATATACGGGAAAAGCATTAGCATCAGAACACTTGCTGCAACCAGTGAAATCGTCCACGTCATAAAGGATTTCCTGTTTCTTGTAAGTTCCCTTAAGAATATAACCATATTACTTATCCCCCTTTTCATAATAATGCATGAAAATTTCCTCGAGTGAAAGATCCTCAATCCACAGGTTTACAAGCTTTCTTTGTGAAAGCTTGCCAATTACCGTGTTGATATCTCCACTGTAAAGAAATTCCGTAAACCTTCCGCCGGAGGTCAATGCGGTAACACCGGAAATTTCCAGATCATCGAATTTGCTGCCTGCGTCATGCTCCAACTTCAACTTCTTGTATTTGCTTTCATGAAGCTTCTCTATGCTCTGGATCGTTAATATTCTTCCTTCTTTAATAATGGCCACCCTGTCGCACATTTTCTCGACCTCGCTCAGTATGTGGGATGAAAAGAAAATGGTGGTGCCGTGGCTTTTCTCCTCCTGCAGCACCTCAAAAAACTTGTTTTGCATGAGCGGGTCAAGTCCGCCCGTGGGTTCATCCAGTACAAGCAGCTTCGGTTGATGCTGCATGGCCTGTACAATGGCTACTTTCTTTTTGTTGCCGAATGAAAGCGAATTGATCTTTTTATTTGTTTCCACTTCAAAAATGGAGCAAAGCTCATTCATCCTGCTGTTGCAATCCTTTTTATAAAACTTTGCCGAATAGGCAAGCAAATCTTTTACCTTCATATCGTCATAATAATTTACCTCAGCCGGAACATAGCCGATCTCGGCCTTTATCTCGTTATTCCGGGTAAAACAGTCCTTTTGGAATATGGCGGCGCTTCCGCCCGTCGGCTTGAGAAAACCAAGCAGCGTTCGTATGGTGGTAGATTTACCCGCTCCGTTCGGACCGATAAAACCGAATATCTCTCCTTGTTCGATGCACATGCTTACATCAAGGATGCCTCTTGATTTTCCATAATATTTAGTGAGCTTCTTTGTCTCAAGAATGTTCAATGTTAAACCCTCCTTCCAATGTTGACCATGTGGTCAATGCAAAGTCATTATAATACCCATTGACCAGGTAGTCAATAGATATTATAAAATAATTTCTATACGGTATCCGGCATCTTATGCAGTTGTTTACAGATATACTCCCAAGTATGCATGTGCATGAGCGCATCCTATTACCGCAAACTTCATACAAAAACCCTCTTCCGGTTCACCTGCCGACTCCCTGCAAATGAATTTCCCTCATCTCATCAACATAGCTGATTACATCAATTCTTTCTCCAAGTGAGTTTACAAGGATATCAATATCAAACTCTTTTAATATCCCGGGAATTATATCAGTTTCATTTAATAAATAATCAGCTTTCCCAAACAACATAGAAAAGGAATATATCAGTTCTTCACAAAATACTTTTGATACACTGTGTCTCATTATGCAAGCAAATGCTCCAAGTAAGGCTCCCTGTCTTCTGCCACGGATTTGCAGTTTCCCGTAAGCTCCTTTCTGTACATTCTGATTTATAAAATCCAAAGCATAAAGGATCTGGGCCAGTCTAATCCCGAAAATGCTTTTCCCTGAAACAATTCCCTGGTAGGCAAGCCTGGTTTCATCATCATACGCCGCGTCAGATTTGTAAGAGTCCTTACGGCTGCCAAATGGCCTGATGACCGCCCGGTTGCTTTTTGTTCCGACGGGTATAGCTTCCCCGGTATCCATACAAAAGGCATCGGCAGTCTCCTTTAAAAAATTGCCGCCATCCGCAGGCGGCAATTTTATCCGGTCTTCCAGATCGATGTATACAATAGTATCCGGCCTATCCGCCTTAATATCTGTTTCTACCTCAAAGCTCAGGCCGTCCCTGTCCCTGAAAACATACCTCCTGCAGCCGTTCTCTCCATTACCGGAATTGACGCTGCAATCGCGGCAAAAATGCTCCATCTGCTCACATCCTGAATCCTTCAGCCTAAACAATTTTTTCATTACATCGATTATATTTTCCGGCGACATATTTCTTTCACGTCTCAAAGTCGTTATATTATCAAGCCTGACCAGGTTGCAGTCAAGAGGCGTCCTGCCTTTCAGCTCTTTCACGCCGCAGGCAAGCTGTTCCGGTAAAAATACGGGCGTACTTTGCTCCCTGCCTTGTATTTCACTCCCTCCGCCGTAATACGGTTCCCGTGGGAAAACGGTATTGAAAAACCCGTATACGGACTCCCTGACCTCCCTGCTTATAACATGTCCTGTATCGATTTCGCAAAGCTCAATATTTTCCTCATGCCCAAGCAGCTTATAGACTCTTTTGAGCTCCTTATAAATTTCCCGCACTCCCTCTATTGAAAAGAAATCTCTTGTCCCGGCGCTTATAAATAAAGGCCTTGGCGCAATCATCCAGAGAAAATCCGCCGTATCGAATCCATCGTAAAGCATATCTATCATACTTTGTTCGGAATCACCGATACTGTTTTCACATATCCTGTCCATTGTCGACAGGCAATGTATCGGCGCCGCGGCTTTTATCCTGCCGTCCAGCGCGGCAAGGAGGTACGACATGGTACCACCTCCGGACTGCCCCGTTACGCCGATCCTGTCCGCATCGACATCCTGCCTTGAAACGAGATAGTCAACCGCCTTTACCGCATCATTGATAAAATAGCTGATAGAGTTGTCCCCCAGAAGGTAGCATTGGTTTCCGACCTTCATGTGCTGTTCCACGACCCACATGTCCTTCTTCCCGTGCTCATGAGTGCGTTCGGGGAACATATCCCTTTCACCCTGGCAAATGGGATCAAAGGTCAGGGCCATAAAGCCCAAAAGCGCAAGATTCGCGCACATCATCTGGTTTTCCGGCAGCGCCTTTCCCTCGATATAATGCCCCATATTCACAAGTATCGCAGGCCTTTTAGCTCCCCCGCCGCCAGGCACACCGCGGGCATAGGAACCGCCCCGGGGCGCATAGAGATTCATCGGCACAAAATAGCCATCAAGGCTTTCCATGACAAGCTTTTCGATATTGTAGCCCCGGCACCCGATCTCACCGGTTTTGACCACCTTCGGCGAAAGCTTCAGCATGTCTGTGTCAAGCATTGAAAAATACCTGGTTTTCAGCCCTTTAACCCGGCTTTCAACAGCATGTAGGTCATTAAGCGATAAAACATCCGACGCTTCCGCATTTCTTCTTCCCACCAAGTTTGAGATTATGTTTAAGTGGCTTTCTAAAGCTCTATTCATTCCTTATCCTCTGACCGCATTCAAAAATTCTTTTATCCTCTCATCTGAGGTGTCCCCATCGATACCCACGCATGAGATCGATGTTTTCCCCTCCCTGTAGCCATCCTCCAGCATTAGCCTGACGTCGTTTTTCAGATCCTCCGGCGCCGCCTCCTTCAGCCGTACGGGGCTGTATCTCAGGTTCAGGAAGGTATCGGGAAAAGCGGAGCGCACCTGCTTTATATCCGAAAATGCCCCCACCTCCAGAAAGCACACATTCCGTACTTTTGAATAGCCCTGTATCAAATGCTCCATTGTTTTCCCGCAGTGGTGCAGGCCAAATCTTTTAAAACCAGAAGCGAGATAATTGTCCCATTGCAGGAGATGGGTTTCATACACCTCGTTGGACACCATTTCAACCGTACAGTTGGAAGTAACAAAGATAGACGGATCGATTTGCTTCATGATGGAGGTAACGCCGGCTGAAAGGGTCCGTGACCTGCGGCTTAAATATTCCCCCACCCGCCTTATCAGAACGGCACAGGACCCAAGCAGCTTTTGCGCAATCTGGGGCTGGTCGTAATAGTCGATAAAAAGCTCCATGCCCCGCAAATCCAACGCCAGATTCTGCACGCCGTGCAGATCGACGTGGGACTCTACGTACCCGTACTTCTCTTCCAGATCGTCCATTTGAACGGCAATTTCTTTCCATCCCCTATATTCGGTTAATTCCTTTTCAGCAATTTCCCCTATCCGGCTTTCATCCAGGTTGGCGCAAATCACCTCGGGCAGATTCCGGTCTGAGAATTGGATCTCACAGCCTAGCATCATGGATTGGAGATACTCTCCTGCCACCAGGTCCGAATCAAGGATGGGTCTCGGCTTCGGTTCCTTCTCTCCGAGCCCGAACTCCCCAAATCTTTCGTACAGGCATTTCCGCATATGGATATCCGCTTCCAGCCTGTATCCCGGATCATCAAAAAACCTTCTGTTAAAGGAAACTCCCGCATTTTTGCACCACCACGAAGGGTGGAAAGTAATATCGAAAATACACTTCATTTCACTAAACGCCGCCTTGCGTTAAATTAACGCCCGATAAGTATCCGCGTGCACCCGTCCGTCTTTCCTAAACGATAATATCCGTCGCCGTGAAATCAAGCTCGGCCTCAGGATTGCTTGATATATACACCGTATCGACGTCGAAAACTTCTTCCCTGAAAATGTTCGTATCCTCTGTATACAGCAATTCTCCGTTAATATAGTAATTCACGGTCTTTTTGCCCGGGACGTTCACCATGTCCAGCCTGAACCAGCCGCAGGGTTCAAAGCCTTTGCCGCATCTCCAGTCCCCGAAGATGTTCGAGCCTGTGAATACAAGGCCGGCAGCAGGATCAATGATCAGTCCGAATCCAAGATAGGATCGATCCCTGCCTATCCACAAAACAGGGAATCCGGACTTACCCGCCATGCCGTTCTTTTCAAAGCGCAAAATGGAAGTCAGATGCCAGCCTTCCTTATTTTTCCTTACACTCTCCAAATTTCTTTTCCAGAGGCTTCTGATATGGCATCCGTTAAACCAGTAATTGGACTCGTCAACAAGCCGGTAAACACTTTTCCCGGACTCCCCCGCCTTAAGCTTCCAGAGCTCGGTCCTGCAGTAATTGGTCTGGCCCAGCACATCATCAAAGCCTTCAACTCTCACAAAGTCATGATGATCACCGCCGCTTACAAGATTTGTCCTGCCTTCGGGATCCTCCGTTCCCGAAAGACTCCAGCCGTAATTTTCATGATTTATATCGCCGGCCGGTATCTCCATTGGAACGGAAGGCGTGTAACAGATTTTATCCTCGTATGGAGTCCCCTTTGCATGAAAGTCCCTTGCTTTGACGGACCATTTATATTTCCTGCGGGACGACGGCAATTTAATATCAATAAAGGTCCCGGCGGTATTGCATTGAAGCACGGTCCTACCGTCTTCCGCGTCCACAAGCTCAACCATGTAATCCCTGAAGTCGCCGTCCCTGTCGTAGGAGCCTATCCACTCCAGCAGGACGTTATCCCCGCATTTCCTGCGCACAGGCAGCGCAATAGGCACGCTTGGCGGGTATTCCTTGACGCCGCCGTCGAAAGAGCTTCCGTATCCGGTCTCTGAGTGGTATCGCCCGCCGCCGGTATAACCGGTCATCCGCGTTCCGCTATTTGTCAGCAGCCAGCCCTCGTCAGGTCTCGAGTCATCCCACGACGGCAGCGTATCCAGCAGAAAGATATTGCTGTCCTGCTTCAGCCAGTCAAGCGCAGGTAAATTCCCATCAGGGTCAAGAGGCAAAACCCCTTTAAACGCATCAATATCCCACAATCGCCATGCTCCGTCTACAAACACCCTGCCTGTGGTATGACCACCGCAGCCATAAAAGACTTCACTTGGAATATCAATTCTCCGCAGCAGTGAAGTGGAAACAAACCCATTAATAACTCCGCACCTTGTATGTCCAAGCTCCATCAGCCACACAGCTTCATTGTCGATATCAGCCTTCTCCCAGCCTTTATCTATAAACTTATCTATCGCCTCTACAGTTTCCTTAAGATTAATATGTATAGGGTTATGCTGAACTGCAGCTCCCAAAAATTTTCCGATTTCAATGGCTTTTTGCATCTGAGTCATTTCAGGTTTGGTTACAGAGTAGATTATATGCTGCAGATAACCAGTGATAGATGTGTCGCCAAGATTCATTTTCACATCATCGAGCGAATCATCATTCGAATAATACTTTAAATCATACCCGATAACAGTATCCTGCCCGAAGCGTTGCGTAAGATGCTTAAAGTTGTCCAGAAAGGTTCTTCCGTATGGGTACCTTATTATTGTTTTAAAGCAAAGCACAGGTATAATCGGACTTTCTCCACTATCAGTCTTTTCATAAATGCGGAAAAAGTACCTTTTCCCTCTGGTTTCAAGCCCTTTTATCAGCAATTTCGCACCGCTTTTATAATCAAACACCTGAGAATCTTCAAACAGCGTGTTCTCTCCCCACTTTACAATGTACCGGCCATCACACATCCCGTCGTACAAGACTTCAAGCTCGTTTTCATTTCGTCCGGGAAGCTGCCTGGAAACAGCACATAATTCGTTCCCCTTTATGTTCCATTTATAAACTCTCTCCGTGCAGGTTTCATTTACTGATACCGGTAAAAAGTCTGTTTTTGTCCCCATCTTAACTCCTCCTGTTACGTCTGCCGGGCTCAATAAAGCTTCAGTAATTACTCCTGACTATCCAGCTCAAAATACCTGTCTATGTTTTCGTATACATCGCCAAGAACCATCGCCGCGGCGCCCTTTAAAAATATTTCATTGTCATCGATAAAAACAAGCCTGTCTCCTATTTCTTCAAAAAGCGCTTTATTTCTATCCGTGTTCATTAATTTATCCAGGTTTTCCTTAAACGCTATTGAACTCATTATATATATCCTCTCAGGGTCAATGAGCCGTATTACATTTATAAGAGCGATAAATATATAATTGACGGCCTTCGTCATTACCTCGGCTGCAAGAACATCCCCTTCGCCAAGAGCCTCAAGAACAACGCCTATATTAATTTTCTCAATATCCCATTTAACTATGTCAGCGACGCAGCTTGAATCACCGTTGAGAATTCTTCTCTTTACCTCTCCCACTATTGCCTTCTCGTTTGACAAAGCCTCCAGGCACCCGGAAAATCCATCAGTGCAGTCCCTTCCTCTTTCCCCGTCAAAAATGAGATGACCCATTTCACCGGCAAAGTCATTAAAACCGCGGTAAATTTCATTGTTAATAATAATGCTTGCCCCTATACCGGTATTAATATCAATAAAAAGAGTCGCGCCATGATTTCCCGAAACGGCGTTTTCCCATTTATAGTAATATGCCGCACTTCTTATCTTATCCTCTATTACCAGCTTAAGATTATGTGTATTTCTAACAAATTCATTTATTTTAGTTCTCCTGATGCCAAGGTTTTTGGATTCAACAAATCCGTAGCGCTGAGAAATATAGCCGGAAAGGCATATACCAATACCAAGGATATTTCCTGAGCCCTTTTTCTCATTTATAATCTCTTCGAGAAAATCACTCAATACATCTGCGACATGTTCCTTTTCTGTAAACTCCCGCACATAGTTTTCTGCTTTTTCGCCAAGGAAATTGTATAACTGAAGTGATATGCCGGAATTTTTCAGCTCTGTAGAAATTACTGCTCCTGCCTCGGGACAGATTTCGTAGAGAGTGGATCTCCTGCCTCCACTTGATTTTTGTATGCCGCACTCCCTGATAATACCGCACTTCCTAAGCTCGTCAAAAACTGTTGAAACCGTTGGTGAGCTGAGGCCCAATTCACTTACAATGTATTGCCTTGTCACTGGCTGTGCTTGTTTTATCTTTTTTAAAATGAGTGATTTGTTTACACTCTTGACATCGGCATTATTCAATATGTTGGTTTTGTACCTCAATCTCTTCGCCCCCCGTATCTTATATAAAGTCCAATTCAATTATACTGTAATATTCAAGCTTTGGTAATTGGAACTTAATTTTGTTTCCATTCCTTAAAAACTCCAGAGGCTTTTTTACATCAGATCCATCAGGCGAAAAACATAAAACGGATTTAATATCACAATCTGCTTTTACTTCAATATCCACTTTATATTCAGGAATAACCCTTATAGAATAAGGACCCCTGTTTGTATTATAGTTTACACAGTGGACAAGCATCTCACTATCCGATCTGGTCAATACAATTGCAGTAAGGGGGCCGGCATTGGTTTTTAGCATATCTGAAGGATTAATATCAGCAATCATTTCTGCAATAAAGTCTTTCATTATAACCCCATAATCGCATGTAAGCCTTTTATTCAAGTAGCCTTGGTTTATTTTATCCTTGACAATAAATACCTTCTCACCATTTAAATCAATTCTTCTTTTCACCAAAATTTCATCAAAAGTGAAGCTGTCTCCTGTAGCTAATACGGTTCCACCTTTGGCAGCATACCTTTTTATGGAATCAAAATTGTCATTGCTTAAAATATCAACCTCAGGGAAAACAAGCATTTTATACTTATCCAACAGCTCACAGTTAAAGGTCTCTTCGGCAAATAACACATCATGCGGTATGTGCAAATCATTCAGCATCCTTGATACGATAGAGCTTGAATTTTTCATATATCCCTGTTCGTCGCCAAGGAGCTTTTTCAGAGCCGATGCCCTTATCGGCATTACAACCGCGACCTCTGCCAGGTTGTTTTGTCTTGCATATAATTTCTCATGCTTTTCAAGGAATCTCTCGTACGATACTACAGCCTGCTTAAGCTCGGAGGATTCATGTATGAAAAATCCCCATGGAGTAGAGCATCCGCCGTTTGCAGCCCCCTCGGCAATAAAGCTTTTCATCATTCCCGGCGTCGGCATTCCTTCAAGCACTCTTGTGACGGCAACAGGCGCGGCCGTTTCTCCGTTCTCTCTGTTAATGGCGTTTCCCACTTTATGTGTAAACACATTTGTTTCCGGTGGAAAGGAATAACCGTTTTCCGAATAATAGCAGTCAAATATACCCGATCTGTACATGTCCATGGTCTCACTTACATTTAAAAAGCCATTGCTTATTATGGCAAAATCCTTCTTTATCCTGCTGTCGACGCCCTGCCTGTATCTGGTGAAAAATTCAACAAGGCATTTTAAACGCCAGTCATAGTACTCCATCAGGTTCCTGTACAGTTCCGTTTTATCATCGCTATACTGCGAAAAACCGCCTGCCGTCTGTGATCCCTTATTATGAACCTTTTCGTCTGTATCCTGCATTTCTACTACCTGCATTGCAGTTTTTAAATCCTTGTTTAGCTCGCTCTTATATTTTTTAACACAGTTATCACACTGGCAGGGATTGAGAAAAAATATATTATCAAAAAACACCCCATCCACATCAAGCTCTTCCGCCAGCATAACCGTTTTATCTATCTGAAATTGAAGCCATTCAGGACTGTTAAAACAGGCATATTTGCGATTTGGAGTATTAAAAGCAATCTCAGGCTTTTTAAATATGCAGTTGAATTTTTGTATCGTATTAGAGTCAAAAAATGTACTGTCAAAAGTGCAGGAACTGCTATAGTAAATATAGGCAATGCCCTTTCCCTTAATCCTGCTAATATGCTCCCTGTTGGCTTCTATGTTCTGCTTCTGATACTCTATGCTCCTGTGAGCCATGTGCTTCGGGAACGTTTCCTCCCCGCTTCCGTACAAATCCCCATAATAGGCGTTGAAGCCGCTGTTCAGGCACAGATCTATATCGGCAATATCGCCATAAAGGGCCCAGTTCAGTGTATCCGAAAGCATCCTGCATTTTCCCCTGTTCAGGTAATCAAACTTTTTCATGATTTTTTATCCTTTATACCCGCATTTTTTATCTTCTTCAAACATAAAAGCCTCTGCTATAAGTGTGGCAAGAGTTCTAATTTCACTTTCTCATTGCAAGCAGTCTTTTAAAGTTATCACCCAGCACCTTTTCCTTTGCTGTCCGTTCTACATCCGCCCCGTTAATACGTCCCAGTTGAAAGGCTGCATCAAGGAATACTGCATCGGAGCCAAACAATATTTTTTCTGCCCCGACATAATCGATAAGCCTTTCAAATGCTCCATACCAGGCTACTGATGAAGCCGTATCCGTATAAATGTTTCCGACATCCCTGACAAGATCCAGGATATCATCCTTCCGATACCCGTCCCAGCTTCCGCCGTAATGTGCAACGACAAAGTTTACATTTTTGTAGGCCGCTGCAAGCTCTTTAAGATATGCTGCCGAGGCGCCGTAGTGCCATAGTATGGTGAGGCTGTGAGCATTTGCATACTCGAAAACGGTATTATATCTGCTGCTTTCCGATTCCATTCCATTATAATAAGGATGAAGCTTTATCGCATGGAATCCCCATTCTTCAAAACATCTTTGAAGCTCGCTTATTGTCTCCTGTTCATTGAAGGGGTTCACGCAGGCATGTCCAAGTATCCTGTCCGGGTATTTTTCCATCGCTTCCCTGGTCATTCTGTTTCCCGCCCTGCAATCGAGCTTAATTGACATGAAGGGAGCAATGCAAAGCTGCCTGATTCCTGTTCTGTCCATTATTTTTACAAGCGAATCCGCTTCGGAGTCAGGCGTATGAAACTCATTAAATCTGCTGTAATGACCATGAATATCCAATACATCAAACTCTGTGGGTGACATTTCACACCATATCATCAAAACACACCCCCTTAAGCAGATTGTCAAGGTTTCCGCCAGCTGCCAACCCAATATCCTCTTCTGAAAGCCCGCTATAAAGCAATGCGTTTATTGGACAATCCGGAGAATAGAAAGGCATCCCGGTTCCAAATATAAGCCTTTTGGCGCCAAATCTTTCTGTAATTGCTGCAATACCGTTATTAACCTGATAATAGGAGGTCTCAAGGTACAAATTGCTGTGCTTTTCAAGAAGATAATAAATATAGCGGTCTGCTATCTGTCCCTGTCTCAAAAGGACCAGTGGAAGTTCCGGAAAATGACGGCATATTTCATTGATCCCGTTCCAGTCGATTTCCTGTGTCCAGCCTGCGTTTGAAAAGTCGATCAGTACCGGTACTTTGCAGACTTCCAGCCGTGAAAAAAGTTCTTCCCATATCCATGTATACAGCTTGATTCTGTGGTATTCGGGGAATACTCTTACAGCCCTGACATTGGCTGCCGCCATACCTTTTATCATATTTTCCGGGCTTTGGCACTCGCCGCTGTAATGTGGCATGGCAGCCCAGCATGGCACCAATCTGTCGCTGTCCCGCGTTTCCTTGACAACCTCCAGATTGCCTTCATAAATAAAGTTCTCCTTAGCCAGGGAATGAAATACCAATGCCCTGTCTATACCTTTACTGTCCATGATTTTTAACAATGCTTTTCCATCATTAAACCGAACATCCTCAAATGAAAGCCTTTGCCCAATCATACAGTTCGCATCAAACAACATTGTTTGCATTGTACCAACTCCTAATACCAAATGTCCCCTTTTGTCCATATTTTTTATCCTGTACATACAGTTCATTACTGCATGTACAGGATAAATTTCATTGCATTTTCTAGCTTAATCAGCATTTGATTGTCTTAACCGGCCTTGGGTGGTCTTTACTTGCCTTAACCAGCCTGGTCCGGCCTCAATTAGTCTTGCGTATACTTAACTATATTGGGGTCTTTCCTAACCTTTTCCGCTTCGGCTTCAGCCTTCTGGAGCAGTCCGTCAACTGTCTCATTCCCTGCTATAATACCAATAGCGCCATCTGAAAACACTTTATGTATAGTCGGATACCATGATGTGAAATCCAGCGAAATAATTTTTGCACTTGGATCTTCAATTGCTTTCTTAATTGACCATGCAGCTTTAGAAAATTTATCTTCTGCAGGTTGTGCAAAAGCCTGAGTTATTGTGGGCTCGCCCATTTTTTCCGCATAGGACTGCATAAACTTGCTGCTATACCAATATCTCACAAGTTCCTTGGCTTCTTTCTCCTGCTTGGCGCCCTTGCTGAACATAAATCCAACAGTAAATATTGGGATCATTTTCTCTTTTCCAGCACTGTCTATACCCGGAGGAGCAATAAATTCAAACTCAAAGCCTTCCGGTATCTGATCCTTCATTTCAGCTTCCAGCCAGCTGCCGCTCAGCACCATGGCAGCCTTGCCTTGGAAAAAGAGCACCTGAGCCTGAGTATAATCTGTTCCCAATACATCCTTTGTAAAATACCCTTTATCATACATTGAAACAAATCTTTGCAACGAAGTCTTTGCATAACTGCTGTTCCATGCACCCGGAACAAGGTTTGCAAGGTCTTTTGCCGTCTGCTGGCCCTGTCCTACATCACAAATCATCGGGTAGAGAAACATATTGAACGGATACGGCGCATATGTTCCTGTAAATATCATTGGAGTAATATTTTTAGCCTTGATCTGTTCGCAGAGCGCTGTAAATTCGTCCCAGGTCTTCGGTACTTTCCAGCCGTTTTCATCAAACATCTTCTTGTTTATCCATACACCATTTGTTCCGTATCTTGCACAGAATAAATATCTTTTTCCATCCTTTGTCATAACATTGTCAAATCCCGGCAGCATTGTTTCTCCAACTGTTTTATCAGGTATGTCATATGCAGGTGCACTCAGTAGATCTTCCACATCTGCTAATACACCGGCGTTCAAAGCCTGATGACTCGTAAAGTTTTGCCAGTCCCCCTGGAAAAATCCAGGCGCATTGCCAGCAAGGATTTTTGCCTGATCCTGTTTTCCAGCTTCAGGATTCTTTTCTCTTGTAATCTTCCACTTTGGATGATCCTTCTGGAAACCGTCCAGCAGCTCTGTCCATAACTCTTCTGTCAGGTATCCGGGCGTAAGAGTAATGTCAAGCTGGTGTTCTTCTTCCTTCATCTTGTCCCATTCATTCACCGCTTTCTGAGTTTGTTGCTCAGTAGAAGCCGCCGCGGTACTAACTGCCGTAGCACTTGAAGCCGGGGTATTGTCGCTTTCTTTTCCACCGCAGCCGACAACAAGTGTAGTAATCATCAGGGCAGCCAGAATTGCACAAATCGTTCTTTTTAACATAAGACATCCTCCTTGATTAATTTTATATTTCGAAGAGAGTTTTTACAACATTTTAATTATGTTTTAAAACGCTCTGCAAATCAAAATATAGCTGCTTATTTAATGGCGCCAAGAGTAATTCCCTGTGTAATCCTTTTCTGGAATAGTACATAAATAATAATTGAAGGTATCATTAGAATATTTAACCCGGCAAACAGGGCGCTCCAGTCAGTATAGTACTGCTGCATTGCAAAAAGATTTGTCAGCCCTACTGCAATTGTCTTTTTCTTATCGTCATTAACTAATGTAAGTCCAATAGCATATTCATTCCATACTGCAAGTACATTGAAGATTGTTACCATAATAACTCCGGATTTGGCCATGGGAAACATGATACTCCAGAATGTTCTATTATAACCGCAGCCATCAATCGTTGCTGACTCCTCAAGCTCCTTTGGAATTGTGTTAAAAAAGCCTACAAGCATGAATATTGTAAACGGCATAGACACGACAAGGTATACCAGTATCAGGCCTGTATATGTGTTTATAAGGCGGAACTTCGTCAACACTAAGTATTGTGAAAGTAATACAGTCAATTGAGGAAACAGCATCCCTGATACAAACAGAGTCTTAATCAGGAATGCACACTTAAATTTGATTCTCTCAAGTATATATGAGGTAGGGGCACACATCAGAATGATTAACAAATTTGTTGCAACTGTAATAAATACACTATTTGTAAAATATGATCCGATTCTTGCAGTTGTCCACGCTCTTGCATAGTTCTCAAATGCCCATACACTTGGAAGCCCCCATATATTATTAAAGAACTCCTTATTTGATTTCAGTGACATAAGAATTGACCAGATAATTGGAT
>JBDKVA010000120.1:0-15959 GCA_039679375.1 Clostridiaceae bacterium
TTTCGGTTAATTATTGTGATTTGCTATTTGTTTTCTTCAACTGCAGCTCCAATCGTAAGATCCTGACAGACCCTTCCGTTTACAATATGTTCGGAAACAATACGGGCTGCCTTTTCGGGCGTCATCTTTACATATGTGACCTTTTTACCATCTGCATCAAATACTTCAACAATTGGCTCCAGTCTGCATACGCCGATACATCCTGTCATGGTTACTGTTACATCACTGAGTTTTCTTTTGCCGAGTTCATCAACAAAAGCGTTCATAACTGGCCTTGCTCCGGCGGCTATACCGCAGGTGGCCATTCCGACGACGACACGCATGCCGTTTTTGTTTGACCTTATTTTTATTTGATTTAATGTTTGTGTCCTTATTGCTTCAAGATCAGCTATCGATTTCACTTAATACACCTCCAAATATATCTGACAAGCCTTCTTTTATATATTTCCTGAGCCACTGGACCACCGTGAACTCCGATAATGGGACTTCACCAAGTGCCTGGCTCGCTTCGCGTGAATTGAAAACGAATTGTCTGCTGCCGTTTTCAAGCCGCAATTGAATTTCAACTTCCGGATTGGCAGCTGCCATATCCGTAATGACGCCTTCCAGATCACCAATCGGCGGCCTGTCGATATTGGCGATCGCAAAAACTGCTTTTACTGCAGTTCCTACGCCTTTTTGCGAAGTTATATCAAACCTTCCGCCAGACTGTTCCGCCGATGCCTTGAACAGAGGAATCCCAAGTCCGACCTTTCTCGTCGTCCTTGTGGTGGAAAAAGGGTCTGTAACCCTGGCAAGAAGCTCGCTGTCCATACCGCAGCCATTATCCTCAATTGTGACTTCAAGCATTCCGGTTTCAGACTTAGTAAGTATGTTCAACTTTATCATACTTGCTTTTGCTGCTGTCGAATTTTGCATGATGTCAAGGATATGCAGCGATATGTCCCTCAAGCTTGTCCTCCTCCATATACAGGCCTTGTGATGCTGTTGTCACTACATATCCCTGTATTTGTCCAATATCTTTTCTATGTCATCCGGAGTCAGCCTTCCGTAAACATCATCATTGATCATGACGACTGGAGCCAAGCCGCAGGCGCCGATGCAACGGCATGCATTCAATGAAAATTTTCCATCCTCCGTGCAATCGCCAACATGTATTCCAAGCTTTTCCTGCAGTTTTTCCAGCACCAGATTTGAACCCTTTACATAGCAAGCAGTACCCATGCACGCACTGATCTGGAATTTGCCCTTCGGCTTGAGAGAAAATTGGGTGTAAAACGTCACAACTCCATAAATCTCAGCAAGTGGCACATTCAAGCCTTCTGAAATTTTCTTCTGTACGTTTATGGGAAGGTACCCATAAACCTCCTGGGCTTCATGCAGCACAGGTATCAACGCACCTTTGGAATCCTTGTACTTCCCAATGATTTCCTGCAATTTGCGTTCTTTTTCATCGACGCAATTGCAGCAGCAGCTACCGCTCATTTTTCATGACCTCCCGGATGTAATTTGTTACTTTTTTCATTGTTTGTTAAATGTTAAAATTAGTTGTTAACAATTTAACAAATGCCGTTAATATTATAACAAATGATTTTTGTCAATTCAACTGCTTATATAAATAAATTTGTACTTTATGTGAAAAAAATGATGCGTTTCAGGCTAAATCTGCCTGCCGTTCCAAATCGCCTATTATTGTGTACGAAATTAGGAATTTTTTTTCAATTTTTTAATAACGGCCATCGGGCTGCGATCCTCAAGTTCCAGCCACATTTCTCTTTCCAATATTTCCCCCAGATAATGTGCATCGGAAGACCGGATCAGTCCATAGCTGTCAAGTTCCGGCCTTAACGTTCTGAAAGCGGTTTCGCTGCAGTTTCTGGAAATCTCAAGATACCTGATGCCCAAATCTTCGGGAATCATCCCGAGATTGGATATCATACCATTTGACAGCCTGTCTATATGAGCCGGCAAAACCACGCCGCCAAGCCGGTTTACAAAAAGGAATACTTCATTGACATTCAGGAGTGTTGCAGTAATGAGCATGCGCTCTTCTTCGCCCATAATACGGTCATACTCGTCCAGTATTAATTGCTTCCCGAATATTTCCTCTCTGTTTTTCATGTCGGGAAGTGAATTGTAAACATGCCTGTGCAGTACAGCCGCAGATTCCAGATCAGGCAGCAGGCAGACCAGATGGACTTCCTCTGAGGTCTCCACCTCCATACCCGGTATGAAAATAAGCCCGGTTTTTTTTGCACATTTGTCAACAGCCTCCAGATTGGCACCTGAGTTGTGGTCTGTAATAGCAATAAAGTCCAGGCCTTTTATGCGGGCCATGTTAACGATATTGTTCGGCGTCATGTCCTTGTCTGCACAGGGTGAGAGAGCCGAATGGATATGAAGGTCGACAGCAAATTTCATAGATTCTTGCACGCCATACAGCAGATTTGATAGGCACTAAGCGTGGAGCTTATAACAGGGATGCCCTCCCGGACCGCTTTTTTCAAAGTAGCCTCTTCCATTTCGATACCTTCCGGCACAATGATACAGGATAGTTCCGAAAGGGATGCCACTGCGACTATGTTCATATTGGTATGGACAGTTATCCATGCAGCTCCTTTCGGTGCATGCGCCATGACCCAGCTGAGCAGGTCGCAGCAGTAAACGTCCATTACCTGTGAATCCGCTCCTGTTTCACCTGTCAGCAGCTGTGCCCCAAGCTTTTCAGCTAACTCTGTTACCTTCATCGCCCATTCCTCCGATCAGGCTTCATTCTTTTCTCTTTTCCATCACGGGCGGTATTTTGTTTTCAAGCTCAACCATCTGTGCCGCCAGATCCCGCACCCGCTCGCGAAGCTTGAATATACAGTCCGTCTCGTTTGCATTGCCTCTCACGATATCCTCTGCAAGCGCATGGCAACTTGGCGCTCCGCATGCTCCACAGTCCAGACCCGGTAAACCCCCATTTATTTTCTCCAGATTTTCGAGCATTTCCATCGCCTTACCGAGATCATCGTCCAGTTTCATAATAGGCTTATGAACGATATTGCCTGTCCAGACCATGCTGTCTTCATAGGTTTCTTGCGGTATTTCCCTTACCCCTGACGCCTTGGCGTCATCGATATGTTTCTTTAGTCTGGTCTTGGCTACATATACGTTTTCAACCGTGAGGGGACCACCCAGGCAGCCTCCGTTGCAGGACAAACCCTCTATGAAGTCCACGCCCTCCAGCTTGTCATTTTCAACTGCTTCAAGTATTGTAATCACGTTATGGATACCATCCACTGCAAGGAACCTGTCTGTGCCCAGTGCAAGTCCTTCACCTCCCGAGTTGGCCCACCGTATGCCCTCATATCCGGCATGTGCAAGCTGTGCCGCCTCGCCGGTCTGCTCTAATTTGGATCGAAGCGTCAGGTAAACGTCTTTTATGGAAATCACACCGTCAACAGCAGATTTTTGATTTTCATATGGCGCCTTTACGCTTGTCGCTTTTGCAGCACATGGCGTAATGAAGAATATACCGATATCGGAGGGATTCAGACCTCTTGTTTCGACTGCCCTTTTCCTGGCCATTTTAGCAGCCACCTCCATCGGCGACTCCAGCTTGACCAGATTTTCGATTAGGTTCGGGAAACGAACCTGAATAAGCCTTACAACAGCCGGACAGGCTGAAGAAATCATTGGTTTATTTACATTGCCCGACGCCAGAAGCTTTTTTGTTGCATCGGTCACAAACTCAGCTGCCTTTGCCACCTCATATACATCATCAAAACCGATCAGCTTCAAAGCATTCAGCAGCCTGTTTACAGAATATTCCGGTTTGAACTGGCTGTACAGCGTCGGTGCCGGAATTGCGATTCTGTATTTAAAGGCTGAAACACATGAAAAGTCATCCGTAATCGCTTTCTTAGCATGTTGCGGGCATACCCTGATGCACTCTCCGCAATCAATGCACCTTTCATTGATTATACGGGCTTTGCCACACCGAACCCTTATCGCTTCGGTAGGGCACCTCTTTATACAGTTTGTACAGCCTCTGCACTTTTCCTCGTCCAGTGTAACCGAATGAAAATAACTGCCCATTCTCTCACCTCTCTGCTGTCTTCAGGGAAATTTGCTTCATTCATGACTTAAGCCCCGAAGCGAATTTTCTTGTCCGGATAATAACTCAGTTCCTGCCGCCTAAATGTACAATGATGGTTACCGTAGTTCCCTTTCCTACTTCCGTATCGATATGCAGCTTGTCCGCATAGCGTTTCATATTGGGTAACCCCATACCGGCGCCAAAGCCCATTTCCCTTACCTCATCCGAAGCTGTGGAATATCCCTCCTGCATGGCCAGCTCAAGGTCGGGAATACCTGGACCCTTGTCACTTATCCGAACCATAATTTTTTCATTGTCAATTTCAATATCGGCTGCTCCCCCATTGCCATGGATCACAGCGTTTATCTCAGCCTCATACATTGAAACAGCTGTTTTTTTTATGAGCGTCGGGTTTATTCCCAGCTGTACCAACAGCTTTTTCACATTGCTTGAAGCTTCACCCGCACAAGTCAGATCTTTTGAAGGTATCTCATAGTGCAGCTTCATCGAACTACTGCTCACTCACGAACACCCTTTCCTGTCAGGCCTGCGCTGTATAGCTTGCCACAGGCGATAAACATCGGATGCCGTGTGGACATAACTGTCATACCTTTTTCTTCAGCGAGATCCAAAATGGCCTTACCGGGAATTTTCCCCCTGACAAATACAACTGCCTTTATATCCATCATTTCAGCTGTTCTGATTACCTGCGGGCTTACCAGTCCTGTCAGCAGCAGGATATTTTCCTTTACATAAGCCATTACATCACTCATCAGGTCGGATCCGCAGGCCGACATGATTTCCATTTCCATATTGTTTCCTGTCAACAGTTCTGCGCCTAATATTTCCCTAATCTTACTCAGTGTCATATACGATAGCCCCTTTTACTCCTACTTGTTTTACTTTCCGTTAAAATGAAACTTGTACCATTGCTTGTCCCACTTACTCTTTTGAGCCCATTATATCATGATTTCCGCAGAAATCTTGATATAATTGCCCCTGCGCGTTTCGGCGTCATGGTCCTTTGGCTGAAAATTTCGCGCGTGCGGCTAATTCCGCGGAGTGATATAATGTATCTGCATTTCAGCTTAGCGGCAGATACATTATATCATATTGTTAATGAATTAACAATCACGGACAGTGCGTTTTATTCAGTTATACCTGGAGTTTCAAGTCCTTGTATATCATTCTGCTTTACTTCGGATGCATCAGTCAGGACATCTTCGGGAATGATGATATCAAAGCTGCCGTTATATTCACTATACAGGATCCTGATGTTCATATCTGTTTTTATGTCTTCTTCCTTATTTTTTTGGCAGATCGCTACATTCATTGATATGCTGCTGATAAGTTTCGTACTGGGATTTATGGAAAGCTCAACATGAAATGTTTCAAATTCCGTGTTTTTCACAGAAGAAATCAGTTTTTTGATATTCTGCCCCTCGAGCGCTCTGTTGAACATATCTGTCAGGAAAACATCCCCCTGTAGAAGTATTTCATCCGGATCGGCGCCTTCAGTCGATGGTGTGAGGTCTATGGCCGATGGAACGGAGCCATTGGCTGCTGGAGTAGAGCCTTCGGTCGCTGAAACGGAGCTATTGGCCGCTGAAGTGGTGCCCTCAGTCGCTGAAACGGAGCTATTAACCGCTGGAGTGGAGCCTTCGGCCGGTGATACTGTGCCGCCAGAATGTGTGGCGGAGTCTGCAGCCTGCGGTTCTGCGCCTGTAACCTGTGTCAGGCCTGCACATAGGCTTTCGGTTATGTTCAATACCGTCATGTCGCTCTGGCTGGCAAACAACTTATCGTATTCGGATGGCAGGTGAATTTTCTTTTGCCATTTTTGAGTCAGGATATCCTGTATGTACGAAGCCTGATCAGCATAGTAGGCACTCGACTTAAAGGCTATACCAGGCATTTCAAGACACATTCCCATAGACATTTTTTTCAGCGCCTTATCAATTTGAGTATCCACGTGGATGCCAATATGTGTTATGCTGGGATCTGTTTTCACATTGGCATCCGCATCCATTGACTGCCTCAATTTTACTGTAAGCTTCATGGCTTCATCCACTTTACCCAATATCACCTTCATCTGTTCGAATTTATTCACATCACAAATGTATATGGAATTGGCCGGGCCATCCCAGACAACCTTTTTATCCAGCGCTTCGGCAACAAATCTAAGCGGTATGTACATCCTCTTGTTCTTTTCATATAAAACCGGAACGACGTCAAGCGTTATCGGCTGTTCATCCACGTATGCCGTTTTATCGCCTTCTGTCAGATAGATCCTGGTCTGATCCTTCAATACGGTGACGCTTTTTTCCAGTTCATTATAAATAATATGCCCGTCATCATTTGGAACTCCAAGGTTCACAAGCATTTCCCTGAGCGGCAGAAGAGTCCTTTGTCCGGTGCTGATGGGCACATCCTGATACACGGTCAGTTTACCATCCATAATGACCCTTACATCAGGCTCCTCAAGTATCCTATTTGCCTCCGCCCCCGATATGGCTGCCGGTATGGAAATCAAAAGCAATAATGTCATAAGAATAGATATAAATAATTTTTTCATCGATACAGCTCCTTAAGTGATTTCATTTATAACATTATTCTTTAAGGTGGCTTAAAATACCAGCCGCGCC
This sequence comes from Clostridiaceae bacterium, assembly GCA_039679375.1. GTDB lineage: Bacteria > Bacillota > Clostridia > Acetivibrionales > DTU013 > JBDKVA01. Next base: position 6,730 of record JBDKVA010000120.1, read on the forward strand.
TATAATTGTCCTTGAAATTGAATAAAGAGACATAAAAAGGGGCTAGGCACTTGCGGTTTTTCAACCGCTAGTGCATAACCCCATATTTTGACTGAAAGGGTTTTAACAAATCATTACGGATGCTCCATTAGCCATTGAGCGCTCCACCATCCTTGATCTCCAAGAACGCCGGACTGTACGTAGCCCGGCAGATCCTGTATATGCAGATATCTTAACTTCTGCCAGTAATTCTTGAATCTGTACAAGCGGTTTCCCGCAGCATCCACTCCTGCATCCACCACATACCACTTTGTAGAATCTCCCGCATAGTACCCATTGCATTCTGCATAGCTATAAAGATTTTCGATGTTGAGCCACCATTCTTTCCAGTAATTCTTGATTCTGTACAGACGGATTCCCTCAGCATCCACTCCCGCATCCACAAGTATCCATCTTGCGCTGTGCCCGGGGATTGTCGGACTGTACTCGACTTTTCCGGTCTGAGCTTGAACATTCGTGTAATTACTGTTCCAGCGGTTTTTCATATAGAAATACATTTTAGAGGCTTCCGGCGTGTTTCCATATCTCCCCATATTGACTCTGCCGCCGTTATAAGCAGGTTCATTGCTATAGGCGGACGTAGGTGAAGATTCGGAGAAAGGCTCCCCGGCATCAATGCATGGAGACATTGTATCACCTTCGTCTAAAACCCAGGCGCCTGAGCTGTATCTCCCGGCATGTGACTTTAGGTGGTAATCGCCTGCAGCTGCATTGGCAAATAAGGGGTCGTTGTATATATCGCCGGTGCCTTCACTCACTCCGCTATATCTGCCGCCTGTATTATTGTATATATCGTTATAGCTGCTTACAATTTGGTCTTTTGAGTTATTATTATACAGTCCTATCCCTGGAGAATTAGTGATTATATTATTTTTTACTGTAAGGGTATAATCTGTAGTCTGAGTCGGAGCATCATAACTGTATGTCAGTCTGGTCAATATATTAGCCGTAGTACATTTATCAATTGTATTATTTGTTATTGTAGCGTTGAAACCATGGCTTGATATACCACCCTTTATATTAGGGTTTGATGTCGCTAAACCACAATGATATATGAGGTTGTTATATATTTGAGCGTTTACGGATGTACTCGCATATGTCTGACCTTGAGTTTCTACGTATCCGATGAGATAGACGCCAGGGCCTTCTGTATCGAACATTGTATTATTATAGATTTTGACGTCGTTTACGGCATTTGTGATATTGCCCTGTGCATCACGTTCGTCAGGACCATTTTTTTGGATTTGTATAGCGGCGCCTCCTCCTAGGCCTTTAGTAATGACGTTATCGTGGAATTGCAGGTGGTTGGAGTTATATCCCCTGATACCGCAATTTATCCTTAAATACATTGTGTTGCCGTAAGCTTCAACATTCTGGCACTTTGATACACATATGCCATCGTGTCCTATCTTGTCTATTAGGTTATTGTAGAGTTTTAGATCGTTACAGGACTTAAATATCAGTCCGTCACAGAGGTTATCTGTCAGAGTCATGTCATGAACCTCAATATTACTGCAGCCGGTAAGGAAGATGCAACTTTCATATGCATCTCTATCTCCCCTATCGCCGTTGGCGTTAATATTTCTATCACCATTCCCGTCGATTTTGAAGCCCTTAATAATAAAATTGCTCTTTGTAGCTCCGGACGTTTTCTCACGGATCATACCCGATTCAATGCCCCAGTCCACATTGTCAGCGGATTTGATTATAGTACCGGCTTCGCCTTCCAGGGTGATGGTGCTTCCGGCCCTGCCTCCCATATAAATAGGATCATTGATAGTATATGTGCCTGGACGAAGGTGTATTGTATTGTAGTTAGCATAGGCATTATTTTGATTTTCGAGGATAGCATCTATAGCGCTTTGGATCCCGTTCTGATGGTCTTGTGTTCCGGTGCATGGAAAGTCATAGGTATAGCCGGATCCTTCAATACCGACATAAAGGACCGGCGGTGTTGCAGCAAAAGATGTAGATGTGCTTGAGATTACCAACAGAAATACCATTACCACCGTCATTAAAATACTTACAGTTCTTCTCATTAATACAAACTCCTAACACAAAAAAGTAACAGGCCTGTTCCGAAATGATACTATACTAAATTTCCCACATATTAGTCAATAGATAAAAAGAAAATACTCACAAAATTGCAGAAAAAAATTGCGACAAAAACCGACATTCTGTGTCGGGATGAATGATGTAGTATATGTAGGATGGCGTTTGTCGCCTAATATATTAACTTATTCCATATATTAATGTGGGCTACCGCCCACAACCCAACGAATGTAATTATTGCCGCGAATGCGAAAACTTTTTCTTGTTTTTTATTGTAGTTTCGCGGCAATAAGTTACCGAAATCCGTGCCAGAAATGACAGAAGGAGCTGTCGCACTAAACAATTAGGGCACAGCTCCTTTTTCAAAAAGATACAGCCGTGAAAACTCTCCTGCAATAATTTTCGTTTATACCGTCAGAAAGCTATATAACGCACCCTTGCTCATTCTCCGCACTGGTTGAAAATCCCCCTCTTTTTATAATGTGTGTGAAGCAATTCATGAGACTTGTGACCAAGCGGTTCAATCAGAAACTCCTCATATAGCTTGCTGACCGCCGGGTTTTCATGAGATTTTCTAAGAGGCTTCCCTTCATCCTCCCTGTAGATCGCTTCAAGGCGTTTTTTCCTTATCTCATTGTCCGTCAGCCTTGGCTGGCCGCCGCCGCTGATGCAGCCTCCCGGGCAACCCATCACTTCAATGAAGTGATACTCCGATGTTCCGGCAGCAACCTCCCTCATCAGCTTCGCCGCACCGCTCAAGCCGCTGGTTACGGCAACTTTCAGCTTTACGCCCTCAAGGAAGCCGTATGCGGGCAGAGGCTTCTCGATGGCCAGCTCTGCTGCTTTAACCTGCTCCAGCCCCATGATAGGAGTGACATGCAGCTTGTCAAAGGGAAGCTCTCGGCCTGTTACAAGCTCATATACCGTTCTCAGCGCCGCTTCCATAACTCCGCCCGTTGTTCCGAATATATCCGCAGCTCCGGTAGACATCCCGAGAGGATCGTCGAACTGTGCATCCTCAAGCGATTTGAAATCGATACCCGAATCCTTTATCATGCGCGCCAGCTCGCGTGTTGTCAAGACCGCGTCCACATTTGCCAGTCCATCATTTCTCATTTCCGGTCTTGTAATTTCGTATTTCTTTGCTGTACACGGCATAACTGAAACAACAAACAGGTTTTTCGGGTCGATGCCAAGCTTGCCGGCATAATAGGTTTTTATCAGAGCGCCCAGCATCACATGAGGCGATTTGCAGCTTGACAGATGATCCAGTTCATCCGGCCAGGTATGTTCAGCATATTTGATCCATCCCGGGCTGCAGCTCGTGATCATCGGCAATACGGCGCCCTTACCCGATAAGGCATCGCTTATCCTTGCCAGAAGTTCATTCCCCTCTTCAATAATGGTAAGGTCGGCAGCAAAGTTTGTATCGAAAACGTCATCAAAGCCCATCTCCTTCAAAGCAGCAGCCATTTTACCCGTAACCAGCGTACCAGGCTCATAGCCGAACTCTTCCCCGAGTGCTGCACGTACAGCAGGGGCAGTCTGTATCACCACTCTTTTGGTTTTGTCAAAAAGTGCCTCCCAAACTGCCCCGGTTGAATCCTTTTCCTGCAATGCTCCAACAGGGCAAACCGTCGTGCATTGTCCACAAAACGTACAATTCACACCAGCCAACGGCAACTCGGCTGCCGGCCCGATCTCGGTCTTAAATCCCCTGTTCTGCACATTCAGTACACCAACTCCCTGGATCTGATTGCATACGGTGACACACCTTCTGCATAATATACATTTTGAGGTGTCGCGAACGATCGATGGAGATGAATCATCCACATACGATCTGGATTTCTCTCCTTCGAATCTCTCCCCACTGATGCCGATCATTTCTCCAAGCTTCTGGAATTCACAGCTTTGATTTCTCCGGCAGCTCAGGCAATCCTTCGGATGATCCGACAGCATGAGTTCATAGAGCAGTTTCCTTGTCTTTTTAACCTTCTCCGTATTAGTATGAACCACCATTCCCTCTCTTACCTGCACTATGCACGAAGCCTGCAATGTCTTCGCACCTTCCACCTCGACCACACAGATCCTGCACGAGCCTGCCTGATGGACTCCTTCCAGGTAACACAGGCTCGGTATCACAATATTGCAGCGTTTTGCCGCTTCCAGTATGGTTTCTCCTTCCACTGCAGATACTTTTTTATTATTTATTGTTAAATTGACCATTCTCAGCACCTCCTGTCGCATCTAAGGCATCTCATGGCTTCCGCAATCGCGTTGAGCTTGTGGAATCCTACTGCCACCTCGTCAAAGTTGTGGCTGCGCTCATCCGGCGGCAGGAACTTCATCGGGAACCTCTCATGCTCGACGATTTCCTTTTCGTCGGTGGGCATTGGGATGTCGATATCCTCACCCGTATTCAGTTCGCCTTTGCCTCCCAGGAATTTATCGATTGCCTTGGCGGCATTTTTTCCGTCGGCGATCGCTCTGATAACAGTATCAGAGCCTCTTGCCACATCCCCTCCGGCAAATACGCCTTTCATTTTGGTCATCAGTGTATCGCGGTCTGTCACGAACGTTCCCCATTGAGTCACTTCAACCTCATCCCGGTTTATAAAAGGCAGATCCGAATACTGGCTGACAGCCGGAATGACTAGATCCACCTTCATGATGAACTCCGAGCCGGGAACAGGTTTCGGTTTTCTGCGTCCGCTGGAGTCAAATTCCTTCAGTTCCATCCGGATGCACTCTATTTCCCTGACCTTTTCCTTTCCGATAAATCTTAATGGCGCCACCAATGGTATGATTTTAACGCCCTCTTCTTCCGCATCCCTTATTTCACGGGCGTCGGCAGGCATATCCTCAATACATCTCCTGTAAAGAACCGTGACCTCATCCGCTCCTAGCCTCATAGCTGTACGCGCGGCATCAATGGCCGTATTTCCGCCGCCGATCACCGCTACGGAACCGCTTATTTTCACCTCATGTCCAAGATTGACGTCCCTTAGAAAATCAAGTCCATGATATACACCCTTCAGATTTTCACCGTCAATGTTGATGAGATTTGAAAACTGTGTTCCCGTAGCAATCTATAGCGCATCGTGATTGCTTTTCAACTGATAGAAGGTAATATCCGAGCCTACTTCCGTATTCAGATGTATTCTGACGCCCACCTGTTCAATCAGCTTTATTTCATGCTCCAAAACTTCCTTGGGCAGCCTGTACTCAGGTATTCCAAACGCCAACACGCCTCCTGCTACGGGATGGGATTCATACACATCCACATCATAGCCAAGTCTGGCGAGGTAATAGCCACAGGTCAGACCTGAAGGACCCGCTCCGATGATGCCGACATTTTTACCCTTCTTCGGGAATACAAGATCCATATACGGCTCTTCATTTTTCAGCACATAATCCGCCGCATACCTTTTCAGATCGGCAATAGAAATGGGTTCATCCAGCTGCCCTCTTCTGCATTTGCTCTCGCATTCATGCGTGCAGACTCTTCCGCACACTGCCGGAAATGGATTCTCCTTTCTGATCAGGTTGTATGCATCCCTTACCCTGCCGGCCGCAATCAGCGCAACGTAACCCGGTACGTTGACGCCTGCCGGGCAGGCATTCTGGCATGGCGAAATGAACATATCCGCGCATACACCGGCTCTGCAGTGTTTATACCGGATATGCTCCTCGAATTCCTCCCTGAAATACCTGATCATGCTAAGAACAGGGTTTGGCGCCGTTTGCCCGAGGCCGCATACAGCAGCCTCCTTCACCATCATACCCAGTTCCTCAAGCGTCTCAATGTCCCCTTCTTCGCCCTTTCCTGTGGTGATCCTTTCCAGTATATCCAGCATCCTTTTGGTGCCAAGACGGCATGGTACACATTTTCCACAGGACTCATCCTGTATGAAATCCATGAAGAACCTTGCCATATCAACCATGCAGGTATCCTCATCCATCGTGATCAATCCGCCCGAGCCCATAATCGCGCCCAGCTTTACGAGTGATTCATAGTCCATCGGCGTATTGAGGTTTTCCCTGGTGATGCAGCCTCCGGAAGGACCGCCTGTCTGAGCCGCCTTGAATTCTTTGTTCCTTCTGATGCCGCCGCCTATATTGAATATAATTTCGCCAAGCGTTGTTCCCATGGGCACTTCCACAATCCCCGTATTATTGATTGCGCCGGCCAGCGCAAACACCTTCGTTCCCTTGCTGTTTTCAGTCCCGTACTGTGAAAACCAGCTGCTGCCCTTCAAAATAATAGGAGGAATATTGGCATAGGTTTCTACATTACTTATGATCGTCGGTTTGCCAAAAAGCCCTTTCTGGAACGGGAACGGCGGCTTTTGCCTGGGTTCGCCCCTCTCGCCTTCGATCGATGCCATCAGTGCCGTTTCCTCGCCGCAGACAAATGCGCCGGCGCCGATCCGGATCTCGATATCGAAGCTGAAGCCCTTCCCCAGTATGTTTATACCAAGAAGCCCCGCTTCCCTGGCGTTCCTTATAGCCAGGTCCAGTCTTTCTACAGCCAGCGGATATTCCGCGCGAACGTATACATAGCCTTTTTGGGCGCCGATTGTGTAACCGCCGATCAGCATGCCTTCTATGACGCTGTGGGGATCCCCCTCCAGGATGCTCCTGTCCATAAAGGCGCCCGGATCTCCTTCATCCGCATTGCAAACAAGATATTTTACCGGTCCCGGCGCTTTCATTCCCGATTCCAATTTGGCTCCTGTGGGAAAACCAGCTCCTCCTCTGCCTTTAAGACCTGATTTTTTTATTTCGTCCACTACCAGCTGGGGAGTATACTCATTCAGCGTCCTCGCAATAGCCATGTAACCGTCTCTTGCTATATACTCTTCCAGTGATGAATAGTCCATGCAGCCGCAATTTCGAAGCGCTATTTTCAACTGGTTTTTAAAATAATCGATTTCATCTATATAAGGCACGTATCTGTTCAATTTACTGTCATAGTAGCTTTTGTCCATCTTGATCACGCCGTTGAGCAGGTGTGAAGACACAATTGCCGGTATGTCCTGGGGTGTCAGCTTTGTATAAAATACGCCTCTTCCGTCAAGAACGCTGCTGTCATCCGGACTGCTGCCGGATGGTTTGTTTCTGCCCGGACTATCACCGGACTGTGCCTTGTTGCCGCTCCCGCCAAATGAGGTAACGACCATGACCGGTCCCAGGGCACAGGTGCCGATACAGCCTGTTTCAACTACAATAACCTTATCAGTGAGTTCATGCTCTTCGAGGCACTTTAGCAGTGAATCCTTCACCGCCTGGCAGTTGGATGAAATACAGCCGGCTCCCGAGCATACCAGTATTTTAAACTTCTTACCGTCAAGATTCCTGCCATATTCATCTTTAATACGCATGAGATCCTTGTAATTGCCCACCTTTAAAATCTGCTGCACTCTTCTCCACCTCCCTTAATATTTATCCAGTATGCTCCGGAGTTTATCCGGATTTACCTGCTTGTAAACCCTGTCATTGATTGTAATGGCCGGTGCCAGACCGCATGCGCCGATACACCGCATGACCTCCAGCGTGAACTTTCTGTCTTTTGTTGTGCCGCCCACTTCCACCTCAAGAATTTCCCTGAGCTTGTCAATGATCTTTTTACCGCCCCGGACATAGCAGGCCGTACCCAGGCAGACCCGGATGGTATTCTCACCCTTGGGTTGTGTGGAAAAGAAGGAGTAAAAAGTAACAACTCCGCTCACCTCGGACAGAGGCTTGCACAGCTTTTCGGCAATGAACTGCTGCAGCTCCAGCGGCAGATAACCGTATATACCCTGAGCCATGTGCAGTATCTGAATCAAGCTGCCCTCCCTTTCCCGATACTCTTCAATTACCTCCGCAATTCTTTCGTACTTTTCCTGTTCCGTTTCCTTTTTGCACGCGCATACTTTCGTCTGAACGCTCATAAAAAACCTCCTTGGAATAGCATATTCTGCAGGTAAAATGTGATATTGGGAACCCATATTCAATTATACTTTGGCTATTTTTTAACAATCCTTTGCACCATATCATGCAATCTGGTTATCTGCACCGGCAGATATGGTTGAGATGCAGACCGCATGCAGTTCTTTTGTGGCATGATGCTGTCTGAATGTCGATCGTAGATGTGGAATATTTTGAAATAGACCGTCTTTCTGCTTTGATACTTTGCATGTTTTGTTAATTTATTAACGATTGTATGGATTTAAGAACATTATAACACTCATTTCCAATATTAGCAAGCCTGAAAATTAAATATTTAACAAAGTTATGTATTTATATTTGTACATAGACAAGGCAAAGGTTTTCTGCCGGAATGTAAAAATAAAATTTCGAGGCATCGAGCCCTACTCTTGGCACATTTCACTGTGCGAATTTGCCTATTTGGCCGGATCTGCGCTGCAAATGGCCGGTAACAAAACAGGCGTGCACCACAAATCATGCACGCCTTATGAATTACTAATTAAATCAGCTTGCCTTCTTTTTCACCAGAATTGCCAGGTAGGTTTTAGCGCCCTCCAATAAAGCGGGAGACTTTTCACTCCCGTTCACAATGGCTTCAAATCCGTTCTTTGTACCACTGAGCGTGGCCGAACCCAAATCATCAAGGAATAAAGTATTTTCATTTTCCAGCTCCCACAGCTTCGCATATTCTTCTATGATTTCCTTCGCGGATCTGGTAGAGAGAAGTTTAATGTCAAAAGACACTCCATCGGAAAAGCTATTTACTTCAATGATTTTGTCTTCACTTGCTTTTGACAGAGGGAAATCGGTTGCCGGATAAGCGGCGGGAATATCGACGATCTTAACGTTTTCATATGTCTGCTTGCCTGAATTTGCGGAAGCTGGAGCCGGACTTGCAGCCTTTGCAGTGGGGTTTGCCGGTGGGGCAGCGTCTGTCTTTGCGCTTACATTATTTGCAGCCTTTTCTCCCCCGCAGCCTGCAAGTAATGAACACAAGAAGATGACTGCCAGTATCACACTGATGATTTTTTTCATAATGAAGATTCTCCTTTTTGTCTATTTTAATTTAGCTTTATTGAATATGAATCCATGCATCGATTTGTAACCTATTTATCCATTAGCCGCTCCTTCTGTATAATTTTGTAGAATTTTTTCATATCATTTTG
>JBDKVA010000121.1:0-4624 GCA_039679375.1 Clostridiaceae bacterium
CAGGATAACGGAGGCAATGATTCCGGTTGGAGTACTACGTCGTTTTGGGAGACCGGCCTGCTTGAAACGGCTGCCTGGACGGCCGGCTGGATCAAACCTGTCATAGACGGCAAATCTATAAAAGAAGCATGTCCCATGCTCCGAAAAGCATTCATGGTGAAAGGGAAGGTAAGGCGTGCCAGAATTTATGCAACGGCTCTTGGCCTTTATGAGCTATACATGAACGGAGCCAGGGTGGGAGACCAGCTTTTTACGCCCGGCTGGACAAATTACAGGAAAAGGCTGCAATATCAGACCTATGATGTGACCGACCGGTTGAGGCTGGGCACTAATGCCATTGGTGCGGTTTTGGGGAAAGGCTGGTTCAGCGGCAACCTTGTCTGGAAAGATAAACATGATATATATGGGGATAGCCGGGCACTGCTATTTCAAATGTACATCCTGTATGAGGACGGCAGTGAAGACTTAATGCTTTCGGATAATGGATGGAAATCGGCGGCAGGCCCCATACTCATGTCTGAAATATACCATGGTGAAACCTACGACGCCCGCCTTGAAAAAAACGGATGGAGCCAACCGGAATATGATGCTTCCGGCTGGGATGCGGTCGAGGTAATCGATTATGATAAAAGCATACTTACAGCACAGGAAAATGTGCCGGTGAGAATAATCCGGCAGATCAAGCCTGCCGGTATGATAAAAACTCCTGCAGGCGAGACGGTCATTGACTTTGGTCAGAATATGACAGGCTGGGTCCGATTTTCCGTGGAGGGCGAAGCAGGGACGGTTGTTACTTTGAAACACGCCGAAGTGCTGGACAGCAAGGGGAATTTCTACACTGAAAACTTAAGGAGTGCGAAACAGACCATCACATATATTTTGAAAGGCGGGGACATGGAATGCTTTGAGCCGCATTTTACTTTCCAGGGCTTCAGATACGTGAGTGTCAGTGGCTATCCCGGTGAGATAAATCCGGACAATTTTATGGGAATGGTGATCCATTCGGATATGGAGGAGACAGGTTCCTTTGAATGCTCTAATATGCTGGTGAACCAACTGCAGCATAATATACAGTGGAGCCAGAAAGACAATTTCCTGGATATTCCTACCGACTGCCCGCAAAGAGATGAGAGACTGGGCTGGACAGGCGATGCACAGATGTTCATCCGTACGGCCAGCTTTAATATGAATACCGCACTGTTTTTTACAAAGTGGCTCAGAGATCTGTATTCTGAGCAATCCTTGGAAAAGGGCGTACCGCACATCGTTCCAAACGTGCTCGGAGATGGCTTTTCTTCTGCCGCATGGGGGGATGCGGCTGTCATATGCCCGTGGACCATTTATCTGTGTTTTGGGGATGAAAGGATCCTCGAGAATCAGTATGAAAGTATGAAAATGTGGGTTGAGTATGTCAAAAAACAGGGAGACAATCCGTATCTTTGGAATACAGGATCACACTTCGGAGACTGGCTTGGGCTTGATTCGAAGCCGGGCAGCTATGAAGGCGCAACTTCCAAGGAGTATATCGCGGCTGCCTTTTATGCATATTCAACAGCCATCCTGACCAGAGCTGCCGCCATCATTGGCAGGCAGGAGGATGCGGCCCGGTATGGTGAGCTTCACCAGAATATTCTGGTGAATTTCAGAAAGAAGTATGTAAAAGCCGACGGGAGTCTTAAGGAAAGGACTCAGACAGCTCATGTTCTCGCACTGATGTTTAACTTGATTGAGGAAAAGCATAAGCGGAAAACGGCGGATGCTCTGGTTGAGTTGATACAGGAAAACGGAAACCATCTGGCGACCGGTTTTGTCGGAACGCCATACCTCTGCCATGTGTTAAGCAATAACGGCTGCAACGGCCTTGCGTACGAGCTGCTTCTCAAGACGGACTATCCATCCTGGCTGTATCAGATAACAAAAGGGGCAACCACAGTCTGGGAACATTGGGACGGGATAAGGGAGGACGGTTCTTTCTGGAGCAGAGATATGAATTCTTTCAACCATTATGCTTATGGTGCTATCGGAGACTGGCTTTACAGAGTGGTGGCAGGGATCGATACGGATGAATGCAGCCCGGGCTACCGGCACGTTATTATAAGGCCGCGTCCGGGAAACGGCTTGATTTATGCCCGGGCAAGCCTAAAATCCATGTATGGAGAAATACGGTCCGGATGGGAGAAAACTTCTGATGGTATGAAATTGAAGGTAATGATTCCTCCCAATACCACCGCGACTGTAATATTGCCGGGCGCGCTGTTGAAGAATGTCAAGGAAGGCGGCCGGACGCCGGATGCTTCCGAACGGATATGGGAATGCAGGCAGGCTGGTGAGGACGTCAGCCTTGAACTTGGCTCGGGAGTATACGATTTTTCATATTAATTTCATCGTTTCGTTTCTGCGGCTGCCAGCTCAGCTATTTTTACGATCACGTCAACTGCCCTGAGCATGGAATTGACCGCAGCAAATTCATATCTTCCATGAAAGTTGGAGCCGCCTGTAAAAACATTAGGCGTTGGAAGCCCCATGAAGGTCAGCCTTGCCCCGTCCGTACCTCCGCGGATGGCTTTTATGCGGGGCGTGACGCCTGCCTGTTCCATTGCCTTGATGGCAAGCTCAATGATATGGTAAACAGGCAGTATTTTTTCCTTCATGTTGTAATACTGGTCTTTCAAATTAAGCTCAACTGTTCCGCTGCCGTATTTATCATTCAGATACGAGGCAATTGCAGCGATGCTTTTTTTCCTTGACTCAAACTTTGCACGGTCATGGTCTCTGACGATATATTTCAGCATAGTTTTTTCTACTGTGCCTTCCATGTCGTTCAGATGGTAAAAACCCTCATAGCCTTCGGTATGTGAAGGCGTTTCGGCAGCTGGCAGCATACTGTTGAACTCCATGCCGATCAGTATGGAGTTGGCCATTTTATTTTTTGCACTTCCGGGATGAATGTTTTTCCCGTTTATTACAACATCGGCACGGGCGGCGTTAAAGTTTTCAAACTCCAGTGTTCCCAGCTCATCTCCGTCCATCGTGTAGGCAAAATCCGCCCCGAAGCCTGCAACATCAAAGTTGTCCGCACCTTCGCCAATTTCTTCATCGGGCGTGATGCATATGCGTATTTTACCGTGCCTGACATCCGGATGGGCAATAAGATATTCCATTGCCGTTACGATTTCAGCTATGCCGGCCTTGTCGTCTGCGCCAAGCAGCGTGCAACCGTCTGTGACGATAAGATCCTGGCCGGTGTAATTCAGTAATGAAGGAAACTCGGAAGGGGACATGATGATCTGTTTATCACTGTTTAGTACAATGTCTTTGCCATCATAGTTCTGAATACGCTTTGGCTGGACGTTCTCAGCCGTCATATCGGGACTTGTGTCCATGTGGGCGATGAATCCGACTACCGGCGCGTTGGCGCCTATATTGGAGGGAAGCGTCGCCGTAATATAGCAGGTATCGCTAAGCCTGACATCGGCCAGGCCGATTTCTCTGAGCTCGGCCTCCAGTATGCGTGCAAAATCAAACTGCTGCGCAGTGCTTGGATGCGTACCGGATTCGTATACGGACCGGGTGTTCATGCGGGTATATTTAATGAATCTTTCTATAAGCTTTTCCATGGTAAATCCTCCCATATTGCTTTAGCGTCGAAAGGGGACATTCCGGTACTACAGAGACCAGAGACCAGAAACCGGATGCTAGAAACCGGATGCAGGTATAGCTCTGAAGAGATACCCGGATCAGGTTTCTAACTTCTAACTTCTGACTTCCGGTTTCTGGTCTCTGCCTTTCCGGTGTGTCCCCTTACTACTATATTACAAGTATAACCCGTTTTCAACCCGCGCTATCCGATTAGTTTGAGTAAGACTCCGTTATGCTCCATAAAAAAAGGTACTGCGTATTTTTTACGCAGTACCGTATCCCGTCCGTGTTTTCGGCTTGTAAAAGCCCCGCAAACTTCAGATCGGATTTTAATACACGTACACCATGTGGCCGATTCTTGCCTTGATCGGCTTGGACCAGAGCCATTTGTTCGTAGCGCTGTCATCGAAGTAATAAAGAGCGCCGTTACTTGGATCGCTGCCGTTCAGGGCTTCAAGAGCTGCATTTCTTGCCTGGGTCGTGGTTGGCTTGTTTATCCACCCGTTTTCGACCGGTGTGAACTGATAATAGCCATCGCTTTTCTGATAAATGACCGATGAAATGGTGTCAGGGAAAATATCGCTTTTCACTCTGTTGATAACCACCGCGGCTACTGCGACCTGAGCGGTATAAGGCTCGCTTTCCGCTTCGGCCGTGACAAGTCTGGCAAGCAGGTCAAGCTCCTCCTGTGTATAGGATATTACCGCTTTTCCTGATGCGCCGGCGCCGGAAGAAGCAGCACTGTACGAGGTGTTTGCAGTTAATGGTATGCTCAGCTGCTGGCCGGGATAGATCATATTATCCCACTTGTTGTTTATTTTCCTTAACGTCTCCAGCGAGATGCCATTCTTCAGTGCGATCAGGCATAATGTATCCCCGCTTTTTACCGTGTACGTATTTGCCCGCACATATAACACCTGACCCGGGTAAATGATGCTTCCTGACAGTTTGTTATCAGCCATGATCGTACTGGCTGATGTGTTGA
>JBDKVA010000122.1:0-40431 GCA_039679375.1 Clostridiaceae bacterium
AATTATTGCTCTTGTTATTAATGAAATGACAAATAGAAGGATGGCAAAAATATACCACAGCTTGATGCTGCTTCCCTATTTCCTGTCATGGATCGTTTTCAGCTATGTAGTATTCGGATTTCTGGGGATGGAAAACGGTTTTATCAATAATTCGGTACTTGTTCCGCTGGGTTTGAAAGAAATATCGTTTTACTCGGAGCCAAATTACTGGCCTTTTATATTATTTATTGTCAATACGATCAAGGGTGCAGCCTACGGCAGTATATTATATTTATCGGCTATAGTGGGTCTTGACCCTGAATACTTTGAGCTGGCGAGGATCTACGGAGCAAACAAGTGGCAACAGATTACAAAAATTACTGTCCCTCTGATTTCCAATGTAATAATCATACTGCTGATTCTTAGCCTGGGAAGTATATTGTCTGCCGACTTCGGATTGTTTTACAATATCCCGCTCCGTTCACCGCACCTTAATGACGCTACAAATATAGTAGATACTTACATTTACACTTTGCTGCAGACATCATCGACCGGCGTAGGTAAATGCACCGCTGCAGGCCTTTTTAAATCCGTTATCGGTATGGCGATGGTTCTGTTGACCAATTTTATAGTAAAAAAAATTGATGAAGAAAAAGCATTATTTTAGGGGGACGCAATTTTGAAAAAATTATCGAGCACAGCCAACATTTCATATGGATGGAATACCGTATTAAATATAATTACGGCGGCGTATACTCTTTTATGCCTGCTTCCGTTCCTGCTGGTTATTATTGTTTCTTTTACCGATGAAAAATCGTTAGCCCGGAATGGATATTCATTCTTACCCGAAGCTCTTTCCCTTGCGGCATATAAATCTTTGCTTTCATCCACCGATTCGATAATAAGGGTTTACTGCATCTCAATCTTTGTCACAATCGCAGGTACGATATTAAGTGTATTGATCATGGCTATGTATGCCTACCCAATTTCAAGAAGCAGTTTCAAATATAGAAAACAGTTTACTTTTTACATATTTTTTACCATGCTTTTTGGAGGAGGCCTGGTTCCATGGTACATTATATGTACGCAGGTGCTCCATTTAAAAAATACAATATGGGCTCTGATCGTACCTTACCTTTTTAATGCATTTTATACATTGGTTATAAAGACGTTTTTTAAGACCACGATCCACGAATCAATTATAGAATCGGCAAAGCTGGACGGCGCAAGTGAAATCAGAATTTTCAGGACAATCATCATGCCTTTGTCAATGCCCGTACTGGCAAGCATCGCACTTTTTACATCGATAAATTACTGGAATGACTGGTGGCTTTCAACTATACTTCAAAGTAACGATACATGGATTAATTTACAATATACGATGTACAGAATGCTGCTGAATGCTACTTATATTGTACAGCTTGGAAGTGCGGCAGGAGGGTATGCGCAGTCCGAGCTTGCCAAAATGCCGACGGAGACCATACGTATGGCGATGTGTGCAGTTGCAATGGGTCCGATTATATTCGCCTATCCCTTTTTTCAGAGATACTTTGTTAAAGGACTTACGATTGGTTCAATCAAAGGCTAGAAGGAATTTAAGCTGCAGTGTTCCCGGGTAATGCTGCTGTTTAGAGATAAATGGTTAAACAAAATTCATTTTAAAAGGAGGCAGTTCTATGATAAAAATCTCAAAGCTTCTATGCATGGCGATCTGTATCTGTATTGCATTTACAATGCTTCTTACCGGGTGTACAGGTCCGGACACATCTTCAGAAAGTACTACAGGCAGCCAATCCACTGCGGGGAATACTGCAGCGGTTGAAACCAAACCGGAGCTGGAGCCTTATGAGGTAGTATGGTATTATTGCGGAAACGGAGCCGAGCCGAATGAAAAACTGGTAGAGGATGAAATAGGCAAGTATCTGAAGGATAAGATCAATACAACGGTAGATATTGTAACGTTCACTATTGGTGAATACGCACAAAAGGTACAGACTATAATATCCTCAGGCGAAAAGGCGGATTTGGTCTTCTCATGTTCATGGCTGCTGACTTATCTTGATTCAGCCAGAAATGGAATGTTTGTAGAAATAACGGATGACATGCTTGACAAGTGCGCTCCCCACGCCAAGGAAGTGCTTGCCGAAAAATGGCTCCCCGGTGTAAAAGTGGACGGAAAGCTTTATCATCTTCCCTGCAATAAGGAGGTAGGCGCCCAGGGTGGTATGCTTCTAAACAAGTCGCTGGTTGAAAAATATAAGTTTGATTTAAGTACAATAAAGACATATGAAGACCTTACTCCCATGCTTCAGACAATAAAAGATAACGAGCCCGGCATATATCCTCTGGGCACATGCGCAGGGGATACGTGCAACCAGCTGATTGGCTGTTATGGAAACTGGTCGGGAAACTATTATTATATTACAATGCCTCTAAACGGTACAAAATGGATATCAGCCCTCGAGATGCCTGAAGTTAAAAATATTTTGAAAGCCGCCAAGAAGTTTAATGACGCCGGTTTTGTAAGGAAGGATGCTGTTACTGTCGGCGACGTTACCCCTGACCTGAAGGCGGGCAAGGTATTCGCAACACATGCCCAGCTTAAGCCCGGCAAGGATGCTGAAATGAAAAACACTACTCCAGATGTCCAATGGGTACAGGTAGGCCTTACAGATTGTGTAATCAGATCAAATGACGTTACAGGCTCCATGATGGCAATACCTAAAACTTGTGAAGATCCTGAGAGAGTTCTCATGTTCTACGACTATTTCTATCATGATAAGAACTTGCTCACTTTAGTAAATTACGGTATTGAGAATCTTCATTATGTTAAGGTTGACGATAAAACAATTGATTATGCGCCCGCCACTGAAAACAGAGCAGAGTTGGGATGGAGGCCTCCGCATTCATTGTGGATGGTAGGCGACCAGTTCAAAAACTACCTTTTAAAGAGCGAGGACCCCAATAAATATGCAAATCTCACAAATTTCAACACCAAATGCAAACCATTTGGGGATTCGCTGGGCTTCAATTTCGATCCGAAACCAATCCAAAATACGTGGGATAAATTAAATGCGGCTCAAGCTAATGAATACACTCTTCTTTTATTAGGCGTAGAAGATGATGTTGACGCAATGGCGGCAAAGCAGCTGAAGATATGGAATGACGCCGGACTGCAGGAAGTGCTGGCTGAGTACAACAAACAGTATGAGAAATTCGTAGCCGCAAAGAAAAAATAAGTATAGCTGGAAGATGCGATGTAAACAGGAAAAGCAAATATGCTATACAGCGATATTAACGGGAAGCCCGGAGATGAAATATCTCCGGGTCTTTTATTAATATGTGCATTCTTAGCAATTAGCATGATATTCTTGTACATTCCTGGATATACTGCATTTCTCGCCTGCCAGCAAAGCGATATCCATGATATCATTGCTCCTGCACTCAGTATGGATCTGTCTGCCGTCCTGCTTCCGGATGCATAGCTTTTCACCGTTAAATACATTTTTTATTTTAAAGGTGCCTGCATTTTGGGCTTCCAGGCTTATAAACTCCACTTCCCTGTTTCTTATCGAAGAGGAAACCAGTATCCCGTTCTCCCCCCTGAAGCTGCCGAAGGCTGCTCCATATTTCCTCCATGACTCCGGTATGGCGGGAAATACACTGATAACGCCGTTGTGTGTCTGCAAAAGCATTTCCTGCAAGGCATCCGCAGCGCACATATTGGATTCCAGCGTAAACGGCCTGTAATGGAAGTTTGTCAATCCGCAGTTTTTATAATCCCCATTTAAGTGAAAGCCGTTTTGCGAACAGATATTTTCCCGGAAGAGCTTCAATTGAAGCGCCGCAGCCTCGCCGTTTCGCTGTATGGCATACAGCTCCGCCATCCATGTAAAGGAAAAGCCTACCCACCACCTCATTCCAAGGTTCTCCAGATTGCTGACCGTCGCGTCGATTATCTCCCTCTCTCTTTTGCTTCGGTCATAATCCAGGAGCCTTAATGGATGTATGGCCATTGCATGGGCAAAATGGCGGTGGCTTTCATTCAGCGATTCATCAGGGCTCAGCATCAGAACGTTATCCCTGTTGACGGCAAGCTCAGGCAGCTGCTCATATTTTTCACGCCAGGCTTCTTTCTCGTTATTGTCGAGCACTTCAGACATCTCGCACAATGTTTTAAATAAATATATAAGAAGCGACAGGTCATAATTGCTGTTGGGTGTAAGCCACGCTGCAAGCGTATTGTCATGGATTTCAGGCGAGCTTGACAGCGCAAGAGACAGTTTACCGTTTTCATCGGCCTTCAGCCATCTCATAATACATAATGCGGTTTCCCTGAACCAGGGATAAGCCCTTTCCCTTAGGAAATTCATGTCGCCGGTCGTCTTCCAGTAGTCGCCGAACGATTTGCACAGCCATATCTGGTTCGTCAGATTCAGGCTGTACATCGGCCAGCCTCCGAGAGGTTTTCCGTCTATACTCATCACGGCCGGCAGACTCAAGCCCGGGGCGTCAAAAAAATCTCCGGCAAATTTTCGCGCCTGCGGAGCCAGTTCCCATAAAAAGTCTAAAAAGCTTTCGCCTTCTTCCGGGTGATTTGCTTTCAGATAATGGTAGTAGCTCATTTGTGTATTAAGATCGTTATGGTAGTCGCCCTTCCAGGGAGGCAGCATGTCATTGTCTGCTGTCCATACGCCCTGCAGCGGCATAGGTGGAGCACCTTTTCTGGAGCATGAGCCAAACAGGTAATTTGTCAGGTACCACTGTTTTTCAAATTCTCTGTCAGGCAAAGTAACAGCGCTCTTACTCCAGAAACCGTGCCACCAATTCCGGTGTTCCATAGCACATCCCTCAAAGCCTGTCTCCAAAGCCTTCATTATCCTCTTTTTGGCGTTTTCCAGCCATCCATCCCCATCTCTGTTTGATGCCACATAGTACACCGCGTCAAGAGTTCCCTGTATTTCCCTCTGTCCCAGGATTATACCAAACTCAAGCCCTTCGGCGGTTTTTTGCCTGAACCACTTAAGGCACCCTTCTTCAAACCATTCAATAGGAGGATATTGAAGCAGTTCAAGCGATCCGTTGGAGATATTTCCTTTTGAAATCTTATCGCAGTCGGTTTCATACTCCTGATCACCGTTTGCCGGGCCGACATACCTGGGGTCAATCCCGAATCCGGGGGCTTTTATTTCAATTTGCGGTAAATCGGCATTCCCGGATATGCGAATATAACCGAACAAATCTGTGGCGTGCAGGAAGGTTTTGATATCGGAGCTTTTCTCACCAAACCGGAGCTTTACCTCTGCACAGGCATCCTTGAGGCGAAGACAGCTTTCGACCCTGTCGCCCGGCAAGCCATAATTGATCTCCAGCCTGCCTGCAGGAATTTTGGTTGGCGTCGCCCGGCCATAACAATCGTCAAATATCCTGTTTATTTCATTAACATCCTTTTTATCCGCAAGCTCTGCAAGCTTTTTATAGGTAAAGTCCTCTCCCAGTGTTTCGGGCGCCGGTCTGGTGTCCCACAGGTCGCCCCTGTCAAGGCTCAGCCTCAAGGGATTCCCTTTCCCCCATATAAGGCATCCCAATAGCCCGTTTCCCAGCGGTATTGCTTCATCCCAGCTTGTGACGGCTTCATCAAATAACAGGTCGCAGTACGCTTCCGGCAGCTTTTTTAAGTTCTTCCATTCTTTCATGCAAAATGCCCCCTAACCGGTTTATAGTAAAACCCGCTTACTATACTATTCAAATATACCATAATTCGTATATAATGAATATAAACCATACTCTTATTTATGCTCTGTTGAAAATAAATTGCCCGTGCAAGTTTTAAAACGCCGGAATACCAATGATGTATCAGCAAAATGCAACCGGATCCGCGTACTGCCAAATATTTTATACGTTCGGTATAGAGGGAGTGAAGCGATGATGAAATTCAGGTTTAACAAATCACGGCTTGTTCTAAGTTCACTGAAGCATTTTCGATTCAATAGCATGTTCTATAGAATATTTGCAGCAACGCTGTCTATTATACTAATTGTCACCGTACTTAGCTATGTAGCGATACTTTATATGAAAAACCTGCTGACAGAAAATGAAATAAAGGCGCAAAGCGTATATCTGGAAAACAATTCATTATATATCGACAGCGTGCTGACGAGTATCAAGGATTCGACATACTCTATTGAAAACGATGATAATGTAAAGCTGATTTCATATTTGGAGGATCTGGATAATTATGAATACTACAAGATGATATCAGATATAAAAAATAAACTGAGCATGTTTAAAATAACCGTTAAGGAAGTTAATAATATGTACATATATCTAAACAAGCCCGGAATAATCATTGATTCTGCAGGCCTGAATTATATTAAAACATATTATGAAAATAGATATGAAGATAATTTTGACTCATGGAATGATATTTTCAAAAATAAATTCAACTTTTCAATAAATATATGGGAGAATAGAATAAAAAATGACGGCTTGTATACAACATCGAAGTTAAATATAGCAAGATCGCTGATGGATGGGAATACACGGATGGGAACGGTTGTAATCAACCTTAATGAAGAATTTATCGGCAAACTGCTGGTAAACAAAGAATTTGCAGAGGGCAGAAAAATATTCATGATCAACAGCGACGGTACAATCATAAGCAGCAATATTCCGGATGGTAAAGGCAGCACTCTTGACATCAATCTGAATTATCTGAATAGTAAAGATAAGGGCAACTATATGACGGATGAAGGATATCTTGTTACATATAAAAAATCTGTTGCAAACAATATATATTATATAATATTTACTCCAAAAAATTTATTTCTGTATCAAATAACAAGATTATCTAATATTGCTAACATATGCATCATTATTTTTTTAATAGCCGGAACTTTAATTGCCTTTTTCCTTTCTCAGATGCTATATTTTCCCATAGGCAGCATGGTAGAATTTTTAAATGCATATTCCATGATGACAAGTGAAATGGATTTTAAGTACAATGAAATGGATTTTATCAGAAAAGGTATGACGAATATTGTTTCCATCAACCGGAATCTTGAAAATAAAGCAACGGAAAACATCCCGATTATAATTGATATTGTATTGCTGAAAATAATTCTCGGCGGTTATGAAATAAATAATGCAATATCTATTATCAGCCAGTATAATATAAAGTTTTCACAAGGTTTTTACAAAGCTGCGGTTATATACATTGAGAACATTGAAAAGAAGGAAAATACATCTGCGAAGGAAAACGCTTCACAACTGCGCAGCATTATTAAGAAGCATTTTGATATGCGCCTTTTGAGTATTATTAAGACTGGCGAAGGCGAGTATACGGTTATCACCTTCAATGATGCGGAGGATAATGAAAATACGGTGAATTCTTCATATATCAGGCTTCATGAGGAATTGTCCAACATATATGCAGATATCGGAATATATATCGGTATCGGGTTGATTTCCGGGGATATCTTCGAGATTAACAAGTCCTATAAACAAGCAGTTCAGGCAATTAACCTAAGAAAGGTTAAGGATGTGTCACGGGTGATAGAATATTCCCCCTCACTCGATGAATTTGCCGAAGAATCCGCCATACCTTGCGATTTGGAGCTAAGGCTTCATAATACCATTACATCAGGTAATATAAATAAAACCATCGATTATACAAATGAAATTATGAATAATAGCTATAACAGGAATATCTCTTTTGCTTCATACTACAGTATATGTACATGCATTAATAACCTTTTAGCCAGACTTATATGCGACAGGTCATTTGATAAAAATTTATTTGATAAAGAATTTGATAATATTTCTGCCATTGACAATATAAAGGATGTCAAATTGCTAAAGGAGCTGATAATTAATAATGTTATTACGCTTACGGAATACTATGCTTCTAAAAAAGGTCAAAATTCTGTTATGGAAAAAATTTTTGAGTATGTTGACGGTAATTTCAATAAAGATATTAACCTTGAATCAGTAGCGGATAAATTTAATTTCAATTCGAATTATCTTTCAAGATGTTTTAAGCAGATAAAAGGGATAAGCTTTACCGATTATCTAAATTACAAGAAGATTGAAATGGCAAAAAAATTACTGTTATGTTCAAATGAAACAGTAAAGGACATCGCCCAGGAAGCAGGCTACAACAGTGCAAACTTTTTTATCAGAGCATTTCAGAAGTATGAGGGCGTTACTCCAAATGAATTCAGGAAAAATCAATCTAAATTATAAAATGTACATAATTGAATAAATGTTGCATGCTTAAAAGCAATGAAAAGTACATAAAGTGGGATAATGTAACTTTACGTATTATTATTGCAGCAGATAAAATAATTGCATAGGGAGGTGGCGTAAAAAAGTGAATGATGCCATACTAGGTAGCAATTATATAAAAATCGAAAATAGTAAAGCAACAAAAAAAACGTTCCGGCAATTTTTCAAGCAAAATAAAGCGCTATATTTAATGGTTTTACCTGGATTGATTATTACTATAATATTCAAATATTTACCGTTTTACGGAATATTGGTTTCCTTTGAGAATTTTAATCCTGCTAAAGGAGTATTCGGAAGCGAGTGGGTCGGATTCAGTCATTTTTTAACTTTCTTCAAGGATCCATATTTCTTCAGACTTTTTAAAAATACTTTTTTACTGGGATTTTATTCGTTGATATTCGGGTTCCCTGCTCCTATTCTTCTGGCCTTATTATTTAATGAAGTTAAAAATGTAACTTTTAAAAAGGTAACACAAACCATTTCATACATGCCGTATTTTCTATCAATCGTTATTGTTATAGGGCTATTGAAGGATATGATAAGTATGAGTGACGGTGTGGTAAACGAAATAATTGCGGCATTAGGGTTTGAAAAGATTAATTTTCTTATAGATTCCGGCTATTTCCGTCCGATGTATGTAATTACCGGAATATGGCAGGGAGTCGGATACGGATCAATAATATATCTCGGGGCAATATCCAATATTAATCCCGAATTATATGAATCCGCAGTTCTGGATGGCGCTTCAAGGTTAAAACAGGCTATCTATATTACAATCCCATGCATAGCCCCGACCATCGTTGTTCTGTTTATATTCGCCGTTGGCGGAATTCTGGGAAACGACTTCCAGAAGATCCTCCTGATGTATAATCCTTCGGTTTATGAAACTGCCGACGTAATTTCTACATATGTCTACAGGCAGGGGATTTTGGGCGCAAGCTACAGCTATGCTTCTGCGGTGGGTCTGTTCAATTCGGTTGTATCATTTATATTTCTTATAACCACAAACAGGTTAAGCCGGAAAATCAGCGAGACATCATTGTGGTAAAAAGACAAGGAGGCAAGTATGCAAAGCAAAAAAACAAATATATTTGATATATTTAATTATATATTTCTCTTTTTATTATCATTATTATTTGTTTACCCAATAATAATGACCCTGTCCGTCTCTTTTAGTGATCCCAAAGCTCTTATCACCGATAATGTAATTCTGCTTCCAAAGGGGTTTACAATGGAGGCTTACAAGTTATTGCTTTCAGATGGAAGGATACTTAGATACTACTTAAATACTATTGTGTATGCCGCATTAGGTACTTCCGTAATGCTGCTTTTTACAAGTATGATGGCCTTTCCGCTGACATACGGCGAATTCAGAGGTAAAAAGCTGATAACTGTTATCCTGCTGGTAACAATGTTTTTTGGAGGAGGCCTCATTCCATATTATCTTCTTATTAAACAGCTTGGAATGATAGATAAAATATGGGTTATGATCATACCGGGAGCAGTTTCGGCGTGGAATGTAATTATATTTAAAACGTTTTTCCTTGGAATACCGCTATCATTAAGAGAATCCGCATACATTGACGGGGCGGGGCATTTTAGGGTATTGTTCAGTATTATTATCCCGCTGTCAAAAGCATTGATCGCAACATTTACCTTGTTTTCAGTAGTAGGTTACTGGAATGACTGGTTTACGGCGTTTCTATTCCTGAATAGCGACAATAAAATGCCGATACAGCTGTTTTTAAGAAGGATGCTTGTTCTTATGGAATATACAGACAGTAAAAACGCGGAGATTCTTCGTTCGCTGCAAAATACCAATCCAAGGACAGTTAAATGTGCTGCCGTGATTATTACTATCACCCCGATATTGTGTGTATATCCTTTTTTACAGAAGTATTTTACCAAAGGTATTCTTGTAGGGTCAATTAAAGCATGAGCTTATGAAATGGCGAGGTGCATAATACGTCTCCGGAGCGTGTTATATATAAAACACATTTATTAAGAGGGAGGACTAAATATGTCAAGTATGGTAAAGAAGGCTATTGTTTTCCTATCATGTATCGCAATCATGTCATCACTGTTCACCGGGTGCAGCACGGGAAAAGAAAAAACTGCAGACAATACGGCAGGAGAAAACCAGTCTGCCGATAATGGCAGTACATCGCAAAATACACAAGGTCAGTCTTCGTTTGAACCAGTACAAAACGGTATTTTACCCTACAAAGGCGAACCAATAGTATATAAAGGATATGCAGCGGATTTAGGTATAAAGCAGAATCCGGACACACCTGTATCGAAAGCATATACAGAAAGGGTCGGCAATGTAAAAATTGAATGGCAGACTGGTCCCTGGTCGGACTATAATGATAAAATCAAGGTATTTTTAAGTTCCGGTGACCTTCCTGACATTGTATGGATGAGTGATATCCAAAAAAACAGTAATACATATGGCCCGGCCGGATTGTTTCTGGATTGGAATAAATATAAAGATGTCATGCCAAACTATCAAGGTTATACAGCCGATAATTCAACTCTTGAAAGACTGCAGAACGAAAAAAATGAAAGGTATGCAATTACCGATATAGATCCTGTTGATGTACCTATGGAATCGTGGTATTACAATAAAACCCTGCTTGATAAGTATGGGATAAAGGTTCCGGATACCATGGAGGAATTGGTTGACGCTATGAGGGCAATTAAAAAGGCCGATCCCGGCATAATACCATTTCAGTCATACTGGAATATTAAATACTTAAAAACAGCTTTTGCAAATACAATGAAAGTAGGGTTAGGCGTAACCTATAGTATTAATACAAAAAAGTGGTATTATTCTCCGTTTACTGCAGATTCCAACTATAAGGAATTAATTGAGCTGTTGTCCGTACTATACAAGGAAAAGCTTTTAAACCCTGAAATAGCGACAACGTCCAGAGAACAGGAAAATGCCGTTATTGCAGGCAATGGCTGGGCTTTCACTTATATGTACGTTGATTCATTTGAAAATGAAATTTATAAAACAACAAACCTCCCAATCGAAATCAAACCTATGTCACCTCCCAGCTATAATTCAAAAAAGACAATTGCCCTGACTATTCAACATGATCTTGTGCCTACATGGGGATATTTCGCAAGTGCAAAGGTTAAAAATCCCGAATTGCTTGCTGCATATATTGATTTTGTTGTTTCAAAAGAGGCGTCGGAATTATTTAACTGGGGGATTGAGGGCTTGACGTATACAAAAGATTCCAGCGGCAAAAAGACTTACATAAAGGAATACCTGACTGGAACAAAGTCTCTGAAGGATGTTGGCGTGGGCGATCTTTTTGATGTGAGATATATACAATTGAAAGATCGCAGAGCCGAATATGAAAGAAACGGACCTCTTTTTAAAGCAGCAACAGACTTAAATTTAGGAGGGCTAAAAGACGGAACAATAAATGCCAATGTGTGCATGCCAACGCCAATGTTCACAGATGAGCAAAGCCAGGAAATCAGCGTTAACCTGACTTCATTAGATACTTATATTAATGAAAGCGAATTCAAGTTTATATTGGGAAACAAGAGTATGAGTGAGTGGGACAAATTCATAAATAAAGCTAAAACAATAGGAAACATAGATAAAGTGCTTGAGATATACAATTCTGCAAAGCAGCTGGAACTTGCTGAGAGAGTGTACGAAATCGAATAGGTCTGAACGGCTTAGCAAACAGCAGTGATTCTACGATGTTTGCTAAGCCTGGCTGGTCTTGGCGAAAGCAGTTTTTCAATATGATTAAAAAGGGGGTCAAATACTTTAAATACTCGGAAAAAATTGCTTTTGTTTTTTGATACAGATAATTTGAATAAATGATGAGGGGTGGAAAATTATGCTTATGAAGAGATTGGCACTGGTAGTTTTAACAGTAATTTTAACAATATCCTGCTTTTCCGGCAGCGCATTTGCTGCAGCAAAAACAATAGAAGCAATTAAGGGTACTCCAACTATTGATGGTACCATAGATTCCGTATGGAAGAGCGCTAAGAGTGTAAAGACCGCTAGTTGGGCTTCGGACGAAGGACCTTGGGCGACAGGTAAATTCAGCGTAATGTGGGATGAGAATTACTTGTATGTTTTAGCCCAGGTAACAGACAAATTGGTAACTGATAAAGCTGTTGATCCGTGGAATAAGGACTGTATAGAAATATTCCTTGATGAACTTAACGAAAAAGCAGCTACATATGACGCTAATGACGGACAGTATAGGATTAACTTCAAAAACGAGACGTCAGGCGGTGGAGCGTTTAAAGCTGATACATTCAAATCAGCTGCCAAAGTAGTCACCGGGGGCTATGTAATAGAAACAGCTATACCATGGGTAGCTTTGAAGGGTAAAGCAGCTGTTGGAACAATAGCCGGGATTGATTTTCAGGTAGCGGATGATTCAACAGGCACCGGAATAAGAGATGGCGTTTGCTGCTGGAATGACGGCGCGGCAGATAAATATTGCAATACTTCGTCATATGGAAATCTCAAGCTGGTAGAAGTCGCCACTGCTGCAGCTTTACCAACAACCGGTTCTGAAATACCTGTTCCGGTTATTATGGCTATCGGATTATGCCTGCTTGCTGCTGGAATGTTCCTTGTCATACGCAAGAAGAGGACTCCGCAGAGTAACTAAAGCGGATTAAAATCCCGGGGGCATCGAGCCCCTTCTGCGGCGCATTTTACTAAGCAAAATCGCTTACTTGGAGCAAGACTCCGTTATGCTCCATTAAACAAAAACCAGGCGAAGGATCAAATCTCCGCCTGGTTTTCTCTGATTTCTCGTCTTGTTAGCCGTTGGCAAGCTTCTTGTAATTCTCCAAGCGTTCCTTCGCATTCTTTTCCGCAGCCTGGAACAGCGTATCCGCTCTATCCGGGAATGTCCTTGTCAGAGAAGAATACCTGACCTCGCTCATAATGAAGTCCTTATAGGACGCGGTCGGTTCTTTTGAATCCAGAGTGAAAGGATTCTTGCCCTCTTCCTTCAGCAGCGGATTGTACCTGTAAAGGTGCCAGTAACCCGCCTCTACCGCATTTTTCTCCTCGAGCTGCGATTTGCCCATGCCAAGCTTGAGACCATGATTGATACATGGAGCGTATGCTATAACCAGTGACGGTCCATGGTACTTCTCCGCTTCGGTCAATGCCTTGATCAGCTGAGCCTGGTTCGCTCCCATGGCAACCTGTGCAACATAGACATAGCCATAGGACATTGCGATCATGCCAAGATCCTTTTTCTTCGTGGTCTTGCCGGATGCCGCGAATTGTGCCACCGCACCGGTTGGCGTTGATTTGGAGGACTGTCCGCCGGTATTGGAATATACCTCCGTATCGAATACGAGCACGTTTATATCCTCATTGGAAGCAAGTACATGGTCGAGTCCGCCAAAGCCTATATCATAAGCCCAGCCGTCTCCGCCAAGGATCCACTGTGACTTCTTGACCAAAAATTCACTCTTGTCAAGTATAGCTGCCAAAATAGCTTTCGTTTCGGTGTCGGTCTTATTGCTCGCAATATATTCGTTCAACACGGATTTGATCTGCTCTGCTGCTTTCTTGGAGCCCTCGGCGTCATTCATGTTTTCGAGCCAGCTTGAAAGAGCTGCCTTTACATTCTCAGGCAAATCCTTTTCAAGAGCCTTTTTACAGTTATCTTCAATGCCGCTCCTGATTTGCTTCACCCCAAGATACATGCCATATCCGAACTCGGCGTTGTCCTCGAACAGAGAGTTTGCCCATGAAGGACCAAAACCCTTCTTGTTCGAGCAGTAAGGCATGGACGGTGCACTGCCGCCCCAGATGGACGAACAGCCTGTTGCGTTTGCGATCATCATCCTGTCTCCGAAGAGCTGTGTGATCAGCTTTGCATAAGGAGTTTCGCCGCAGCCTGCGCAAGCGCCTGAGAATTCAAGCAGCGGTTCCTGGAACTGGCTTCCCTTGACTGTGCCTTCCCCGATCGGGTTCTTCGGTTCAACGGTCATTGCGTATTCCCAATTCTTCGCTTCATCAAGTTGTGTCTCAAGAGGCTTCATGATCAATGCCTTTTCCTTGGCAGGGCATACATTGGCGCAGCTTCCGCAGCCTGCGCAGTCCAATGCTGAAACCTGGATCCGGAAGCTCAGATTTTCAAGACCTTTTCCAATAGCCTTCTTGCCTTTAAAGCCTTCCGGTGCATTTTTCACTTCAGCTTCATTCATCAGGAATGGCCTGATGGCAGCATGCGGACATACATAGGAACACTGGTTGCACTGTATGCAATTTTCCATCTGCCATTCGGGAACGTCAACTGCGATACCCCTCTTTTCATATCTTGCCGTTCCGTTCGGGAATGTGCCGTCTTCCATTCCTTTAAATGTGCTGACGGGAAGCTTGTCGCCGAGCTGCTTGTTCACCGGCTCCTGAATATTGCTTATGAATGCCGGTACGTCACTGGTTGCTGCAGCTTCATCCACAGCCTTGCCCCAGCTGGCAGGCACATCGATTTTCCTGAGTGCTTCGATACCCTTGTCAACAGCAAGGTAATTCATGTTGACGATCTTCTCGCCCTTCTTGCCATATGTCTGCAGTATTGCATCCTTCATATATTTTACGGCGTCGTCGAGAGGTATGATCTTTGCAAGCTTGAAGAAGGCGGACTGCATTATCATATTGATCCTGCTGCCAAGCCCGATTTCCTTACCGATGGCAACTCCGTCAAGCGTGTAAAAATGGATGTTGTGTTTCGCCATGAACCGCTTAACGCCTGCAGGAAGCTTCTCATTGAGCTCTTCCGGAGTCCATCCGCAGTTCAGCAGGAATGTTCCGTTATCCTTCAGGTCGTAAACCATGTCGTATTTATCAATATAGGATGGATTGTGGCATGCCACAAAATCAGCCTTATTGATGAGATAGGTCGAGTGGATCGGCTTCTTGCCGAATCTAAGATGCGAGATCGTTACGCCGCCCGACTTCTTGGAGTCATATGCAAAGTATGCCTGGGCATACATGTCAGTATGGTCGCCTATGATCTTGATGGAATTCTTGTTTGCGCCAACGGTGCCATCCGAGCCAAGGCCCCAGAACTTGCAGCTTACAGTTCCTTGCGGAGCTGTGTCAAGCTCTTCTCCCACATTCAGTGAGAGATTTGTGACGTCATCCACTATGCCGATGGTGAAATGGTTCTTTGGATTCTTCTGCTTAAGATTTTCGTATACGGCAACGATCTGAGCCGGAGTCGTATCCTTTGATCCGAGACCATAGCGTCCTGCTACGATCGCCGGCATCTTTCCGCTTTCATAAAGCGCTGTGCATACATCCTGGTACAGTGGCTCTCCAAGAGCTCCCGGCTCTTTCGTCCTGTCCAGAACGGCAATCTTTTTCACAGTATCGGGAATGACCTTGAGCAGGTGCTTGACCGAGAACGGCCTGTAAAGGTGAACCTTGATAACGCCGACTTTTTCACCCTTGCTGTTTAAGTAATCAATGGTTTCATCGATCGTCTCGCAGACGGAACCCATCGCAACGATTACCCTGTCCGCATCCGGCGCTCCATAATAGTTAAAGAGCCCGTAATTCCTGCCGGTCAGTGCATTGATCTTATTGATGTATTCTTCAACGATTTCCGGAAGTGCGTCGTAATACGTGTTGGAGGCTTCACGCGCCTGGAAGAAGATGTCGGGGTTCTGTGCGGTCCCTCTGATCGAAGGATGCTCAGGATTCAGCGCCCTCTTCCTGTAATTACTCAATGCATCGTAGTCAACCAGCTTTGCGAGATCATCATATTCGAGTGTTTCGATTTTCTGCAGTTCATGTGAAGTTCTGAAACCATCAAAGAAATTGATGAAGGGTACTCTGCCCTTGATTGCGCTTAGATGTGCAACAGCAGCAAGATCCATTACCTCCTGCACGCTGTTTTCAGCAAACAGCGCCATTCCGGTTTGACGGCATGCCATTACATCGGAATGATCTCCAAATATGGATAATGCATGGCTTGCAATTGCTCTCGCACTTACGTGGAATACGCCCGGGAGCAGCTCCCCTGCGATTTTGTACAGATTCGGTATCATCAGGAGCAATCCCTGGGACGCCGTAAATGTGGTCGTCAGTGCGCCCGCGGTCAGTGATCCGTGTACCGTTCCTGCCGCGCCGGCCTCGGACTGCATCTCGGCAACCTTTACTTCCTGGCCGAAAATGTTCTTCCTGCCGTTTGCCGCCCATTCATCAACATGCTCTGCCATGACTGATGACGGTGTGATCGGATATATCCCTGCAACATCGGTAAAAGCATATGCGATATGAGCCGCAGCGGTATTTCCGTCCATGGTTTTCATTTTCTTTCCCATCTTAATCTCCCCTTTACTTTTTACGTAACAAATTAATAGCTACCAGCTTTAATGATATACTGTTGTATGGCAGGTATATCTAAAGACTTTTAATACACCTGCCCGATATATATTGTTTATTGTATACAATATCATCTTCAGGTTTGATTTTATTTTAACATTGTTAGCTGGTTTTGTGAAGAGGCTTCATGAGATTATGCCCATATATTATATTTACAGTTATGCTTAACACGAATGCGCGAAATTATTTTGTTTTTATGGAACGCGGATTATGTTATACTAATACTACCGTGTTCCGATAGCTATTGTTTCTTATAAAATGTGAGGTCAGTGCATTATGGTGTTTGACGCAAATTTATCCCTGTTATATTCCGATACCCAGGTACCGGATGTTTTTATTACGGAATACCTTCCGTCTCTGGACGGTGATTTTGTAAAGGTCTACATATATTGTGTCTTCCTTGGAAAGCACGGAAAACAGGCATCAGCCATGGATATTGCCAAAAAGCTGGAGATGGAGCCGGCGCGGGTGAAGGATGCGCTTACATGTCTTGAAGGGCTTGGCGTGATCACCAGAAACAATACCGGCATGACCCTGGCCGATCTGAAGGAAAAGGAGATCAAAAAGCTTTACAGGCTGAAGGCGACCTCCACCCCCGAGGAAGCAGCCTTAAGCGCAGAAAGGAATAAAAAGCGCAATAAATGCATATCAAGTATCAACAACGCATTCTTTCAGGGTGTCATGTCGCCATCCTGGTATACGGACATCGACGCGTGGTTTGACAAGTACCAGTTCGAGGAAGACGTCATGTATGCGCTCTTCAAGCACTGCTACGACCACAATGCCCTATCCCGCCCATATATTTCAAAGGTCGCCGACAACTGGCGTAGCAAGAACATCAGGAACAGCTTCGACCTGGATAAATACTCCATGGAAGCCCAGATGCTCAAGGACATCAGCGGTAAAATAAGGAAAAAGCTCAGGAAGCAGACCTATCTCACCGAATATGAGGAGGCCTACGTAGAAAAGTGGGTACTTGGATATGGCTATAATTTCGATATCATTGAGCTGGCTCTGAAGCGCACCACCTCGGCTGTCAATCCCAGCTTCGAATATATCAATAAAATATTGGAAAGCTGGCATGAGAAAGGCTATAAGACCAAAGAGGAGATCCTTGCCGCAGATGGCGCCGCAAAGACCGCTGTTGGGAACAAGTCAAAGCCGGCGGAGAAGGCAGTCCCGCAAAAAGGCAATTTTGAGCAACGCAAATACGACGATGAATATTTTGACAAGCTGTACAAGGTATAAGTCAGGAGAACAGACAGATATGGAGCCAAACATACACAGCAGGATAAAAATCCAATATGACAGGCGGCGTAAAAAAGCCTACAAAGAGCTCGAAAAGAGAAAAACAGACCTTTATGCGCTATACCCGCGTCTTAGTGAAATAGACGAGGAGGTCAGCAAGGCCGGGCTCAGGTACGGCAAAATGCTGCTCACAGGCTCATTGTCCTCAGGCCATGCAGTCCAAACGTTGAATGAGCTGATTGAAAGCCTGAAGGCGGAAAAAGCGGAGTTGCTTGAAAAATATGGCTATCCTCCCGATTATCTCAATCCCGTCTTTACATGCAGCAAATGCTCCGACACCGGCATGATCACATCTGAAACCGGCGGACCGGATACCGTCTGTGTGTGTTACAGGCAGCAGCTTATCGATTTCATGTATGACTGCTCCAACCTTACGCTGGCTGGCAAGGACGGCTTCAGGAGCTTTTGCGCCGACTACTACCCCGAAGCGGCAGATGAAGTCAGATATGGCATTAAACAATCTCCGCGGTCGCAGATACTTGAAATAAAAGAAAACTGCATGGAATTCATCAGAAACTTCACGAATTCCGATACAAAGAACCTGCTTTTCAGCGGCCCAACCGGAGTCGGGAAGACCTTTCTGGCAAACTGCATAGCCATCGAGCTTATGAACCTTGGCTATTCCGTGCTGTATCAGACTGCCCCGGCACTTTTCAATACGATATACGAATACCGTTACAAGTACGGGCGAGACGACGTTTATGAGAATTCGGTCTACAAGAGTATCCTTGATACAGACCTGCTGATCATTGATGATCTGGGAACGGAGTCTCCGAGTGCCACGCGTTATGCAGAGCTTCTGAACATCATTGACACCCGGTATGCAAATGATAAAAGGAAGCCCTGCAAGACGATCATCTCCACAAATATCGACTTGAAAAAGCTATTCGAGTATTACGACGAAAGAGTTGTGTCACGCATTATCGGAAGCTTTGATATTTTCAGGTTTGCAGGAGACGACATCAGAAGGCTAAAAAAGTAGCTGCCGTGCCAATCTGACCAATTCGTTATCCACTCCGGTAAAATTGTACACCTGGATAAAATAAATACCCGCTATCAGCATTAAACCCGGCAATAGCCAGAGCAAGCCCTTTGCTCCACCACCGGAAACACTCTGGGCTGAAGCCGCAGCAGAGGGTCCGGAAGCATCCTGAGCAGATTGCGGAGCGGCTGTTATTGGGGCATACGCTGCAGCGGGATGTGGATCGGCCAACCCGACCGGGTTCATCCGTATCAGTGTATAAAGAAGTAAAATAAATACAGCCGCCAGGCACAGGAAAATGAAACCGTATATAAAAAGCACAATGACCAGCTGTTGCGGGGGCAGGCTTCCAAAGCCGGAAAAAAGCGTATTGATATCCGTTTCCTTTGTCATATCCACACCGGCGCCCTGAAACAGGGATATGAGCTTTGCAGATGCATAACTTATCAATACCGCCAGCGCATTGTTAGTAAAATGTGCAAGCATACCGCAGAAAAGCGAATTTGTTCTGTATACGATCAATCCAATCAAGGCGCCGAGTAAGAAAGTCCCGAAAATTTTCTGGAAATCCATATGCGTCAAGCTAAAAAGAAAAGCAGACAGAAGAATCGCCTTCAATGCCCCAAAACGCTCAAGTCCCCTCTGGATGACGCCTCTGAAGAGAAATTCCTCGCAAAGTCCGGCGCTACCTGCTATGATTAGAATGCCTACAAGCAGTTCCTTTCCGTTTTGCGGAACAGGCGGCTGCTGTACAATGACCTTCCCGAAAATGGAATTTACGGCCAGCAGGTTCAGAACGTTAAGTGCGCTGGCTATCGGCAGGGCAAATAGCATTATGCCGAAGATAATCAGATAGTTGAGCGGTTTTGTACCGTTTAGCCTTAGTACTGCTTTCAGGTCGAAACGGAAAGTCAGCAGGAATAGGAGCGCCGGCAGCATGATTAGCCCGAGTTCGGTGATCAGAAGACCGGCGTAAAGGTTCCAGCGCTGAGCCCTGTATCCTATGAATAGAAACAGTGTAATGGTGATAGAAAAAAGGATGCATACCTGCGCTATACCAGGTTTTGCGTAACTGCGTCCACCTGACGGTTCAAGGTCCTGGCCGGTAATGGCGCCATTTCGCTGTCCGGATTGATTATCCTCCATATTTACCTCCGCCTTGCCCTGTAGTTTTCTATCATAAATATAGCGCTGTTTTCCAAAATATGCAACTATATATAATGCAAAAAAGATTTAATGCAGCAAGCTTTTTCCCCTTACATCGTCAACACTCCGTTCGGTGTGTTCACAATCATCAGGATATCCTCCTCTTCACCCGTCTCGGCATTGATATAGATAATGAAGTCATTATTGTTGAGCTTTCCCTTGAACTCATAACAGAACAGTTCCTTCTTGTAGTTGGTCGGTATGATCGCCATACCGGACCCATGAAGCTGCAGCTTTCCATTGATCTTTTTGCGCGCCTCTTCAGCGGATATTTTCGGATCCGGTATTTTCCTCTCCGTGTGGTTGGATAAGTACGTTTTAGCCTCTATTCCAACAATCTCTCCGGTATCGAGCGCAACCTTGAGCTTGATCAGATCGGGGTAAACCGTAACGCCATTTTGCCTGTATGCATAATTGATTGTTGCAATATTGTTCTGCGTCAGGTAGTAGGTGTCCTCCATATTTTTATATCCCTTGCCGGCGAGGAAATCCCTGCCGGCCTTCTTTGCCTTGTCCATATCTATTTTGCTTTCCTTAACGGGCCTGTTGTACAGCATCCAGATTACATGCCCGCCCTTCTGGGAAACACCTATATTGATGGTTTGATCCTTTGACGCATCCTTCAGCGTAACATTGTAGCTGAATGTTTTGATCGGGCCGCTGTCGCTTTTTCCGACATCCTTCACATCTTTTACCCGGTCCTCCCCAAGGAATTTGCGGACATTCTTTTTAGCCTCCTCCGAATTCATCATATCTCCGGTTAAGCCCCTCGCCTCTGCAGTCGTCATGTGGTCGGAAAAAGGTCCGTCATATATCAGCGTCGGATAATCCTGGAAGGTGGTATTGATCGCTTCGATTTTCTTCATCGTATTTTTAGAGGAAGTCTTACTGAAAAGCTTCGTACCTTTGTTTGCCAGCTCGCCCCATCTTAGCCTGCCGGTGCCCAGATCGTTCTGCAGTTCTCTCAGGCTCTTGTTCAACGAGGTTGAATATTTGTACATATTTTCTACCGTTTTGTACTGGTCGTCATTGAGCGTCTTCCCTCTTATATTCTGGTTATCCAGGGACAGGCTCAGATCCCCAACCTGGGTGAGAAATTTCGATGTGCTTGCAAGCACAGGCTGTGAAACAGGTAGCTGCCCCAGGTTTGTCTGAGCCATGGTGGCTTGCCTCCAGGCTTCCTGAAGAGTTGCTGCAGTCTTTGAAGACGTCGTACTGATCATCGATTTTGCAAGAAGCGTTTCAACATTATTCACATAGCCTACCATTTCGTAGAACGCCCTGTTATATTGGTTATCCAGCTCCTGCCGCAGATTTGCCGCATGCTTGTACTGGTAAATGCCCCATATGGACACCGCCGCTATCAGTGTAATGACAATGCTGTACATTTTCCTGTCCGATAACCTTCTTTTAAAATCGAGCAGTTTATCCCTTATTCCCAAAATTGATTCCTCCTATCGTAAAATGTATTCCCATTTCTACTACTACGTCGTAAACTACCGTATTATCCTCACGCAAATAACGCGGTAAAGCGTTCGCGATTATTTTCGCAAGGCGCAAAAATGCCGATCATGTAATAAAGCTTCGCGGTAATACTACTTTGCAAAATAATGCTTCCCTATCTTTTTGGATACCTGTCTGCTCCAGATCCAGGAGCTTGTTGCAGTAGCCGGATTCCAGTAATAGATGCACCCATCCGTCGGATCCCACCCGTCCATCGCGTCCCGTGCAGCCTTCACAGCACTCGAGCTGCTGTCGATTGGGATATTGATCTGCCCGTCACTCACAGCAGTAAATGCACCAGGCTGATATATCACACCTGCAATGGTTTTGGGGAAATTGGGGTTCCTTGTACGGTTAAGGATCACAGCTCCAACAGCTACCTGGCCTTCATAGGGCTCTCCCCTTGCTTCGCCATGTATAGCTCTGGCTAAAAGCTGTACCTCATTTGTGCCGCTTTCCTGTGCATATGCATTACCAAACTTGAATAATATGTCAGTCCCGAATAACATACACAAGCAAATAAAAAGCGTTATCAGTACGAGAGCGGCAGATTTATTTTTTCTCAAGGCATACCCTCCTGCTTCTCTTTAAACTAATGTGGGCTACCGCCCACAACCCAACAAATGTACTTATTGCCGCGAATGTGAAACTATTTTCTTTTTTTTATTGCAATTTCGCGGCAATAAGTTACTAAATTGAATGAGCTGATTTTCAGACGGATGGCTTTACAAGCAGCAGTGATTCTATGATTCTTGCAAAGCCAGGCGTTTAGAAGGTTTCATTCAATTAATACAGCCCATAACATATAAGTTATTCTTTGCACAACACAAAAAAATATTCAATTATTATTGAGACTGTAGTATGATAAAGTTAAATTTATATACTACTACAGCGAAATAAACAATAATTTGTCGGCAGCTATGCGCCTTCCGAAAATATCGCGAACATTTCAACGCGTTATTTTCGGAATGACGAAATAAAATGTTTCGCTGTAGTAGTAATGAAAAAGAATTGTAATAATAAGTATACAGGCTCACATAACCCGGAGGTAAAAGGTCAAATGAATATACTTTTTCTGACTGCAGCGACCGGTGGAGGTCATGTCAAGGCTGCACTGGCACTGATGAAGCAAATGGAAAAACAGATCCCGGATTGCAAAACCAATCTGGTGGATTCGCTCAAATACATAAACCCAATAGTTGACAGGCTGATTATAGGAACATACCTGATAACTATAAGAAAAACTCCTGGTATATATGGGAAACTCTATGATATCTCGGAAAAAGATGAATATGTAACCGATCTAGTGAAGGTCTTCAACAATATATTATCCCGCAGGCTTTACAGGCTTTTCGAGCAGCAAGTCCCCAGCGCTGTGATCTGCACCCACACCATTCCGCTGCAGATGCTTTCCAGACTTAAGGTAAAAGGCCTGTTGAACATACCATTGATTGGTATCGTAACCGATTTCTCAAACCACTATTTCTGGAAACTGGATGGCATTGATGCTTTCATCGTGCCGCATGAATTTATTAAGGAAGATATGTTGAAGATGGGAATACCCGAGAGCCGTGTCTATACCTGTGGGATTCCGGTAGCAGAGGACTTTCTCACCACATCAGGCGATAAGCGCCAGGCATTGGAAAACCTGGGCCTTGAGAATAAGCCGACTCTCCTTCTCATGGGCGGCAGTCTGGGTTTCGGCGACATACGGACTGTTTTCGCTTCTCTATTATCCGTGCGCCGTGATATTCAAATCATCGTCGTGGCCGGCAGCAATAAAAAGCTAAAAGCCAGTCTTGAAAGCATTGCGCAAAATTCCGACAAAAACATACGGGTCTTTGGCTATACCGACCGGATCAGTGAATTAATGGACGCTTCCAGTCTGCTTATAACAAAACCAGGCGGCATAACTATTTCCGAAGCCCTCGTTAAAAAGCTTCCTATTCTGATTATGACTCCAATACCAGGCCAGGAAGAGAGAAACGCAAGATTCCTTATTAATGCGGGCGCATCGGTCAGGATCACGCAATGTGACGATATGGAAACAATGCTTGAAAAAATACTGGATAAGCCCTATATTATGCAGAATATGTCGGAAGCCGCGGCGAAACTGGCCAAGCCGCACGCCTGTGAGGATATTGCCGGCATTGTTGAAAAGCTGGTACTCAAAGAGTCTGCAGCCTGCTATATTGGGTAAACAGGTTCTATAGACGCCCTGACTTTAATTGAATATTCTTCTGGCTGCTACGATTTTACCCTCGGAATTAACTTCATTAATATCCCCAACCGCTACGTACCCTATTTTCCTGCCGGCATATATGTAGCTTCCGCCGCCGAGGCTGATGCCGACGCAGGTGATACTGTCCCCCTCGCCTTCCCCTATCCCGGCCAGAAACACCAGATCTCCGGCCTGGGCCTCATCAGGTTTGATTTCGGTCCCGGAGGCAAGCTGCCCGGATGTGGTTCTTGGAAGGTCGATCCCATTGATGCGCGCACATATGTACACAAGCCCGGGTGCATCGATGCCAAGCTCGCTCATTCCGTTCAAAAGATAGCTGGCGCCCTTGAGCCTGAGTGCCGTCGAAGCAAAATCGTCAGCGTTGGTTACCGGCACCTTTTCGTCCAAACCGATATGAATAATACCGCTTCCTTTGATCCACCCTGTTTTGTTCTCCGGCAGAAGCACTTCAAATGCATCGTCGGAACTGTTGAATGATAAAAATTCCGTGCCCATCGGCGCATCCACATAGGTAATCCCTCCGGAGGGATTGGAAGTGACGACTTTACTCCGTGTGGTAACAATGATCCTGTGGGTATAGCTTCTTCCGTAAACACTGGAGATATCGCGGTCGACAAATTTGAGCTTCGTCCAGCCGGTGGTTCCGTCGACCGTTGTCACCCTGGCCCAGCCCGATTCCTGCTGGAGTACGCAAACAGGCTGATTGTACAAAGCTTGCGTCAGACGGCTGGACTTCACATCCGGGCTGGTATAGACGTCAGCGACATTTTCCGTTATAACGCCCGCTGTTTCGTCCATAGGAATACCATAAACATAATCCGCAGAAGATGAAGAACTCTCCTTCTCATCAGCGGTACCGTTTACCGCAGCCGCTTCTTCAGGGCGGCTTACGCAGCCGGATAAGCCGATAATAATAATTGCAACAAATGCTATAATTAAATTTCTGCCCACTTTATGTACCCCTTCAAGAAAATTCGCTCCGCTCATGACTCAAGCCCCGTAGCTCCACGAGATTCATTTTGCTGCCGTTAATTTCACGGGCTATTTCGACCTCTCTCTTTTTACAGGTGAAAATCAGTATCTGCCTTTTATCATAGGATTCATACAAATACCTTAAAGCAAGTTGTGTCCTGTAATCATCAAATTGTGAAAAAGCTTCATCCATGATGACAGGCAGGCTTTCTTTCCCTGCAGACAGCAATTCCGACATGGCCAGTCTCAACGCCAGATACATCTGGTCTGCCGCGGCGCCGCTCAGCATCAGAGCATCCTTCACTTCCCCGTTTTCCGGTACCGCAGCCTTCAGGTCCAGCCTGTCGCCCCCTCTTAAATCCATATATCTTCCTGCTGTCAGGCCGGTTATGATCGAGCTCATGCTGCTGTCAAGGCTTGGGGCAAATGTCCTTTTGATCTCCATACCGGCTTCCGTCAGAACCTCGTATGCCAATTTCAGCGCTTCATCCTTATGTTTAAGATACGATATTTTATCCTTTACTGCAACGGTTTCTTCTTCCACCCGCTGCAGTTCATCACTGTCCGACTGATAGTCTGCAAGAAGCCCTTCCAGGTACTTTTCCTTTAGCGAAGTGTCCAGGATCCGCTTTTTCAGCGATACCGCTTCACCCTTCAGAGCATCGTCAAGCCATTCGACGCTCGAGTCATATAGAATGGCGTCCAGGTCATCTGCACCAAAACATCCGGAAGGTCTGTGCTCCATACCGGCTGCCGCATCAATACCCTGCTCCAGCTTTTGGCTGAGTTCCTCCAGCATGGCGGTTGAATCGCAGAGCATTTTCCTTACATCCTGGGAGCATTCCAGCGTTTTCCCGCAAAGTATTGAAGCCATGCTGCAGATATTCTTTATTTCGGCGTTTAGTTCCACTGTTTTAGTTTCTGCTGAAACCGGGATCCGCAATGCCGGCGGAACCTCCCCGGTCCCTTCTCCAACCGCATCTGCAGCAGTCCGGGTTTTTACCGTACCGCCATTTGCAAGTCCGTTGTTTGGCCTGGAAAGCAATATGCAGGCCAAGGCTGAGGATAGCAGCCCCGTGCAGCAAATGGCAAAGCCTGCCCATGAATGCTCTTTTACTACAGCTAGAAATACAAGCAGTATTGCAAAAACAATAGCCGCCGACAGGCAGAATACCGGGACCAAAGGCCTTATTCCCGGCTTTCTTCGGCCTTCATCCGTTCCGGTGTCCGCGCCCGCAGCCTGTGTTGCAGTAAGTCCTTTACAGGCCGCCATATCCGAAAGCTCTGCTTCAAGCTCGTTCAGATGCCTTACTGCATCCTTCAAGCCGGCTTCTCTTTTCAAATGGACATCCAATGATCTTCTTATTTCAATAAGCTCTCCTATATGCTCAAGGAATTGCATCGCGGCTCCCATTTTGCTTTGGAGATCCCGGACGTCAAGAAGCTCCTGCCACGTTGAATGCCTCTGCTCCTTCTGCCTTTGAAGCATATCACACTCCGAATTTAATTGCTTCAGCCTCGCAGTAAGCTTGTCCAATGGCTGTGCAGTGGTCCTGCCGGTTCCCACATATTTTTTGCGCGCCTCAGCCAACGCTTTTTCCGCACTGCTGAAGGACACCTCCTCAAAACCCGTGCTGTTCACATTCGCAATCCTGCCTGCCAGGGCGGCAGTGCTATCCGTATCCAGCCTTACCTCCATCTGTTTTATCAGAACAGTCCGCTCAAAGGTATGCTCGTCCAGACCAAGCTGCTGCTCTGCAAATACCGGCACTTTATTTTTTCCGGCGGTAAAAAGCCCCGTGATATCATTAAAAGAGCTGTCATAAAGCCGGACTATGCCGGTGTGAAAATTACGCTCCACCCGGTATGTTTTACCTTCATCAAGCGTATATTCCATAGCTCCGCCATACTGTCCGCCATCCCATGGCTCAAACTTTTTAAGCGGTATCATCATTCCATTTTTGGAACGCCTGGTGCTGCCGAGGCCGTAAAGCATACCTTTAATAAACCATTGCAGCGTCGTTTTCCCGGCTTCATTGCTGCCATATATAACATTCAAACCATTTCCAAGATAAACGGTCAAATCCTGAAGCTTCCCAAACCCCTTTACTTCAAGCCTGTCTATATGCATACACTGCCCTCGTCGATCGCTTCCATGCCATAGTATAGCGCCTGCATAACCAGTTGCCGCTCCTCGTCATCACGGGATGCGGCGGCCCTCTCCAGCATCTTCCTCGTAAAAAGGCCCCTCAGCCCCGGTTCACCGGAAATTTGCTCAAAGTTATAATCCGGTGTCGTCTGATCGATCACTCTAACGTAAAAGGCTTCTGTTTTCAACAATTCCGCAGTATAATCCGTATCGATTCTGAAATCCCGTGATATGTGGCCCTTTAAGAAAATACGGAATAGATCCTCACTGCCGCCTGCATTTTTCATTGCCTGTGCAACCCGGGCTGCAACCTGTTCATCACTGAGGCAGTCTCCCGCCTGGACCTGAAGGTTGATAAAATGCCTCGTG
The DNA here is from genome assembly GCA_039679375.1 of Clostridiaceae bacterium. Classification (GTDB taxonomy): domain Bacteria; phylum Bacillota; class Clostridia; order Acetivibrionales; family DTU013; genus JBDKVA01. Next base: position 27,404 of record JBDKVA010000122.1, read on the forward strand.
CCTATTGATTTAAATTCCGCCTGAATACTGCTTTCTCCTCCCTGTTGCTTTTCAACCGTTACGACAAAAACGCCATGCTCCCCTTCTTCATCGAAACCAAGCGGTTCAGGGCTCCCTGCATTATAGATGCGCCTTTTTGCGCCCGCACCGCAAATCCTTGAGTGGAAATGTCCAAGCGCACAATAATCAAATCCTGAAGCATCCAATTCCTCACTCATAACCGGCTGAAAGGCATCCGTGCTGAAAGGCATGTCGAGTGTTCCGTGGAGCATCAGAATATTGATACGGCGATCGTCCATACCGTCTTCAGTAGGAATGCAGCCATACACACGTGTGCCGCTTGAGGGATGTTCAAAATATATATTGCCGCCCTCTCCCAGGATAGTAACATTTGAAGGCCAACCACCCATGCAGTAGTAAGAGTCCGGTGTCGCAGGATCATGATTGCCCGGTATCAGCAATACAGGTATATCCCTTATCTTTAAAAACTGATCGAATATAAATTGTATGGTGCTCCTTCTTGTATAACCCTGCTCATAAAGGTCGCCGCATATAAGGATAAGATCGACGCGTTGCTCCCTGGCCAGCTCTGCAATTGCAGCCAGCGCTTTTTTCAGTTCCTGCCGCCGGCTGCCCGGCCTGGCCTCCGCATCGGATAGAGAAGTAAAAGGTGCATCCAGGTGAAGATCCCCACAATGAAGCAATTTAACCCTCATCCGTTTCACACCCCCTATGCTTCAATCACGGCATATGCAACAGCATAGTCATTGCAGTGGGATACGCTTATATCCATGCTTCTGGCGCCCAGACCTGCGTAAATTTCCTTTGCCCTGGACGACAATACGGCGTAAGGCTTTCCCGTTTCATTATTAAGAATCTCAATCTGCCGGAAGCCGAGGCCGTTGCCCATACCGGTGCCGAGTGCTTTCATTACGGCTTCCTTGGCTGCGAATCTGGCGGCATAACTCTCATATTTTGCTCTTTTCCTGTTTTCACAGTAAGCCACCTCGTCTGATGTAAAAACCCGGTCGCGAAAACCCTCTACATTCTCGATGGATTTTTTCAACCGGTCTATTTCAATAATATCTACTCCACAATAGATTGCCATGGTATTATCCTGTCAAAGCTCCTTTATTTCGCCATCCTGCACATAAAAGCATACGCTCGTGGCAGGTGCGGTTATTTCCTTTGCGATTTTTTTGATCTCTAATTTGGTATTGGGATATACCTTCTTCAGAATGGAGATTTCGCCCTCTCCATGTGCCCTTAAATAGCCCGTTAACGTTTTTCTTTCTTCTTCAAGGTTTTTAAGGCCGTCCCTTATCGCGAAATATTCATCTCTTATTTTTTCATACACCAGGACCTGTTCCCTTGTAAGATCTTTTACGTTCCCATATACGGATACTTCCTGCTTAGCCTTGGCAAGCCTGGCCTTCATCTTTTCAATATCTGTTTCGATCCGGTCAAGGGACGATTTGAGAAACATCCTGTCAAAGCCCGCAACACTGATGCATGTCCTTACTTCACTCACCGAACCGATGGTCGACGCCACGACCCTGATATCCGCATCAATATTGCCGCCTATGATCTGGCCCTTGGCCGAGTCGAGAATGACTTCCTTTGCCCTGATTTTGCTGTTCAGGCAATAAAATCCTATATGCACGCTTCCATCACATATGATTGCAGTATCGGAAACAAATTTAGTAAATATGTTTCTCTTGCTGCGGATGACCGCTCTGTTTTTTCCGGCTATGCCGCCTTTGATATAAATACTGCCTCCGCTGCTGTTTATTTCTTTAACTGTGCCAACGCCGTAATCACCGAGGATTTCAATATCCTTCGTGGCTGACACCGAAAAGCCGTCCTCTATTGTTCCCTTGATCGTTATAAATCCATCAAAGTCGATATTTCCCGTTTTGAAACCGACGTTCCCATCGATTTCGAAATGATTTGAGACGCCTATCCTGCCGCCGTCATAATGCACTGCGCCGTTAATACGTGCATAAATTGTCGTTTTACCATCCTGATACACTTCCCTGGCTGTATTTTTATCATAAAACAACGGCAGATCCTTACCTTTTGACGGCATTAGCATACTGCCTTTCACGGTCTTGCCAGGGAAGCCGTCCGTCGGATCTGTTTTCTCACCAAGCCAGTCCCCCGCCGCAACCCTGTTGATCAGATTCAGCTCATAATGATCAACATTACCGTCCTCTTTGGCCTCCGGCCTGGTTTCCTTCAATTCATAGGTCTTGATGGCGGAATCCACGCCATTGACAGAAGCGATCCCTTCAGCAGCCAGTATCTTCGTATTATTGCTCAGGCTGCTCAAAAGCACTTCTTTTTTTATACCGTATGTGATATCATATTCCTTCAGCCGGTAGACAATTTCTTTGAACAGAGCCGCACGTCCGGATGGCAATAGCTCCTTTTCGTCTACGCAAAGTATTATATACGCCTTCAGTTCATCCTCTGAAAGCTCAACCGTGATTCTTTCCTTATATTCCGCAAATTTCTCCGGAGGCCTGGGAGCATTCACAAGGGCATTTCGAACAGTCATAACGCTGGTGATCCTTATATTTGGCTGCTCCTGCATGATCGTGAGAAACTGTTCAAGGGTCATGCCTCTCCTGAAGGATTCAATGAAAAGGCTATCCTCCCTTTTAGAAATGCAAACATATTCTGACGAATAAAAAACTTTATCCTGCATCTCTTTTCTCCCGGGCAAGACTTCGGGCTTTCTCCCTGAAGCTGCAGTTGCAGCTTTGCTATTCCTGCCCTTAATACTATCTATTCGACATGTACCTTTATAATCCTTCTTTTTAAACAGGACAGGATCATTTGATTCCGGCCAATTAAGAAAATTCGCTTTTCTTACGGCAAAAAATCAAAAGGCAGCTTCATATCTGTGAAACTGCCCTGAATATATATATTGATATACCGGATACCGATACCCCTTATATTTGTCTTTTGAGCTTGCTCTTTCTCCTGTCCTCAAGCACCGTATCCAGCGCCTCAGCCTCGTTAACGGCAGTTTCAAGCTGTTCCAGCATTTCTTCATTTTCTACGCTTGACATGATCTGGTGTTTGAACATGTTTACCGTACTTTCCATATAATCAAGTTTTGCGCCGATCCTCTCCAGATCCTTTTTCTCGTCTTTCATCCTGGCAATGAGTTTTTCGTCCATTTCAACGACCTTTTTCACATCGTCGGCCATCCGCGCATCCTTTGCAAAGCTCAGCTTCCTGTTGTTGGCATTGATCCTCGCCGCCACGGTACTTACGTCAACACAGCTCAATTCACGGTTCCTGATGCAGAAATTATTCAGCATCCTGAGGTATGCAGTAACAAGGTTCAGCGTCTGCTCGACGATCCTCTCCTTCAGATAGCTGTGTTCTCCTGAAGCATAGGATGAGAAGATGTCATTTTTATCCTCCATCACCTTTTTAAGCTTTTGTGCATAAGTATTGTTCGTATTTCTTCTTGCTTCACCGGCAAGCCTGTTGGCCTGGCGGTTCAAATCCCGTATTTTCCTGAGCTTCTCATTATGGCTGAATTCCTCATGGAACTGCTTACTTGAAAGGGTCTGAAGCACAAATATGACATATACCGCTAAGCTTCCGGCGACCGTCAGGGCATCCGGAAGTGCATAGCCGTAGCCCAGCAATGTCGGCAGTGCGGCAGGGTCGCTCAAAAGTGCGGCGAGAATCAAAGCTGCAGCCAATATGCCGATATTCCTGAATTTAAATAATGCGCTTAAAACCATTCTAGCTCTCATAAGGTTCAACCACCCATCCTTGATACATACTTCCTGATACGTTTTGTTCAGGGCCGGCTAAAATATTACTTCCGATTCTTTTTTGAGGAATGGAGCGGCTAGTGTAGTTCCTCGAAAAAGTTTAGCGGAAGTTATATTTTAACGATCCCTTACTGCGATACCTTGTTCTCTGCCTTTTCCTTGACCTCAAAGCCCTGTTCGCTGCCAAGCATGGCCTCTGCCCTTGCTTTCGCCCTCTCTCTGGCGGAATCCATGTCAAGCCTTTTCAGCTTCATTTCCATATTCGTGTCGCCGAGCGACTCTACCGCATTTGCACGGGCTGTCTTTTTGTTCACCAGTTCCCTTGCCCTGTCCATACTTTCGTTGACGCTGCCTACCGTATTATTCTTCGATGTATACTGTGCATTGACGGAGTTGATATTCTCTCTGAGCTGGGCCATTTTTGCCTGGGATTTGAGTGTTTTGAGCTCATTGAGCTTCGCTGTCATTTCGGATTCAAATATTTTGTAATCCTCCCTGATCTTTTTCACCTCGGACATTGCCGTTTCGTAGGTGGCCTTATGGGTTTCGTAGGTAGCCTGGTATTCCTCCTCCTGCATAAGCAGCTCTATGAGCATATCCTTGTCACCCTGCTTCTGCGCGGCTTCTACTCTGGCCTTAACAGCAGCCAGATTCTTTTCGGCGTTCTTCATCTCAATCTTTATCATTTCAGCATTGGTCTGAATGTCGAGGATCTGCCGCTCAGCTTCTTTTCTTGCCTTGTCAATCTGCATCTTGATATCCTCAAATAAAAGTTCCGGGTTGTTCTCTTCCACTCCCCCCAGCAAACTTGAGAAAAAGCCTCTGATCAATGCGCCCAATCTACTGAAAAATCCCATTTTTACAGCCTCCCTGTTTTAAAATTTAACAAGTATTACAGTGAACCGCAATACTAAATTCTGTATATTATTAATTTATAATAAATAACACCCAATGTAAAGCGAATTTATCTCTCGTCCGACAAACTGTTTTTATCAAGCAAGCCCTGATATTTCTCGGGTAGCAGGTCTTTGTCGTCACATTCCTCTATGGCAAGCTTCGTCATGAACTGCACCTGCTGCGTGCTTGGCCTGCAGCGTTCTATAGCCTCCTCCAGGATCGAGGCAGTTAATACGGCGCCCTCCGTCTCATCCTCATTAGCTATTTCATAAGCTTTTCTTACGACCGTTTCAATTTCCGCTCCGGTATAATTCTCCGTTCCCTGCGCGAAAGGGGTAAAATCCTCTATATCAGTTTCAAAACCGTACTTTTTTATGATGATTTTGAATATGTCGCCGCGCTCCTTATCATCGGGAAGCAGGATCGGTATCTTTTTGTCAAACCTTCCGGCCCTCTTTAACGCAGGGTCGATCAGATCCGGCCTGTTTGTTGCCGCAATAAAAATTACTTTTCCCCTATTATTAGTATTACCAGTAAACTGTAAAAATTCACTAAATATATTTCTGCTGACGCCGCTGTCCCCGCTGTCTCCTCTCCGAAAAGCCGTGTCGATTTCATCTACAAATACGACGACCGGTTGCTGGGATTGTGCTCCAAGCAGGCATTTCTTGAAATTTTTTTCACTCTCGCCCACATATTGCCCCAATATCCTGGACATATCTATCTTTACACAGTTAAAACCGCTTGCTTTGGCCAGTGCGTTCACCAGCAGCGTCTTACCCGTACCCGATGGCCCGCATAACAGGACACCCATGGGGACCCGTCTTAGATCCCCCTTCATGATAGGCTTGACAATATTTTTAAGGATATAATTTTTTGCTTTTTCCATGCCGCCGATATTTTCAAAGCCCAGCTCGGGATAAATGAATTCCAGCACATCCCCATATTCCTTCTGGAGCACGGAATGCTTCTTGTCCTTAATGAATTCAAAGCTCACGGGGACATCCTCCGCCTCCGCCTTCAGCTTGATATCTTTTATTGATTTCTTGCTCAGCCCGGAAGACAGTTTTGCGAATTCATCCACACCGATATCTGTTTTGACCGATTCGTCCCTTAAAAGATATTGTATATATTCCCTGCGCTGCTCTTCGTCCGGAAGCCCGACAAGGATCGGCTCGACCCTGTAGGAAGACTTGAGAAGTTCACGGCTTACATCGGCAAGGTTATCCGCCAGCATCAGGATAGAGCTCCCGGTGGACGAGATCTTTGCGCTGACCGACCACTCGCAGATCCAGATCAAAGCAACGCGCTCCTCTACAGACATGCTTGCGATATCACCCGATGGGATCATTTTCTCCACATGGTCTATGAAGAGGATCATCTTAGTATTTTTAAGAGCCTTGTCAATGAAGGGGAAAAGCCTTGACGGCATCGAGTTCATCAAATTGACCGCTTCATTGGCGGTGATGATGTTGAATTCCTTTTCCATACCGGCATCAAAGAAGGTGAGTCCCCTTGATATGTCATAAAAGGCAACGATCCCAAACCCTCTTTGTTTGACAAACTCTTCATAGATATACCTGTCCATATACCTGTAATTGTCAACCAGATCCCGTACATTGAAATAAAAAAGGAATTCATGGGAGATACCTGATTTGTATTTGCTTAAAAATTCGTCATACCAAAAACCGCCCTGTGACATATTCTCCGATAACCGCCATTCTGCCGCTGCGCTCCGGCTATATTTTTCTTTTTTCAATGTATATATCTGAATTATACGCTAAACCGGAATAAATGTTTAATAATTATCATGTAAAAAATATAAGTCCCGCATAAATTTTTTACACCTAAGCTGTAAACAATACATGTATTCTATATTGAATGAATTAATATTCTGGAGGAATGACATGGAAACTACCTTTACCGTACCTTCGATCTCCTGCAGTATCTGTTCCAACCGTATAAAGACCGAGTTGGGAGGAATGGAGGGAATCGAAGGCATTGATGTGGATTTAAAAGCGCAAACAGTAAAAGTTGCTTACGACCCGGCTCAGCATCAGCCAAAGGATATACGCGGCAAAATTGCAGAGATGGGCTACGAGGTGCTTCAGTAACCGGATCAAACATGCAAAACAAAAACCCGGCGGCCGGATCTCAAGCTTTGCAGAAAATTCTGTAAAGCTTAATCCGGCTTCTGGCTTCTTATTTCTGGTTTCTGGTCTCTGGCCTTTGTTTTGTCTGTGGTCTCCGGCATCTTATCTCTAGTCTCTTATCTCATATCTTTGGTCTCTGGTTTCGGCGGATTCTTTTTAATCGCCCTGATAATAGCCTCTTCCTGGTTTTTTATGTGATTGTTGGCAAAAATCATGGCAGCGTCCGGATCCCTATTTGTGATGGCATTACAGATCTCATTATGCTCCTTGACCAATTCCCGTGAACTGCTGAAGTCCTTTATATAAATTACACGGAATCTCTGTACCTGTTCCCTGAGGTTGTTGGAAATCTGAATAAGCTTGTCGTTCCTGGATGAGCGGTAAATAATATCATGAAATTCGACATCCTTCTTGATCGAACCCTGCAGATTATCCTTCTCCACACAGTTCACAAACTGAGCCAGGCTGTGCTTTAACTCCTTTATTTCGTCATCCGTGATACGTGTCGCAGAAAGATAAGATGCAAGACCGTCCAGTGTTGAACGCACCTCGAGAACATCCATGATATCCTTTACAGATAGGTCGGCGACATGGGCGCCTTTCCTTGGCAGCATTTCCACCAGCCCCTCAAGCTCGAGTTTCCGGATTGCTTCGCGGACAGGAGTCCTGCTCACACCCATCTTTTCGGCCAGCTTTACTTCCATGAGCCTCTCGCCCGGCTTCAGCTCGCCTACGATGATCGCTTCCCTGATCGTATTGAAGATCACCTCTCTAAGCGGCTTGTAGTCATTCAGATTTACCTTTGATAGTTTCCCTGCCATCTCTATGCATCTCCTTTTATAGATTTCATGGCACCCGAAGTCTTTACGCAAAAGCATTGCCATCTTCTGTCTTTTGTAAGACTTCCATAGGCTACGGCAGCAGTGCTGCTGTCAGAAAAAATTCCAAACACGGCGGGTCCGCTTCCGCTCATCATGCTTCCCAATGCACCAAGTTCAATGAGCCTGTCCTTTGCTTCCTGTATTATACCATACCTCGGAATGGTCACCTTCTCAAGCACATTCCTTAAATTGTGTGAAACACCCTTTATATCCCGCTTCATAAGCGCTTTTATCAGTAATCCGGTATCCGGCCTGTCGTTTTGCCGGATTTCCGAAATGTTCAGGTTTTGATAAACCCAGGCAGTAGACACGCCCATGTTTGGTTTTACAAGAACAATATCCACACCATTAAAGTCCTCCAGATCAGTCAGCTTTTCTCCTATGCCCTCCGCCAGCCTGGTACCGCCGCGTATGCAGTAAGGCACATCAGCTCCTATCTGTTTTCCGAGGTCTTTTAATTCATCCTCGTCAAGGCCCAGAGAAAACAGCCCGTTCATCCCCCTCAGAACCGCAGCGGCATCCGTACTTCCCCCGGCCAGGCCCGCAGCAACCGGTATCCTTTTAATGATCTTTATGGATACGCCGCTTTTTATGCCTTTCTTATCCATGAGGAGTTCTGCAGCCTTCCATGCAATGTTTGTCCCATCCTGCGGCACCCATCTGCTGCTGCATTCCATGCTGATACCGCTTTTCGTCTCACTGAGCAGCACAGTATCATAAAGTTCAACTGTCTGCATGATCATCCTGAGATCATGGTAGCCGTCTGCCCTTTTTCTGAGTACATCAAGAGAAAGGTTTATTTTTGCATGAGCCGCTATTTCCATGCCTGTTATCTTCCACCTCTGTCCAAACGGAGCGCGCGAAAATTTATCATTATCTCTTCATTACTTTAGTTTATTATATACAAAAAACATTATCAATACAATAAAAAGTGCCTGAAAACTTATTTTCAAGCACCCAAATTATATAATGAATTTAATTTTAGTACACTCTCAGATTTTTCTGGGAATCAATATCTGCTCACCCGCAGGCAGTATATCTGACGAACCGACGTCATTATCTTTTCTTATCTCATCCATGGTAGTATAGTATTTTTTTGCTATCTTCCAAAGCGTATCACCCTGCTGCGTAAAATAGATCGTAATGCTTGGCTGGCCTGCCAGCCTGCTTTCGTCCAACGCCTGCTCCGATGCTCTGGCAACAACAGGGACAGTAACCTGTCTGCTCACTCTTGTCAGTAAACCGATTACAAGACGCACCTCTACCTCTTTGGCCGAGACCATGCTGTAACTGCAATGCTCTATTTCCATTTCAACATCAAGCCCCATTCCGGCTCTGGCGCCTTTCACATCCAGCGTCTGTTTAAACGCGATATCCCGGTCGGTGCAGAAAACCGGCTGCTCCTCATTCCCCGCCAGATAAAGTATGTTACATCCTACGACCCCTTCAAGGACCACACGATCATCTGCTATTTCGCTGCCGGAAAGGGAAAGCTTGCAAAGGACATTGAACACTTCGGAGATATCCGGTGATTCTTCTTCAATCTCTACTGTTTCCTTTAATGTAATCTGGCTCTTGTTCTCATCCAGGAGCTCCTCCATTTTGAGCTGCTCCTTCTCTAGACTTATCCGTGACTTGGGGCTGTAAGCATCCTCCACAAGATTTATCTCTTTTTTGCTAAAGCATTCCGAGTAAACCTTCACCATGGCTTCGCATTTGAGCTGGCGCAGCTCTCCATCTGCATCTCCCAAAGGTTCAAAGGACATTTCCCCTATTTCAAATTCTACGTTGCCATAAGAACCTTCGTCAATATCAGGCATTTCAACCAGCTGGCTGAACGGGATTTCATGCTCCATGAACTGTATACTGCGTGTTTCATCGTCACCAATGTACAGTGTGGATATATTCAGTTCACCATTGGCAACAATCTTACCTTCGGTAAGCTTAAATTCCTTTCCTGTTATTTTTACATCATTTCTGAGGACTTCCAGGATGGTAGGCTTCCCTGCAGGTATTTCAAGTGTTTCCTTTACCGGACAGGCTGATTCGCTGTCTCCTATGTATGAATTGACCCCGACCGAGTTCCCCAGTATCTGTATGCCTTCTACACCTTCGATGCCCTGTGCGACAAGCTGGTCGACCTGACTGGTTACTCTGCCGCTCAGGCTGACGATCGCCTTGACATTTACCTTTCTGCTGTTGAGTATTTCATATTCCATATGCATAACATCGCTTTTCACTCTACACTGCATTCCTTGCCTGACATTTGGTATGTCCATTGTGTATTGGAAGCCTGATGTTGTATTGATGCTTTTGAGCGACTGTTCCGGGTCATCCGAAACATAGAGGATCTTATACCTGACCGTTCCGCCTATAAGCAATTTGTCTGAAGCTGCTTCCACACTATTGATATAGGCATCTCCGTCCAGGAGCAGTATCCGGACAATATCCGGCTTTATATCCGGTACTATAATATCATTCTCAACGATGGTTTGCGTTAAATCCTCACCTATTGGCTGATTTAGCCTGACGGTCTCCCTGACTAGTTCAAGTGACATTTTGTTTCCTCCCCCCGTAAACTTACAAACAATATCATCCTTATGCAACGAAAAGGATAAATATAACAACTTTTTCACACTTCAGTTGTATTGTTTAGCAGCTTATTTAATGTATATTGAATGAACTAATTTTCTTTACGAATGGCTGCGCAAACAGCAGTGATTCTATAATGTTTGCGAAGACAGGCGCTTAGAAAATTTCATTCAATTAATGTATATTGACAAGGCCTTGATTTTATTACAACAAAAATCTCATGAGCATCTAGCTCCCTCGATTTTGTACACATGCCCTCCGGCATGTTCCTTAATCAAAATAGAAGGGACATCAAGTCCCTTCTATTGGAGCAAGACTTCGCTATGCTCCATCAACAAAAAACAGCCCGATTGTATTTATCGGGCTGTTTTTCAAGGCAATTTGAAAGTATTCTTATCATAAGTCAACTGACGCGTATTCTCTTGTCGTCCTTGCAGATTACCAGTTCTACTGCTTTTGTAAGTATATCCGTGTAACTGTAGGAAACTCTCCTCGTTGTTTCGTATTCGTTTTCAAACTTTATGATAAAGATGCTGGGGTAAGAATTTTCAATAACACCTTCTTTTATAAATGCCTTTTTTCTGCCTTTATTGGCTTTAAGCTGTACCCTTTCACCAATGCAGGTCTCAATGTTCTTCTTTATTTGAAACAGGTCACTCTTTTCTGCCATTGAATCACCTCATCTTCTGTTTTAAATAGTATATCACAATCCGTACAGCTTGTCAAAAAAAATATATATTATAACAAGTAGAATTTCATTATGTCAAGTGTTTTATTAAATTTATTTCTATTACTGAAGTTGCCGGTAGGGCTCCATCGGATATCCTTCCCGATATTTACCTCTTGTTTGCACCCCGCCAATTCCAGTTTTTCCTGTAATTGTATTATCAATCACTTCTTCTGCCTCAAGTACCTTGTCAACAGGTGTAAACGCAACCTTCTGGCACACTCTCACAGGATCAAGCGCGTGGATCAGATCCCTGAAAGGCGCACTGGCAAAATTGGCGCCCGCTCTGATTATCTCGTTGTACATGGACTGGCACGCACCCGCAAAAATAACAAGCCCGTCCATATCGCCATTCACCCGCCTTGCCTCTTTAACTGCATCAATAAAATATTGTGAAGTCCTGTAGGATGCTACATTTGTATAGCTGTTCTGACCCTTTATGAAGCCGTCATGTCCGGTCAAAACAAGAATGTCCGGCTTATTTTCCCTAAGCAGCCTGGCAACACTGCCGGGTTGCTCTTTCTCCGGCACATATTGCCCTACTGCGGTTAGACCAAGCTTCCCGTATTCTGAAAGACAATTTTCCAAATAATCCTTATCTCCATCCAAATGCAGTACTTTTCCGGGTATCTTCATTCTACCCGTCTCTTCATTTGAGGTATCTCTGGAATTAACTTTTTTTTGATACCCTCTGTAACGGGCCGTATGAAAATTTGTGCCCCTTTCTTTCGTTCTTCTCTCACTGATACTGCACTCCGCCGCCCTGCAGCACCTGTCCCGGTACTCTTTTACCCTATTGTCCGGCTGAACCTCCAGATCTGATTCCGGAGCATCCGCCTCTATTCTGTAACTTATTCCTTTCAGCCTGGCAATATGTTCACTTCCTCTGTCCGCTATGTCGACTACCTTGAAGAAAATGTCATACCCATAGGATTTCCTTGCAACAATATCGCCTATTTTCAGTCTGCCCATTTTATCACCGCCAGCACTAACATTTTTGCCTTTCTTCAGGCAAATAGCTGTTTTATATATAATATGTAAACCTGTGCTATTATGTTAATAGGGCGCTGGGAGTCCGCTCGAAAACTCCTGGTACACTGTATATCTTTTTTGATGAAAAGGTATAAAGAAGGGAAATCTAAAACAGCTTGCTGTATCTTTTTAAGAACTCCCTATGAGGTTCAATTTCGTCAATGACCTCCTGCAGCTTAATGACATAGCTCCTTTCGGACCAACTCCGCCTGCTGTTGTAATAGCGGTTGATCACACGCCAGAATTTCTGGGGGAATTGCAGTATGATCTTCATAACGGCCATTTCTTCCCTGCTCAAGGGTTCTATTCCAATGTATGAATTAATGATCAATTCCGTTTTGGTAATATCCCATTCACATTTCCTCATTTTCCGTCTGATGAAATTGGCAATATCGTACACCTTCAATTCATAGCAGCAGTAATCGAAATTTATAACTGTCGTTTTCATACCATCCATAATGATATTGTGATGCGTGTAGTCATGGTGGCAAAAAAGCCTTTCAGTCCTTGCCGTTTCAACAAGCTTTTCATAGCTTGATGAAGCTAGCTCCGCAGCAGCGCTTTCGCCAATTTCACAAAAATGGCTGACATATTCAAGAAAGAGCTGGTCAAAACGTCCTTTACCCTTTTTAGCCTGTTTTTTCATTTTTTTGATATCTTCCAGCCTCTTATTGAAAAAGCCCGGAAGCTTCCCAAGGTCATCCTGTACCTTGCAGCCTTCCGGCGCTATGTACCCTCTTGATGCTTTGTGCAGATTTGCCAGCGTAATGGCCGCCTCACGCACATCACTGTCATTATCAAAGCTGCTTTCATGGCCTTCAATATAGTCTGTCAGCGTGTAGCAGCCGTTTTCGAAGATGAAATAAGGCTCACCCGACAAAGTGCACTGGTATTTGTCAACACCCGAAAAGCAGTTTATAATTAGATGCTCTTTTGCGCCATGGAC
>JBDKVA010000123.1:0-4294 GCA_039679375.1 Clostridiaceae bacterium
TCTGTGCCTCTTTAATGGTTGCCAAAGCTTGTATACCGGGCATGCGAACATCATTGACATTTTTGAGAGCATTCTCAGTCTGATAGATCCCGTACCATCCGACAGCACCACCAACAAGAATAATGCACGCAATTAAAATAAAACCTGTCATCAACTTTACACTTAGCTTCATGTTCTTCATATACATTATCTCCGATCTCTGAATAGGCCTCGACAAATGACATTTGCAGTGTATTTAATGTTATATCTGATTCAATACGTTCAATTTTGCTATCGGTTATGGTTATTCAAACTTTAGTTAATAAATTTAAGAGAACTTGCTATGGAGATATAGTGTTTGCTCCTGCCGCTGGCATCTTTAGGAGATAAGGATTATAGAGTGTAAACGGGTATTGTCCATTATTTTCCTTTTTTGTCCCGGCTTTTGCCTCTGTAACGAACGTCCGGTGATCGTTTCAATCTTTTTTACAAAATCATGGTTTCCTGCCGGACGTCCTGTACGTGTGGATCGTTTCACTCTGGATAAATCATCGTTGTCTTCCGTTGTTTCAAGCAGATATTTTCGCCAGTCTCTTACCAGCCCGTATAAATTCCTGCTTTTTACCAAAATATCCTTCTTCACATCACCAACATGATACGCAGCACTGGACCACTTGTACTCCCATGCATCTCTGATCATTCCGGCTGTGACCGGATTATTTTCAACATAACGAACCGCCGCCAGCAAATGTCGCTCGTCCAGGGCGCAGGAACCAAATCGACCCTGAAATAAATATCCCCGGGTATTGTCTCTGAAATTCTTCATGCGCGTATATCGCTTATGCGCCTCTCCAAAACCACGGGCAAGTGATGCCTCTGTGTGCGGCACCACAATAAAGTGAACGTGATTTGTCATCAAACACCAGGCAAGAATATCCATTGCGCAACGCCTCGCTTCTTCTTTGATGAATTGCAAATATTATCGGCGGCGTCAACTTCCATATGGGTATGGGAAGAAGCATCGAAACTGTCCCCGTTCTGGTGGCGGTCGGTGTGGTGGAAGCGGGCCAGAAACTGGTGTTGAGCCTCCAGGCTCGGGACAAGGAATCGGCATCATCATTGCGGGAGTTTTTCAAGGATTTGAAATCTCCTGGATTGGATGGAGGAAAAGTCACATTGGGGATAATGGATAGATTGCCGGGTTTGGAAACCATTTTCAGATAGGAGTTTCCGCAGGCGCAGGCGAAGACGCAACGCCGCCAAGTCCACGTAGCCCGGAACTTCTTGGCCAAGGCGCCGATTAATTTCAAAAAGGATGTGGCAAATGACTTACGTTCCATTTTTTATACTCGGTCGCAGGAGGAGGCATGGACCTGTTTTGAATGCTTCTGCGAAAGATGGAAAAAGACGCTTCCATCTGCGGTGGAATGCCTAGATCGCCGTATTGATGCCTGTTTAACCTTCTTCAATTTTCCCCTGAGTAATGGATATCGCTAAGAACAACAAACATCATCGAACGGTTAAAGAAATAATTCCGACGTCGGACAAAGGTCATGGAAATCCTGGCCGGCGAAACGGCATGGTATCGTGTCCTAGCCTATATATATCTTTGAGAATGGAATTGCATTGGAGGGCCAACCCTGCAGGAAAAGTGCATATGAACCTGCCTTTCTTCAAAGAGCCGGCCTACGAAAATTTCACACAAATAATTTCACACAAATAAATTGACAATACTTTAAGTGGTAGTGTAAAATAAATTACGGGTCTTATTGTGATTCCCAACGGCTGTCCGGTTAAAGTTTGCTGACCACTACGTAACAATGGGAGAATTGTTGTTTATTTAAATAGGCTTTCAATTATTATATGTAGTTGTAGTGGTAAGAATGTTTTATAATAAATGTAAAATACATAACGGCTGAAACCGGTTGTTTTGATGCCGGCTTGAAGCCGACTAAAGATCGTCATTTATTTTGAAGTCACCATCGGGAGGTTCTATACTTTGTCGTTCGATGTATTTCATGATCACTTCGTCAGTCACATTACAAGAACTGGTTACGAAGTACCCCCGCGCCCGTATGTGACCGCCCCCAGAATACACAACTCAACGTTTTGAACTTCATCATCTTCTTGCGGGATGTTTTTCCATTAAGCGACTTCACCAATTGGCTCAAGTATATATACGGGAGAATTGATACAAAGATATGCACGTAATCCCGGGAAATATGGCCCTTGATGATCTCCAAAGCGTTCGACTTGCATTTCACGGATCAAGTCCCACGCTCTTTATAATATCGGCTCGCAGTATGCTGCTTGCGGTAATGCTTCATGCCGCAAGCCTAATAAAGTCTTCGCCTGAAGGCGAGGGTAATTCTCCCATTCCCCGAGGGGGACAATATTTTTATTAAGATATGAAAGGAGGAAGATTTACGCCATGGGAAAACAAGAATGTATAGCAGGCATGGATTTTATGAAAGACTGGAAAACCTGGAGAAGCAGTCTTACCGATGCCATCAAGCTGGGATAAAAGTTCGGTATGTCTGACGAAGACATCAAGGCATGGGCTGTTAAGATAGGTGACTACCTCTCTAAAAAAGTATGTGCCGGTACTGCTGAAGAAGCATTACTTAAAGAACTGTGGGATGTAGCGTCTCCTGAGGAGAGAAAAACTCTGGGCAATCTGATTTTTAAACTTGTTGGATAGACAACAAATTCAAGACGTGTTTTGCGTACTTCTTTGATAAGCAGTTTAAACTTTTAAAAAAATATTTGAGGAGATTAGAAGAATATGAAAAAAATAAATAAGATTTTTCGGATGTTGATGATATCAATGTTTATCGTTAGTTTGACCTTAGCACCTGCTTATGCGGCACATCATCTGGATATTGTAGATACGGCGATTGAGGCCGGTTCCTTCAGCACTCTGGTAAAGGCAGTCCAGGCGGCTGGACTCGTGGAAACCCTTAAAGGCCCGGGACCCTTCACGCTATTTGCACCAACAGACGAGGCATTTGCAAAGCTTCCGAAGGGTACCCTTGAGGATCTCCTAAAACCCGAAAATAAGGACAAATTAGCCTCTATCCTTACCTACCATGTTGTGCCGGGGAAAGTCATGGCCGCAGATGTAGTGAAGTTGAAAAAAGCAAAAACAGTTCAAGGTTCTAAGATTTACATCAAGGTTAAGGGCAAAAAGGTCATGGTTGGCAAAGCTAATGTGGTCAAAACTGATATCACCGCATCAAATGGTGTTATTCATGTGATCGACACCGTTCTCATGCCACCTGCGAAGAAGTAATACGCTTCCATGATTTCCATCAGTACTGGTCCCGGGCATTGACTTTTCTTGTCCGGGACTTTTCTCATAAGGAATTCGAATTCAGGGTAGATTAGAGAACTGGCAATGTTAATGTTAGGCTGGCTTATCTGTTTCCGTCCCTTTCGTCTGACGGTGCCTAAATAGCCGCACCATGATCAACTTGCCAATCCTCCCTCATCAAACCGTGCATGCGATTTTTCCGCACACGGCTTTCCGATGTTCTTCACCGCAAGGCATGCACTTTCCCCCAGGCTGCTGTTGTCGGCACTTTGTACAATCCATACTTTTCGTATAGTGCACGAGGTTTAAATCTCGCACATCCCGTTGTATGCATGGGCATGAAGTCCATCACTTGAGAGAAAACGAGTTTGTCGATATACATGAGTTACATCCTCCTGTTGAATCACAGGGGAATGCTCAGATTGATGAATAATTTTCAAGTCGATAACTCGTGCAATTGGCATATTTACTAAATTATAATAGTATATTACGATGCATTAAATAATTCTATCCCGGACAGTAGTGATTTGCAGATGCACTTTATTCCCTTCCTAGAGCAACCTCCTGGTTCTTCTTCATGACTGCATTTGTATTTATATTTAGTGCCATTCCACTGCCAGACGCCATGACAAAATCCTGGACCACTTATTTCTATATCTGGCCAACCATGAACATCCTTAGTTTCTAATAAATTGGGGATACCGGTTTTTGTGATTATTAGTTTCCAACTGCCGTTGGCTTGTTTGCTGACGATACTAAAGCCAACACCCGTGTTACCATGACAACTTGTGCCGCTTTCCATAATAACAGCTTCCGGGCGGCCATCGCCATTAAGATCACTGACTAGCACAATATTTCCAGGTGAAGAAGAAGGCAGGTACTGTCAAGATTTTTGTGTAAAATTTTCATAGGCCAATTCTTTGAAGAAAGGCAGATTCTTACGCACTTTACCTACAGGGTTTGACCGCCAGTGCAATTCCATTTTCAAACATATAAAAGCCA
>JBDKVA010000124.1:0-36583 GCA_039679375.1 Clostridiaceae bacterium
CCCTGCTTTTTTAGTATCTCCGATGGAAGGTGTATATTGATCCAGCAGAATTAACGGATACTGCATGTGAAACATTTTTCTGAATTTTACATGTTTGTACAAGTCGAGAGTACTATTACAAATATATCCATTCAAAGCATCGGTTACGAGCCTTAAACTATCAAGCCAAAGGCTATTGTAAGAAGGAGATGCTTCATCACCGTGCCCGTCTCTGTCTATATCATTTACAAGGGTTTTTAGGAGATTACCCGTACCCCATGGGTTTACTTCCTGTGTCTTAAAAATATATTCGATCCATTGTCCCGATACAACCGGGTCATCCAGTACAACAGCAGCCAACGCCAGTGAACTCTGGTGCATTCCAATATTTCCCCTGATCTGAAAAGTCCTGACTGCCGGATACACTTCACGGAGAATACCTTCTTCAATGTTTTTCCTGATATCATAGACAGACTCTTTCCTGTCTAATCCACAAAACCGTTCTGCCTTTTTGTTTAAAAAACCGATTATTTCCGGCTGATCCATTCCGGGGAAAAATGCATCGTAAGCTGTTGTAAAGTCATTTACCAAACCTGTTTCCCATATACAGCCCAATATCTTACCCTGGCCTGACCCGCCGTGGGAATTCCTGAAGCCATCCTCCCATTTGAATATGGAAGAATCCATTTCAGGATAGACGTCAGCGATACGGTCCAGCAGTATGGTACCTGCTTGAGCATACCGGGGATTGCCCGTATAAATGTATGCATCCCTGAAAGCTTTAAGCGGCGCCCTGATTGATGAATTTACACCATCGTACCACAGGTACCAGTGGTTATAGTATGCAATAAAAGTATACCTTCTTGTCTCGGGGTTCTTATTGCCGGGATCAACCCAGCCATATCCGTCATCCACTCCCCAGCCGGCATCTCTGTCAGGATACAACTCATTTTTAAGTAAACTTTTGTCTGCGCGTACAAGGTCGAAAAATCCATGTTCATCCAGACCGCTTTTATAATAAGCTCCAAAATCATTTGCAGGGAACACAGAACCACAGCTTGGGCATGTCAGCTTCCATCTGCTGTTAAAAGGGTCTCCGAGCCAGGGATAATTACCATACTTATCTATTCTGTTGCCGCAAATAAGGCAGCCCTTGATTTGATTTACACCAAGACTTCTAGGCAGCTTTTGTGATGTTACGGAATCCCAAAGAAAATCACTGCCATATGACAAATATCTCTCCGCAGCTTCCACTGCAGTATTCCTTATATGCTTTGCCCAGTCATATTTTTCAATGTTTTTACGGGCAGCAGCTATCTTTTCTCCTGTAAAAAAGGTTCTTCCGGTTTTTATGTTGAAGCTTTCATTTTTTTCATTCATATTAACCGCCATTTCACAGCTATGCGTCGACATTAATTTTAATGAAATCTTACTGTTTATTTGTTAACTTTATATTATATCTTCCTAATATTTTTTTCATGAACTTTATTGCTGTATCTTAGTACTGTTTTGCTGTATGAAAAGTTTTTTAAGTCATAAAATCCCTCTATAGACCTGAATACTGTTATGAGTTTGTCACTCGCTATCTCGCTATCTGACTTGGTTGACATTGGAATAATATCATAATAGTATTTAAGCAATGGGTGTATTAGACACTAATACAAATTATGGAGCAAGGGGGAGATATATGCAGTATGTGGATATCAGAGGTTTACATATATCTAAGTTTACATTGGGTACGGTACAGCTTGGAATGGATTATGGCATAGCCAACAAAAGCGGTATGCCCGATGAAGCTAAAAGCTTCAGTATTCTTCAGACAGCTGTGGACGGAGGTGTCAGTTCATTTGATACATCTATGCACTATGGTGAGTCGGAAGCTGTCATCGGCAATTTCCTTTCGTCATGCCGGAGCGGCCTGGGGGATCCTGTTTTAACCACCAAATTCAAAGTTGTGCCCGGCGATTATCTATCTGACAAAGAGGTGGAAAAGCAAATCTATGAGTTTGTTGAAAATTCACTGCAGCGTCTAAAGATAAAAAAGATTCCGGTATATATGCTTCATAATCCGCAGGATATGACCATGTATGGGAAAATCGTACCTGCAACGCTTAGAAAGCTGAAAATGGAAGGACTGATCGGAATGGCGGCAGTTTCGGTATATACATCTGAAGAAGTGGATGAAATGTTGAAGGATGATATATATGAAGCAATTCAGATACCAATGAATATCATAGACAGAAGACTGATCAAAAAAGGTTCGCTAAAGCGCTTGCACGAAGCCGATAAAATTGTATTTGCACGAAGCTTGTATTTGCAGGGATTATTCTTCATGGATCCGTCGTTATTGACAGGTAATCTGAAGGATGCTGAAGAACCGCTGAGAAAACTGGCATTATTAGCTGATAGAGAAGGAATGAGCATCGCACAGCTTGCACTTTCCCATGTCCGCGACATGAAAGAAGTGACCAGCCTTGTAATCGGAGCAGAAGCGCCCGGGCAGGTGGAGGATAATATCAGATTGATGGAAGGCCCGTCTATTTCTGAAAAGACGGAATATGAAATAAGTAATCAATTCGGCAATATACCCATACACGTTTTGAATCCGGGGTTATGGAAAAGATAGAAGGAAAGGCCGGCAGCAGGCTTCTTCAGTCCGCTGGTGATCAAGTACCGCCGGGGACGGAGTTGAAGCGGATAAAGCAGGCATATGATATTGTTGAAGAGTATGGATGAATGGGATAGCTTTGTTGCTGATCTTGACAGCTCCGGATTGGATGTACTTACAAAAGAAGCAGGCGATTGGTATAACAAGTATTTCAAAAAGTAAAATGATTCTTTAAAGCATTATAGCGTGGACACAGGGATTTGTCGTAAATGATTATGGTGGGATATGAAGAACCAAATTTATAACCATAATCATTTACGATTTCTTTTTATTTTAGCTTCGGTTTTGATCATTGACGGCTTTACTATTTGTTGGTATAATCATGACATATAATCCAAATATAATTACAAAGTCCAAAAGAACATAACATATACATAACAAAGAAGGCATATATCAATGCTTGATAAGAATTCAAAAAAACCGATGTATCTTCAATTAAAGGAGCATATGATCCACAGGATCCATTCGGGCGAGCTGAAAACCGGCTCTATTTTACCAACGGAGTATGAATTGTGCTCAAAATTCGGAATAAGCAGATACCCGGTCAGACAGGCTATGGATGAACTGGCTCAGGAAGGCTATATTACCAGGACACGCGGCCGCGGCACCTTTGTTAGCAGCCATTTGCCGAAAAAGGAGGCAACCGCGGGGAGAAAGCTCCTTGGCCTTGTGATGATTGCTCTTACCGGAGGCTTGTGCGGTCAGATACTGAAGGGATTTGAAAAACAGGCCAGAGAGCGTGGGTTTCATACCATTGTCTGCTGCAGTGAAGGGGACTCCGAAAGTGAGCTTCTCAGCATCGACAGGCTTGTGGAAATTGGCGCGGCCGGTATAATTATTTTTCCCTGCGATGAAAGCAGACTTCGTGATGATATTGCAAGGTTCAAGCAATATGGCACATATTTCGGCTTGCTGGACCGTAATGCCGGTCTTCCCGAGGTGGATTACACAGGCTCCGACAACGCCGGCGGCGCATATATGGCGGTCAGGCATCTGGCATTACAGGGATACAGGAATGTTGCCTTCGTATCCGACCGGTCCAATGCTTCTTCTGTAAACGAAAGATTGGAGGGATACATAAAGGCTGTCTCTGATTTTGGACTAAAATCGATCACACACATCAGCATCGACGATGATTTAGGGAAATATCCCTATGCCGTGCACCGGTTTTTCCCGGAGAAGCTGAAGGAAGAGCTTTTGGAGCTGAGGTCGCTTTTTCCTATAGGCATTGTTTCGGCAAACGACGCAATAGCCCTCAGGTGTATGAAAATCATACAGGATGAAGGCATGGCTGTGGGCAAAGAGGTAGGGATCGTTGGGTTTGATAATGAAAGGGAATGTGAATTCGCGTCCGTACCTCTGACTTCCGTAGCGCAGAACGGGCTTCTGATCGGCCGGACTGCAGCCGATACCGCCATCGACAAGCTGGAGGGCAAAACAGGCGCTGTATTTCATGTTAAGGTGCCAACACAGCTGGTTGTGCGAAAATCATGCGGAGAATAGATTTTATTTTTCGGAGATATCCAAAGAAATTGAGAGTTTATTAAAGGGGGTCAATATGGACATGGAAAGTATTGTGTTATTGGAAGAGCTGAAAAAAGACGCTTCGGGAGGTTGGACCGAGAGGATAATAGCGCAGTTGGACTATGCCGTTAAAATTTCCGGTATGCACGGCGGGAAGTATGACAGCATAATCGGGGACGCTTTAAGATACACTGCGTCCCAAAAAGCTGAGGAAGGCGTAATTACAAAGAACACGGCGATACATGCGGAAGATATGCTGAAAGAGATGTCCGGAGCAGCTAAAAGACTGAACATCATCTGCGCAGCTCATGCCCATATCGACATGAACTGGATGTGGGGTTTTCATGAAACCGTAGCGGTTGCACTGGATACTTTTCGTACCATGCTGAATCTGATGGACGAGTATCCCTGCTTTACATTTTCCCAATCCCAAGCCTCAGTTTACAGGATTGTGGAGGAGTATGACCCCGGAATGCTCGGCGAGATCAGGGAGAGGGTCAGGGAAGGGCGCTGGGAGGTCACGGCTTCAACCTGGGTGGAGACGGATAAAAATATGCCGAACGGCGAGAGCCTTGCCAGACACATTTTGTATACAAGGAAATATCTATCGGAGTTGCTTGACTTGGATCCGGAATCATTGAAGCTCGACTTCGAGCCGGATACCTTCGGACACAGCCGTAATGTGCCGGAGATACTGGCAAGAGGGGGCATAAAATATTATTATCACTGCAGAGGGTATTCTGGGCATAATGTTTATAGATGGAAGGCTCCGTCGGGAAGCAATGTGATTGTTTACAGGGAGCCTCTGTGGTATAATGCGGCGATCGATGCAAAGCTGGCGGCTCACGTGCCGGAATTCTGTTCAAGGAACGGAGTTAATACCGTTCTGAAGGTTTACGGGGTGGGAGACCACGGTGGAGGACCGACAAGGCGGGATATAGAGAAATTGATTGATATGGGTACCTGGCCGATTTTCCCGACGGTCCGGTTCGGTACATTCAATGAGTATTTCCGCATATTGGAAGGAATATCGGACAAACTGCCGGTTGTGGATCAGGAACTCAATTATATTTTTACAGGCTGTTATACGACTCAGACAAGGATCAAGCTTGCGAACAGGCTGAGCGAGGCAAGGCTGAACGAAGCGGAAAGCTTCGGCTCCATTGCCGCATTGTTTGCGGGCGGCGATTATCCCGGAAAAGCTTATGAAAAAGCCTGGGAAAAGGTGCTTTTCAATCAATTTCATGATATCATACCGGGATCGGGAGTCATTGAGACAAGGGAGTATGCGATGGGACAGTTCCAGCAGGTTTTGGCCGCGGCAAATACCGGTATCACAAAGTCGTTAAGGATGATTGCTTCACAGGTTGCCACTTCTGCTTTCGGTATTGCCGGGGAGGATTATAAATCGACAAATTCTGAGGGTGCGGGCGTCGGACATTCCGTTACCGACTTCGGGCTGCCCCAAGTGGAAAGGGGCAGAGGGAAAAACAGGTATGTAAATGTATTTAATCCTTCCGCCCATGACAGAAAAGAACCGGTGGAATTTACCTTATGGGACTGGCCGGGCGATATTTCAAGGCTTGAAATAAGGGATGCGGAAGGGAACACAGTCAGACACCAGATTTTAAAAAAGGGTAAAAAGACTGAGCATTGTTCCTCCGACTATTGGGGACATGAATTTATAAAGCTTCTTGCCGATGTATCCGTACCTGCCTACGGTTACAACACATATGCAATAACGGAGCATCCGGGTCCCAAAATGTCTGTGATCCGTGATGAGCCCAGAAATGAATATCCCCACCGTTACATCCTGGAAAATGATTTAGTACGGGTTGTTTTCAACACACAAAATGCGGCAATCGTTTCTCTGATTGATAAAAGCCGGAACACAGAGCTTGTGGACAGTTCCCGTACGACAGGCATTTTCCGGCTGATTGAGGAGGATGATTCCAGAGGTATGACTGCCTGGGTGGTTGGAAGATATATGAATATTGAGAAACTCACGCGGGACGTCAGGGTAACGGATATGTATGCAGATCCGAGCGCGCTCAGGCAATGGATATCATACACAATGAAATTCAGGGATTCCGAGTTGGAGGTAACCGTATCACTTGACAGCAGCAGTGCAAGGCTGAATTATTCCGTAAAATGCGACTGGCAGGAGAGAGCTGCCGCAGGAAAGTTCATACCGCAGCTTAGCTTCTACATGCCGCTCAATTACAGCTGCAGCAGCTATAAATATGACATACCGTACGGTACGATCACAAGGGAAAGTCTTGATATGGATGTTCCGGCCAACAACTGGGCGGTCGGGATGCCTGACGGAGAAGCCGGCGGCGCCGTAATGCTGGTTTCCGAAACAAAGTACGGCTTTCGGGGCTTTGACAACTCCATTTCAATGACATTGATCCGCAGCGCGTACGATCCGGATCCGTATCCCGAGAATTATGTACACCGGATCCGGTTTGCCGTAGATATTGCGGACAGCTCCTGTAACAATGCAGATCTGATCATGAAAGGGTATGATTACAATCATCCGATAAGCTTTGTATCAAATCTTCCGCATGGAGGAAGCCTGCCTACGGTTAAGGGCTTTATTACCCTGGAAAGCGGAGCGGCAGTCATTTCAAGCGTAAAGCTGCCTGAATCCTCCGAAGGAAAATTGAATCAAATTATAGTGAGGGTGTATGAAGCAGATGGCGAAAAAGCAGATGTGATTTTAAAATTTGAAAGGGTTATACAGAAAGCCTGGTTTGTCGACCTTAATGAAAACAGGATCGAGTGTGATGACCCCATATCGGTCTCCGACACCAGGATCGGTTTTAATGTAAAGCCTTTCAGCATATGCGGTATCTGTGTAGAATTCAAATGCTAGGAGTCTGTCCGGGAGCTAATGCATGTGGATATTCCGGGTAGACTCCTGTGATAAGTATTAGCTTTTTACTGCTTCACACATTGCATGAACATTTTCCTCGGGTGTCTGATAAAATAAATAGTCACTTGCGGCAACTATATGTTTTCGCCCTTTTGAAGCCTTTATGATCTTATATACCTCTTCCTTTATTTTATCAGGCTCGGAATTGAGTAAGATGTCCAGACCTATATTACCCCTGGTGCATATACCGGTATCAATTTTGGTTAGTGCATCTTCAAGTGATGCAATATTACCTACAGGAGGCGGACTCAATGTTTCAAACAAATCAATTCCCATCTTATTATAATATCCTTTTGATAAAAAAGGTTCAATCGGAGAGCATATATGGCTGTAAATCATCAGATTCCTGGAGTGGGCTATTGAAGCAACGATTTGTGAATATGGGATAATATAGTTTTCATAATGCATAGGTGAAAGCATTTCAACGCCTGGAGCACCCAGGAAAACAAAATCTGCACCTCCCCTTGCTACCGCTTCTATGAGTTTCTCATCAAGCTTTACAATCTTGTCCATTAAAGCTTTGAACCTTTCAGGATAGTCCATTGACAACATTACAGTATCTATAGTGTTTGGAAAACACAACATTTCGTAAGGCTGCATAGCCCATTGTATAGATAAGGCTGCCCTGCCATTGATTTTATCTACTATGTTTTTTACATACTTTGTAACATAAGAAAAATCCGAATTTACTACTGCATCAAGATAATATTCAAAAGGGTCCAAATCATCCTCACCGGTTATAGCATACTTTTGGTTAAATGGAGCATTATACATTTCCTCCACACTCTTCACCTGAAGCATACCAACCGGTGTTTTCAATGTGAACTCCCTCAAAATCTTATACTCATCTCTGCTGACTATCCCACCTTCCCAGGCAATTGCAGGATTGCAGCTTCCCAAATCGCACAGAGCCGCATTGAGCAAGGGATGCATGTTGAACATTTCGACCGCAGAAATCGTATCGTCCAGTGTTGTATCCGATATCCAACGTTTTTTTTGAAGCTTCGTATCGAATCCGGCACCGGCACCAATCTGGGGGGAGCATATGCTTCCGCCGCCATTTCTTACATAATTTATAAACTCATCTTTTTTACTCATAAATCTTCACTCCGTAAATCATAAATAAGTTACTAATGGAGAATGACTTACACCCCGAATCTCACAAAGCAATAACGGTCGCGCCAGGTATCGCTGTCCATTCCGTTTTGCCATACGGCTTCCCCCGAAAAGTCGTGCGGTGCGACAAAATAAAGCTCGCCCTTTCTGTGATGATGCGGTCCAAGGAGGTTCCTGTTTCCGGCGAATAGCTGCAGCGTCATTTTATTATCTCCATCGTGAACAAATTCAGTGATGTCGATTGTATAAGGCGCCCACATCAGAGTTTTAACCGGTTGGCCATTAATGAACAGTTTCGAAACGGGCGCGTCCGGTTTTCCGATATCAAGTAGGATCCTCTTTTTTATGTTTTTGTAATTCGTATCATTTCCAGTATTCTCATCGTTTTTACCTTTTCTATTGAGATTGCCGATATTTTCGGCGTTCCTGTGATCTTCGCCCAACTTAACGCAGAGGTTTTGACTGAGCTTTATCGATCCGGCAAAGAAGCAGAAACCTTGTTGAGTCAGCTGCCCATTTGCCACCCTTTCGGGCTGGTCGACAATGACAAACGGGCCGTCTGTAAATAATGCTTTTTTCTCACCCTCTGTATATCCGCCTTTGCTTACCACTCCAAAGTCGCCTATTACATAAATACTTTCAAGCTCTGTGTCATAGGTCAGCTTGTTTTTCTCCGTTTCCAGTATGTTTTCGCCGAATAGAACGTCATAGACCTTCCGGCTCTGGTAGAAATGCCTCTCCAGAATGATTTCATTACGACCTATTTTAACGAAAGGCTTGATATTGATCTTTTTGAAAGCGCTGTCCTTCCACCAGCCAACGTCCGTGTATTCAATCCTGGAGTCATTGACTGTAATGGTCAGCTTATCTGCCGATTCTACCGCAAGCAGAAATTCTTGGTTCTTTTCCAGGTCCAGCCTCGCTTCGAAGCAGAATTTCATTTCAACATTGCAGCTTTCCCGAAGATTCAGAAGGATATCCATCAAATGGATCACCGGCACCGGTTCCTGCCAATCTCCGTGATTGATGCGGTAGCTGCAGTAATCCAGAGTGAGGGAATTCAGATTAGCTGCTTCAATATACCATTCCTTTTGCGGCGTAACAGTTTCCGCATCCTTTTCCATACTGCCGGAAGGCAAGCAGGTGATACCGTGCGTAGGCTTGCCGGTTTCATTGCCCCAAGGCACACCGGTTGTATCGTCCGAAGGCATGCCAATCCCGGCGTCAGACAATGGGGCAATGCTGCCTGAAGATCGTGTGACGGCAGCTTTACCTGTAACGATCACATGTGATTGCATTGGCAGAAATTCCAACTCTATGGTGGTTTTGCCATCATTCTGCCGGAAATCGATTTTTTCTACCGCACCGGTTTCAAGGTTCAATTTTGCTGTGGGAGCAATCTCCCCTATTTCAACGACGGCATGGTATGTTTCACCCTGACTGTGGTTGACCATAAAATAGGCCCGTGATCCGTCAAAGTTGATCACGCGGCTGTGAATGGATCTGATTTCACCGCACTGCGCACTGGTCCTGGAATTTTCATGCGGGGTATTTTTTGCAATGCATTCCGCCGCGCCGACCCTGCTATTACATGAAATGCTCAGCAAATTTACGCCGGAATCTTTCAGCAGTGCGTATAATTCAATCTCATTCTCTCCGATACAGGTTGTTTTTTTCTTAAGCATGGCCAGAGCGCTGCTGTTTTCCCTTCCGCCGACAAGGCCCGGGAAATCGCCGATGCTGATCAAAATACCGCCGTGATCGGTGAATTCATTCAGCAGCTTCAGCGTATATTCGTCGATGGTCATCATAGAGGGCATTATCACTATATGATAGCTGCATTGCCCTACGGTGAGCCTACCGCCCTGCACCCATCCATGTCCTTCCATGATGGTCTCATCCCCATAATGATGGTCAATGTGAAGACCCGACAGCATTTGCGTGGCGTGTATAAAATCCTTGTTCAGCTTTTGGAGAGCTGGTGTATTGGAATGATTGTAAGCGATCCAGCCGCTTCTGATCGGGTGGAGCAGCAGCACGTCACAGGCATTGATGCCATCTGCAAGCAGCATTCCAAGTCTTGCAAAATAATCGTTGAAATTTTTATACTCTTCCCACCAGGGCTGCTGGTAGAACATGGAGGGCGGATAATCCCTCTTTCTGGCGCCCTCCAGTGTGTATCCTTCCAAATGCTGGCACATTAGGTTGACGCCGTTGACATACTGCCACTCGGCGATCCATTTCAGTTCCTCAAAGCTTACATTCCATCCGCAAAGGGCGAACATTTCCGACAGAATGAAGGGCTTGCCCAATTGATTGGCAACAGACGACACCTGCCTGGGAACCACAGGATTATCGATGAGCCTTCCAAGCCAATCCATCCCCGGGATTTGCATGTATTCATAAAATGGCATGGCTCCTGCGGTCGATACCATCTGCGAATACAGGGTGTCTTCCATCATAACATGGCCTGTAAGCGTACAGTGATGATTCTCGCACCATTCGTATATTTGCTTTCCAAAGGACTCAACATAGAGACTGCTTACGACACTCCAGAAATCATACCTTGTCTGCTGATAACCTCTGCACTCGACAAACAGCGCCGGAAGTACGTCCAATATATCGTAGCCGTGCTTCTGGCGGAATGCTTCCGGTATCACGTGGGACCAGGGAATTCCCTGAACGGAATATTGGGGCTCGTCGGTGAAAAATCCCGGCATGCCATTTCCGAAGTGTTCTCCAAACCGTTTATGATATTCATCATGTGTACAATCAATAAATGCCTTTACTGCATCCTTATTCAGGATATCAAGGTAATAGGGGCTGGATTTTTGCCTTATAACAAATATTTCGCAAGTATCTTTTAGGCAAGCATCCTTTTTGAAATGTAATTTTTCAAAAGCAGCATCCTTATCTGCTTCAGTTACGGACTCCGCATCAAGGCTTGACTCCGCGTGATTCAGGCAAAACAGCTCTCCGGAGGCTTCCAGGCGGTAAATTCCCAGGATAAACCCGCCTATATGAGGAAGACCATTGGCATCAGAGCCGTTGCCAGCCTGTGGAATTTCCATGTTTGCCTTTAAAGAATCGTATGAGATGCGTTCCATTTCCAACCATTTTACTTGATACCCGATACCCATTGCGGGAACCTTTCCGCCGGCAAAGCCGCTTGGCCAGCCCTCTTCATCATAACACCAGGAGCTCATCCCGAGGCTGTTGCCTTCCTCCAGACAGGCTTTGATACAGTTCATCCAGTCTGCGCCCATATATTCCGTTCTAAGTCCGCCTCTGGCATGCATGAAATAGCCGCCAAGCCCAGCTCTGTCCATCTCCCGTATCTGCCATCTGAGAAATTCAGGATCGAGCCTGTCATTCCATGACCAGAACGGTATAGCCCTATATTCCTTATTCGGATTTTTTAAATTTATCGGAAACTGTTTCATCATCATCCCTCCACAATTTATCCATTAAAGCCATCTTACCATTTTTAAATCTTCTCTCACGGTGTTAAATCATCCAATATGGGGGGCGGATGCGATAAATCATGCGATACTTTTGACTATATTAATTAGTTCATTCAATATAATTGCATTACCGCATTAGCTGAGATATTATAAACTCAGCACATTTTTTATGAGCTTGGGGGACCATCCTATGGAATACACACTTGACTATTTTGATACCGGCGAGAGAATTTTCCGGCCAGGGGAGTCTGTATACGTTAATAAGGTAGTAGAGCAGGTACAAAGCCATCTGCACGCCCATGATTATATAGAGATCGCTTATGTAGCCTCGGGTTGCGGGATCCACCGCCTGGGAGATGCGGAATATAAAGTTGCGCGGGGGGACCTCTTTTTGATCAACTACCGAATACCGCATGAATTCCGCTCTTTTACCGATATGTCGGAACCTCCGCTCGTTGTATGCAATTGCATTTTCAAACCGGAATTCATTGATTGTTCGCTTTTGAATTGCCGCGATTTTGCGAAGGTCGCCCATCACTCGTTATTCCGGTCGCTGTTTCCCGAGGAAGATAAATCCTGCTCCGACATCATACTGCTTAACTGTGACAACCGCGCCATAGGCGAGCTGTATGAGAAAATGCTTATCGAATACAACCTTCGGGATACAGGGTATATTGAAATGCTGCGTGCTTATGTGATAGAGCTCTTTGTGACTATTTTCAGATCCTTCGGGACTGGAAGAACAGAGTCGGTTATCGAGAGGCAACACAGGGAAATGATCGCAAGGGCTATAGCATACCTCAAACACAATTACAGCCAGGAAGTCAAGCTGGAGGATCTATCCATGATGTCCTTCCTTAGCCGTAATTATTTTTGCAGGCTGTTCAAACAGCATACCGGAGTCACCGTGTCCGAATACATCCAGAAGGTCCGCATGGATGAAGCCTGCCGTCTGCTCAGGGAAACCGCCGGGAAAGTGATTGATATCGCTGCGGATGTTGGCTACAGTGACATCAAGTTCTTTAACACGGTTTTCAAGAGGCAGACGGGGAAAACCCCGGGAGCCTACAGAAAAGGATAAGAAAAATAAAACAGCCGCCTTATTGATATAGACAAAACAGGCGGCTGACCATATAATTTTCCAGCTTAATTCACTTGCTATAGCTTCAAGTTTTGTACTTTATTTACTTGATTCATTTTTATCTTTTTATACTGCCACAACAGCGTAACTATTATAAGGCCGGCGCCAATCAAATCGGTGATCAGACCTGGATCGATCAGCAGAAGACCTCCGGCCAGGAACAAAAGCCTTTCAACCCATCCTGCATGTGTCAGGAAATACCCTTCCATTGCTGCGCCAATCCCAAGCATACCCACGAGTGAGGTTATGATCATCTGAACTACGTGAAGCGGTGTTGTATTAATAAGCAGCAGCGCGGGGCTGTAAACGAATATATACGGTATGATAAATGCTGCAACAGCCAGTTTTGTAGCTGTTAAGCCTGTCTTGAACGGATTGCTTTTTGCGATCGCCGAGCCCGCATAAGCAGCCAATGCAACCGGCGGCGTGATATCGGCCACGATTCCGAAGTAGAACGTGAACATATGGGCAGCCAGAACAGGAACGCCAAGCTGAACGACAGCCGGAGCCGTAATCGTTGATGTGATCAGATAATTGGCTGTCGTGGGTACGCCCATACCAAGTATCAGCGATGATATCATGGTGAAGAACAAGGTCAGTATTTTTACACCGCCTGAAATACCGAGCAGTCCGGTAGCCATTTTCAGTCCCAGTCCGGTCAATGTCACGACTCCGATGATGATCCCCGCCATTGCGCAGGCAATAGCTACACTTAGAATATTTCGTGCGCCGATCTCCAGAGCATCAACGAAATCACTGAAGTTCATACGAGTACTCTTTTTGATCATACTGGCTAAGATAGAGAATATGATTCCGAATATAGCTGCTCTTACCGGAGTAGAACCTTCAGCAAGGAAATAAATGATAGCGATAAGCGGCAGGAAAAGATGCCCTCTATCTTTTAATACATGCCACACATTTGGAAGCTCAGACTTACTCATTCCGCGCATTCCTAATTTCTTTGCTTCAAAATGAACCATAATAAAGATGCCTGAAAAATAAAGTATCGCAGGAATAATGGCAGCCTTGGCCACCTCCATATAAGAGATGCCGAGGGATTCGGCCATAAGGAACGCTGCGGCGCCCATAATAGGAGGCATGATCTGACCGCCGGTGGAAGCGGCTGCTTCAACAGCGGCAGCAAATTCGGGTTTGTAACCCAGGCTTTTCATCATGGGGATGGTAAAGCTGCCTGAACCAACGGTATTGGATACCGAGCTGCCTGAAACAGTGCCCTCAAGAGCGCTGGTAATAACTGCGACCTTTGCCGGCCCGCCGGCTGCAAACCCTGCTATTGCATTGGAAATGTCGATAAAGAACTTTCCAATGCCCGTTTTTTCGAGGAAAGCACCAAACAATATAAATAGAAATATGAACGTTGAGCATACACCAAGCGGTATTCCCAAAACGCCTTCAGTAGTGAAGAAAAGGTGTGATACTATCCTCTTGAAGGAATATCCTCTGTGGTTTAAAAAGCCCGGCATATATGGTCCCAGATAAGCATATGCAATAAATACGCCGGCAATGATCAGAATCGGCAATCCTACAGCCCTCCTGCATATTTCCATTACAAGCAGGATCCCGATTACGCCTATGATGATATCAACCGTTGTGTAAGCGCCGGAACGGTCAATGAGAGCTCTATAGTTCAGTATAAGATAACCTGCAACGCTTGCGCCAAGCACTCCTAAAATGATATCAAGAACAGGGAGTTTTTCCCGGGACGATTTGGAGGTTGCCGGATAAAGCAGGAAGGACAGCAACAGAACAAATCCTAAAAGGACTGCGCGCTGAAGCTGGGCAGGAAGTGCCCCTTTCAAGGCAGTATAAAGCTGAAACAGAGAAAATATGATTGCAATGGCGCCTACAGCATAGCGTGCTATACCTTTTAAATCTCTGTATGCCGAACCTCTGTCATATTTAGCCATGATTTCGTCGATTTCCCTCTGGCCAGGGACATTTTTAAGCTCAACTTCCGGCTGTATTTCATTTTCACTCATAAGCATTAACCCCCTTAAGTATATAATAAACCGGGATGCGACGCACTTCAAAACGAACGGTCTGTTTGGGTGCGGTCAGATGATCCAGCCGAATTTCCCGGCCTTGAATGCAAAGAGTATGGTCGGCCACAGTGCCGACTTTAAGCAGGTATCTGTCAATATGTTTATTTATATTTGTGATTTCCAGTCTGTCTTCCTTCCGTATGAGAACCTGCCCCGGTTCCAGTTCACAAGGCACACCTGCTCCGAACGAATGAAAAACGGTTTTGATCAGTTTGATGCCATCATCCTGTTCCAGCTCAAATACATCCTCTATCGGACTTTTATTGACTGAATGCACATATTTTACACTAAAGATATCTCCAGGAGACACATCGGTGTAATAAAGGATTTTACCTGTTTTTTCTTCAATAACAGTGAATCTTTTGCAAACAGGTAAAAATAATATGAATACGATCATTGTAATAATTACAGCAATTCCCGATAATTTAAAAGCAGGCCAGGCCTTGCGACAGCCTAGCCTGCTAGCAGATCCGGGATATCGGCATTTATGCGTCGGGTTCATTTTTTACTTTATAACGCCCTTTTCTTTATAGTACTTCTCGGCACCCGGATGGAAGGGAACGGAAACGCCTTCGACTGCACCCTCAAGGCTTAATTCTTTTCCTTTTGCATGAGCAGCAGCCAGATCACTCTGGTTCTCGAACAATGCCTTGGTCAGCTTGTAAACAACATCGTCCTTGACGTCTTTTCCGGCAATAAGGGTAGCCATGACAGCCAGCGTATTGGCATCCGCATCCATACCTTTGTATGTATCCTTGGTAATAGTAAACTTCGTATAGAAAGGATATTTGGTCTTAAGCTTTTCAGCGGTCGCATCATCTATAGAGAGAACCTTGACGGATGAAAGTGCTGTTATTTCCTGTATGGCGGCATTGGGTATCCCGGCTGTTACAAAGAAACCGTCAAGCTGCTTATCCTTGAATGCGCTTGCAGATTCGCTGAAGGAAAGATGGCTTGCCTTAATATCTTCGAAGCTTAAGCCATATGCTTCCAGAATCT
The DNA here is from genome assembly GCA_039679375.1 of Clostridiaceae bacterium. Lineage (GTDB taxonomy): Bacteria > Bacillota > Clostridia > Acetivibrionales > DTU013 > JBDKVA01. The sequence goes on from JBDKVA010000124.1 coordinate 15,893, forward strand.
GTTTTGCATTAGCTTCTACACCGCTTCCTGCATCGCCTACGGAAATCTTCTTGCCCTTCATGTCGGCAATTGTTTTGATTCCGCTGTCAGGTGATACAACGATCTGAATGATTTCAGGATACAGTACGGCTACGGTTCTGATATTTTCAACCTTTTCGCCGTTGAAAAGCTCAATACCGTTATACGCATAGTCCATGACATCGTTTTGCACGATGGCAAGCTCTGCTTCTTTAGAACCGATCAGGCGGATGTTTTCCTTGGATGCACCTGTTGATTGAGCGGTTACATTCATATTTGCGACCTTTGAATTAAATATCTGGCATATCGATCCGCCAAATGAATAGTATGTACCGGATGTGCCTCCTGTTGCCATGATAAGATTGGTTTTTGCTGTAGTGCAGCCGGTAAGAACGGCTACGGATAAGAAGACCAGGAGCATGACTGAAATCAGAATCTTTTTCATCTTATTCCCCCCATATTAATTTGGTTGCTAAAAAAGAATTATACTTATTTGTATTATATAAAAAAGTTTATAATTATGCAATCATTTGGGAAAGTAAAGTGAACAGAATATAAAGAATTGTGTTAGGATACTTTATCATGTTGTCACTATGCTAATCTGCCAGATATTACATATCGCTTAAACTTACAATATATAGATAATATGTAATTGTAGATGCTTATCAATAAGGACTTTAATAAATATTAAAAACAGCCCGGTGAAAATATCATCACCGGGCCGCTTGTTTTTATTGATTTGCTTATTTACTTCTTTTTTGCTGCCAGGAAAGCTTCATACTGCTTGTTGTACTCTGCCAGTACATCCTGGAGTCCGGCGTCGTTCCATGTTTTCATTTGTTTGGCGATTGCTGCATCAACATCGCCTGCACAGCCTAACATAAGAAGATTGTATTGGTCTGTTCCGGACGCAGTCAGCTTATCAAATGTATTTTGGATTGGACTCGGATCGAAAAGGAAGCCAAGGGAATCTCCGAATGGTTTGCAGTCAGAATTAAATTTTGCGAGGTCAGCATATTTATTCGGATTTTCGCCCTTTAAAAGATAGTTTTTGAACTGGTCGCCTGCCATCCACAGTGAATATGGAGGCCTCCAACCCGACTTGGTTCCGCCCTCAGTTGCCGGCGCATAGTCGATGGTTTTGTCGTCAACTTTGACCCAGTGCAGGTTCTCAACACCGTAATTTAACATGGTAAGCATATTAATGTCATGATAAAAATAATCATAGAACTGAAGTACTCTTTCAGGCTTCGGACATGTTACGGGTATTGCCATCATGGAGCCTGTTACATCACCTGATCTGATAACGCAATCCGTGAGACCTGCCTGCACCCATTCTATGCCGGGCGTAGTATTTGCCATTTCAGCGTCTTTACCTGGTTTTAGCTGCATGTGTGTAGCGAATACCTTGCCTGCTTTCAAATCAGGGGTTACATCTCCGACAGTAGCAACATCCTTCCTGACAAACCCGGCGTCATAAAATTTCTTGGCAACTCTAAAGGTCTCAACACATTCAGGGATATCAAAGACTGTAACCCACTTTGTTCCGTTCATAGGAAAGTTGATATAAGCGTTAGTTCCCGACCAATTGCCATAGCAGCCAATTAATTGTGCGGTAGTATCGTTAGCGCAGGTGCCGAGAGGATATATATCAGGTTCATTATCCTTTATTGTCTGAAGCATGGATGTCAGGTCTTCATATTTTTTTATGGTACTTAAATCAAAATGATATTTATCAACCAGCGCCTTATTGAGAAGTACACCGCCCTGTGCGCCAACCTCCTTATTACAGGGCAGGTGATAAAGCTTTCCATCTACCTTCGCGCCAGGAAGCCATTTCTCGGCAAGTACCTCCTTTGCATGAGGTGCATACTTATTCAGCATATCGTCTGTTATTTCGACAGCCAGCCCATGTCTGGCCACATCAAGATAACCCATGCACCATGAACATGAGAAGAACAGATCTGCTTTTTCACCTGATGTTATTATTGTCTGTACCTTCTGAGCGAATTCTCCTAAGGGAAATGTTACAATATCGACAGTCGTATTAATTTTATCCTTCAGATATTTGCCTATTTCGTCTTCTACCAGCTTTTCATTCGGTTCGGAGCCGTTCCCGCCAAAATACCATACTACTTCATAAGGTTCAAGCTCCGGTTCAGTTTTAACCGCTGGAGTAGCTGCTGCTGTGGACTTGTCAGTTGATTCGTCCTTAGAAGCGGGAGTCGTATTTCCGCATCCGGAAAGAGCCATTGTCAGTACAATACAGATACAAAGAGCCATACATAGAAGCCTTGAGATTTTACTCATAAAATTGCCTCCTTTTAAATTGTTATTTATCTTCAAGCAGCAGAATTCCCCGGGAGAATTTGCTGCTTAAATTCTTCCTAGCCTTTTATTGATCCAATTGTCAGCCCTGTAACAAAATATCTTTGAAAAAAGGGATATGCGAGGATTATAGGACCCATCGCAACAGTACACATTGCCATGCGTGTGGTTTCCGTCGGCATTCTGGCAAGCGCGGACTGTGTATTTCCTCCTGACGCACCACTCAGCTGCGCCAGATAGGTAGCATTAATAAGCACTCTGTACATTGCATACTGCAAGTTAATCCATTTATCGTTACTTTGTAGTATGGTTGAAAGCCACCAGTCATTCCAGTAGTTTATGGATGTGAAAAGCCCGATACTTGCAAGAACAGGTAGAGATAAGGGCATTATTACCGCTCTGAAAATCCGGAATTCGCTTGCACCGTCAAGCTTCGCCGATTCAATAATAGATTCATGGATCGTCGTCTTAAAAAATGTTTTAATTACTATCACATAAAACGGGCTGAAAAGATAAGGTATTATCAGCGCCCATATTGTATTTTTTAAATGAAGTACCTGTGTACATACAATGTACCATGGAACCAGACCGCCTCCGAAAAGCATAGTAAAAAATATGTAAAAGGTAAACTGGTTTCTATACCTGAAGCTGCTTCGTGAAATCGGATAGGCATACATTGACATAATTAATACACTTAATATTGTTCCCAAAACAGTTACAAAGATGGAGATCGCATAAACCCTAAATAACGAATTGGTGCTTGAAAACAAAGCTTTATATGCGTCAAAAGATATAGCGCTGGGTATAAAGGAATAACCTTTTTGGACTAATGATTTTTCATCGGTAAATGATACAATAATAACCAGAAGGAACGGAAGGATACATAAAAGCGTGTATGCCGCTGTTGTTATATTTAAAAAGATATTCCAACCATATGAAATATTAGCTGTGCTTGATAATTTTTTCATGTAAATGCCTCCTAAAATAGCGCCTTTTCTTTATCTATTTTTCTGACTGTAAAATTGGCTGCGAGAACAGTAAGCATACCGATAACAGACTTAAAAAGACCCGCTGCGGTGGTTTTACCTAATGATGAAGACATCCCTTTTTCGAGCAAAGTAAAAATATACGTATCAACTATATAAGTAGTGTTTTTTAGATAACCCGACCGCAGAGGAACATTGTAAAACAGACCGAAATCGGCGGACAGTATATTGCCAAGATTGAGAATGATTAATATTATTACAACATTTGAGATCAGAGGAAGCGTTATTTTGGTGATTTGCTGCCACTTGCTTGCCCCATAAATCCTTGCAAGTTCAAAGTATTCAGGCTCAAGGCTTACAATTGCGGACAAATATAATATACTGCCATAAGCCGCGCCTTTTATCGTATTAACCAGGAATAAAATAAATGGCCAATATTTAGGCTCCCAGTAAAACGAAATTTCTTTAAGCCCCAGCGGTACGATTATCGAATTATTAATAAAACCGTTCTCAAGTCCCAGAAAAGCAAATACAACATAACTGAAAACGACCCAAGAAAGAAAGTAAGGGAGAAGCATACAGCTATGATAAAATTTCGCAAGCTTCCTATTTGTTATTTCATTTATAACCAAAGCGATTATTAATGATATAACAGTTCCGGTTACCATAAAAAACAAATTATATAAAACAGTATTGCGTATGGCGTTTAAAAAGACCGGATCGTTGAAAAATAGCCAGAAATTACCGAATCCTAACCATTCAAGCTTAAACAGATTGACAAAAAAGTTTTTATCAACAAACTTATATTTTTCAAAAGCTATCAATAAACCGGGAATAGGTAAGTAAGATAATAAAAATACTAAAATGAATCCGGGCAATAATAATATAAACAAAGTGTAATTCAATTTTATTTCTTTTATAAAATTTGTAAAAGCGTTAGTTTTTTGTACTGATTTTGTATTTGATTTTTGTACTATGCCAGCTTGACTCATATTGCCTCCACTGTAAGTTTTTTTTGAAAAACGGTACATTTTTATTTTCAGACTTGCGGAATAAATAGTAAACTATAAATGCCGATAATTTATAAGATTTTAAAGAAAACCAACTCTAAATTTCAACACACTATCAGTATTTGCATACTTTTTTAATTATTTACCAGAATAATAAGTTGTAAATATAGTATATATGTACTAAAATAATTAATATGGATATGTAGTTATTGTGCAAATTTATAAACGATCGTACCGCAATAAGTTACTTTACAGCAAAATCATCTTAATTATGTTAAATAAGCATAACTAAATCACCGGAATAATTACAAAAAACATATATGGAGTTAATTATTATGAAAAATAATAAGCAGAAAGATAAGGAAAAGGTATTCAGATTCCTGAAAAAATACATTACCCTGGCCATAGGATCATTTTTAATAGCGATATCCATTGTGTTCACTTTAGTTTATCACAATCTGGAGGTTTCAAGATTAACAGGTACATCAATAAACAGTCTTCTTCAATTGGGCTTAAGCAGTGACACTCTGTTTGACTCGATACGCAAATTGATGTTTCAGATATACAATGATTCGGATATTACCAGCCTGGTTAATGATACCAATTCCGATATATTCACTATAAGCAAGTCAAACGGCAGGCTCAACAACTATTCTTCAACAGGTACCAATATAAATTCAATATATGTATACAGCAGGCAGACTGATAGTTTTTATACTACTGTTTTGAATATTCCCAAAAAAGCCAAAACCGATTTTTTTGACAAAGAAGCCGTAAAAATGATTGACAATATACAAGTAGTAAGGGCCTTATATCCTATTCCAAGAAGGATAGTAATGCACGGCGCCCCGGACGTGCCTGACAATACAGTCAATATCTACACTTTTATATATTATGGTTTTCCTGAATTCTCTACTAGCTATATTAATAAAGTAATTTTCATTAATGTATCGGAGGATTGGGTAAAAAACTCATTGGAATTATGGAGTAAAGGTATAAAGGGGAATGTTTGCATAATAAATAAAGAAGGCATTCTGGTAAGCAACCTTCATAATAATGAAATGTTTGAGGATATATCACAGGAAGAGTTTGCTTCCAAAATTTTAAAGTCCGAAAAAGAAACAGGGTATTTTATATGTAATGTATCTGGCGTTAAGTCTTTTGCTACTTACGCGTATTCCAGCAAGCTGGGATGGTATTTTATTCGGGTTATCCCATACGGAAGCATATATGAAAACCTTGCAAAGATAGGTTTGATAGCCGCTTTTTTGCTTCTTATATATATTGCTATAGGCTATGTGCTTTCTTATATAATAACAGGAAAGGCTAAAAGATCTATTGATGACATCATTGATGCTTTAAATAAAGAAATTCTGGATAACAGGACAGATCTGGACAAGTTAAAGGATGAATTTTTGTATAATAGCTTATATAATAATATATTTATTTCAAAAGAACAAATTATAAAGGACTTTAATAAATATAAAATTGTTCTTTCAGCTGATAATACACTGATTTTAATCCTATTCAGAATCGACCATTATTATGAACTGCGCTCAAAATTCAAAAGCTATGACATTGCGCTGCTAAAGCAGGTCGTTATTAAAACAGCCTCAGAGATATTCCGTGTAAAATATTTCATAGAAACTGTGGATATGAAGGATGACCATATCATTCTTGCTATTAATGAAAAAAGTTGTTCCGAGCATATGACAGTTAGTCAGATCGATAATATGATAAAGCTTGTCCAGGATACTGCGGAAAAAAATATTAAAATATCCTTATCTGCCGTATTGAGTCCTTCGGGGTACACCTTCAATGATATAAACCTGTTGTACACTGAAGTTAAGCAGGCGTCAAACTATAGGATGTTTTATGGACTCAGGTGTATAATACACTCTGAAGAATTGGCTGTTTTCCAATCAAATGATTATGTATACCCTACGGAAAAAGAAAAAATGCTTATGGATACTCTTATGCTAGGCAAAGTGGAAGCAGCAGGAAAGCTTCTGTATGAAATTCTGGAATCGACTAAGGGATATGCATATACAGTGTTAAGTTCACTTTTATTAAGACTGACAGGATCTATCAGCACCGCCTTTGAAAGTATTGAAAATATCGGCAAATATTCAATCGACTACAATTTCAACTCATTTATGCAAATTATTAACAGCTGCGAAACACTCGATGAGATAAAAAGTGAATTTTATAATATGTTCAATGACGTTTTTTCCAGTATTGAGCAAAAGAAAAATTCAAAGTACGAGCTTCTTATAAACCAAGTAATAGATATCATAAATCAGGGCTATTCCAATGAAAATCTCTGCTTAAATTCCATTGCAGCAGAGCTTAATCTTTCACCGGGTTATCTCAGTAAGCTATTTAGAACGTATACGATGAAATCAGTTGGCGATTATATAAACCAGATAAGAGTAGATAAGGCGTTAAAACTACTTGAGAAAACAGATCTGCCTATCAATGAAGTGGCAGCCGGTATTGGATTTTCCTGCTGCAACTACTTTTACACAATATTTAAAAAGGTAACAGGCATAACGCCTACCAATTACAGGCAAATTAAAAACAAAAATCAAATATTAACGTAACAGATATGATCTTCTATTTTAAATATCGCTATAAGCGACCAGCCCATTGCATGGTCGTGCAAAAATTATTGCATTGGTGATCGCCCTTGACATTGCCTCACTTGCCATTGTGCCGACCAGGCTCAGATCTCCGCCGACTTCGCTGGTCGCCATGGCAAACACCGTATCCCCGTCAAGCATCGTATGAACAGGGTTAATTGATCTGGCAAGTCCGTTCTGAGCCATTCCGGCCATCTTGTTTGCTTCGGCTTTGGTCAGGACGGCATTTGTGGCTACGACGCCGATTGTAGTGTTTCGCATGGGAAAGCCCGCTGGCTTGCTGCTTGCTTTCATTATTGAATAGGTATTCAGTAATTCCCCTTTTTTATAATCGTACGCTCCGGCAATCTGCCGTCCTGTTTCATAGTCAAAAATATCCCCAAAGCTGTTTACCGCTACAATGGCTGATACTGCGATTTCACCCGCCTTGACCGTTGCGCTTCCGAGCCCTGATTTCATCGCATGACCGGGCCCCATGATTTTCCCTATGGTCGCACCCAGCCCGCAGCCGACATTTCCCTGCCTTCTTTCATCCGATGAAGCGCTTTGTGCAGCATCGTAGCCCATCTTCAAATCCGGCCTGATTTTGCAGTTACCCAGGTTCAAATCAAAAATAACAGCAGAGGTTACTATTGGCACTTTTGTGACTCCGACATCGAAGCCTGTTCCCTGTTCTTCCAGGTATTTCATCACGCCTGAGGCTGCCTCGAGCCCGAAGGCGCTGCCGCCTGCCAGTACGACCGCATGAATCCTGTCTATCATTTTTTCCGGCTTCAACAGGTCTGTTTCCCTGGTGCCGGGAGCCGAACCCCTCACATCTACACCAGCGGTTGCTCCCTTTTCGCAAATAACTGCCGTGCAGCCGGTCATGCCTTCCTCTGACTGGGCGTGACCTACTTTAATACCGTTTATATCGGTTATATACCCTGGATATGTTTTCATTGCCACAATATTTCCCTCCTTCGTTATATGCCTGAATAAGAACACTTATTATATAATTCCTTTTATAGCAGTTGCCTGCATGAAATAAACACTGTCATGGGATATGCCACCATTATACACTTATCCCCATAGCCTTCCAAGAGGGCAAATGCCTTCCTGAGATATAGCTAAAACCAAATTAACCTGGAGTAAACTTCGAGTAAAAAAATTTTATAAATATTTTAAAAAAAAGAAGGATTTTTGTAAACGGCATTGAATATATAATAATAGAGTTACGCGAGTAACCGAATATAATGAAACGGATGATGAGAAAATGGCAACCAGACTGGATGTGGCGAATAAAGCAGGAGTATCTGTAGCAACGGTATCGCACGTTATTAATGATACCAAGTATGTAAGCCCTGAATTGAAGAGAAAGGTAAACGAGACTATCAGACTCCTTAATTATAGACCAAACATGGTAGCGCGGAGTTTGGCTACCAAAATGACCAAGCTTGTTGGTATTGTTGTCGATGATATCACCAACCCGTATTATGGAGAGATAGCGCAGGGAATGGAGGAAATTGCGCACAAAAACGGGTATGCCGTATCTCTCTGCCTGGCAGGTGAAGATTTTGACAGTTATTTGACCAGCATTATACAAAGGCAGATGGACGGCGTATTTATAGTAACCACCAGGAGCATTGTAAGTCCGGAACAGCTGCAGAATCTTTTGGATTCAGGGGTGGCCGTTGTTAATGGCGGTGCGAAATCGGAGATCGAGTTTGACTATACAAATGCGATGAAAAATTTAATGAAATATTATGCGGGAATGGGGCATAAACGCATCGGTTATTTGAGCGGGCTATCCATCCAGTATCCGGGGAATGTGCGTTATTCCCTATACCGGGAGTCGCTTGAGAAATTGGGCTTGGGTTTTGACGAACAATGGGTGGTAGATGGCATGTATCCATACAAAACAGACCATCATACCGGATACGAAGCAATGAAAACGCTTTTAAAAAGAGATACGCGTGTAACTGCCGTATTTACTACAAATGATTATATGGCGTTTGGTGCGATAAAAGCAATCAAAGAAGCAGGTTTAAAAATTCCTGAAGATATTTCAATCGCAGGCTGTGACGATATATTTCTTTCCGAATGCTACGATCCGCCGTTGACAACTATCAAGGCTCCAATGAAAGAAATGGGACGCCAGGCGATGTATATGATTTTAAATGAGATAAGGGAAAAAAAGAATTCCACCCTGTTATTGGAGGCGGACTTAATGATCAGAGGCTCTACCGGTCCGGTAAAAAACAGTTGAATCGGTTGCCCGGACAGGACAATAGTAAAAGGAAGTTAATGCAATTTGCGCAATACAGACTGCTGGTACAGTGAGTATTGTTAACATCAACTTCCTCGGACAAAATTGATTATACCATATCGGGATAATTATTCAAGGTTCACTTCCTTTTACTTTGTCGCCCTTTTAGCGGATGCTTAATTGAATATTTATTAATGAAACTATCTCAACGGGGTAGTTGCAATATAAGCCCGCTAAATATCCAAAAATTATGGTAATCTTCTCCGGATCATGATAAGAAGATTGGTTTGGGAAGCAAGTAAAACAGCCTGAATCAAAGTAATGATCAAAGTTATAGTCCGGAAGAGAATCGGGGCTGGTCTTGACAAAAGTAGTTTTTTAATATGATTTGAAGGAAGGTGAAATTTACAAAATCTTAGGGGAAATTACTTTTGCTTTTAGATACAGATAATTTGATTAATTGATAAGGAGTGGATATTCATGTTTATGAAAAGAGTGGCACTGGTAGTGATGACGGTAATTTTAACAATATCCTGCTTTTCAGGGACTGTATTTGCTGCGGCAAAAACAACAGAAGCAATTAAGGGTACTCCAACTATTGATGGAACGGTGGATTCCTGCTGGAAGGGTGCCAAGAGTGTAAAGACGGCTAGCTGGGCTTCGGACGAAGGACCTTGGGCGACAGGTAAATTCAGCACAATGTGGGATGAGAATTACCTGTATGTTTTAGCCCAGGTAACGGACAAATTGGTAACTGATAAAGCTGTTGATCCGTGGAATAAGGACTGTATAGAAGTATTTCTTGATGAACTTAATGAAAAAGCAGCTACATATGACACTAACGACGGACAGTATAGAGTTAACTTCAAAAACGAGACGTCAGGCGGCGGAGCGTTTAAAGCTGATACATTCAAATCAGCTGCCAAAGTGGTCACCGGGGGCTATGTAATTGAAGCGGCAATACCATGGGTAGCTTTAAAAGGTAAAGCAGCTGTTGGAACAATAGCCGGTATCGATTTCCAGGTAGCCGATGATTCAACAGGCACCGGAGTAAGAGACGGAGTTTGCTGCTGGAATGACGGCGCGGCAGATAAATATGCCAATACTTCGTCATTTGGAAATCTCAAGCTGGTAGAAGTCGCCACTGCTGCAGCTCTGCCGACAACAGGTTCAGAGATACCTGTGCCGGTTATAATGTCTATCGGATTATGTCTGCTTGCTGCAGGAATGTTCCTTGTTGCACGCAAGATGAGGGCTGCACGGAACAACTAATGTGGGCTACCGCCCACAACCCAAGAATGTACTTATTTTCGCGGATGTGAAATTATTTTCTTGTTCTTTATTGCAATTTCGCGGCAATAAGTTACTAAAAGATATGATCTGCAGGGGCGGCTTGATAAGCTGCTCCTGCCAAATAATGAAATTAAATAATTCAAAAAGGAGGAGTAACCTATGGGAAAAGGTAAAAAAATTCTATCACTGCTGCTGGCGGTACTTGTACTTTCCTCGATGATCGCGGGCTGCAGCGGGCAAGACAGCAATTCAGGGGTTGCAACATCCGCCCAGCCGACGGCGACATCCGCGACGGCATCGACAGCGACGTCCACAGCGGCATCAACAGGGACGCCTGCAACAACTACTGCAGAGCCGCCCAAGGAACTGGAGGGAACCATCAACGTAAATACATCGGCGGGAGTAGCCGAAGTTGAAGCCTGGCAGGCTGTAGCGGATGGGTACATGGCGCTGAATCCGAAGGTAAAAGTGGTTATTGATCTGAAACCACAAGATGGTTATGGCGATTGGCTAAAAAACATGCTCGGCACGGCGAATCCCACAGCCGATATTGTCAACATTAACCAGGCAGGTTTGGCTGCTACCGGCAAACAAGTTAACTTCATGGAATATGTAAACAATAAGAGTCCGTATTCCAACGGAGTGTGGAAAGATCAGTTCAATTTTGAAATGCAGAATGGCATTGATTATGGTAAAAATACTCTGTACAATATCTGCTTATCATCTACACAGGTGGCGTGGTTTTACAACAAAGATATATTCAAAAAGATTGGCGTAGAGCCGCCGACCACATGGAAAGAATTCATCGGAATATGCGAAAAACTTCAGACGGCAGGATATCAGCCGCTTGCGGTACCCGGTAATTTCAACAGCTTTTGGGCGATGCAAATGGGCTGGCTGGCACAGATTTATGCAGACCAGACCACCAGAAGCATGCTGGAAGTTTACAGAGCAAAAGAAGGCGACTATAATTATGATCCGGATGTAGACGGAAAGTTTAAGCTGGATCTTACAAATCCATTCAATGATGATTCATGGAAGGTAAACCAGAATACAACAAGGGCGTATGTTGCCGTCAGGGACGGTGTTTATAAACCGGATTCCGAAGGAATGAAGACGGTGATGTCCCAGCTCAAGGAGATATTCCCCAAGTATGCCGGCGGAGATGCATTTTTCGGCACGGATGACGCCGGCTGGATATCGCTTTTCTACCAGAACAAGGCTGCAATTGCACTGGATACAGTAGCCAGACTGGCATATTTCAAGAATGATATGGACAAGATTGAGGCCGGTCAACCATTCAAACTTAACAGCAAGACGGTTAAGGGAGTACAGAAATTCGAGCTTGGCAGCTTCAACATGCCTTCTATGGAAGGAGCCGGTATCGAAGCCCCCGCAAGGACTATTGAAGTAGCGCAAGGCTTCCTTGGCGCGGTGAAGAAAGAAAAGGCACATGATGATCTGGTTGTAGATTTTTTCATGTATCTTTCTTCCAAAGAAGGTTATAGCAAATATTTGTCAGGACAACTGAAAGGCGGGGGGGTGCCTAATGGTCCTTCGCTGGTGTATGGTGTTGAGCTGCCCGGGGAATATGAAGCCATGTACAAGGATCTCAAGTTTATCGGAAATTGCCAGAAGGGCTGCGGACAGTTAATGGCGCGTGGCGCACCTTGCGATATACAGGAAAGCCTGAGAGAATGGTACGGGTATACCCAGGAATTCTTCACCGGAAAAATTACAGTGGATCAATGGGGTGAAAAGCACAAGACGAATGTCATGAAATATATTTTTAAGGATTCTATAAAAGCAGCGCATATCAACCTGAGCGATCTTGACAATCCTGCAAATGCACCAACCGGCGAATAGCTAATTTATGGAAGAAGGGCTGATGTTGTCTCAGCCTTTCTTCTTTCCAGGCTGTACTGCAGAACTGCGTTATAACAGAAAGCAAGCGGAGCTTGATGCTCCCGGCTTTCCAATGGGAGGAGAGCATGAATGAAGATTCGTAAAAGCTGGGCGACTCTTTTACTTATATTTGTTGTTTTGTATACCGTGATAATTTTCATGAGCAATTCACTATCCGATACATCAGATTTGCTGCGGCCTTCAGCTATTAATACAGGCCTTCAGAACTTTAGTCTGGCGTATGACCAGATAAAAAAAATTACCTTCGCAGGTACTTATAAAAATATATTAATTGCGTATGACGAAAATAATGAGAAACTATGGGAGTTTGGTACAAAAGGCCCTATCAGGGAGATGAAGGTCGATGCGGATAACAGAAAGCTTTATGCCGGGTGCGAAGATCGAAATATATACATAATTGATATAGATAGCGGGAAAGAGGTTGGACAGATCAATGTCCAGAGAAGAGTGTACAGCATTGATATCAACAGGGATGGTTCCCTGATTGCAGTGACCGCAGGCATTAACGCATTTAAAAATAATCTTATACTATATGATGCGTCAGGCAATCAGATCTTTAATCAAGCTCTGGAATCCATTTCACGGAAGGTTGTATTTAACAGCGATAATTCGAAGCTTATTCTGGGGAATGATAGAGCGGAACTAGTGCTTTTCGATTTGAAGGGAAATCAGCTGTCAAAAACAAAACTGAATTATGAGATCGTCGGGCTGCAGTCAATAGAAGACTCCAGCCTGCTGGCTGTTTTGACTAAAAATACCACCTATTACTTAGTGAATGAAGAATTTTCACAAATTGTTTCCAGGACCTATTATGGAGAAGGCATGTCGTTAACAGCCTCGAAAAATTTAAAATCCATCAGCATAGGCAACAAGGAAGGGGATTTCTATGTAGCAGATCGGGATGGAAAACTCCTATATACCAAAAGACTGGAGGCTTCTGTAACGGGGATCATTTATACTGATAAGAAGCTGATTGTTACCGGGTTTGCTGATTATATACATGAGCTTGATATCAGTAAGCTGGAGAATATCGTCCGGATCCGCGCCCTGGCATCCATACTGCAAGTGCTGGTATATACATTCCCTTTGTTGTTTGTTTTTCTGATCATAATGACTGTGGACATTTTTCGCAAGTTTGCAGGCAGATTTTTCAGGGCTCTGTTCAAGTATCGAGTTGCTTACCTGATGCTGATACCAACGTTTGCACTGCTGCTGGTTTTCAATTACTATCCTGTAGTGATTGCGCTTGCCCGCTCGTTTACCGATTGGAACATAAATCAATCTTCGATCAAAGAAATCAATTTCATCGGGTTTGACAATTTTGTTAAGATGTTTACGGAAGGATATTTCCTGATAGGGCTTAAAAACCTCCTAATCTTAATTGTCACCTCATTTATTAAAATACTTACAGTTCCTTTGTTTGTGGCGGAGCTGGTATTCCTTATGAGAAATGACCGGGCGAAATACTGGTTCCGTTTCTTGTTTGTACTGCCTATGATAGTACCGGGAGTCGTTATGACACTGATGTGGAACAGGATTTTTGACCCCGCAATCGGGCTTTTGAATAATACATTGAGGCTGGTAGGGCTTGAATCCCTGGAAAGGGTATGGCTGGGGGATCCCAAAACAGCCATATGGGCGATTGTATTCATGGGCTTTCCATTTATCAATGCGTTTGCGTTTCTAGTATATTACGGAGGCTTGATTGATATTCCGTCTTCTCTTTTTGAAGCTGCAAGAGCGGACGGCAGTAATGGATGGTGGAACTTTACGAGAATACATCTGCCTCTGATCATGCCACAGATAAAAATGTTGATCATCCTGACCTTCATCAGTACAGTTCAGGATTTCAGCAACATTCTCATCCTAACCAACGGAGGCCCCGGAACCAGCACGTATGTTCCCGGGTTGGAGCTGTACTTTAACGCAACGCGGTTCGGGCAATACGGGTATGCCTGTGCATTGGGTTTAGTTATGTTTATCGCTATTCTCGGAGGTACGATATTAAACCTGAAAATGAAAGCAAATGCCGAATATAATGATTGAGAGGGGAGAGCTTAATGGATAAAGTGAAATTAAAAGCAAAGATGCCTGTCATTACGCAAACATTTATTTATACTGTTTCTGTGTTTATTATGATTCTGCATTTTATAACGATTATTCTAATGTTATTCCTGTCGGTGAAATCCAATATGCAGATTTATGATAACTTTTGGTCACTGCCATCTCCCATGCACTGGGAAAACTACAAAATGGCTATTGATATGCTGATACCAAACATGATCAATTCGTTAACGATTGTGCCGATCGCCACGGTATTTACCGTATTGCTGGCCTCAGTGAGCGGATATGTTTTCGCCAGGCTTAACTTCCCGGGAAAGAACTTCCTCTATATTCTTATTCTCAGCTTAATGATGATTCCGAGTGTCCTGACGCTTACACCCTCATATAAGTTAATGCAGGATCTTGGACTGTATAATACATGGTGGGCTCTTTTGCTTCCATGGGTATCCGGAGGCCAGGTCTTTGGCATACTCTTGTGCCGTACCTTCATCTCCAACCAACCTGCCGCTCTTTTTGAGGCAGCCAGAATCGATGGTGCGACGGAGTTCCAATCCTATTACAAGATTGCGCTTCCTTTGGCAAAGCCCATCCTTGTCACACTGCTTCTCATGAGTTTAATGGGACAGTACAATGATTTCGTATGGCCGTTGATGGTCATCGAAAGCAACTCCAGGCAGATGATTACAGTTGCCATAAGAGTTTTTCAATCTTCAGCAGGACCTCTCGGCCTTGGTTCTATGGTTGCCGGCTTCGTATTTACCACTATTCCACTGGCCGTATTATTCCTGTTTGGTTCGCGGCTGTATATTGAGGGTGTGACCTCAGGCGCTGTAAAAACCTGATTGTATCCAGTTACAAGACTCCTCCTGAAGCCCGGCATTTAACTGAAGGTTTTTCAACATACAGTTGAAAAGCCTGCCTTTTACCTTGGCTGAGCGAGTTTACTGCTTTAGAGATTTTAACTTATAACGAAAGGTAAATACTATATGCTTAAAGATATTCTTGCCGATATACAAAAGCCGGATACAAAGTACCGGGGTATTCCGTTTTGGTCGTGGAATGACGAGCTGGATCCTGAGGAACTGAGATGGCAGATAAAACAAATGAAGGAGGCAGGTCTTGGCGGCTATTTCATGCATGCCCGTGCCGGGCTGCGGACGCCTTATCTGGATGAGGAATGGATGAATTGTGTAGCAGCCTGCATTGATGAAGGAGATTTGCAGGGCCTTCAATCCTGGATTTATGATGAAAATGGTTATCCCAGCGGTTTTGCCGCAGGAAAGCTTCCAGCCATGGGAGTGGAATATCAGCAGAAGTTCCTGAAATTTGAGATCATCAGAGGGGAAGAGGCGGCGGCCGGTCCCACGACACTGGGATTCTACCGGACCGATGGGGATTACGGACGGGTTAATCCTGATAATGTCCGGTCCGGGGAGAGTGTACTGCACGTCTATTACGAAATGAACCCTTTCTATGCGGACTTGCTGGATGAAGATGTAGTGAAAAAATTCATAGAGATGACCCATGATGTTTATTATAGAAAATTTAAGGAGCACTTCGGGAATAATATCCCCGGGATATTTACGGATGAACCGCAGTATGGCAGGACGGCCATGCCATGGTCCTTTATATTGCCCAAAAAATTCAATGAAAAAAACGGTTATGAGATAATAGATTATTTATCGGCCTTATATTTTAAAATACCTGGATTCAGGAAGATCAGATACGACTTTTGGAATCTGGTCACAGAGCTTTTTACAGGGGCAGTATCCCGTCAGATGGGCGAATGGTGTGAAAAGTATGGATGCAAGCTGACGGGGCATGTTCTTCTGGAAGAGGATATACGCTTCCAGACCATGTGTTCCGGGTCAGCAATGGCTTTCTACAGATATATGCAGATGCCGGGAATTGACTGGCTGGGCAGGGACATTGGCAATCCGGTTATTATAAAACAGGTGGCGTCCGTAGGAGAACAACTCGGGAAGGAGCAAATACTGAGCGAGATGTTTGCCGCTGCGGGGTGGGGCGCTTCTCCGGAGGAATTGAAGCGGATCGCAGAGTGGCAATATTCTCTGGGAGTAAATGTTATATGTGCACACCTTGAGGGATATTCCCTGCGTGGCTTGAGAAAAAGGGATCATCCTCCCGGACTGTTCTACCAGACAAATTGGTGGAGGGATTACAGGAAATTCAATGATTACTTCGCCAGGCTTGGAATGCTGCTTTCGGAAGGCGGTAAAGGAGCGGGCATCCTTGTTATTCATCCGCTGCGGAGCGGTTGGGTCGCTTTTGACGAGAGCTGTTACAAAAAAGGCGCCAATACTGAATTGGAATATATTGACGATAGTTTTGCCAAATTGAGCACGATTCTAACCGGACTGCATCTGGGTTATCATTATGGAGATGAGGGGATCATTGCTGAATTTGGGAATGAGCGTAACGGAATGTTTGTTATAGGAGATTGCAGCTACAGAGTCGTTTTGATCCCGCCTGCAACTACGCTTGAACCGGATACGGCAAGGCTTTTGGGAGTATTTATCAAGAACGGCGGAAAGGTTTTTGCTTTTGAGGATTTCCCATACATGATAAAAGGTGTTGAAACCGAAGATCTGAGGATCTTGAAAAAATCATGCACGACAATGAAGCTGGAACCGCAGGATATAAAAGAAAAATTGGAAAAGGCCGGCTGCAGGGAAATTAGCGTACAGGATGAAAACAACCTTGAGATTAGCGCAATACTCCATAAAATCTGCTATTATCAGGATGGTTCTATAATCTTTCTCGCAAATACCGATAAGAAGCAGGTCTTTAATGCTGAAATCAGCGTAAACCGTACCGGAGCCTGTTATGTTATCGATCTTGAAGAGTGCGGCATCAGCAAACTTCCTGCCGTGGCAGCGCAGAATTCTTCAAAGTTCAATCTCAGCTTTGCGCCATGCCAATCCTACGTAATCGCTATTACGGATGAGCCGTTAAGTAATATTGACGAAGCAGGCGAAGCACCGGAAAGCAGGTCTGCTCTGCCGCTGGAAAGCGTATCGGAGACGCAGCCGGAAAGCACTATGTTGACGCCGTTGAAAGGAAGGCCTGCACAACCGTCGGATAATGAATTTATACTGAAATTGCGCGACGCATGGAAGGTGAAAACCTGCGGACTTAACGCGATGACTCTGGACTACTGCCAGGTGTCAATAGACAATGGCGGATGGTCCGAATGCAAGCCGGTCATCGCTGTTCAGAGGGAGCTGCTGAGACTGGAACGCAGTGCCGATATTGCGCTCAAGTATGTTTTTAACTCTAAATGCAGCTTTGATAAAGGCCGGGAAATGTATCTTGTTGTAGAGGAAGCCGACAAATACATCCTGGAAGTCAACGGCAAACCTGTGTATGCAAAGGCGGAAGGATGGTGGAAAGATAAGAGCTTCCACAAAATCAATGTCTGCGGACTGCTTGGGAAAGGCTTGAATACGATTCTATTGCGGACCCGCTTTTATAATTCGCCTGAAGCGATTAAAAAAATAGAAAGAGCAAAGGTCTTTGAAGCAGAGATGAATATGCTTTCCTTTGATAGTGAGATAGAAAGCATTTATCTGCTGGGCGAGTTTATTGTAACAGGAGGCTGGGAGTATATCCAATCCGGCAGAAATGCGCTCATCCAGCAGGGCGGGTTCCAATTGGATGAACCGGGTGAGCTCCGGTGCAGCGGTGAATTAACCGTATGCGGTTATCCGTTTTTCAGCGGGAATGCTTTGTTTGAACAGGAGATTGAACTGGAGGCAGTGGAAAGCATCCGAAGCATGATTTTCAAAATGGAACGGCCAAATAGCGCATTATCCAGGTTGTATGTAAATGGGCACGAAGTGAAGACCTTCCTGTGGGCGCCTTATGAAGCGGAAATCCGTCCATATGTCAGGGATGGCGTTAACACTATTACCCTTGAATTGGTAAGTACGGACAGGAATCTGTTCGGTCCGCACCATCATCCGAAAGGGGAGCTTTACAACCTTGGACCGCTGCAATTTACTGATATTGAGGGCTGGAAGGATAGTTACTGCTTTGTAAGGTTTGGTCTGGAGGGGAAACCTTATATTTATTGCTATGGGAGATAGGTTTGTACATAAACAAGGTATGAACAGGGTGCTTGCCGGAACATAGCAGGCACTCTTGTTTTTTTGCTCTGTTTCCACTATAATGTTATCGAAGCCAACATCTGTAAAGAGTTGGACTGGATATGGCTAAAACTTAATAGTTTTACGACTGGTATCCAAAAATATGGAACTAGAGCGGAGGTATTTAAATGTTAAAGGGGAAGAAATTCAACGTAAGAAAATTAACTGTTTCAGGTGTACTAGGGGGATTATCCATCATTTTGGGCATGACTCCACTGGGGTTCATACCGGTTGGCCCCACAAAAGCGACGATCATGCATATCCCGGTGATAATAGGTGCGATCGTGGAAGGTCCGATCGTCGGTGCTTTCGTAGGCTTAATATTTGGGCTATCCAGTATATTCAACGCAATAGCACAGCCCACACCGACGTCCTTTGCTTTTTTGAACCCTTTGGTTTCCGTACTGCCAAGAGTGCTCATCGGTATTACCTCGTATTATGTTTATAAAGCACTGAACAGCATGGGAAATAAAAAGACGCTGTGGCTTTTGAACATCATCTGGATCGCAATATCCGGATACCTTGGTTATGGCATATACAGCTATATCAAAGGCTCGGGAAGCGTCTGGCAGCTGATTGTAAATATTGTTCTGGCAGCGATGACGGCCGTCATGGCCTATATCACCAACAGGAAGTTCAGGAACAAGGCATTGGATCTGATGATTGCCAGCATCGTAGGGACTTTGACCAATACCGGTCTGGTTTTAAGTATGATCTATCTGTTTTATGCCGAGAGCTTTGTCAAGGCTCTGGAGCTCGATACCGCCCTGGCCGCGAAGATCATTTTCGGGATAGGCGTTACGAACGGAATACCGGAGACCATTTTAGCCATAATAATCGTAACAAGTGTAGTAAGCGCTCTGAGAAGGCGTGATACTGCCAACAATGGAAGCATGGAAGTGAAAAAGCCAGGCTGAGGAAAGACCCCGAAATAAGGTATACAATACGGATGCTGGGAAAAAAAGTTTTGCAATTAGGCTTTAATGTAATTCTAATTTAATCGAAGAGGTGCACAGATGCTGACAAATGCAGAGATTCAGAAAATCATACCACACAGATACCCATTTTTACTTGTAGATAAGATTATTGAACTGGAGCCGGGAAAAAAAGCGGTCGGCATCAAGAATGTAACTGTCAATGAACCCTTCTTCCAGGGTCATTTCCCTGGTTTTCCAATCATGCCGGGAGTTTTGATCGTCGAGGCGCTTGCCCAGACGGCAGGAATTGCCGCAAATGCGGCGGACGCCGGTGCGGAAGGCGGGGAAAACAGCGGGAAGCTGGGCGTTTTTGCCAGCATTGATGCAATAAAGTTTAAAAAGCAGGTCATGCCTGGCGATACATTGCGCATGGAGGTTGAGATCCTCTCGTCGAAAATGGGTGTGGTAAAGGCGCGGGTAAAAGCGACTGTTGATGATAAAGTTGCGGCAGAGGGCGAGATCCGGTTTGCCATGACGACGGTAAAGAGATAATTAAAACCGATTTGCTCCTGAACTTCACCGTAGATTACATTTTAAAATATGATGTAAACAAATAAAGGGACGTGCCGCTGACATATAACATGTTACAGGGTACGATCCCTTTTTTTCTAATAAGCCGGAGCAGATTCCTAGCTCACCGCAAGAGACTTATGTGCTTCCAGAAATAACTCGCCTACCTTATAGATATCACCGGCTCCCATGGTGATGATGAGGTCGCTGGAAATTGCGTTTTTATCAAGGTATTCTACGATACTTTCGAAATCCCTTATATAAATCACCTGCTTACCGGTGCTGCTGATCCTGTCGGCAAGCATTCCGGAACTCACTTCGCCGGTATCCGCCTCCCGTGCTGCATAAATATCCGCCACGATGACGATATCGGCGTCTTTGAATGCCGTCGAGAAATCATCCATAAGAGATTTTGTCCGGGAATAGGTATGTGGCTGAAAAATACACCAGATCCGTGACTGGGCAAAATTCCTGACAGCTTTCAGCGTCGCAGCCACCTCGGTCGGGTGGTGCGCGTAGT
>JBDKVA010000125.1:0-30912 GCA_039679375.1 Clostridiaceae bacterium
GGATATGATAGGTGCTGTTTGCACTATAGGCTATACTGGTTGCTGCGGCAAAAGCAGCGCCGTTTCGCACGTCGAAGGTGCCGGTGTTATTCATCCGGATGGTCATGGACGGGTCATCCCAGTAGTCAATCACCGTAGAAGTATCGGCATAGCCCGTACAGGCATTCAGGCCGGTTGCCAGAGGCGTAATGTCGAATTCCACCTCAAGCTTTCCGGTATTTGTCGTTCCAAGGCTCTGCGTCCCATCGGCAAAAGCAGCCTTGCCGTACCATGCATTCGGGTCCGGGGTCGGGGTAGGTGTAGGGGTTGGGGTAGGTGTAGGCGTCGGCGTGGGAGTCCCTCCGAAAGTATACTCAACGCTGTGCGTACCTGCCGGAACAGTAACCGTAACCCAATTAGACCCCGAAGCGTTAACTGTTGCGCCGCTTCCGTTCAAATTTACTCCTGTAATATCCGAATAATAGAAGGTAACCTCACTTCCTGACGAAGTGATATTTCCTGTCGTACCCTTCATATATACGCTGACGTCGCCCGTCGAGCTGAACCCTTTGCGGATAGTGCCGCCGTCATTGAAGGATCTGCCCTTGCGGACGAAGTAGAAATTATTCGCTCCGCTGACCTTGCGGTACAGTGTGCTAAGGCCCCGGAAGGTGACTCCGCCATACGCGATGTCCGAAGTGCCCGCGGATTCCAGCGCGTAGTCAATGGTTGTACCGCCATCCAGATTCACACTGGCTCCGGTATAGCCGGTACCTGAGATCCTTGCCATGGTTGCTTTCGCATGTGAACTGTTATGCGGGAACAGCACCGTCACCATGTTCTTCTTTCCCGCTGTGGCATCCGTATTATAGGTTGAATACAGGTACTTGGCTGCAAATGAATTTGAATAAGTACCTACTACGCCATTTTTAATAACTGATGAAGCAGGTGCCGTGCCAAGGAATACAGACAGATAAACGTCTGCCGAAGTGAATTTTTTAAGAGTCCACTTATATTCCTGGTTGGAAGTTACTGTTGTATAAGTAGCTGTTGGCGGATGCAGTGCAATATGCGCGGTCGTTCCCGCCGTTGTCGCGTCAATTTCATCAAACAGCACCCAATAGCCATTCTTGGAATCCTGAGGCCCGACAAAAACCAGATTTCTGATATGGGTGCCATTCGAAAGCGCAGTCCCCGAATTACCCGAAGCATAGCAGAATGCCGGTGAAGTGAAGCCATCCGTGATACCGTTCCCAATTTTATATGCATGGTCATTGGTCACAGTCGGATCATACTCATTATAGCTGCTGCTGTAATCAATCAGCGCCGTATTTCCCGAAACAGCCCTGTTATTGATATAGTTCCATGTAAAAGTCCTGTTCGTACCATCGATATTAACGGTAATACCTGAGCCCCAACCATTATAGCCGACATTCGAAAGCAAATACTCTCCATAGCCTGCCAGACTGAGTGCGTTGACCTCCTTATGCGCATGATCGTCGCCTTTCGACATGCAATTCCAGAGAACGCTGCTCAGCGCAGTTGACGCGGTACTATCCTCGTTGAAGAACGCGCCTCCGTCAGCGAAAATTTTACTATCCGGCCTCTCCGGTGATGGGAAGCCGGTACGGTGAAGGACATAATTGAATAATCTTCCCCTTATGGCGCTTGTGCCATCCAAAAGCCATGCGGCAGCCTTGGCGGCGTCGGTGGAAAAATTGTCGGCTTTATAAATGGAGCCTGTTCTGTAAAAAGTATTTGCATAAGCAGAGTCCCCGTATACCCACTGGATTTTAAAAGGAGTCGCTCCATATCCATACATCCATTCATAAAAGCTCTTCGTTTTATAATCGGTATAATAATTGTAATTATTCGTATGCGTTAAAACGTCCATGAAATATTGCTTCGTATGCCTGTCGGCGGAAAAACGCATATTTGAGTAGCCAGTACCCGGAGAGCCAACTCCATCTGCCGTAAAATAAGCCATCATGCTGTTATGGTAACCGGTCTTGGCTTGATTGAACCTGTCGGTTTCTCCATAGTAAAGCGACCAGATCCCGCGTGCTCCCCACTGCCCGATATGCCAATTGGCATCATTCGCCCAGTACCAGTCTCCGACTGTTTTCAGCCTGCTTTCCGCGGTAGTGCGCTGAGCAGCGGTCAGAGAAGGATAGATGATATCCAGTGCGGTGACGCAACTGAAGAATGCCGACGCCGGCGGTATGTCGTAGGTCCAGTTTAACCTGTCCAATTCATCATACAGGTTGCCTGTTACTCCGCTGACCCAGTATTGGAAGGTGTTATAAATTTTGGTTACATAGGTGCTCTGGTTCGCAGTATCGAGGATATAAGCAAGAGAGCATGAATCCATCATATCCCGCATTTTCATGCACCTGTTTACATATGAATCGCCGGTACTGTATGTGAGAGTTCCCGCGTCCTCTATGGCTGTCGTTCTGAATGAAGCCCATGGTTCCTGCGAAGCCCTGCTCCGCAGTTCGGTGTACTCCGATTCACTTACCAACAAAAATGGATGCGTAGTGGCATAATTCTCAGCCGGAATAGAAAAAGCCGTCACCGAAGCGATCATAATTGTAACCAGCAGCAGAGCAATCATCTTGAAGCTGAGCTTCTTACTCATGACCATCAACCTCCCTTATTTATTTGGTACTTTTTAATAACTTATTGTCGCGAAATTGCAATAAAAAATAGGAAAATAGTTTCACATTCGCGGTAATAAGTACATTCGTTGGGTTGTGGGCGGTAGCCCACATGGTTTATTATGATTCGGTACAAAGAGATGTTTTAGCGAAACGTGATGTGATAATTTGTTTCATGGATGTCTTTATTTGAAAGAGATCTCTTTCTATTGATATCATACAATAGATTGTCCACATTTAATACAACTCATTTGCTAAGAAATTAGCTTTTCTTGCTTTTTTTAGAATAAATGTATAGATGCGTAATATATTTAATATTAAGTTATAAAAGGTTAATTCTGAGGCTAAGAATTCCCGGCTTCAATTAACGCATAAAGTGTTGAAGATGTATGCGGATGATGTGTTTCTATCTATTCCTGATGCTCGCTATTTTACTACTTCTCTAAATTTGCCGGGAGTAATCCCTTCATATTTTTTAAATAACCGGGTGAATGTGCGTGTGTTGTTATACCCTACCTTGCCGGCTATTTCATCAATATTGTAGGGACACTCCTTTAAAGCCCGTTTCGCTTTTTTAATGCGGACTGTATTGATATAATCCAACAGGCCCTCTCCGGTTTGCCTCTTAAAAGCCGCTGAAACATAATCCGGATTAAGATCAAGAGCTTCGGCAATCACCGAATTTCCAAGATTCATATCATCATAGTTCTTATCCACAAATTCAATTACCTTGTCCCTGATGCTAAAGTCGGTATTTTGAGTATATTCCTTCAGATATTCGCAGACATTTTTAATGATATCCAGCATTTTGCGCTTCATCTGGCCTATCGTACTGCATTGCATCAAAGCGTCAACCGGCTTTAGCTCTTCCAGGAAGTCATACCGGCAATTGTTTCTTATATCGTTCATTGTCTTGAGCATAGTGCTTACCATATTGAACATAAGGCAGCGTACAATCTCTATGGACGGAGTGTACTTCCCGAAATTCTTGTCGAAGATATCGTCAAGAAGAACTCCTGCTCCGTTCAGATCACCTGCTTTTATACAATTGATCAGCTGGTATTCCTTTTCAAGCGGATAATAGTAATCCGCTTTCGGCTGTACGCCCATGCTGTCATAAAACATCAAATCATCCCGGGCCATCACCTTTTTGTACTCCATTACCTGGAGTGCTTCACTGTAGGCAAGGGGTATGCCTATCAGCGTCTCGTGCACGTCGCTTGCGGCAACGGTAAACTCGAAATGATAATTTTCCCTGATAAACTTCTGCGCTTCCGATACAACACTGGTAATATCGTCCTTCCAGACAGGTTTCCGCTGTTCATCCAGGTTTAGCAGGCATACCATCATCTCATCCACTTCGGACATATATCCCGTATTCTTACGGCCGATCAGCTCTTCTATTACATTCGTCATGATAAATTGAATCAGCTTAATCCTTTGAGATGGATCCAATTCTCTGCTCTCTTCAAAAACCCCGTCAATATTATTGATATAGAAAACAATCACTGCAAAGAAATTTGAACCGAAGTGGATATTGTAAGTGGAAAGAAGATCGTTCACATGTACTCCGTTGCCTTCCTTGCCTTTCAGCAGCCTCGCAAGGAATAGTGAACGGAGCCCTTTGTTCTGTTCCATAAGCTTATAATTAATTTTGCTGTTTTCATCCATGGTTTTGTGAATCGCCTGTCTTATAAAGCTATATTCATTATATCTCCTGTCAAATTGCAGATCCTTGCTGTTTTTAAAAAGAGCCAGTAAATCATCAAGCGGTTTATAGTTCTTTTTGATGCATGTATAGGTGATAAGTCCGGCAAGAAGCAGGCAGAAAAACAGGCTGCAGTAAGTCAGCCTGCGGATATATTCCAGCTTCTCCATAAACACACTTACAGGAATTACGGACACATACTTCCAATCGTTATACAAAGACTTTTTAAAAGATACTATGACTTTTTCTCCGGAGAACTCCGCATAGCTTAATCCGTTTTCATCCCGCAGGCTTTCATGTTGTATTGTCATGGCGTCCTCCGCGGAACTGGTTGAAGCAATGATCCTATTCTTCCTGTTAATAATAAAAACGTTACCTTTACTCGTAAAGTCAATGCCCTCCGCATCCTTTAAAAAGCGCGATTCATCCAGCAGAATAAATAAATTGACAACCGTTCCGTTTTTATTTCCGTTTGTAACGGAAAGAGAACGGGCAAAGGCAATCATATTGCCGCCGGGATTGTCACTGCTATCGGAGCCGCCTACGGGCAGAGACATGTATTCTCCTCCAAAATCACGCTTGATAAAGTCCAGCCATTCCTGGTACGTCATTTTTCCCTCCGAATAATAGCTATGGTAAAATGACCTGCTGTCCGTGCTCGTATTATCGGATATAATCAGATCAATACCGGGGAAATATATAAAAAACTGGTCAATTGAACTATTGGATCCTTTATACAATCTGAAGGCATTCACTATTTGATAAACAGCATACTGCTGTGTGTCACTCAGTGGTCCCCTATGTTGCCTTAAAACCTGCAGATCGGGATTGAACATGATTTCATAATTCAAGCTTTCAACATCCGCAAGCAGGCTGTCCATATACTGCTGCACTCTTTTCAGAAGGAAACTGTTGGATTGGTTGATTTCATGCTCCAGAAGCCGGCTTGCCTGCATGTAAATCAGTATGGCAAATGAAATGGGAATAATAAGGATTATCACATAAGATACAATCCATGCAAAAATCACACTCCGCTTTCTTGCCGCCGCAAGCCTCAACATACACATACCTCCGGATGCATAATATTATAAACCGCCGTTAACCCTTCAGTGCTCCGATCATTATACCCTTGACAAAATACTTCTGGAGGAAGGGATACAGGCACAGGATAGGTACCGTAGCGATAACAATAACCGCATATTTGATCAGATCGCCTACCAGTTCCTGATCTCCAGCGTCAACTCCTATGGACATATCCATGGTAGTGTTGGTGATCAGTATCTCCCTTAAAATCAACTGAAGCGGGAACATTTCCCTTTTCCTTAAAAATATCAACGCATTAAACCATGAATTCCAATGCCCCACGCCGTAATAAAGCACCATAACGGCCATAGTCGGCAGCGACAGCGGTATCACCACTCTGAACAGGATGGAAAAATGGCTCGCTCCGTCAATTTCGGCCGATTCGCTCAGGCTGTCGGGAATCGCCATAAAAGCGGTTCTCATAACAATCATATTGGACGTGCCTATAGCGCCGGGAATAATAAGCGCCCACAGACTGTTATCCAGTCCAAGCTCCTTGACGGTAAAATAAAACGGAATAAGTCCGCCGCTGAAATACATGGAAAATACAATAAGGAACATAACAATTTTTTTTAGCATTACATTTTTACGCGAAAGGAAATAGGCTCCAATAGAAGTAAAAAAAATATTAATCGCCACTCCTACGACCACAATAAAAATTGTATTAAGGTAGCCTCTTAAAATCATAGGATTTCTGAACACCATACGATATATTTCGGTAGTAAAGCCAAGAGGCTTGATAAGCAGCCCCTGATGCATCATAAAATCGGAAGGCCGGCTAAAAGATGCAAATATTACATACAGCATCGGATATAATGTAATTACCGATATAAACAGCATAAATAAAATATTAAAAACATTAAAAATTTTCCGGCTTGCGTTATCTTGTACTTTCACTTTCAGCAGCTCCTTACCATAGACTGGTTTCATTTACTTTTCTGCTTATTTTATTAGCCATAATCAACAAAATGAAGTTGATGACCGAATTGAACAACCCTACCGCAGAGCTGTAGCTCCAATTAAATTCCAGAAGCCCTCTCCGGTAAACATATGAAGAAATAACATCCGACGTTCCATAAATGGCCGGATTATACAATAAAATAATTTTCTCGTAGCCGACGCTCATCAAACCTCCTATCCTGAGAATCAGCATGAGTACGATCATAGGCGTGATTCCAGGCAGCGTTATATGCCAGGTTTGTCTCAGGTGGCCTGCGCCGTCTATCGTCGCCGCCTCATATAATTGCACGTCGATGGATTGGAGCGCCGATAAATATATGATTGACCCCCATCCCACGCCCTGCCATATTCCTGATATGATATATATCGGAACAAATAACTCGGGCCTGTTCAGCATGGATACCTTTTCTCCCCCGAAAAGGCTGAAAACGTACGTTATAATGCCGTCATCCGCCGTAAAGCTTCTGATTAGCCCGCATATAACTACAAGCGATATAAAATGCGGCATATAGGTAATTGTCTGGACAGTCCTTGTAAACACTTTGTTTTTGAGCTCGTTAATC
Organism: Clostridiaceae bacterium; assembly: GCA_039679375.1. Taxonomy (GTDB): domain Bacteria; phylum Bacillota; class Clostridia; order Acetivibrionales; family DTU013; genus JBDKVA01. The sequence goes on from JBDKVA010000125.1 coordinate 6,954, forward strand.
AGAAGCGCAAGTATGATCGGCGCGGGAAAACCGAAAATAAGAGAGCTGAAGCTGATAATTATCGTATTCTTCACTATACGCAGGAAATAATAATCCGTAAAAAAATCATAAAAATGCTTAAATCCTATCCATGGACTGCCCATAATGCCTTTTATCGGGCTGAATTCCTTAAAGGCGATAACAGCGCCATACATGGGCTTGTAATGAAATATGATGTAATAGGCAATAATCGGTATTGCCATTAAATATAAATATTTGTTCCGCCGGAAGTCCTTTTTTAGCTTTCTGCTAAAGCTTGGCCCCGGAATTGTCTTGATGCTTTGAATATTTGTATTTGCCACGCTCATGCTTTCTCCCCGTTCCAGTAATAAATGGGACAGTGGGACAGGTTCCTTGCCCCCCTGTCCCGCTATTCCTGATTTTTTACCTCTTGTTATATCTGTCCAATTGAGCCTGTTTCAATTCCAACGCCCTTTCAATGCCCATCTCTTTCATTTTCGCAACAAATGCATCATAATTCTCAATAGGCGTTTGTCCCATGACAAACTTGAGGAATTCCTCCTGCAGGTAGGTAGCGTGCACTGCAGACACAATCTTTGCCTGCTCCGAGCTTTCCTCGGGCGTAGGAGCAACCGGCGGCACTATGTGCAGCGGCGCGTCCGTGTCCATCCATGTTTTAATGGCATCTTTCTGCTGCGGCAATGTAAAGGTTTGCTCGCTATACGCACTTCCCTGTACATATGGGCCTGCATATGACGCGCGCGCATATTTTGCCAGCACCGCGGCCGCCGATAGCTTATCGGGGTTATTTGTTACGAACTCGTTATACGTCGGCTTTCCGTTAACCATTGTATAAGTTACGTTCTCAATACCGTAGTTGTACAGCATACTGCCTTCCTCGCTATATCCGTAATCAAGCAGCCGGGCCGCCAGTTCGACGTTCTTGCATGAGGCTGAAATGGCCGCGGAGAATCCGCCGATATATGTGAGGGATGTATGCCCGAATTTACACCTGTCTCCTTTTTTCAGTACCGGATAAGGCGCTCCGACAAGATTATATTTGGCGTCCTTATCCTTCATGGCGTTGAGCCATTTCCCAAGGCCTGAGCCCGCCAGGCTTATCGTCGCCCCACTCTTGCCGCCAAGTATATTGGCGTCCATTGTTTTGGGATCCAGCGTTGAAAAGTTTTTGTCAAGCAATCCATCTTTATACCACTGTCTGTAAAGCATTACATAGTCCTTATACGCCGGTTCAATCGGGCCGTATTTGAACTTTCCGTCTTCAACATAAAATGTTCCGATAATTCCGAAAGCGCCTGTTATGAACGATTCGTTCCAATAGCATGTAAGCGGTGCCTCGGCGTTCTTCTGCTCCTTAAACGCCTTCAGCATGGCTGTCCATTCGTCTATTGTCGTAGGAACGGGCAGACCTAAGTCGTCAAGCCAGTCCTTCCTGATAATGGGTCCCGCGTATGTTTTAGAAAAATCATCGTTCTTGATGGAAGGAAATACATAATATTTTCCGGTGTCGGTTTTCACCATTTTATTTGCTTCAGCGTCTGAGCTGAGATATGCTTTCAGGTTCGGAGCGTACTGATCGATTACATCATTGAGCTGTATTATGGCGCTGTCTGTTATGGCTTTTTCCGGGCCGCCGGAAAAGCTGGACCAGGAGTACTCAATAATATCAGGCAGGTCCTGCGAAGCCAGCAAGATACTGAAAGAATCCTTTTCCTGTCCGAGCGGAGGATGCTGGTATTCGATCTTGATTCCTGTTTTCTTCATCAGCTCCTGTGCAAAAGGAGTTTCAGCCATACTTTTAACCGTTTGCGATACATTGCCGTTCAGCGGCATCCAGTATGTAAGAGTAACGTCCGATTTTACGGGATATGAAAACTCTTCTTTTATTTCCGCGGTCTTCTCTGCCGCAGTTGACGACGGCTGGCTGTCTGCCGTACTTTTTTCCGGTGTGGTTTTATCTCCGGTACCATTGCCGCAACCTGCCAAAATGCTCCCAACAAGGAAAATCACCATGGCTATCGAGATAAACCTGGTATACGTTTTATTCATGTTTTGACCTCCTTAAGTTTGAGTAAATAATCGGAACGCGTTCTAGTGTCATCATATTGCGGCAAGTACATATTGTAAACTGACAATTCATTAGATTTATATGACAAAAATCTGACTTTGGGTAAATTTGAATCAAAGTTAATTAAGATATCAACTCCGGTGCGTGATGATTGGCGTTTTGCGATAGTTTTCTAAACTCCCCGGGGGTAATTCCTTCGATTTTTTTAAATAGCCTTACGAAACTTGCTTCATTACAATATCCAATCCTGCCGACGATATTCTTCAGCGGCTCATTGGTAGACTTCAGATAATACTTCGCCTTCTCCATCCGCAAAAACATCTGATATTCCGACAAAGTCTGCCCTGTCTGATCCTTGAAAAATCTGCTCAAATAGGACTGGGACATTCCGAAGGCATCTGCCATGGATTTAATGCAGAAGCTCTGATCTTCACAGTTATCATCGACATATTGTATCAGCTTTTCCTTCAGACCGAAATTCTGACTCTCTTTCGATTCCCTTATATCATGGCACAGGTCCGTACATATTCTTATGATGATATCGGTCAGCTCTTCCGGCGTATTGAAATGATTCAGCTCTTCTATATTGAAATATTCTTTTTCAGACAACATGGTGGAAATCCCGATTTCATTCACGACCTTCAAAACGGAGCTGATAATATCAAAGCAAATGCAACGGGCAATGACAATAGGCATATCACCGTCTTTAATACCTTTGACAATTGAGCTTAACGTGTCCTCGATGCTTTCAATATTTCCCTGCTTTATGTAAAGCTGTATATCCTTCAGCTCTTTTTCCGGGTATGTGATATTGCTGGAGCCGTTGATCACAATTTCGTTGAAAAGAATGATTTTATTCTCACCAAAAATAAATTTATAATCAATAGCGGTAGCCGCTTCCAGGTAGGAGCGTCCGATCTGGCCGGTATTGCTGCAGATGTTGCCGATACCGACCGATATGTTCAGATCACTGTTTGAGCTGCTGACCCTGCTTCTTATATTCTGGAACACATTCTTTATTGAACCGATATCATTCTCCTGCATGGATAAAATGAATATCACCGTATCTTCTGCCATGCCGTCCCTGCCATATCCTTGCATATTGTCAGGCAACAGACTTTCGACCTCATTAATAATACCGGCCTTTTGACCGCCTTCCATTTCCCTTAATTGCTTGGAATAAAAAATACAAACATTAAAGAACGGATATGTAAAAGATAATCCGATATCCCTGCCTATGGAATTAAACTTATCGGTACTGTCGATCCGGCCTTTGAGCAATTCAAGCAGGATCGATTCCTTTACAGCCTGCTTGCTGCTGTTAAGGCTTTTTTTCAGTTCCATGCCATGATCTGCCATCTGATTGATGACCGATTCCACGACCTCGATTTCATTATGCCCGGTCATTTGCTGTCCCAGCTTCTCTTCCGCCAGCTTCCGCAAATTGCGGATCGGATAATAGTTATAATTTGTAATGTAGTAAATAATGCAGCTCCCCAGAACAATGATGAACAGCCAGCCATAAAAAGCCTTTTGTCTGACATTGAATACTGATTTTAATGCTTCACGTTCCGGAATTATGGTAATATAAGTCCATCCGGTGATCCTTGATTTTACATAAGAATAAAAGTAATTTGTTTTCTGGATTTCCGCTATTCCTGTTCCTTTTTCTTTCATGTGCAGGATAATATCGGAAAAGGATTCGGAGTGGAGGTAAGACCAATCCTTCAAAGATACGATAATATTGGCATAATCATCAACAATTACCGTATTTTCATACCCGCTTGAATTTTTTATTGACATCAGGCTCTTAAATTTGCTTTCATTCACCATAAAGATTGCCGTACACTGATCGCTGGGAACCATATATGTAATAAAGCGTTCGGTGCAATTGGCTCCTGATAGTACGACATCCTCCGAATATCTGAAATAAGGCTTTGAAAGATTATTTACATCTTTTATGAAATCGCCATATTCCCACTGATCATAATTATATACAACATTGATATAGTTGGAGGCATCATATGTTCCGGAGGCTGAAATGATAAAGTCTGTATTCTTTACATAAAGAGCCAGATTATAGATAAAGTCATTTCCGGTTCTGTAGTTGTTCAATTCATTTATAGCTTCTATTTTTGCAGTAGTATTCTTGTTAAGAGTGTAAGGTTTCAGTTTAAAATCACTGAATATCTGATTGGAGATTTTATTAAATTCCCATACCTGGTTGTCCACCACATTATTGATATGTGTCAGCATTGCCAGGTTTCCATCCGTTATCTCCTTCTCCAGGATCTTGCTGAAATATCCGAATATAAAAATGCTTGTAAACACCAGAGGAATACACAATATTAACATATAGGATACCAGATATTTAAAGAATAATCTGGATTTTCTGCTATTGCTCCATGTTAACATATCGCATCCCTCCGCATGTTTCCAAGACAAATAATTGTGTGAACAGCTCTATTATGCCAGCCCGTAACCGAAGGAGTACTTTTCATTTATTGTCACAGGCAGCCTGCCTGCCGCTTTCGCTTTACCATAAAGGATGTCTACGGCCGCATCGATCGAATACATGCAGTCGCTGTATGAACAAAGCATGTTGCCCGAATCAGGAAGTTCCCTGATCACATATGGATTGCCGACTATCACTGTGGATATGTCTTTACCTGCTTCGTGAAGCATCTGTACAAGCCTGATCTGCGACGGCGGCATCGTTCCGCTGCCCTTCTTGTAGCTGAGGATCCTGACAAAGCTGACGAACAGGACCGTATCATATTTTTTTACCTGCTCCATGATATTATCTATCTCTTCCGGCGTCGGGTCTTCTTCTACAGTCATAAGATCAGCATCAGGCTGATAACGCTTGACCGATTCATAGAGATACCCGCTTTTTTTCGGTATTGCCGTTCCCATATCCCTGGCTGCCTTGAGCAATGCGTCGCTTCTTACTGCCAGCAGAAGTGTTTTACCGTTCGGATTAATGGGCAGGCTTTTGTTTTCGAATAAAGTCACAGAATTTTGAGCTATTTGCTTTGAAAGTGCAATATGATCCTTATGGTGGTTTAATTTATACTGTATATCAGGCAAAATTTTGTCGATTTTGTATACCCCGCACCATTCCTTCATTTTCAGTATTTTCATAACAGCCGTATCGAGCTCATCCATACTGATCTCACCTTCTTTTACTGCGCGCAAAAGTGCATTGAAAGTGATCTCCGGATCTGTTTCATAATCCTGCAACAACAGGTCGTTGCCTGCCTTAAACGCCATCACAGCCGCCTTCTCAGTCCCATAACGATCCTTGACGGCACGCATGGTAAGGCTGTCGCTTACCACAAGACCTTCAAACTTCCATTCTTTCTTCAGTATATCGATCAATACCTTCGATGACAGTGTTGCCGGAGTTCCTTCCTCATCTCCGTCCTGAAGAGCAGGATAATATATGTGCGCTGTCATGATGCCCTTCATGCCTTTTTCCGCTAATTCCCTGAAAGGCTTCAGTTCAACTTCATCCAGGTGTTTTTTGTCATGGTATACGATCGGCAGGCTGATATGTGAATCAACGCTCGTATCACCATGCCCTGGAAAATGCTTTCCGGTCGGAATCACGAAGGCCTCTTGAACTCCGTTGATATATCGCGCTCCGAACTCTGTCACGAAATCCGCACGGTCGCCGAATGATCTCGTCCCGATGATTGGATTGTCCGGATTGGAGTTCACATCCAGCACCGGATTGCAGATAAGTGTAAAACCTATCATCCTCGCTTCCTCAGCGATCGCTTTTCCGATCCTGTACGCCAGGTCCGGGTCATGTGTCGCGCCTACTGCCATACTGTCCGGAAAAGGCGTTCCAATTGGAAACATGTCGGTAATCCCTTTTTCACAATCAAAGAAAAGGAACGGCGGAATTTTTGAAATGGAAAGAATCTGATTAATATAATCCAGGATTTTTTCGGGCTCCTGATTGCATATCTGCCGGATCGTAACGCCTCCTACCCCTCCAAGCCGTCCTTCCTCCAGCATCTTTTCCATTGAGTCCGTATATTCAAGACCCCTGCAGATGATTACATGCCCCACCTTCTCTTCAAGGCTCATCTTCCGAAAAATTTCATTTGCCCAGGACATACCTTTTTCTCCTCCATTATGTAGACTTGCTTAATATGGTCTCATGAAAATGACAAACTGTGAGAAGCCGTATTCAGCCTCTCACAGTAATCATTATATCAAATTTTTGTTATTTCATAAATGCATCATACGCATCCTGGTAAAGCTTCCTCATCTCTTCTATTCCCATTTTATTAAGTTCATTCAGGTATGTATCCCACTCTTTATCAATGGAACCGTCACCGGTAATCCATTTTGCCTGCGTAGTATCAATATAGGTAATGATATCTGTTTTTAGTGTCGCCATTCTTGTACTCTGGTCTTTGTTAAACTTCACACTTGCCGTTGGGTAAAATTCCTTTAGCAGATAAGGAGCATATACCTGATACAACACGTCCTCTTTCTTCATGTTAGCATTTATAATCATCTTGTTGCTGAAAGTATCGGCCAGGATAGCGGAAGCTGTAATTGCGGGCGCCTTCTTGTATCTGAAATCATTATAAGTCATCCCTTCGGGAGCATCCAGCATTTTAATCTTGCCATCCGCGGTTTCTTCCAGAGTAACTCCAATCGGACCATATTGCAGCTGCATTGAGGTCTTCTCTTCATATAACTCGTTTGCCCAGCGAATTGTGGCTTCGGGATACTTATTAGCCGATGTAATTGCTAAATAACCGCTCCATATAGAAGGCTCGCGTACAAGCCACATCTGATCTCCATTGGGTCCTTTTAACGGCGCAAGCGGAACATAATCATTGTTGAACCTATCCGTTCCAACTACGCTTGTACCGCCCCAGTCAAAGTAGAATCCATACAGCTCGTCGCTTTGATTTCCCTTTGCCTTATACTGGCTGGCATCATGCGTAAATGATTCGGGATCGATCAGGCCATCGCTATAAAGCTTGTTCATATACTTTACTGCTTCCTTGTATTCAGGCGTGGTTGCAGTCATATATACTTTGCCGACTTTTACTGCGACATGGTCTCTTGTATCCGGGCAGCCAAAGGAACCCATCAGACCATAATGTCCCATGTTGTGGTTTTTGTAAAAGAAGCTGAAAGGAATTTCATCGGCTTTCTTATTTCCGTTCGGATCGCTTTCTTTAAATGCCTTTAATACCTGGTATAATTCATCCGTTGTCGTGGGTACCTTAAGCCCCAGTTTATCCAACCAGCTCTTATTGATAAACATCCTTGTGAAAACTGTATTTGCATTAATCTCCTGTATGAAAGGCAGCGTATAAATATGTCCGTCAAGGGCGGTTGCTACTCTTTTAGCATTGGGGAGTTTATCGAATATGGCATTAATATTCGGTGCATAGTCCTTTATGTAATCCTCCATTGCTAAGAACACACCCTGTGATCCATAGCTGACAGCCTCTTCATCTGTAATTCCGCCGGAAGATGTGCCGAAGAATGCATCCGGCAGGTCACCGCTATTAAGTATCAGGCTTTTCCGTTCAGTAAATCCGGATGGTATCAGATCCCATTCAATATGTATATTGGTTTTGGCTTCCAATTCCTTGAAGGTTTCGATCTCACTGAAATCAACTGTGCCTTTAGTTTGTCCTGCCACCATTTTTAAGGTAATTTTCTCTTTCACTACAGGCAGCCCTGTTTTATAAAGATTTCCTACCAGATTCTGATCTTGTGTTGTCTGTTCCGCCGTGCCGGCAGCGGAAGTTGCCTGACTTGATGTTCCGACATTGTTTTCAGCTTTCTCGCCGCAGCCGCTAAACAAGCATGTAGCCATCATACATACCAACAACAGAGACACGATTTTTTGTAATTTCATACTAATCCTCCTCTTAGATTTAATAATACAACAGTACTTCCGGATTACACCCGGATATTGTAAGGCCGACTTTCCTCCCTTCTTTGATTATTCTCTATCTTCAACCCTTTTCCATAAAGTAATTCAGGGTTATTCCGCGTATTTTGGTTATCCTTTAATTGAACCTATCATAACACCCTTGATGAAGTACCGCTGTGCAAAAGGATAGGCTAGAAGAACAGGCAGGCTTGCTACTATTATAACACCATACTTGATCATATCCGCCTTTCTCTGGATTTCCGTAGCATCTCCGATTGTTTCTGTATTTTCCAGCATTGCATTTGCTACCAATATACTTCTTAAGACGAGCTGCAAGGGATACTTTTCACTATGTCTCAAATATATCAACGCATTGAAATATGAATTCCAGTGGCCCACTGCGTAAAACAACGCCAATACGGCTATGATAGCTTTGGACAAGGGCAGAGCGACCGCCGTAAAAAACTTTGTGTTTGTACACCCGTCCATACTTGCAGCCTCCCGCAGCTCATCCGGAATTTTGTTTATGAAAAATGTCCGTGAAATGATGAGGTTGTATACCGAAAGCGCGCCGGGCAAAACCATAGCGCCTATCTTGTCTATTAACCCGAGATTTCTTACAACTAAAAAAGAAGGTATCAAACCGCCTGAAAAAAACATTGTGAATGTAAAAAGGAACATTAACGGATTCCTTCCCACAAGGTCTTTTCTTGACAACGCATAGCTTGCAAGAATAGTAACGGTAATATTAATAAACGTGCCGATACCTGTATAAATCAGCGAGTTCTTATAACCCAGCCATATCTCGGGATCTTTAAAAATGCTTTTATAGCCTTCAAAATTTATTCCCTTCGGAAAAAGCCATACGCTTCCCTGTGCAACATAATTCGGGTCGCTGATTGACGCAATAATTATAAAATATAAAGGATACAGCGTTATAATTAATACGATACCGAGAATAATATTATTCAATACATTAAATACTTTATCGGTTCCTGTTGATTTTATCGCGGCCATTTTTCAATATCTCCCTTCTACCACAAGCTAATCTCGGTAAACTTTTTGGAAAGCTTATTGGTTATAATCAGTAACATGAAATTTATAACCGAGTTAAACAAGCCAACCGCCGCAGAATAGCCATAATCCGGCAGGCCATATGTAGTTCCCACTCCTCCCATTCCGACTTTGTATACATAAGTGGATATAACCTCGGAAGTGTTCATATTCAGGTTGTTTTGCATCAGATATACTTTTTCAAAACCAATGCTCATGATATGACCCATGCTCAAAATCAGAAGAATGACCATAGTGGGCATAATGCCCGGTATATCAATATACAGAATCCTCTTAAACTTGCTTGCCCCATCTACAATAGCCGCCGTGTGCAGTTCCGGATCGATAGCCGACAGCGCCGCTATGTATATGATCGCATTCCAGCCTGTACTCTGCCATATCCCCGATAAAACATACAATGATTTGAACCATTCCGCTTCGGCAATAAAATGAACCGCCGAACCTCCGAATAGCTTGATGGCTATGTTTACCAGCCCACTCCTGGGAGATAGGAATATCAACAGCATCGATACCATTACTACGGTAGATATAAAATATGGTGCGTAGGTAGCGGTCTGAACAATTTTCTTATATCGCTTATTTGTAAGCGAATTGAGCATTAACGCAAGCATAATAGGCAGAGGGAAGCTTGCCAGCAGTTGGTAAATGCTTAATCCCAGAGTATTCTTGATCAGCTTCCAGAATTGATAAGAGTTGAAGAACCTTTCAAAATGCTTGAGGCCCACCCATGGACTGCCCATAATGCCCTTGGTTGCCAAAAAGTCCTTAAACGCAATCTGTACGCCATACATCGGAACATAATGAAAAATGATAATATATGCTACTGCAGGTAACAGGAAAAGATATAGTTCGTAGTTTCGAAGTATCTTCCCGAGAGTTCTTTTGAAATCACTCTTTTTATATTGATTTACGTAATTGATATTGCTTACCAGCTCTGCTTTTGTTGAGGCTGTACGAACAGACATATCCCTACCTCTTTCCGCTGCTATTTTTTAGTATGCTACTGCTGGTCATTTATTATAGGTATTACAGGCGTTATTGTGCATCCCGCCTATTTATGTTTCACTTCCGGCTGGTTCCTTTGTGCAATTTGAATATAGTACGACGCGGGAAATTAGTAAATATGCAATTCTTTTTACGGTATGCGATGTATTACATTAAAGCCTAAAAAGCCTGTTGTGCTTATCCCTTAATCCATTTTTTATATGGACCAGCCTGAAAAAATGTTTCATTTAACTTTGATTGAACATGCTGTATCTTTATCCGGACCGTCGATTATGTGCTAATCAAATATTGGTTTACGTCAATCCCAAATTCATGTATAATATTGTAAAAGCAGGAGGGTACAACAATCCTTGCGCAATTTTGAACAGATATAAATACAAGGTGGTAGATTATGAATGATGAGAGAGAAATACAATTTGTTATAGATAAATTTTATGAAATAATATCTGGGAATACTGAAGAAGAGAGAAATTGGAATGAGTTTAAATCTTTATTTTTTTCAGGGGATTCCTCTTTATCTTCAATGAGGTACAACACTGAGAAAGAGTGTATTACTAAACGTTTAGATGTTGAATCCTATATTATTGGTTTAAATGGATTCTTAAAATCAAACGATTTTTATGAGTACGGGTTTAATTATGAAATCAAAGTATTTGGAAGCATTGCAGATGTTTATAGCGAATATGCAGCAAAAAGGAAAAAGGAAGATACAAACATAATAAAACGGGGTGTAAACTTAGTTCAATTAATTCACGATGGAAAATCATGGAAGGTTCATAGTATGTTATGGCGGGACCAAAAGTGACAACATATACTTGTTAATAATAAAAGTTGAAATATTTCAATGTCTATTGTTATGTAATGGTTGACATTGGAGGAATCGAAATCTGCAAAGGATTAGCTGTAAATGCTTGACACTTATATTTTAAAAATTGTAAAGAATATAAATAGAGACGAATTTACCAGACTATTACGCTATGTATCAGAAGAAAAAAGGGAACGGATAAATCGGTTTTATCGGTTTGATGATGCCCAAAGAACTCTCTTGGGTGATGTTCTGGCAAGATATGCCATCTGTAAAAGGCTGGGTATAAGTAACAGAGATTTGCATTTCAGCGCAAATAGGTATGGAAAACCGATATTGCTTGAACCAAATGGAATTCATTTTAATATTTCCCATTCTGGAAATTGGGTGGTTTGCGCCGTAGATGATGCTGCAGTAGGCATAGATGTTGAATTGATTAAACCAATTGACTTTAAAATAGCTGAAAATTTTTTTGCAGAAGAAGAATATATATCGCTTATCAGCCAACCGGAAGAAATGAGGATGAAATATTTCTACAAGATATGGACTTTGAAGGAAAGTTATATCAAAATGGAAGGAAAGGGCCTCAGTATTCCATTGGATTCTTTCACTATAAGAGTGGAAAATAACAAGATCAATGTTACTACGGGCAATAAAATACAGGAATTTTGTTTTTACCAGTCATTTTTAGACAGTGAAACAATTTATACTGTTTGTACCCAAAACAGCAATATCAGTGAAAGCATATGTTGTAGTACGGAGAGTTTTGATTTACTTAGGAGTGAGTTGAAATGAGCTTTGAAGAGTTATTTGAAATTGCATTGCACACCTTAAATGAACGGCAAATATCCAGAAGCTCCTGGGCGGGATCTGTTGCAGCGGCTATTCTTACAGATAAGGGAAATGTATATAAAGGCGTGTGTATTGATACGCCCAGTTCATTGGGCTTTTGTGCAGAGCATGCCGCAATAGCGGCAATGATAACTGCCGGAGAAACAAGGATCGTAAAACTGGTCGCTGTTGGGGCAGCAAAGAAAGCATTGGCGCCCTGCGGACGATGCAGAGAATTTATCAGCCAAATAGATGATGAGAATTATAAATGTGAAGTTATGCTGGATGGCGGCAAAATCGTCACAATAGACGAACTATTGCCATATCGCTGGAATTAAGTTGAGAATATAAGCTCACTTATAGACAAAAACTTATACAGGAATTTATAAGGCACTTATCATTTGACCTTGGAATTGAGGTCAGTAGTGAATTGTATTTTTGGGGTGAATAGCAGATTGAAAATTTTATACGTGTCTGATTTAGACGGCACATTACTCAACAAACGGGATCTGATATCAGAATACAGTATGAATATAATCAATAAGTTGGTGGAAAGCGGCATGACCTTTACTTATGCCACTGCACGCTCTTTATCATCAGCTTCCGTAGTAACAAAAGGCTTAACGGCCAATATCCCTGTAATAGTATATAACGGCTCTTTCACAATAAACGCAGCAACGGGAGGAATCCTGTCATCAAACATTTTCAATGATGCAGAGAAGCATTATATTACTGATCTGCTTACGGAAAACGAGATATATCCCTTGGTATATGCATATATAGATGGCATTGAAAAGGTATCCTGGCTTCCCAATAAGGAAAACGACGGATTCAGGCGTTATCTTAGCCTGCGTAAGGGAGATAGGCGTTTAAACCCGCTAAGGGACAAAAGTGATTTATATAAAGGCAGCGCTTTTTATTTTACCTGCATCGGAGAAAAAGAGGAGCTTCTTCCAATTTATAATTCTTTAAAAGATAACCCGCATTACAACTGCATTCTTCAGCAGGAGCTGTACCGTGAAGAATACTGGTGTGAAATTATGCACAAGAAAGCTACGAAAGCGAATGCGATCCTTAAATTAAAAGAGATTTTACACTGCGATAGGATCGTATCGTTTGGAGATGCGCTGAATGATATTCCGATGTTTTCTATTTCAGATGAATGTTACGCTGTCGAAAATGCTGTCGCAGAACTGAAAAAGATATCAACGGGAATTATTGGCAGCAATGAACATGACGGGGTTGCAAAATGGCTGGAAAGTCATTTTGCATAACCAGTCCTTCCATTTTGTAGTAGATTTATCATGCATAAAATGATATTATATGCTTATATATTTGATCATAGATATGTAAATTTATTATTTAGAGTTATTCTTCGTCATAAAATGAAGCCGTGAAAGGATTTTTTTATATGAATATCGGATGATAATATTCTTAAAGCAGTGCCAATGATACTGCGGAAAAGGGTGGAGGTAAGTTATGAACCTGGCGAATAAAATTACCGTGTTTCGGCTTTTTCTTGTTCCTGCTTTTATGTTATTTGCAGCAATGCCTTTCACTTTAAATAATCAGTATTACCAGATGGATACAACATTAAGCATTTATATTGCTACTGCAATCTTCATCTTAGCTGCAGCAACTGATAAATTAGATGGATACATTGCACGCAAATATAAACAGATAACAAAGTTAGGTATTTTCCTGGATCCGCTAGCAGACAAATTGCTTATAACCGCAGCGTTAATATGCCTACTGCAATCTCACAGAGTTGATGTGTGGGCAGCATTTTTAATTATCGGCAGAGAATTGGTTATCACAGTATTCAGATTGGCTGCCGTCAGAAAAGGTATCGTTCTGCCTGCAGATAAAACCGGAAAAATCAAGATGGTAATTCAAGTTACAGCAATTGTTCTGACATTGCTTTATAGTATTCCTTCCAGCCTTGTAAGCACTATTAGATTTGACAAAATAGCAATTTTTTTAGCGGTTCTTATCACTGTTTATTCTGGCGTTCATTATCTTGTAACGAATTGGAGTATATTTATTGATAGAAAAATCAGTGTATAAGATCGTGTGCATGTTTGTATAGATATACTGAGCTTTAAGTAAAGTGGAGGCAAATATGTTTTTTATATTTGGTTGGGGTAAGCAAGGGAAAAAGAATTACGGATCCGCGGCCATTGTTAATTGCAGCGGTTGTTTCGAAACAGGTGAATGGTCGCTCATAGAGGTATATCATTATGCAGATATATTCTTTATCCCGATTGCAAAATATGATAATCGTTATTTCTTGGTTTGTAATAATTGCGGTAGAAAAAGCTTCGAAATTTTCGACGACCAGGTTAAAGTCGCAAAAGAAACGGCAAAGGCTTTTCATTCATTTCACAAAGGAAAAATAACTGAGTACGAACTAAAACAAATAATCAAGCAGAATAAAGATTTGAAAAGCATTGAAGCTCCGGATGAATCATGGGAATGTCCAAAATGTAGTTCAAGTAATCTGAACACAACCTACACTTGTAAAAATTGCGGATATAAAGTTATATAAGGAGTGTCGATAAATGAGAATTGAACAACCGGAAAATACTGTATCTGAAAAAAAACGGATTTCTTTAATAAGTATACTATCGTTTACTTCGTGCATTTTAGCATTGGGATTTGTATTTTTTAATATAATAGGTTTGGCATTAAGACTTTATAACATTCAAAGCATAAAGGGTTACCTGGGAATCGTACTTATATTTCTTATCGTAGCATCTATGGTGCTGGGAATAATTGATGTCTGTCTGAAAAATAGAAATAAGACTTTATCCATCATTTCATTAGTTATTAGCGGCGGCTTTCTAGGTTTATTTATAATAATTCTATTTATATTAACATTATATACAAGCTCCGGACCGGTAAGTTAAAAGCTCCACTATACGGGAATCAGTCCGGTAAAAATTCTTCATATCGGCGATGGATTATCTGGTATAATTGAAACAGCACCGGTACAGATAAATGATACCCGAATAAGGAGTAATGCTTTGTGAGATATGAATACATAATGTTTGACCTGGACGGCACATTGGTCGATTCCGGAACAGGCATTACAAATTCTGTGATGCACGCTTTAAAAAAATACGACATTGATGTAAAAGACAGAAGCGAGCTTTATAAATTTGTAGGGCCTCCCCTGTACGGTTCATTTGAAAATTACTACGGATTTTCAAAAGAAGAGGCTGTAACTGCTGTAGAATACTATCGGGAATATTATAGGGATAAAGGAATATTCGAAAATCTGCTCTATAATGGAATAGAAGTTTTACTCAAAAAGCTGCAGGATAGCGGACGGACACTAATTCTTGCCACATCGAAGCCCACAGTGTGTGCGAAACAAATACTGGAGTATTTTGATATTGCGAAGTATTTCACCTATATTGCAGGCAGTAACCTTGATGGGACCAATATAAAAAAGGATGAAGTCATTAAATGCGCAATGGAAAGCTGCGGTATTACTGATTTATCAAAAGTAGTAATGGTCGGCGACCGGGAGCATGACGTTATCGGCGCGAAAAAGACAGGCGTCGGATCGATTGGCGTATTGTACGGATATGGCAATAGAAATGAACTCGAGCAAGCCGGTGCGGATTTTATAGCGGATACGGTTGATGACGTCTGGAGCATATTATCTGTATGATCGTCACGGTCTTAAAAATACAGACTGCAATTCGTGCTCAATCAGGGAGACCTGCTGAAGGAAAACTGAAGGGGAATTTAAGAGAATCAGCAGAACCCTTTAAATATTAAAGCTTTGCAGCGCAAAAATCGCCTATAAAATCTTTGGGAGCAAACCGAATAGCGGCTATTTTATACATTTAACGGATTTTGACGTGCTGGAAGAAGCTATTGATGACATGTAATACAAAAGTGTGAAAAGGATCAATTTGAAATGAATTTGGAGCAGCTTAAAACGTATTTGAAAAGTGAAGAGGATAAAGCCTTTAAAGGTTGGGATTTTTCATATCTGAATGGCAGATGGAGCAATGAAGAGCTCCCATGGGATTATAAAAAAATCATATCTGACTATTTAAAGCCAACTGACCGTTTATTAGACATAGGTACCGGTGGCGGAGAATTTTTATTGACACTGAACCATCCATATGAATTAACAAGCGTTACTGAGGCTTATCCGCCAAATATGCAGCTTTGCACAGACACTTTGGCGCCGTTGGGTATTGAGGTAAAACAGGTGTTTGACGATAGTGCGCTGCCGTTTGAAGATGAAACATTTGATATTGTAATCAATCGCCACGAAGCTTTTGATACAACTGAAGTGAAGCGTATTTTAAAGCAAGGCGGGCATTTTATTACGCAGCAGGTCGGCTGCAGAAATAACAACGATCTATCCTATAAAATGATAGACAATTTTACTCCGAGCTTTCCGGGTCATAATTTGGCGAGCAACAGCTCAATTATGAGAGCTGCGGGATTTCGTATCCTATTTGCGGAAGAAGCTTTTGTACCGGTTAAATTTTTTGATCTGGGCGCATTGGTTTACTTTGCAAAAATCATCGAATGGGAATTTCCAGGGTTTTCTGTCGAATCATGCTTCGACAAGCTGTACAGATTGCAGAAGGAATTGCAGGAAAATGGCTATATTGCAGGTACAGAGCACCGGTTTGTTATTGTTGCGCAGAAGATACAAAACCATATAGGTTTTACCAATGAAAGCTGTTGACCTGTACCTGGTATAGCTTTATATGCGTTTCTACATAATTAGCCGCTTAAATTCATGTTCATCAATGATTTTTATTTACAGACCTCCATTGATCCAACTGCCGCTGGATTTCATTAACAATCTGGTCCGTACCTGCGTTTTTCAGTTCTTCGATGACGCTATCCGCTTGACTTGTATCAAATATACCCCTCTTGAATGAATCGGATATTCTCTTCGTATAGACTTGCATCCTTTTGACACATTCAGTCCGGATTTCCGAATAATCCGGATAAAATCCTTCATGCGGCGCGTACGAAGTATAAGATTGCGCGTATTCCATAAGCGTTTTATAATAGTCATCCGGCCGTGTATCATCCACAGACTGCCTATGAAAATGAATGTTCATGAACGCAAAATTAAGCAGGTAGTCAGTAAGCCTATGCCACCAGTAGGGATTATCGCTGATACTTATCCCCTCAGGCATATCGATCCGGTTATTCTTCAATAAATAATGCCTGTTTTCTATGCCATAATTAAATAAATCATAATTCTCCTGACTGCTCTGTATCCAGTCCAAAAGCATAAGCGCGCGTTCCGTGTCCTTTGAATTTGAGTTAAAAGCAACGGCACCTATCGTAGAGGCATTGAAAGGACTTTTTCTTTGTGTCTTTTCATTTTTATAGAGAATATGGAGAATGTATTCTTCCATGTTGCCGTCATTAAATAGATCTATCCCAATTGGACCTTCATAAAGATTCCCGGTACGGTATATAAATGACGCTGTTTCTTTTTGTTGTGACGATATTTCCATATAGCCATTTGCAAACCACCGGCTGACAAAGCCTGCAGTCTCTTTGAATCCGGAAGTCTGTTCCCATGGAATGATTTTCATTTCCGGGTCATTCCACTTATAAACAAGATTTTGGGAATGGTTTTGATATTCTCGAAATATTTACCGATGCTAAACCACTTAAAATCAAGCTTTATGTTCAGGTTCGTGGCTTTTGCAATTTCATCAAGAACCTCCTTTGTATCCTTCTTCTCCTCCCCAGCCATATAAAAGGTCAGCGTTACCGGCTCCAGACCATCCGTTTTTATTGCAGGCTCCTTAATATCACCGTCCTGAGTATGATCGCACCCTGCCAGCGTGCTAAAGATAGAAAGGAATACCCCCAAAAATAAACCAATAATTTTTATCTTGCTTTTCATAATCCACCTCATTTTAAAAGTATCCTGTTTGAGCATACGGACGCATCAGCGCCGGCTATTACATAACGCTCCGCTCTGGCAGAGTCTATACAGCCGTTCCTGCGCATCCGAGAATAAGCCATAAAGTATATTGATATAGCTTGATGGTTATAGCTGAGTTATTATACTATACAGACAATTACTTAATCTCGTTTTCAGGACAATTCTCGTCCCATTGCCTAAAAATAATGAATCCGACACCGCTCTATTACATAAAGACCCGGAATGAGTAGACATAGCTATGTAATAGATGTCCTTCATTAGCATATTCAATTACTATTATCAATTCAAACGCCCCATAATATATAAAATAATTGTATTATCCTAATATTTTATATCATAATATACAGGATATATTCGATAAACGGATAATTTCCGAGATTTATGGGACAAAAACCCAACTACATCACAATATTACCATTATATAGAAGATATTAGCTAATTTATCAAAATTTTAGTATTTATAAGTAAGAAGAATACCGGAATTAATACTACCCCAGCCAGCTCGGAGTACCGGTTTGCTATTTCTACACAAAAGATATTACCCAAATGCTTATAAGAATTATTTATTCGAAAAATTGTTATATAAGTCATACCTGCCGCACAGAATCAATCATCCCGGCAGTTTCAGATCCTTCTCTCCCTTTACGGCTTTCTTTCTGCCGTGCAGCAGATTGAATACCTGAAGCGCAATGATCCCCACACTTGTCATCATGTAAAGCACTCTGAACTCGCCAAATTGGATATTCCCGGATATATAAGCATTTGACGCCAGCATGGTCTTGATGCTTCCTCCCAGAATAGGCGCGACCAGCAACGCAATACCAATCACTGCGCTATAAAATCCGTCGTATATCATCCGTCCTTTTTCAGGTATGATCATGTATCTCCTGTTGAAAACGCCCACTGCAAACCCGGAGTTCGCGGCTGCTGAAAAAATACATGCAAACGGGATAAAAGCAATGATTAACGATTTTGTCGCAACCGACCAAACGAACGTTTCTCCGGCAAAAAACCAGATGCAAAGGTTCATTACAAACTGATGCCCGAATTTATCGCTCAATTTGCCCCAGACCCTCAGCATGAATATCTGCAAAACTGCCGATAATATACTTATAAGATTAATGACAGTATAGGGCAGCTTAAGATACCTTATAAAGTAGACATTCGTAAAGCTGCAGGAAAAATACAGGAAAATATAAAATATGAACAAAGTAATTGTATAGCTGCAAAACTCCTTGTTATGCAGTGGCAAACGTATTACATCAATTAATCTGATTTTACTCCTTTCCATGGATTCCACTTCAGGTTCATCAATATTTCCGAAGGCGAATGCCTCTACGGCCATAACCACCAATCCCAGAGAATAAAGTACCACAAACCCAAGGTATTTATCCTGTATTGTATCCATAAACCAACCGGCTGCAAGCGGAAATACAACGTTAACAGATATTGCAAAGGATTGCCTTACCGCAAAGTACCTTCCCCGTATGTTGACAGGCACTACGCTGATAAACCATTTGTTAATGATCAAGCCGTACAATGCCTGCAATATATAAGCAACTGCCAAAACGGCCAGCAGCACTTGCTGCCGGTAGTCTCCGGGCACAAATAACGGAATGGTTATCACTGAGCAAATAAGCAGCTTTGAAAAGATGCATAAGGTTATTGTAGTTTTTTTCTTGTAATGGACGTTTTCCATAAAGATGCCACCTATTACAAGGAAAATGCCGCAAATGGAAGGTATCAGGTTGAGGTAGCTGACTACTTCGTCGCTTGCACCCAGATATACCGCAAAACCCGCGAGAAATACGCCGCCTGTAAGCAAAGAAAAAATCGTGGCGAAAACAGCCTGAAGAATATAATAGTCCTGACTTTTTTTATATGGATTGAACAGAAGCTCCGCATCATTTTGATAGATAATTTTTTGTGTCAGCTTCTTGAAAATATTTCTCATTTGTTTAGGTCCCCCAAAAAATACAATGAGCTGCTAATAAAATCTTACCACAAGACCATAGCCGACACCATACTATTTAGCAATTTTATATTTTTGCCTGCAGCTCGCCGTATATTGCAGGAGAAACCCATATTTCCTCAAGTTCCAGTGTGTTTTTTATTCTGATTGCCCGGATCGTATCCAAATCTTTAATGCCGCATGCCTTTACCGCCATTTCAAAAGCCTCTTGCTCATTTTCCGCGATGACCGGTATCTTGACCCGTTCCGTAAATGTCGAAGTAATTGCATTCGTATAGGTAGCTTTATAATCTATCTTTTCCACCAGCGCCTTAGTAGTAAAATCCGCCAGTCCGATACCGTAAGCGTTTCCTTTGGTTTCAGGTGTGAGATCAAGCACAATGATCCTTCCGATTGTTGGCTTGCCGGTCTCAGGTTCTCCATGTATTTTCAATCTTCCTATGATATTGGTATCCATGCCCGTTCCGCTGATATTCTTCCCTAATTTCTCCACGATCAGCATGTCCAGTTGATCGACCGGCAATCCCGGCATGGATTTGCGCGCTTTTTGCAGGAGATCCTTCTCGCCTTGCTCTATATCTTCCGGCAGAAATGCCCTGATCTCCAAGACCCTGTCATACGAATTCTCCACAATGCCTATTCCCGCTATGATTTTTCCTGTTTCGATGACCTTTCGTGCAATAGGCACAATGTACTCTCTCAGTCCTTTTGTACCAAAGCTGTGAATATTTTCAGCCTGCACTTTTTTCCCCATCCCGACCGCAATCATCTTCATCATACCGCTCTCAACATCACTGTGAAATGAAGTATGCGGTTTTACGCGGTTTACAACAATAATACCGTCTGCTTCATATGCATTTTTGTCCATTACGACTGCGATTTCAACAGGCCTGCAGTCCGCGGATACCGGAGGGCTAAAGGTCCCGACCTTTACAATTTCCATTGAGGAGAGCACAGGTGCGCCGACAAACTCAGGCGTTATTCCCAGCTCCTCAAGAATTTTCTTCTGCCCTTCGGCAGTCGCGCCGCCATGGCTGCCCATGGCAGGTATTAAAAAGGGCTCGCCGCCCATTTCCTTCACTTTTGCGGCAACAGCCCTGAGTATGGAGGGAATCCGGTCAATACCCCTGCTGCCCGCGGTAATGGCTATCCTTTGCCCCTTTTTGATCTGCAGGTTCAGTTTGCTAATTTCCTGCTTAACCGTACCTTCAATATCCTCAAGATACCCCGAATCAAATTTCTGCTTAATTTTATGCATCTGAATTTCCATTTCCTTCACCACTTCCACAAATCGCATTATTCCACGCCTATAACGCATCGGCCACACCCGATAAACCACCTGATATCAAAACAAGTTGCCTTTATTCAATATGTTGCCGGGGTCAAATGCATTCCTGACAGCCATCATCCCATTGATCCCTTCCTGCCCGTACATCATTCTCAGGAAGCTGACCTTCAGCTTGCCGATGCCATGCTCGGCCGATACCGTCCCGCCAACGTCGAGTACCTTTTGCGCCCATTTTGCATACAGCTCCTTGCCCCTGCCGTATTCCCCCATTGTCCTTGGCAAAATATTCACATGGATGTGGTTGTTTCCTATGTGCCCGAACATGACCGAATCAAATCCTGCTTCCGCCAGGCTGGCCTTATACATTTGCATAACTTCTTCAAGCCTGTCATCAGGAACAGCCATATCCGTCCCAAGCTTTGTGATATCCGGATCCTCCTTGCGCCGCTGATCGATCAGCAGGTTGACCGCCTCAGGTACCGCATGCCTGAACAGCTTCATGTTTTCCATCAATTGCGGTGTGGAAGCAACCCAGGTGTCGGACTCGCAACCGCCGCAGCGCTCCGCCCTTTCCAGCGCTTCGCCCATGGATTCCATAACGTCGTCTTCATTATTCCCATGCAGTTCTACATAAACAGCGCTGTTGAATTTTCTATCCACGCAGGTAATATTGGAAAACGCCGCGTTGGATTCTTTCTGCACCCTTAAAAGCTCAAGTGCATCACCGTTGAAGTATTCGATCGCGGCAGGGCAAAACCCCATATCGTTGGATGCCTTTCCCCCACCGGCAGATGAAGCTTCCGATGAATTTTTCCGAAGTGCCTTCACAAATTTGACGGCAGATTCTTCTTCATGAAAGAAAAACATAAGCCCCCATATCTCTGCAGGCTCCTTTATAAGCCTTAATTCAACCTGAGATATGATCCCAAGCGTTCCTTCGCTGCCGATAAACAGATCGATCAAATCCATATTATCCTTTACATAATATCCCGACGCATTTTTTACGTCAGGCATCGTATATTCGGGCAAATCCCCGCTTACGACCCTGCCCGTGTCTGTCGTCAGGCTGAAATGACGCCCTTTCGCCTTGTGTTCGCCCCTCCTGAGAGACAGCACGGAACCGTCCGGCAAAACAACGCGCAAGCTCTCGACATAATTACGGGTCGGACCATATCGGTACGAGCGCGCTCCGGAAGCATTGCACGCCACCATTCCTCCGATGGATGCGGATGTCTCCGTGGGATCGGGCGGAAGAAAGTAATCCGCCGAGCTTTTCATCATTTCCAACGCCTTAAGTGAATGCTCCTGCCATCCTTCCGTATCAAAGTCCTTATTTGAGACGGCCTTTCGAAGGTCGACAAGCAATACGCCGGGCTGTACGGTTACATAAAAAGCATCGCTTACATTATCGTACCGGAGCCCTGTTATCCGGTTCATTTCTGCCAGATTCAGCACATGGCCTCCTTGCGGGACCGCGCCTGCAGTGATCCCCGTACGCGCTCCCTGAATGGTCACCTTACTGTTTTTGCTCTGGCAGCACTTCATTATTTCAATTATTTCCGGTTCTGTTTTGGGAAAAGAAATAGAATCCGCATTTCCTGTCTTTCTGGACTCATCCCTCATGTACTCATCATGGTCCTTTGAAATTTTGACTATTAATCCGCTCAAATATTATCCCCCCAGCCTGTCACAGCTCGCGCCTTATTATTATTATACTACAAATAAATTTTCCGGGGGTTTAATCCTTCAAAACGCACAATTGCCCACATGCCGGTTTTTGATATCCGTAACTCTTAATCCCAGAACACATGTAAGAAGAATAATCGCATAATCCCGCTTGCCTCCTCGGGTACTCGCACATTCTTTTTCTCCGTCTACCTGTCATATCTACTGCAAACAATTCCGTCTAGTTATTGGGTTTCACTTGTATGGCAGCCTTAGCCTTACTCCTGTTTTCAGCCTATAGGAAAAGAGCATGACAGCAAAACTCATAAGAGCAAACGCTTTAAATTTAACAAGCACAGACTGATGATTTATGATTTTTTGCATTACCTCATAGATAGGTATTTGTCGCTTTCATACTGCCAGAATAAAGCTCATAAGGCGCATAGTGACTTGTGCTCCTTGATAACTTCGGTGACAGCCGGACATTTTTTGCCGTGTCCTTACCCACCGGAAAGATTTTCTACCTCACTGTTTGTGAAAGGAACGGTATAATAATAAGCAAACAACATTCTTTATATACAGTCATATAAAAAAATTCCAATTTACTTTCTTTGAAAATGTATACCCGACGATCAATTTAAAGGTATTCTCAATCCCCTCCAAATGCGTTCTTTCATATCCGTGAGACGCATATACCCCAGGGCCAATGAGACCATGCCTGATGTCATATCCTGCCTTGAGCGCAACATCAACATCAGAGCCATATCTAGGGTAGATATCTACTGCATAGTTCAATTGCATTGCTTTCGCAATATTAATAAGGTTTGTTGTAACATCGTAGTCGTAGGGTCCATGAGTATCCTTAGCGCAGATGGATACTTTATATTCATTGGTTTGAAGATCATCTCCCACAGCTCCCAAATCCACGGATATCATCTCATCAATTCCCTCCGGAAGGCCTGCAGCACCTCCATGCCCTACTTCCTCATATGTGCTAAAAAGCAGCCAAACTTTCCGGTTAAGTTTTACTGCCTTATCTTTCACTAGCTTCGCCAAAGCTAAAAGAATACCTACGATTGCTTTGTCATCCAAATGCCTGCTCTTGATAAAACCGCTTTCAGTCATTACTGTCCTCGGGTCAAGAGTAATAAAATCCCCTGCGCTGATCTCCAAATTCAAGACATCTGACCTGGATCGAACTTTTTCATCCAGTACAACTTCCAGGTTTTCATCATTTCTCTTGATTCCGGGAATGTCTTCAAAGACATGGGAAGAGGCTTTGGTTAGCAGTATGGTTCCTGAATACACCTTACCTGTTCGGGTATGCACGAGGCAGTTTTCCCCCTCGATATTGTTCTCA
>JBDKVA010000126.1:0-30244 GCA_039679375.1 Clostridiaceae bacterium
ATGCGCCATAATTATACATATATTTCCAAATACATACTACTATAAAAGGTCGTTTTTGTACATACCCAAAATACATATTTTGTCAATTCTTTTTATACGGTGTCGGGCTCTTTACATGAAAATGCTAACATAAGGCAAATTATCTTTTGTAAAAATAACAGGCGGAACGGGGAAGCCTTTACTTTGTAAAAACACTTGAATGTTGGCGCCTATGAGCGCCGTGTCAAGAAAGGCTGGTTTTATGACGTGCAGGAAATTCTTATTATTGCCGGAAAAGACGGCGTATGAAACGCTCCCCGCATCGCGCATCATTTCGAGATTATCGAAATTCATAGGGTAGTATTCTCTCAAAATTCTAAGTATGTTTTCCATCAAAACCGCCACCTTTTATCTTCTGTTTCAATTACTTACGCAGTTTATCCAAGCCTGAGTTCTGCTTTCAGGAAGAGACGCTGACTTTGCGACAAAAATTTTTCCCATTCAACTTTTTTAAGAAAGTTAGGTCAAAAAAGATGCTACCTAATTTATCTTTTCATTGTGCTTGTCATCAGGCGTTAAATCTTTTGCTTTATTGGAACATACATGGTCATATATTCTTTTCCATATTCCATGTAAAACTTCACTAAACAAGTCGCTTTAACTCCATTCAATTCTATTTCACTTATATTTTCCAGATTTTCCTTTGCCCATTTGCAAATATAATTCCAGGTCCTGCATAAGGAAAAAGTCATCGGATTATCTACGGTTACTGCGGCATAACGTCCTTGGGGAATCGTGGTAAAACAGAATTCGCTTTTGCTGCAATCTATTCCGCAGACAGCTTCATCACTTTGATAAAACCAAATGCCGTCATCCGCGCCCATCGGAACAATGTTGTATAGAGATGCATATTTTTCTAATCTCTTTAGATTCACGCAGTAATCTGAAATATTAAATGTATCAATGTCTAAATCAATTTGCCCAAGCGACAAAATTTTCACCTCGCCGCATCTTGCCTTGTTTGTTTCAACATATCCGTTGCCCTTGATGTCCTTTGCATCCTGTGTCATATGTTTCATTTGCAGATCAATGAGCTTCAGCATATCACTCAAGTCGTTTTCTATAATATCGTTGAAACGGATATACGGGTATGGGCAGGTCATGATTAAACGGTTCTTAATCCAAAAGTATTGGCGCCAGGCGCATCCATTTGCTCCTATTTGATTGCCATAAGTTCTGCAAGATATATTTGCCACACAGAGGCTTTGTTTTAATATATAGTGCCGTATTTTTGCAGAGAATTCCTCCTGTCTGAGCAACACCTCATGCATCATTGATGTCAGAAAAACAAATTGAATGGACAGTTTTCCATCAATGGAATACACATTACATATTGGTTTCCCAACTTTTGGCTTTTTACGGTAATTGATGGTCCATTCTTTGTTTAATTTGTTTTTGGGCTGGATATCGTATGATTTGTAATCCGGATAATAACATGAAATATATTCATTTATAGTATTCAGAAAATGTTTGTCAGCTTCTTCAAGCGTATTAAGAAAATCAAAATATGTAAAATTTTTCATAAAAAACTCCTTTGTTTTTACTTTCGCTCCTGGATTGGAATAGACAGCGGCTCCCACTTCTCGTCCATCAGACCTTTTATGTGTTCGAACATTTCCATGTCCTCGGAGTTCATCTTGTCGTAGTTCATATCGATATATGTCGCGGTGGAGAAGTCGTTTTCCCTAAAGTACGCACGGAGCTCATCAAGTGTCGGGACACGGTCAAGGTCGAGCAGAGTCTTTTTCTTCTTTTCACGGAGCCACCTCGCTTTCGACATATTTTGTAAAATTATATCATGAAAATGCAAGCGACGCAAAGCGAAGAATAGAGTAGTTCTAACAGGCATAGTAGTACGCTCATAGCGTGTCAAATCCATCGAAGCTGAACACTCAGAGCTGTAGCGCATTCCCTATTCCAAAGAGGAAATATCAGGAAATAAAAAAGACCTACCGTGTAAGGCAAGTCTTTCTCTGTGTGATTAACAATTATTCTTTAATTACCGGAAACCAAAGCTCATATTTGAAATTGGGTTTTGGCATATCGCGTTCCGGGTAGACCTCTATGTCGGGTATGCTTTCATCTGCGCGACGATAACCTGACGAGGGTAGCCATTCTTTCCAAAAGCGATTGGCAAGCTCCATCAAATCTCCGTCCTGTTCAAGAATTGCCCATGTCGCAGCTTTAACATTATATTTCTCGCAGTTTTCAGGAGCTTCTTCCGTCGTCGCGGCTGCAATCCAGTAGTCGAACTCGTGCTTGCCGTCGAAGTCTGAGCACATACCGATGAACCCCTGTGGTTCTGTATTCATCAGCGATAAAAGAAGGTCATAGATTGCTCGTGGAGTTTCACCCCAAAAATTCGGTATCAAGTTGACAACAGCATCGTTTTGAAACTGACGTTTGAGCCCCACTACTGTAAATGCGGGCTTTTTTTCGATTCTGACTTTCATCTCAACATCTCCTTTAACTTGTATTTGGAGTGAGATGCGCGGATAGGTAATCAGAGGTATCCCACGACTTCTGGCATATTGAGGCGATACCTTGTGTTGATTTTGAAATGCTCGATTAAACGCTGTGGGTGATGAGTAGCCATACTTCAGAGCGATGTCGATAATTTTTACATCACTGCTCTGAAGCTCAAGCGCAGCAAGCGAAAGTCGTCTTCGGCGAATGTACTCGCTCAATTGTATCCCTGTGGCCATCAGGAACATATTTGAGAAATTGTTCGCCGAACAGAACGCCAGCTTTGCCGCATGAGCAAAATCAATCTCACCGTCAAGGTTAGCCTCAATATAGTCAAGAGCACGGTTCATACGCGCTGACCAATCCATCACGATCCCCTCCTTTCACTGTAATTATAGTTGAAACGAATGTCATTATCCTCTCTTTGAACACTTAAATGTGCGAGCTTAAGTAGCACAATGCTTTCCATAGTATACCATAAATCTTGGGAATAGGCTATGCCCGGTGCCTTATGGCTCAGGGCATATGTGGCAAAGTTAATTTCTTTCAGTGTTACGGATTATATGGCTCTCCGTTTGGTTTAAAATTTCACTTAACATAACAGGCTATCTTAGGTGAGGGGATTTTGTTTGCTTAAATTGGCTCATTTTAGTATACTGGTTACAGTTACCAAAGCAAGGAGAGAACAGAAGATATGTACTTGAAATATATTCAAATCATCAATTTCAAAAACCTGAAGTCTGCTCGTTTTGAGTTTGCCAAGGGTGCCAATACAATCATTGGCGAAAACGATTCTGGCAAGTCAAATGCCCTAACCGCTATGCGGATACTTTTGGACGACAGCTATTACTACAACACAAAACGACTTAAGGAAACGGATTTTTCATATGCTCTCGGCGATTGGAAAGGGCATTGGATAATCATCTCTGCTTTTTTTGATGAAATATCTGATGAGGATAAGCATAACGAATTTTGTGCTGAGCTGACTCCTGACAAAGAAAATGCGGATTTTTTAAGATCGTATATCCGATGCGCAGACAAGGGTTACGGAACGGTCACTTTATTTATCCGCCCTTGTAAATCCAAAAGGCTGGAATTGGCAGAAGCTTCTCAAAGCGGCAGACTTGAAACAGCTCTTTCTCAAATCAAACTCAATGACTATGAGTTTTTTTATACGTCACGGTCTCAAGCTGACTTTACTAACGAAACTGTGTACAAGTCCATTGTAGGCGATATTGCGGCTGGTGAATACGCCAACCCTGAAAACGATGACACCTCCGTCATCGGCACAAAAATTGACATAATGAACGTCTGGCAACACGTTTCGACGGTTTTCATTGATGCTTTGCGAGATGTCGAGAATGAACTTCGAAAACCCAAAAATCCAATACGACAAATCATTGATACCGTCGAAGGTGAAATTGCTATAACAGATATCGATGATATCAAAAGCAAAATTACTGCACTCAACTTAAAAATCGCCAGTATCCCTCAGATTTCAGATATTGGGAATCAAGTAAATCGAAAACTGCTTGAAATGATCGGAACGGTTTATTCTCCAGACATCAAGCTGGAATCCCGCTTGAAAGAAGATTTTGCGACACTTGCCAGATATCTGACGATGGCTCCTTCCGACCAGAACGATATTGACCTGCTTGGATTGGGTCATCTTAACATTTTGTATATTGCCTTGAAGCTGGTCGAGTTTGAATCCAATCGCAACCGGGAGCTTCTCAATATCATGATCATCGAGGAGCCGGAAGCCCATATACATACGCACATTCAGAAAACGCTGTTTGACAACCTGCAGGTTGCCCATACCTATACGCAAGTCGTGATGTCTACGCATTCTACGCATCTTTCAGAGGTTTCGGATATTGAAAAAGTAAACATCATGAAAAAAGTCAACGAGCAGCTGTCGTTTGTCATGAAACCCACAAACGGACTGGACAAATTCGGAGCCGACGTACTTAAACACAGGGGTATGGCGTTTACTCAGATTCTGTCCAGATATTTGGACGTAAAGCGGAGCGTTCTATTATTCTCGAAAGGCGTTATTCTCGTTGAGGGGGACGGCGAGGAAATTCTGATTCCGGTTTTGGGCAAAAAGGTGCTTGGGGTTTCGCTCGATGAAATGGGAATCGGGCTCATTAACGTTGGAAGTGTTGCGTTTGAAAATGTCGCTTGCATTTTTGATGAAGCCCGCTTGCAAAGGCGATGTGCCATAGTGACTGATTTGGATGCAATTGTCGACGGTGCAACAAAGTGCAGCCAAGAGGCGATGGACATAGGAGCCGCAAGAAAAGAACGGCTGACCCGTCTCTTTGATGCAAATCCCTATGTCGATACTTTTTATGCTCCACACACGCTTGAGTTTGATTTTGCCAGCATAAAAGTGAATAAAGAGTCAGTGTATGCCGTCATCAATCATGCCTACACGATAAAGGCTGTGATAGACAAACATGTTGTGGCAATCAAAACAGGAACGGATGCCGAACGGTACGACGCTGTTCTTACCGTTGCTCAAAATATCCAAAAGGGCTGGTATGCCACTCTGCTTGCTTCTGAAATTGGGGCGAACGCGATCATTCCCACGTATATTCTTGATGCCATTGCTTTTGCCGCAAAGGATGTTGTATCCCCCAAGCTTTTGTGGAAAATGGTCAAGTATTCATTTGGTGCATATACCGACTTAGGCAGCGATTATGATGACATGAAAAAAGAATTTGCCGAAGCTGCGACTCCCGAACAAAAACATGATTTGATGTCGAAATTCTGTGATGTGTTCCCCAAAGACATGGTCAGCGTATTCATTGCAAAGGTTGGTGGGCTGAATGTCTGATTTTGCTGATATATTGAGAGACCTTTCCCCCGAACAGGAAGCTGCATGTAAAGCCCCCGAAAATGTCCTGCTTACTGCTTGTCCCGGCAGCGGCAAAACAAGAACACTTACCCGCAGGTTGGCGTATCAGGCGGCTCAGGCACCTGCATCAAAAAAGTGGGACATAGCGATAACGTATACAAACCGAGCCGCTGACGAGATTACCACACGGCTCGATGATATGGGCATCGATTTGTCGAACATTTGGACAGGTACAATTCATCAGTTCTGTATGCAGTTTATCATTCGCCCTTACGCCATGTATTCCGGCAGACTGAGTAAAGGTTATTCAATTATTGATGAATATACTAGGGACGAATATGGAAGAAGCTTTGCTAAAGAATTGGGAATAAAGCTGAATTATTATGACGACCCTTTTCAATACCCGGCTGTTGTTACCGCATATGAGGCTTTGCTTGCTGCGAACAAAGAAATTGATTTTGAAATGATTCTTCGTTTTTCAGAGGAGCTTTCAAGTCGCTGCCCTTTTATTAGTGCAAATATAGCCTCTGTGATAAACAGCATTCTGGTCGACGAATTTCAAGACACAAACGAGCTTCAATATTCAATCCTTGCAAAAATATATAAAGCAAGCAAATCGATCAGTCTCATGTTTGTGGGCGATGTGAATCAGGCTATATATGGCTCTCTTGGCGGCGTCGCCAAGTGCAAGGCAGAACTTGACGCTCTTTATGAAACGACATTCAGGGAAATGTCGCTGACGGGATGTTATCGTTCTACCGATCGAGTGGTAAATCTGTACAGAAATTTTGAGGTTACGCAAACCGGCGTGTGCTCGGTGGCAGAGATCAAAGATGTTGCCGGAACGATAAACTACTGTAAGTCGGTTTCAAAGGAAAACTTAACAGCAGAAATTGCAGCGATTATAAGCTCCGAATTGGGATCTGGCACACAAGCGGAGGAGATTTGTGTTCTTGCCCCGCAATGGCAAATCTTATTCAGCCTGTCGAGAGATCTGCGTTCGCAGCTTCCAGACGTCCTGTTTGACGCACCCGATATTTCCCCAATAAAGTACGATCCTTTGAACCCTTTGTTTTTGTTGGCAAGGCTGTTGTTTATGCCTTCAGGCGAAAATGTTTCAACAAGAAAACGAATTGCAACTGAGTTCATTTCAATTATTCGGGATGACCTGAAAATCATGGTGCCCGACCGCATTCAAAATTATGACATTCTTTCCGCTGTCAACCATTGCCGTTCACTGGATACCGACGGCATTGCTTGTTTGAAAGCTGTCATTGAGCGAGTTTTTGCTTTGTTGAGAATCGACGTAAACAGGGAGAAAGCACTTCCTGGCTTGATTGAACACTTTTTTGCTAGAATCGATTCGCGTGTAAAACAACACTCACTCGCTACAGATTACGATTCGATCAGCAAGTATTTTCGGGACAAGCGCGGCGTTGTCATCTCAACCATCCACGGGGTTAAAGGCGAAGAATACACCACAGTTATTGCCGTATGCTTGCTCAACGGTTATTTGCCGCATTGGGATTTTATCATCAAGCCAGAAAAAAAATGTATACGAAAAACTGAAACACTTAAACTACTCTATGTTCTCTGCTCAAGAGCAAAGCAAAACTTATACCTGTTCAGCGAAACCGGGCGCAAGACAAATAAAGGATCAGAATATACGCCAACTGATGAGATGTCATTGATCGCCCATGCCTTATCTTAATCGGTTGGTTCGTGTTATTCCCAGTTGGCAGGCAAGCTGGCGTAATCGGAAATATTAATGTGCATCAGAACTTCGGGTTTGAATTATCAAGTGTTCTATCTGTCGGGTAATAAAACCCTCAAGGTCATTTTGGCCCTGTGGTTCATCGTTATTGGCGTATACTCCCGTATTTTCCGTTTATGGTTATTCTTATACTATACGGTCATTGCAGATACTACATTTTACGGTTTTACTATGAATGCCAGTTTTTATTGCTCTAGATTTGGCAAAAAGAAGTTCCCGAAGACACACGGATGAAAGAAGGCTGTTGAGCAGTGATAAAAGATGTTATATACTGATAAAAATGGCTAAATTATAAATCCGAGGTAAGTAATGATGATTAATGAAGGTTCTGACCGTCCCGCTACCGAGGCTCAGTTGAGGTATATCAAGCAGATTGAAGAATTATTGGATGTATCTTTTACGGGTAGTACTCTTGAAGAAGCATCCGATTTTATTGACGAGTATAGAGATCGTTATCAAGCAAAACTCCATACACCGCATAAATATAGGTAATGGTTCTGAAAGTTGTGCAATTTAGTTTATTAAAAGATGAATGCCAGTCACCCGCCTGCAAAAATTCATCAAGTATCCGTTCTCTCACTTCATAAATAGTAATCGCAAGGCTGAAAGCCTTGCGATTACTGTGTTTCCTGGTGGAGATAAGCTGGATCGAACCCCTTACCTCTTGAATGCCATTCAAGCGCTCTGCCGGAATACCATAAAACCGCGCTTTCAATTGGAGCGCTGGGATGAGCGGACCGGTCAAGCGCGGTGTGCAATCAGCCAGTATCACGGGATTTCCGGTGCATTTATGTGGGACATTCCTACAATTATCTATCATTCAGAAGCTTTCGCAGCTCGTCCATAAATGTGTTGATATCCCTAAATTGTCTATAGACTGAGGCAAAACGGACATATGCCACTTCGTCAAGATTCTTCAGCCTTGCCATAACCATTTCGCCGATTTCCTGCGATGTGATTTCTCTTTTGAGCGAATTTAAAATCTGTCCCTCAATCTCGTCCACCATGATTTCCAGTTCCTCTATGGAAACCGGCCTTTTCTCACAGGCTCTTAATAATCCATTCAGAAGCTTTTCCCGGTTAAACACCTGACGGGTTTTGTCCTTCTTTATGACCATTAACGGGACACTTTCGACCTTTTCATAGGTTGTGAAGCGCTTAAGGCATTTTGAGCATTCGCGGCGTCTTCTGATTGCAGTATTTTCTTCAGTAGGCCTTGAATCAATAACCTTATCTTCTACAAAACCGCAATACGGACATTTCATTGTCAATCCTCCAAACCGGCAGATCATACCGATATTTTTCTTTAGTAAATTCCGGTTTAATTAAAATGTACTTAAACGGATCCCGGATGTGATCCGATGCAAATTGAAGATTCCATCAATCTGTACTAATATCGGATGATTTTATCAAAATGTTTAGGACATTCAGTCAAAGTATTTCCTGATGTACCTCTCATCAAGGTCCACAAGTATGATATCTTCTCCTATCTTTCGTATCTTTTCCCATGGTATGACAAATTCGTTGTCCTTTCCAAGAAGCCCGAAAAGTCTGCCTACCCCCGGCAATATGATGGCGTCGACTTTCCCCTGCTCAAGGTCTATTTCGACATCAGACACGAAACCCAGCCTTTTTCCATCTGACATGTTAATTACTTCCTTTTGTTTGAAATCGGAAGAACGGTTCATAGAATCCACCAACCATCTGCTTCATTTGAAAAATGCAATACTCTGTTATAAATATATGTGGCGGATCGGCAAAAATGAATCCATATAAATAAAACACCTTGCGGTGTCTTATCATTATTAGTTCAAATGTACTTTTTCATATGCAGCAAAGCTGTTTTTTCCAGCCTTGACACTTGGGCCTGGGATATACCGATTTCATCCGCTACTTCCATTTGCGTCCGGCCTTCAAAAAAGCGGAGGTTCAAAATCAGCTTTTCTCTGTCATTGAGCTTTCGCATGGCTTCCTTAAGAGAAATACCCTCGAGCCAGTTCTCATCAATATTCTTTTCGTCCTTTACCTGGTCCATGACATAAATCGCATCCCCGCCATCATGGTATACGGACTCAAAAAGCGATATCGGATCCTGTATTGCATCAAGGGCAAATACGACTTCTTCCTTGGGAAGATCAAGCTCTTTGGCAATTTCTGCGATTGTCGGTTCCTTGGAATTCCTGCTGGTCAGTCTCTCCTTTGCCTGAAGCGCTTTATAAGCAATGTCCCTCAGGGACCTGCTTACCCTGATGGAGTTATTGTCGCGTAAATATCTCCTGATTTCACCAATAATCATTGGTACCGCATAGGTTGAAAATTTGACGTTCTGAGTGACGTCAAAATTATCAATAGCCTTGATAAGCCCGATGCATCCTACCTGGAAAAGGTCATCCACATACTCGCCCCTGTTATTAAAACGCTGAATCACGCTCAATACAAGCCTGAGGTTCCCCTTAATAAATTCCTCGCGGGCAGAAGCATCGCCTTTATGCATTCTTTCAAATAAAACCTTTTTTTGCTCATTGGACAGAACCGGCAGTTTGGATGTGTTGACACCACATATTTCTACTTTGTTGATTAGCATTGAAAAACCTCCCGGCGCAAATTTAGGGTCAGCCAAAGTCGTACTTTTACCTTCCCTGAATAGTATCATTATTGCCATGGAGGTCTTTTTTATACCGTTGCCGAATTTAAAAATATTTCTTAAAGGCCTTGACAACAGCGGTTTTGACGATTAGACCATACGGTTGATTTCCCTTTTCAGCCTGCTGATGATCCTTTTTTCCAGCCTTGAAATGTAGGATTGTGATATACCAAGCATATCAGCCACTTCCTTTTGGGTTTTTTCAATTCCATTTGAAAGTCCGAACCTGAGCTCCATAATTTTCTTTTCTCTTAGTGAGAGCTTTTTCATCGCTGTGTTAAGCAGTTCCCTGTCAACTTCATCTTCAAGGCTCCGGTGAATGATGTCGTTCTCTGTGCCAAGGATATCCGAAAGAAGGAGTTCATTGCCGTCCCAATCGATATTCAGCGGTTCATCGATGGATATCTCCGTCTTGATCTTATTATTCCGTCTTAAGTACATCAATATTTCATTCTCAATGCACCTTGAGGCATATGTGGCAAGCTTTATGTTTTTTGACGGGTTAAATGTATTGATTGCCTTGATAAGGCCGATCGTACCGATTGAAACAAGATCCTCCACCCCAACACCGGTATTTTCAAATTTTCTGGCTATATAAACCACCAGCCTGAGGTTCCGCTCGATCAAAATACTTTTTACCCCATAATCTTGCGCTTCCAGCCTGGCCAGAAGATAATTTTCTTCATCAGGGCTAAGCGGAGGAGGCAATGCCTCACTACCTCCTATATAGTGTATTGGCAACCCTTTTTCCGCCTTAAATTTGTTCAGCAGATTGAGGTATCGAATCCTTAAAAAAAATTGCAACCTCTTCAAAATACCCATTTTAGAATCTCCTTTTTTAATTGTCTTACATAAGCTCCGGGTTCAGTAATGCGCTGTACTTTTCATTTCTGGATAGTGCTCTGTTATAGATGCCGACAATAACATTACTCACTCCCTTCTTTTCATCTTCTTTTTCGATCTCAATATAGTCCGGTCTGAAACCGATCAGCATGCCATTTTCCTTTCCAAGTGAAGTAAATGGAATAAGTCTGAATCTGGAAAACCATGCCGAACATGAAATAGCAGATGAGACCTTATTCAAATCATTTTCAGAGTCCCTTTCAAAGATATTCCTTATGTCTTCAGGCAAAAGGTCTCTGATCGCTGTAAACTCAACAACGACCACAGGCATATTGGTAAGGGGGTCGTGCAGTGAATTGCCGGTATCAACAAGCGCACAAAGCTCAATAGCCTTCTTGTCGAAAGCGATGCAAAGCCGTACCAGCATTTTCTCTTTAAGGAACTTGTTCTGAATGATATCCCATACAACCCTGAGGATGATGAATGTAACTGCAAGTGCGAGAAGCAGTTCCGACCATTTTGTATTGATAAGCGAGACAGGCGACATGATTACACCATTTCTTACAACGCTTCCGCTTCGGTTAAAAAACAGAAATGCGAATCCGGCTCCGGCAAATAGAAATGTGGAGGCATAAAACAGAACAAGCGTCCTTAAAAAGGCAGATATCCTTGTAAAGCTGAAGGTGACTGCCACCATTGCAATAGAAAGCAAAAACTTAGACAGGATCGTCGTGTATATTTTCATTTCAGGCAGCAATATCATCAGGACCAGATAAAGCGCTCCCACTACCGATCCCAGCAAAAGGCGAAGATTGCTCGCCCGTCTTTTGGAAAATCTGGCCGTTACCAAAAGTATCAGATAATTGATGACAATATTCTCAAGGATAATGATATCCAGATAAATTTCCACCTATTTTCCCCCACCCGCCTGCGCCAAGTCAAGCATCCCCTATTTTACATATATTCATATGCCTGTACTTTTATGATTTATATAAACATATAATATTTTATTTGTAACCATATTATATTTTATTTAAAATGAATTTTATGTCATTTATGATTGTAAAATTTATGGAATTATACGACAAAAAAAGCCGGGACATCAGGGATCCCCCTAATATTCCGGCTTTATTATTTTAATATGTAATGATACGAACGGTTACGCCTATTTGAACCTGTTTTTTCTCAGGAATGTGGGTATTTCCAGTTCATCCTCTGATATTTCACCGGTTGCATGGCGCTTCACTACCGGCTGTTCCGGTTTGGACGGCACCTTTTCTGCGATTTTATCCATCTTCCTGATCACCGAGCCTTTTTCAAAGCCAGTAGCGATGACGGTAATCAGCATTTCGTCCTTAAGATTTTCATCAATGACTGCGCCGACGATAATATTCGCATCCGGGTCAGCCGATTTCTGCACAAGCTCGGCAGCAAGATTGACTTCAAATAAGCCGAGATCTGCGCCGCCGGTAATATTGAGAAGAACTCCCCTTGCGCCTTCGATCGAGGTCTCGAGCAACGGGCTTTGGATCGCCTGTCTTGCAGCCTCCTCCGCCCTTCCGTCGCCGGAAGCTCTGCCAATACCCATGTGTGCCAAGCCTGTATTCAGCATGATGGTTTTTACATCCGCAAAGTCCAGGTTGATCAGCCCCGGAACGGCAATCAGGTCGGAAATGCCCTGCACACCCTGACGAAGGACATCATCGGCCATTTTGAAAGCATCTATAATGGAGGTCTTCTTTTCAGCCACCTGCAAAAGTCTGTCATTCGGAATCGTAACAAGCGTATCCACAACTGCTTTGAGGTTTTCTATGCCATTCTCCGCATACTGCATCCTCTTGCGGCCTTCAAACATGAAAGGCTTTGTAACCACACCTACCGTCAGTATCCCCATTTCCTTGGCGATCTGAGCTACGATAGGAGCTGCACCTGTACCGGTACCTCCTCCCATTCCTGCTGTTACAAATACCATATCGGCGCCCTTGACAGCCTGTGCGATTTCATCCTTGCTCTCATTGGCAGCTCTTTCACCGATCTCGGGATTTGCACCTGCGCCGAGCCCTTTGGTAAGCTTATCACCTATCTGGATTTTTGTATTTGCTTTGGAAAGAAAAAGTGCTTGCTTATCGGTATTGATTGCAATAAATTCCACGCCCCGGAGTCCTGCGGAAATCATCCTGTTCACGGCATTGTTCCCTCCGCCGCCGACGCCGATGACCTTTATCTGGGCAAACTGTTCCATATCTATATCAAACTCCAGCAAAATAAATCCCCCTTCATCATTGGTTTGGCATTACTTAAATAATATCTTATTCCTTTACTGAAAGCAAGCTTAGTTTTAACAATAATTACAATATAAAAAGCGGCAAAAATACCTAAAATATTTCCTTAAAAAACTTCTTTATTTTATCAAAAAGTGTTTCTTTCGGTTGCTGTTTCCCATACTTTTTCTGTTTGATCTCGCTAGCCTGACTTCCTCTTTTCTTTATGTTCGCGACATACCGGATGATACCCGCCGAGGCTATGAACTCAGGCTTGACAACTCCCTGAAGCTGTGTAGCCTGAACCACCCTGACGGGAACTTCAAAAACCTCCTGGGCAAGCTGCTTACATCCATCAACGTAGGATATTCCAGCGCCAGTCAGCACAACTCCCCCGTCCGGAGAAATCAGCGAACCGGCTTTTTCCAGCTGGTTCCTGCAAAGTGAAAATATCTCGTAGACCCTTGCTTCAATGATTTCCACGACCTCGGATACTTTGACATTTTTCTTCTTATTTTCATTTATATCCAATACCGATATTTCCTGATCATTTTTAATAAGTGAGGTCAAGGCCAGTTCAAACTGCCGTTTGATTTTTTCTGCTTCAATATTGGTTATATGAAGCCCTATGGCGATATCGTTTGTAATGTGGTCTCCGCCAACCGGTATGGAATCATAAAAAACAAGCCGCTTGCCCTGATAGACCGATATGTCGGTCAAACCGCCCCCGACGTCAAGCAGTACAACGCCCATGTCGCGTTCATCCTGGGTAAGGCTGATTTCACCCGTTGCAAATGCCTCCGCAACTATACCGTCGATCTGTATTCCGGCTCTCTCAATGCTCTTTACAATATTTTGAACTGATGTGATCTTGCCGACAACGATGTCCGCATCCACTTCCAATTTCGTTCCTACCATGCCTACCGGATCGATAATCTCATCATATCCGTCAATAATATATTGTCTTGGTACTACATCAATCAACTGCCTGTCATCCGGAAAATCAATATCTCTGACAGAGTGAAGGACATTATCGATATCATGCTGTGTTATTTCCCTGTTACCATTGGAAATACTTATCCAGCTTTTGTTGTTGATGACGCTGACATGCATTCCGTGAATATTCACATAAGCTGAGCCAACCTTTATGTCCGCTTCGGATTCGGCTTCCTGAATTGAGCTTTTTACACATGATGCAGTACTTTCAATATCAATAATGATGCCTTTTTTCAACCCTGCACATGGCGACATGCCTCTGCCGGCAATATCAAGCTGGGAATTCTTATTTACCCTTCCAATCAGCGTACATACTTTGGAAGTTCCGATGTCAACACTTACGATCAAATCTCCCATTAAAGAAACCCCCTACAAAACCATATAAAGAATAAGCCTTTGAAACGGTCAGCCGGTCTCAGGCCATTATGCATACCATTTTTACCCTGCAATCATATCTTATCTTTTTTATCAGACTTATTCAACATATATCTGCGAATAATTGCAAAATTCAAGAATAATCTGTTCCCAAACGCGAAAATTGCCGCAAGATAGATCTCGATCCCCAATTGGTCACCTATGTATGCAAGTGCCGCAGCCAGCAAGGCATTCCCAAAAAAGCCGGATATGAAAATCTTCATATCAAATTTCTTCTGCATCGTCGCAGCAACTCCGCCGAACACCGAGTCCAGAGCTGCAAGGATCGCAACAGCCATATACGTTGAATACTGCTGCGGTATATTGACAGGTATGAAAAAAACTCCGATCAATATTCCTATAATCATGCCTAAAATCGGTAACATACGAATTACCCTCCATTTTCCGGGGTGAATACGGGATTTTCATCTGTAGAGAAATCCAATCTTCCCCTTTCGTCTTTTTTTATATTGTTATAAAATATGGTTTGCGCCGCACTGATTTTATAGTTTAAATCTTCCAGTTTCCCCAAATTCACAAGTACTCTTGACTGCAACATGAAGCTTACATTATATATATCCCCAACATCAACAAAATCTACAACGGGTAACAGCTTATCCTCATTTTTATTATCTATTTCCTCTATTGCGTCAAATAGCATGTAAGCCGATTCGAGTACATTTTCCTGTATGTTCAATTTTAAACCGGGCTTGTATGCATCCGGCTGGATCCCCTTTATAACGGGAAGGTCCGTTTTATCCGGATTTGGATCAAGCTCCAGCAGATATCCTTCCCGGTCGATAAGAAGGCTTGTCCCGGTCATGCTCAAAATCGCTGCTGCTTTTCTTTCAGACACTTCAATTAAAATAGAAGAGGGAATGACAAACCTCACCTTAACATTCTTGATATAAGGACAACTGTCCATAATTGCTCTTTCAGCTGATCCGATCCTCAAAAAATAAAACTTCCCCGGTTTATTGAAGATCTGCCTGAATCCATTCATTCCATTCCTTATACCGGATGCTGCAATAAGGTTCCGGCTGTCATAATGTGTATTGCCCTTTACCGCCATCCTGTCAATATTAAATAGTGGAGATAGCGCAGTATAAATGGCTGTGGCAATCAGCAAAGCCGTCACAAGTATAGTTCTGATCCATGCCCATATGCGTTTATGTTTTTTTTTGCTTTTGTGAGTTTTATGTAAAGGCTCCTTTACATCATTTATCCTTCGCAACTTCATCAGACTTCCCCCCGTACCTGATACGGCCGCTGCCATTATCGGCGTTAAAGCTGAAAGACGCTTAAGATCAATCAATACGCTGTATGGATGCTCCGACTTGCCTGAGCTTTTCTTCTAATTTCTCATAGCCCCTGTCAATATGCTTAATATCGGAAATAACCGTTTCCCCTTCTGCAGCAAGCCCCGCAAGCACAAGAGCCGCCCCGCCTCTCAAGTCACGCGCATAGACGTTGGCGCCGATCAGCTTTTTAATACCTTTTATCACCGCCAACCTTCCTTCGAGTTTGATATTTGCTCCCATCCTAAGCAGCTCATCTACATGCTTGTACCTGTTTTCGAATACGGTTTCAACCATTATGCTGGTCCCTCTTGCAATAGTCAGCATGGCAACGAGCTGGGCCTGCATGTCGGTAGGAAAACCCGGATATGGAAGCGTTCTGATAATATCAAGCGCACGTAACCTTGACGGACCCGTAATAAGCATTGTGCTGCCCTTTATGCTGATACGGCATCCACTTTCCCTGAGCAGTGCAATGATAGAGCTCAAATGCTCCGGTATGACATTTTTCAAAAGCAATTCACTGCCTGTAATACCGGCTGCCGCCATGTATGTACCTGTTACGATCCGGTCCGTAATAATTGTATGCTCTGCATTTCTTAACCTGTGTTCGCCTCCGTTGATTTTCACAATACTCGTACCTGCTCCCGACACCTGTACTCCGGTTGCCTGTAAATAGTTCTGCAGATCAAGTATTTCAGGTTCCTTGGCGGCATTTCTAATAAGTGTTTCACCGTCTGCAAAAACAGAAGCCAGCATGATATTTTCCGTTGCACCCACGCTCGGATAGTCAAGCTGTATATCACACCCCTTCAGCCTGTCTGCTTCACAGTAAATAAAGCCTCTTTGCGCATCCTGTATCTTTGCCCCCATACTCCTTAATGCCTTCAGATGAAGATCAATCGGTCTCGGGCCTATTTCACACCCACCCGGGTGCGTAACCTTTTTGCTCCTTTTTACCAAAATAGAGCATGAAAGTTCTGCGCTATTGTGATGCACCGTAAAGAAATTATTTTTGTAACTTATATACAATACTAATTCTACCACGCAAAAAATAAAGTAACAACTTATATTATGAAGTATCGAATTATTCTTTCCATATACGAAGTATGTATATAAAATTAATAAATTGTTAATTTTTTGAAGGTTGTATTTTATTTTTATTTGAGTTAGAATATTTAAATTATGATTGCACCGCAAAAAGTCGCATTTGTGCAGTAAAGCGACTTTTCCTGCAAGCAATGGAACTTGAACTTGCAGGGAGCATTTCAGAATTCGGAGCCTAAATCTGAAATGCTTTTGTGCAATCCAGGATTTTGTAAATTACAGCATCACAAAGGTAAAATTGATGCTGTAATCATGCAGCTTTTAGATCTATAAGCTGCA
The DNA here is from genome assembly GCA_039679375.1 of Clostridiaceae bacterium. Lineage (GTDB taxonomy): Bacteria > Bacillota > Clostridia > Acetivibrionales > DTU013 > JBDKVA01. Next base: position 16,985 of record JBDKVA010000126.1, read on the forward strand.
TGAAAAAGCCGTAATAAGTTCCGGATCGGCTTTTTGCAACAAAATCTATTATTGGGATAAACTATTTTACGTAATCAACGTACATTGCATATAAACACAGATTAAGCAGGTGATATTTTGGAAAATACGGCAGTTCAGGCAAAGACCGGTAGGATCGCAGTTTACTATTCATACATATCAGAAAGTATCTTGTGGCTGGTATTTGTATTAAGTATGCTGTTAAAATGCACTCATTTTCAGTTTTCGACAAAAATAAACAGTAAGCCCTATTTCAATACGCTCAATAATAATATGTTTTTGGCTTCTTTTGCAAGTATTATAATCATTGCTGCCATTGTGCTGTTATTCTTTAACAGGAAAAGGCTTGTTGCTCTATTTGTTGCCGACATCATGATGACAATATTGTTATTGTCGGATACGCTATACTTCAGATATTATTACAATGCCATCACCATACCGGTTCTGTACCAGATCGGATTGGTCAGTTCCATTACAGACAGTGCTAAAAGTCTAATTCAGATAAAGGATATTATATTCCTGGTAGATTTTCCTTTATTTATAGGAGGCTTTGTGTTTTTAAAGAGTCAGCCTGTGAGAGGAATCATACAAATGAGGCCGGCAAAACGTATTACCTCGGCTATTATGGTTCTCTTTATCTGTTTTGGCTTAATGCGATTCGTTTACGGTAAATCCTCCTATTATATGTTCCCATATGATAATAACACCGTTATAAACGATCTTGGTATCTATTACTTCCACTATTATGATATTAAAAGGAATATACAGGAACGCTTCTTTACGGATCATTCTTTGAAACCCGAAGAAAAATCGGTGCTTGATTCCTTTTTCGATGAAAAAAATATGGACGGCAGCAAATATAAGGGGGCGGCGCGCGGTAAAAATCTGATCATCGTTCAGATGGAAGCCATACAGCAATTTATCATCAATGCAAAATTTAACGGCAAGGAAATCACACCTAATTTAAACAAATATATTAATGAAAGCATCTATCTCGACAATTTTTATTATCAGGTCGGCACAGGAAATACCTCGGATGCGGAACTTCTGACCAATACATCGCTGTATCCGCTGAGGGACGGCTCCGTTTATTTCAAATACCCCGACAACACATATGAAAGTCTGCCGAATATTTTAAAGCAACAGGGATATAATTCATATGTATTCCATGCTAACAATCCAAGCTTCTGGAACAGGACCGAAATGTACAAATCCATCGGGTTTGACAGATTTTTCAGCAGCAGAGACTTCGATATGGACGAATACCTGGGCTGGGGCCTCGGCGACAAGTCCTTTTTCAGGCAGTCTCTGGAAAAAATCGATACTTCCAGGCCGTTTTACAGTTTTCTCATTACGCTTTCCAGTCATCATCCGTTCAATTACTTTGACGACTATCAGAGTTTTGATGTAGGCGAGTATGAGGATACCATGGCAGGTAATTACGTCAAGGCGGCAAATTATGTCGACCAGGCGATCGGCCAGCTCCTTGACGATCTCAAACGCAAAGGATTATATGACAATTCTGTCATTGTTATATACGGAGACCATCATGCTGTTCTGAAGGATCAAAAAGATATGATCGACAGCCTGATTGATGTCGAATTGAATGATTATAACTGGACAAAGCTGCATAAAACACCATGCTTCATACATTTCCCAGGCATGAAGGACACCGGGGTAAACAGCACGATTTGCGGCGAGATCGACCTGCTCCCGACAATTGCAAATCTGATGGGATTTGAAGCGCCGCATGCTTTAGGCAAGGATATTTTGAATACCCGGAAGGGATATGCCGTACTCAGGGATTCGTCCGTGATTACAGATGAATTCATATATGTAGGTTCCGAGGGCAATGTTTACGATAATGAAGGGCAACTTGTGAATAAGGCTGAATATGACGCAGAGATTTCAAAGTACCAGAAAGAGCTGCAAATATCCGATATCATACTGAGCAAAAATGCTTTGGCAAGCTATAATAAATAAAAATACAGTAGAAAATTTGGGAGATAAAGTATGGCTAAGGTAATTTTATCAAAGGGCAGTGAAAAAAAGGTAGAATACGGCCATCCGTGGATATACCGGAGCGATATTGACAACATAGAGGCCGGAGCCAATCCGGGTGATATTGTCGATATCTGCAGCAGCAGGAACAAGTTCCTCGGAAAAGGCTTTTTCAACCCAAAGTCACAGATATCGGTCCGGATACTGACATATGAGCATGAACAAATCGATTATGGCTTTTTTTACAACAGGATCCGGGATGCGTGGGAATACCGCAAAAAGGTTGCAGACACCGACAGCTGCAGGGTGGTATTCTCCGAATCGGACTTCCTGCCGGCTCTGGTAGTAGATAAATTTTCCGATATATTAGTGCTGCAAACCTCCTCACTTGGTATTGAAAAATACAAGGAAGAGCTTACGGATATTTTGTGTGACCTGATCAAGCCTCAAGGCGTTTATGAGAGAAACGACATTCCCGTCAGGGAGCTTGAAGGATTGGATCAAAAAAAGGGGTTCCTGCGGGGTAACTTCAATACCAATGTGATGATGTCCGAAAATGGCATACATTTCGTGGTTGATGTGGCAGAAGGCCAAAAAACAGGATATTTCCTTGATCAAAAGGAAAACCGTGCCGCACTGAAACCTTTTGTAAAAGGCGCCAAGGTACTCGACTGCTTCAGCCATACCGGCTCGTTTGCACTTCACGCAGGCACTTACGGAGCATCCAGCGTACTTGGTCTGGATATCTCGGAGCATGCTGTTGAAACAGCCGCTGCAAATGCAAAGCTGAACGGCCTTGAAAATATATGCCGGTTCGAAAGTGCCAATGTGTTTGACAGACTCAGAGAATATTATGACCGTGGCGAGCATTTTGACACCATCATTCTGGACCCGCCCGCCTTCGCTAAAAGCAGAAGCTCTGTAGAAGGGGCCATCCGCGGATATAAGGAAATAAACCTTCGCGCCATGAAAATACTGAACAGCGGAGGTTTCCTGGTCACTTGCTCCTGCTCGCACCATATCGATCCGGAAATGTTTATGGATATACTATACAATGCAGGTATCGATTCACGCCGCAAGATCAGGCTCATCGAATACAGGTCGCAGGCAAAAGACCATCCCGTGCTGCTGGCCGCGCCCGAGACGGAATACTTGAAATGCGCCATTCTTCAAATCGTTTAACCGGTGGCAATGCAAGCTTGCAATAAAGCATTGCTTCAAGTTTCATATATTCAGGCCTGGTGTGACGATCACGCAGCCAAATTTCGCAGCAGCCTCTTTCAGAAAGGATTGCGATTGTTTTGGGATATTGGCTGCTGCAACACCCGCTACGCCTCTGTAAATTCTGAGAGCTATATTCAATGAACCTGGCTTTGTGGTCTCAATAATCAAAGGAGCCTTTACATACCATTGTATTCTGTCAACAACGCTGGAAAGAAGCCCATCATCCCCATTGGCGGCATCAACATTCACATACACTGCATCATAGCCTTCCGATGCCATATCCAGAGCCGTATCTTCAATAAACGAGAAATCATTTTTATACAAAGCATCAAGCAATCCCTTATCTTTTGAAGCATCCAGAATCCCGACCTGCTGCCAGTCCAGCTTCTTGCAGTCAACATATCTCACACTGGAGGTAATGATACCGGAAGGCCCCTGCCTGACGGCTACCGGCTGAAGGAAGCTCACTTTCCTCTTCAGCGCCTTAATATAATCGGGTGTTGAACCACAGCACCCGCCAATCAGTCTCGCTCCGTATTTTATAAATCCGGCAGACACAGATGCAAAATGCTCTGCCGTCTCTTCGTACCGCACCTCATTGCCGATCATCTGCGGCAGGCCTGCATTCGGTTTTATACTCAGATACCCTCTTCCGGCTTCAAACATTCCCTTTGCAATACCAAGCATATGCTCGGGTCCAAAAGAACAGTTAGCGCCAATCATATCGGCGCCGAGAGCCTTCAGTACCGTTACTGCTAAAAATGGTTCAGTACCCATCAATGTCCGACCGTTGTTTTCAAAAGCAAGGGAGCATATAACCGGCAGATCCGTCGTTTCCTTTGCGGCAAGAAGCGCTGCACGCATTTCGGCAAGATCGGTAAAGGTCTCAAAGTTGATGACATCCGCCCCACCGTCGGCGACCGCTTTTACCTGTTCCCTATAAATCTCATATGCCGTTTCAAAATTCAGCTCACCCGACGGTTCAAAAAGAATCCCAAGCGGACCTATGGAGGCAGATACGAAATGATTCTCCCCGGCTGCCTCTCTGGCAAGCCTGGCGCCCCAGAAATTTATTTCATATGTTTTTTCATCAAGAGCATATTTCTGCAAATGTAATCTGTTTCCCTGGAATGTATTTGTCTGGATCACATCGGATCCGGCTTCGATATATGCTCTGTATATATCCGTGACAGCCTCCCGGTTTGTAAGGTTCCATAGCTCGCCGCACTCTCCGCCCTTCAGTCCCTTGAGCTGAAGCAGATATCCCGTGGATCCGTCATACACCAGTATGCGGTTCTCTATTTCCTTTAAAAAATCTCTCATGATATAGCCTCCATAATTCAAGCTTACTGCATATAATATAACAATTATTATAGCATCATCTTCATTTATCTACAACTATATTCAGAGTTATTTGCTGAATTGCTCTATGAGCTGTATTGCCACAGGACCCAGCAATACAATGAAAAGAGTCGGAAAGATGAAAAGCACCATCGGAATGAGCATCTTTACAGGCGCCTTCATTGCTTTCTCCTGGGCTCTTTGCCTGCGTTTCTGCCTCATCTGCTCCGCCTGGATCTTTAAAACATTTGCAATGCCTACGCCAAATTGGTCAGCTTGTACTACCGCCCCGACAAAGGCAGTAAAATCCTGCAAATCCACCCGTTCAGCCATATCCTTGAGAGCATCTTTTTTTTGCCTGCCAACTTTTATTTCCTGTAATACCTTGTCAAATTCCGAAGCAAGAGGCCCGGGCTTTTTATCGACCACCTTAAGCAATGCGCCGTCAAACCCAAGCCCGGCTTCTACACTTACCGTTAAAAGATCGATAACATCCGGCAATGAATTTAAAATAATCTTCTGCCTTGCCGTTAACAGCTTTCCAAGAATAAACCCCGGCAATACAAAGCCAAGAGCAACTTCTGCAATAATGAACATCAGCAGGTTTCCTGCTGACATATTGGAGGACCTTCCAATGATCAGGGTAAGCACGGGGAGCCCAACGATCATAAGCGCCTGAATACTAAGCCAGTCTTTCGCTTCCATGTTCGCCGGATTGCCTGCTTTGACAATTTTCTTTTCAAGATTTGTCAGCATCTCGCCCGGTGTGACCCTCATCATTGCTTTACCCATATTATCCAGCATAGGCCGGAGTACTCTGGAGAACAAAGGCTGGCTCAGTTCCGTATTTACTTCCGTAATATTCATTTTTCTTATTCCGTCAAGCCTGGAAGCAACAGATAATTTGCCTCGTTGTATATAAGCCAGTATGGAATAGACAAGGATAAAACACGATGCAAATGCCAGTATAAATATTATGATCAACATATCTCAAACCCTCCTGCCAGACTAATGCTGCCTTACATCTCAATCCGGACGACTTTTCGTATGAGAACGATGCCAATAGTTTCCATCACTACAGCAATACCGATCATGATTTGCCCCAACGTCCTGGTATAAAGCAGGCTCATCTGCGCGGGATTGATTAAATAAATCAAAAAATATAGAATAAGCGGAAGCAGTGAAATGACCCACCCTGACATTCTCCCCTGAGCTGTTACCGTTTTTAACTCGCCTTTTATCCTGACACGGTCTCTGATAGTAGATGTGATATTATCGAGCACCTCCGCGAGGTTCCCTCCCACCTGCCTTTGTATCATTAAAGCTGTCACTACAAGCTCCAAATCCTCGCTTGACACCCTTGAAACCATATTTTCAAGCGCTTTTTCAGTAGGAAGCCCCAGGTTGATTTCCTTTTTCAATGTTGTAAATTCCTCTGCAATCGGACCGGTCATTTCTTCAGCTACCATGTCGACAGCCTGAAAAAAGCTGTAGCCCGCTTTTAAGGAGTTTGAAATCATTGCAATGGCATCACCGAGCTGCTCATTTAATAGCTTTATCCTCTTTTTTATTTTCCCTTTTACAACAATGGACGGCAATATCCAGCCGATTACACCGGCAATAAATGCAAGCGGCCACATTCCAGGTCCGTTTGCTAATATCATAATAGCAGCAAAAACAAAAAAAAGTATAAGGCAAAGTGTTATGAATTCCTCTGCTTTCAAAAGAAGATGTGCCCTGGTCAAATCATTCTGTACCTTTTTTTTGTAACCATCAAGAAATTTGACTTTACCTATCTCCTTGGACAATGCGCCTCTAAAAGCGCCCGTTCCGGTCTTTTTCCCGCCTTTTTTCCTCTCTTCCTTTGCTTCCTCAACATTTGTATAACGTCTCAGCCGTGACATATAATCGTGTTTGCCTAAAGAAAACTTCAGAAGCTGAAAGAATAGTAACAGAGCGGATACGAAACTTAATACGACCAAAAGGCTTTCCAATTAAATACCCCCTTTACTCATCGCTTTATAAATACGTCGTTAGGGAGTTTAATCCCTGCATCTTCCAATTTTTCCACAAACTTTGGCTTAATGCCGGTAGGAAGCAATTCGCCCGTAATATGCCCTCTTTCATCTCTGCCATGCTGCTTGAACAAATAGATATCCTGCATCGTAATCACATCACCCTCCATACCGGTGACTTCGGTAATATGGGTAATCCTTCTGCTGCCGTCTCTCATTCTCGATTGCTGTACTATGAGGTCAATAGCAGATGCTACCTGTTCCCTGATCGCTTTCATCGGCAACTCCATTCCAGCCATCATGACCATCGTTTCTAACCTTGCCAGCATATCTCTCGGTGAATTGGCATGTCCTGTTGTCAATGAACCGTCATGACCTGTGTTCATTGCCTGCAGCATATCAAGCGCTTCTCCGCTCCTGACTTCACCTACGATAATCCTGTCAGGCCTCATTCTAAGTGAGTTCCGAACCAGATCCCGGATAGTTATTGCGCCTTTGCCTTCTATATTCGGCGGCCTGGTTTCAAGCCTGATCACATGATCCTGCATCATCTGTAGCTCAGCGGCGTCCTCAATTGTAACAATTCTTTCATCCTCCGGTATAAAGGATGATATAACATTGAGCGTTGTCGTTTTACCGCTGCCGGTACCTCCTGATACTACGATATTTAGCCGTCCTTCAACACAGGCTTTGAGCAGGATAGCCACATCGGGTGTAACGGTTCCGAAATTGATCAAATCCTTAACTGTAAATGGCTTTTCTGAGAATTTTCGTATCGTAATGGTAGGTCCATTGAGTGAAAGCGGCGGAATGATCACGTTGACACGCGAGCCATTGGGCAGCCTTGCATCAACCATGGGCGAGCTCTCGTCGATACGCCTGCCAAGCGGTGCTACGATTTTTTCGATCACCCTCATGATATGCTGGTCGTCTTTGAATGTAACATCACTCAGCACCAGCTTGCCTTTCTTTTCAAGATATACCTTATCCGGGCCGTTTACCATGATTTCCGATACGCTTGGGTCATGGATGAATTGGTTTATCGGCCCAAACCCTATTGTCTCATCAATAATCTCCGATATGAGCTTCTGTTTTTCAAGCTTTGTAATGAAAGTACCCTCTTCTTCCAAAAAGCGCTCAATAATTTCGGAAATATCCTTCTCAAGGTTTTCTTCCTGCTCTTCCGCAACATTTTCCTTAAAGGCGTTGTTGTTTATTTCTTCAATTATTTTAGTATGTATCCTTGCTTTCAGTTCATCAAAGGGATCAGCCTTCGGAGCGGCAGGTTTACGCGTTTTCTGGGCACTGCTTGCCTCAATTGTCTCAACATTTTTTTCTTTTTGGATCCTTTCAAGCAATGACATATTCACGCACCTCCTCCTTTACACCATTTTGACGACTGGCTTTTTTTAGCCGAATAATTTTTTTATGGACATCTTTCCTTTAGATCCTCCGTCCAATTCTGCAATGATATCCTTGCCTATATCCATAATTGCCTTGGCCACCTTCGTTTCCGTCCTCGTCATGACAAACGGGAAGCCCTTGTTTGCCGACGTAATGACCGTCTGATTATCTTCAGGAACATAAGACCAGATAGGATGCCTCAGTGTATTTTCAAAGTCCTTGTATTTGATTCCGTATTGCTCAGAGGCTTTGTTCAGTATCAGATTAATTTTCTCCTGCGGATAATGAAGCGTGTCCATCACATCCATCCCTGCCTTGACATTCTTTATGGTCGGCAGATCAAGGGTGGATACCAACAGTATCCTGTCCGACATGTCCAGGGAAGTCAGCACTGCTTCATGAAAGTTGGCTGAGGTATCAATGATGATATAGTGGTAGGTCTCTTTCAATGTATTGATGATCTTCTCCACATGGCCCCCGGTGATATATTCCGCATACTCGGGCTTTATCGGCGCCGGCAGCACCTTTACGCCTGAAAAGTGGGTTACAAGGTATTCCTCCATAAGATTTGAATCAAGCTGTGCAAACTCTTTTATGAGATCGCTTATCGTATTCTTTACCGAAACATTCAGCATGATAGCTATGTCTCCGAACTGCAGATCAAGGTCGATTAAAGCCACTTTTTTCTTTGTATTGCGGGCTATGCAAACAGCAAGATTGGATGCGATCGTTGTTTTACCGACGCCGCCCTTCGTACTGAATACGGTAAGCACCCTGGACTTCACTTCTTCATGGGTCCTGGGCACCTGAACCTTTTCTCTCCGTCTGGACTCGACATCATATGTATTGATGACTGTCCGCACCAATTCATCCCCATTAAAGGGCTTGCAGAGAAAATCCCTGGCTCCCGCAGTCATTGCCTTTCTTACGTATTCTGTCTCTCCCTGTACGGACATAATGATAACGGTTGTCTCGGGAACACTCAGCGTGATTTCTTCCGTTGCCCGGATGCCGTCAATCACCGGCATGTTTATGTCCATAAGGATGATATCCGGCCTCGCCTCCTTTGCTAAAAAGACCGCTTCCTCCCCATTTTCCGCCTCACCTATAATCTCTACCCTTTTCTCAAATGAAAGCAGCTGTTTTATATTATTTCTTGTCTCCAGTGAATCATCAACTATAACGAGCTTTATCCTTTCCATATCTCCGCTCCTTTCCGGTACAACAATGATACAATTTATTGCGGGCCCCGATTGTTCAGCATCTCTTAATTTGTGATGTCCGAGGATCTTGTGTAAACGCCTTTTGTGCCGGTCATATCGCTCCTTAAAATTCCCTGGGTCGAAATGATCTCTCCATCGTCCGCAGGCCGTAAAGCGAGCCTTAAGGAACCGTATTCCGAAGCGTAGACAAACAGTTCTACATCCTCTTTCTTAACTGCCAGCGTTATTGTAGAAGGCAATTCCTGTATTTTATCAGGCGGAAGGCTCAGATCCTGACCTAATGCTAGCACCTCCACATTTTGGAGAATTGTTTTAGTAATTCTTGGAAATACCTTTGTGATCTGACCATTATTTTCTTCTTCTTTTTCGAAGCTGACCAGAATATCGACAAAGTCGCCAGGCCGGATCAGTCCTGCCACCTCGACCTGTTCATTAACATTCATGCTGACAGCCCTTGTACCTTCCGGCAGATTGAACGATAGAGATGCCTTATCTTCATCTACAAGCCTTTCCTTCCTTATCTGTTCACCTTGTATGATACTTTCCTTCAACCTTTTCCCCACGATTTCATTGATGTCGCTGACAGCATTTGCATTCAGAAGTTCCTTTGCAATATTCACCTGCATGATATCTGCATTTGTTATTTTGTATCTGGCAGGCATCGTTTTTGCCGCTACATAAACCGTTGCATATTCGATCTTTGGGGCAGGCGCTTTTTGGCCTGATATATACACATACACAAGCACTGCGGTAGCAAGTGCCAGCAGCAGTGCTATGATAATTATTTTCTTATTCGCTTTTTCCATAAGAAGCTAACCCCCGATATTATTCACAGCGCATCGTTGTGCTGGTTCTCAGGTCAAGCGGACCCGGAACGATGGCGGCAACGATTGGCGTGATCATATTGTATTCATATTCCACTGTTACAGCCACCGAATCGCCTGTTGACCTTCCTACCGTCTGGTCAGGTGTTATCGTCACGGTCAGCCGGCTTGAATCCAGTGTGGATGCAACATTATAAACCGCAGTACGGATCTGTTCATCCGTGCTTCCGATTGCAGCGCTTCTGGCGCCTTCCCTTGAAGCATTGTTTACAATCAGGTAGTTATTGAAAAGCATCCCGAAATCAATAATACCTGTCAGAATCAGAAGCAGGATTGGCAATACCAAAGCAGTCTCTACAAGAGACTGCCCTTCTCTTCTTTTGTAACGGATACCATAAAGCTTCATTAAAGCACCTCCTGCCTGGGCTTTCCACTTCCTGGAGTTCCTTGAAATAACAGTACGTAAAACCCTTAAAAAATTGCCCTACCTGTGAGCAGATAGGGCAATTTTATCTTTAGTTTTATAAATCAAGTCGTACTTGGCGGAGGAGTAGCTCCATTATTACCATTTATAATATCAACAATATTATCGAACAATGTTTGGAGCGGAGCTTTCAGTATAGTCAGGCATGCAACGATAACAACTGCAATGATCCCGATAATCAGACCATACTCCACCATGCCCTGGCCTTTTTTACTTCCCAATCTTGCCTTTAAATAAGTTAATGCCATCATCATAATTTTGAACCACCTTTCAAATATTTTATTAAAATTATTTTGCCAATCATACTCTTTTGTTCCCGCTGCCTTTGATGGTTTCATTATATAATCGAAACGTTTTTTAAACCATCCGCCATGAGACCTCATTTACATAATGTACAAGACTCAAAAAAAACCCTGGGATATCACATCCGAAGGGCTTATGGCTTAAAGGACCAATGTCCTATATGCAGTACTGTCTGACCAGCATTCTTAATTCTTTATATTGTGCTTGAAAGCATAGATAGCAGCTTGCGTCCGATCAGAAACATTAAGCTTTCTGAATATATTTGAGACATGGTTCTTGACTGTTTTCTCACTTATGTAAAGTTGTTTGGCAATTTCCTTGTTTATCATACCCTCAGCAATCAATTCCAGGACTTCGACCTCTCTGGATGTCAGGTTGGAATCATCGCGTTTTTCCTTCTCATGCATGGTAACCCGGTTGAACTCCCTGACCAGTTCCGATGTCATGTTCGGCTGTATGTAGGACTGTCCCGAGTTTACATTTCTTATGGCTTCGATAAGAACAGACGGTTCAGCATCCTTTAGTACATAACCTTCCGCCCCCATTTGGAGTGTTTTGAACAAATACTCCCTGTCTTCATGAATCGTCAGAACGATAATTCTGCACTGGAGTTTCTCCTGCTTTATTTCCTTTATGGCCTGAAGTCCATTTGTTCCGGGCATATTTATATCCATCAGGATCACATCGGGCTTGCATTCCTTCGCGCATTGAACCGCTTCGCTGCCGTTTGAAGCCTGGGCTACCACCGATATATCCTTTTCCAGTTCCAGTATTTGCTTAAGCCCTTGTCTTAATAATGAGTGATCATCTGCAATAAGCACGCTAATTTTGTTTATCATTCATAACCTCCCCTTCTTTTGTAAAAGGTATCATTATATTCAACCGGGTACCCTTACCCGGTTCAGAGTTTATTGTCATTTCTCCACTTAACAGTTCGACCCTTTCCTGCATGCTTACCAGTCCAAATCCACTGCTGATATCATCATTTCTTACTTTAAGCTTTTCCGTATCGAAGCCCGTTCCATCATCACCTATATAAAGCCTTATACCATTTGCTAAAAATTCAAGGCTGACCGATATATTCTTTGCATTTGCATGCTTTGATACATTATTCATCGCTTCCTGTGCAATCCTGAACACAGTCAGGGATACCACAGGTTTTATTTCAGTGAAGTCACCATTCGTTTGAAACGATACTGCAATACCTGTCTCTTCCTGGTAAGTCGTAACATACCTTTGAAGAGTGGGAATCAGCCCCAGGTCATCAAGTGACATCGGCCTTAAGTTGTAGATAATTTTTCTGACATCCTGAAGGCTATCTCTAACAACCCTTTTCAGGTTTTTCAATTCTTCCCGCGCCTTATCCAGGTCAACATCAATCATCCTTTCACATATCTCGGCTTTAAGGACAACGTTGGACATAAGTTGTGCCGGTCCGTCGTGTATATCTCTTGCCACACGCTGCCGCTCTTCTTCCTGTGCCTTTATGATTTTAAGGCCAAGAAGCTGCTTTTGCTGCAAACCCTCCAGCTGGCTGCTTACCTCCAGCAGGTCGCCCGTAAGGTATCCGAGAGCCGCTCCTACCTGCGCTATCAGGTTATCGGCTTTCTGTACGGTCTTATACGCATCTTTAATCCGTATCTCCAGGTCATTCCGGCGCCTGATGAGAAACTGCTCGTTTTCTCTCTTGACTGCAAGCTCTACTCGTAGATTATCGGCTTTTTCATAAGCTTCCTTAAGCTGTTCCTGCGAACAATTTGCAAAATTCCGGTTAATAAGCATCAGTTTACGCTTGCTTTCCTTGAGATCCGCCTCAAGTACATCAACCTCATTGATAAGCTGGGCCACCTGCTGCTTCAATAAATCGAGTTCTTCATCAAGTCTTTTGCATTCCCGACGCGAACTCTCGGCAATATCGTATATTTCTGTTTTACTGTCATTGATCGCTTCAATTGTTTTTTTGACGATTTTATCAAGTCTGGCTATATCTATTTTAATGCCTGCCAATGCCTTCACCCTAACCTTAATATCTTTTGACATAACATCTTCTTCCTTTTATTAATTCTACAAATTTTCACTAAATCCTCTGTCATATACTATATCACTTGATATTTTTTGCATGTGAAGGGAAAATTTTATGAGAATTTGTTATTAACAAAAATAAAAATGCTGTTGACAAACGCTGCGGGTTGCTATTATAATATGTAAGTGTTCAAAAGCTACGCGCCATTAGCTCAGTTGGTAGAGCACCTGACTCTTAATCAGGGTGTCCCGGGTTCGAGTCCCTGATGGCGCACCACAGACTGTCCGAAAACCCGCTATTTTAGCGGGTTTTTTGGCATAATTAAGTGCTTTTTCAAATTCGTTTTTTGTTGATTTGAAGAAATCGGAAAGGCAAAAGCAAAAATCACAATAAGCTGAGA